>NZ_JBHVUY010000001.1:1792405-1793720 GCF_042883865.1 Paenibacillus sp. NPDC058174
GGACTGCTCTCGCTCAAAGCTCCGTACAGCGAACCTGCTTCGCTATTTTGCGAAGACAGGTTCGCTACACGGGAGCTGGCAAGCCCTCGTCCTTTCAACAGCGAAGCTAGATTCGTTACTCATGAACCTTGGTTCGCGATTAGCGAAAATAGGTTCGCTGTAGCTGCTCAGCCTGCTTGATTGCGCCAGTTTAACGAAGATTGGTTCGTTAATTTGCGAACCCGCTTCGCTGTAGCCGTTCGGCCTGCTCCATTGCGCCGGTTTAGCGAAGTTCAGTTCGCTAACGGCCAACTAATGTGTGATTTTTCGAGGATTGGCGGACTGCTCTCGCTCAAAGCTCCGTACAGCGAACCTGCTTCGCTATTTTGCGAAGACAGGTTCGCTACACGGGAGCTGGCAAGCCCTCGTCCTTTCTACAGCGAAGCTAGATTCGTTACTCATGAACCTTGGTTCGCGAGTAGCGAAAATAGGTTCGCTGTAGCTGCTCAGCCTGCTTGATTACGCCGGAATAGCGAAGTTTGGTTCGCTGATTTACGAACCCGCTTCGCTGTAGCCGCTCAACCTGCTTGATTATGCCAGTTTAGCGAAGTTCGGTTCGCTGATTTGCAAACCTGCTTCGCTAACGGCCAACTATTGTGTGATTTCGAAGATCGGCGGACTCTACTCGCCCAAATGTTAGTTGTAGCGAACCTGCTTCGCTATTTTGCGAAGACAGGTTCGCTACACGAGAGCTGGCAAGCCCTCGTCCTTTCTACAGCGAAGCTAGCTTCGCTACTCATGAACATAGGTTCGCGATTAGCGAAAATAGGTTCGCTGTAGCCGCTCAGCCTGCTTAATTGCGCCAGTTTAGCGAAGTTCGGTTCGCTGTAGCCGTTCGGCCTGCTCCATTGCGCCGATTTAACGAAGATTGGTTCGTTAATTTGCGAACCCGCTTCGCTAATGGCTAACTATTGTGTGATTTTCGAGGATTGGCGGGCTCTACTCGCCCAAATGTTAGTTGGAGCGAACCAACTTCGCTATTTTGTGAAGACAGGCTCGCTACACGGGAGCTGGCAAGCCCTCGTCCTTTCTACAGCGAACCTAGCTTCGCTACTCATGAACATAGATTCGCGAGTAGCGAAAATAGGTTCGCTGTAGCTGCTCAGCCTGCTTGATTACGCCGGAATAGCGAAGTTTGGTTCGCTGATTTGCGAACTAGCTTCGCTAATCAAATTTTAGTGGGGTGTATGGGCACCTAGTTCATACTGTCCGTATTTAGCAGGGGTTCCGGTTCGGAGGTTCGGAGGTTCGGAGGTTCGAAGGTTTGTTGGTACGT
>NZ_JBHVUY010000001.1:1793813-2320281 GCF_042883865.1 Paenibacillus sp. NPDC058174
GGTTCGTGGTTCGTGGTTCGTGGTTCGTGGTTCGTGGTTCGTGGTTCGTGGTTCGTGGTTCGTGGTTCGTGGTTCGTGGTTCGTGGTTCGTGGTTCGTGGTTCGTTCATTTCCTGGTTTCCTGATTTTCTAGCTCGGTAGTTCGTAAAAAAACCCTGCGAGCAGAGCAAATGCTCACCTCGCAGGGTTCTACACATCCTATTACTTCGCTTTAATCGGCTCGATCGATACGGGAACGTGCCCGTATCGCGGGTACTCGCGATCGACCGGAGCCGCCCACTGAACTGCATTGGAGATGACTTTGCGTACATCCGTATTGTAGTAGGTCGGGTGCGTCTCATGACCTGGACGGAAATAGAAAATCTTGCCGTTGCCGCGCGTATAGCAGCAGCCGCTGCGGAATACTTCGCCGCCCTCGAACCAGCTGATGAATACCAGCTCATCCGGTTGCGGGATGTCGAAATGCTCGCCGTACATTTCCTCTTGCTCCAGCTCAATATATTCACCGATGCCAGCGGCAATCGGATGCGCCGGGTTCACAACCCACAGACGCTCCTTCTCGCCGGCTTCGCGCCATTTCAGGTCGCAGCCCGTGCCCATCAGCTTTTTGAAAATTTTCGAGAAATGGCCGGAATGCAGTACGATCAGCCCCATGCCTTGCAAGACACGGTTATGCACACGTTCCACGATTTCATCTTGTACATCGCCATGCGCCATATGTCCCCACCACAACAGAACATCAGTGCTGTTAAGCACTTCTTCTGTCAATCCATGCTCCGGGTCGTCAAGCACTGCATACGTAATATTGACATCGCCGGTAATGCCTTCGCCAATTACCTTGTGGATGCCATTCGGGTAAATTTCCGTTACTTCGGGATTTGTTTTCTCATGCCGGAATTCATTCCATATCGTTACGTTCAACTGTTTCGCCATTGCTCGTCAATTCCTCCTACGAATGATCAAATGTTCCGTATAGTTAACATTCTAAACAATTGCGGCGGCCTGACCAATTCCAGATTGCATCTTATTATTACGGTATTCTGTTGTATAATGAAAGCAAAAGGGTTTGTCGAGAGGAGCTGCTATGTACCAGGAGCTGCAATATGAGAAGGTTATTTATCAGAACCCGCTGCTGGCGCTGCGAATTTGGCGGATCGATGAGCAGGAACGTGCGCCGGAGGCTTTTCAGCGGCAGATTGAAACGAATTGGCAGGAGAAAAACTACGTCAAATGGCATTATCATAAAGAAATCGAATTCGTCTATATCGTTCAGGGCCAGCAAACGGCGTTTTGCCCCGATGAAAAGCTGATTCTCAATGCGGGCGATGTTGCGATATTCGGCTCCAACGAACCGCACACAACGATGCCGACCGATCTTCAGCTCAGCCATTACGTCTTTCAAGTCGATCTGCAAAACTATTGGGACCAGAGCACGATGAACAGCATGAAGCGGTTTTCCGAAGTCCTTCGGCCGCTTAGCTCGCTTAACTATGTATGCCGGGAAAATCCTGAGGTCCGCAAACGGATCGGCTCTCTCATTAAAGAAATCCATGATGAAATGGAGCGCGGAGATGCAGGCCATGATCTTGCTGTTGCCTCTATGTTCAAGCAAATTTTGATGCTTTTGATCCGTCATGACCATAAGCTTTGCCTTCACTATAACGACAATCCGATGCTGCAGCGGATGCAGCCCATACTCGATTATGTGGATGAGCATTTGAGCGCGAAAATCGCTATTTCCGAGCTTTGCAGCCGAATCAACATGAGCTATACCTATTTTATTAAGCAATTCAAATTAGCCGTCGGCATGTCCTTTACCGACTTTCTCGCTTATAAGCGAATCAAACGGGCCGAACAGCTGCTGTTGACCAAAAACTTAAGCATAGCTGAAATAGCCGCTGCCGTCGGCATGTCCAATATCGGACATTTTTACACGATGTTCCGGCGGTATAACGATTGCTCCCCTGGACAATTCAAGGAACGGCTGGGCACGCCATTCCAAAGCTTTTAATCCAAAAGTGCTTAAGCTGTTATTTTTTCAGCAGCTCTCTTTTCCAAAAATCAATCACGATAAAATCGGTCAGTTCCATGGAAGCCCATGATACCTTGTATTTGAAGCCATGCTTCTCCATCACCTGCACAATGCGGTCCACATCCGCTTTATGAATCCGAAGCTCGATGGAAATGCAGTGCTGAATTAACTCATTGAGCTCAGCCAAAAGCTCTCCCGCATTATCGTCTAAATTCATCATCCGATCCGCCTCCATAACTGGAATACGTTATATTGCCCTTTATATAATCGCCCTATGTGAAACCTTTATTTCGACAAAACCGTCTATTAGATAACAATGCATAAAAGGAGAAATTGAACAATGGCATCATTCAAATCTTTCTGTGTGACGCTTCTGTCTCTATCCATCGCTGTAACCGCTTCCGGTTGCGGCGGCGTAAACGGCAACAACAGCCAAAATACAGAATCGACTCCACCGGCCATTACGGCATCTCCCGAGACGACAGAACCGCCCGCTTCAACAGATAACACTCATACCAGTGAGCCTTCGAATAATGCGGAATCAGAGGCAGCTACCGCCCCGACTCCCGAGCCCGAAGCAACAGCAGATCCAACTTCTAAACCAACGGAACAATCTGAAGCAACACCAAAAGCTACTCAAAAACCTGTTGCATCGGAGCAGCCGCAAGCTTCTAATAAGCCCTCGGCTACGCCAAAACCGACACCAACGCCAATTTCAAATCCTTCGGCTACACCGTCGCTGGCGCCATCGGACAAGCCGACCGTTAAGCCGTCCGCTCAACCTTCCGAGAAGCCGTCTGCCAAACCTTCCCCCAAACCTTCGGAGAAGCCGGCAGATCAAATTACGGCAGCCGATATCGCAGCGAAAATAAAAGAAGAAGTACAATTTGGCTCCCTTGTCGCTATTGAAGGCGATCAAATCAAAGAATTCTACGGTATTGATGCCGGTGAGCAGCTTGAAGAAGGCAAGTTCTATCAGGCGATGATTATGATACAAGCCAGTGAATTTTCAATTGTTAAGCTGAAATCGGACAGCGATTATAAAGCAGTTGCGGCCGGCTTCGATAAACGAGCGGAAATGATCCAAAAAGCATTCGAGAACTACCTGCAGGATCAGTATGAACTGGCGAAAAACTATCAAGTTATTCGCAGCGGCGATTATGTGCTTTTTTCCGTATCGCTCGAACAAGATAAGATCAAAGAAGCGTTCCAAAGCTTTTTTGCGAAAAAATAAATAAAAGAAAGGCGCCGATTCGAGTCGGCGCCTTTCTTTGTAAAGCTAGCCCGGCATTGCTTGTCTGGCTGCTGGTTTTCGGTTAACCAAATAGATGCTGGCAAGGATACATACCAAGCCGCCAAGCAGCGAGAACGTAAACGGTTCATTAAAGAACAAGGTGCTGATCATAATCGCGACGAGCGGAATTAAAAACGTAAAAGACGACATCCGGCTCGCCTCGCCGGAATTGATCAGCTTATAAAAGACGATCCAGCCAATCGCAATGACAAACACGGAGATGAACAGCAGGTTAAAAATAAATTGCGGTCTCCAGTTGACGTCCGACCAGCTCTCGATGAAGGAGCCGGCTCCGGTCATCAGCAATCCGCCCGCTGTCAGCTGAATGGATACGAGCCAGATCGAGTCAACCCGGCTGCTTACCTTTTTCACAAAGACCGTTCCAAGCGCCCAACTGAGCCCCGAGCTAAGAGCAAGCACGATACCCGTCATCGACAAATGTCCGCTTAAGCCGCCGGCACTCATTACGCCTACACCGGCAAAGCCGAGGATGAGGCCTGCAATTTTCAATCCGTTCATCATCTCCCCAAGCCAAAGCCATGAGAACAGTCCGACGAGCACCGGCTGCAGGAACACGATGGCGGAAAAGAGTCCTGCCGGCAAATAATGAATGCCTATCGTTTGCAAGCCATAATACAGAATGACGTTAAACAATGTAGAAATTAAATAAATCGAACCGTTTTTCCTCAATTGCAGCCGTTTATATCTTGGAATAGCCACCATCAGGAGCAGCAGACCGCCGATTAGCGTCCGTACCCCAGAAAACAGTATCGGAGGCATATCCTGAAGCGCTTCTTTAGTGAGCGGCCAGTTAATTCCCCATACGATGACTAAAAAGGCTATAAGCATTGCGGTGTGAAGCTTTGTTAACTTACTCATGTTGAATATTTCCTCCTGATGCGAAATACGAAATGCGCAAAGCGATTTACTCCGGTTCCCATCATACGCCTCTTTTGCAAAGTGCGCAATTTAAGATTTGGTTATAGGAAGGAAAGCCAAACTATGCTATTTTTGTAGATAAGAAGATTTGAAAATATAGACAGATATATAGGGAGAAAAACATGCTCAAATACAATTTAGGCCTGATTCGCCAAGGCTCTCGGATTTTATTGCTTAATCGGGAGCGCTCCTCCTGGATGGGCCGCTGGAATGGAGTCGGAGGAAAGCTGGATAAAGGGGAGACTGCCCGCTCCTCTATGGAGCGAGAAATAGCCGAGGAAACCGGAATCGCCGCTGAAGCCTTTCGCAGTCTTCTTTTTAAAGGAATGATCACGTGGACCTCGGTAAGCGGTACCGATTTTGGCGGCATTTATGTATATGTTGCGGAGCTGCCTGAGGATTATCGTTATGAGACGCCGATCAAGACGGACGAAGGCATATTGGACTGGAAGGAAATATCCTGGATCATGCATCCGGACAATTTAGGCGTAGCTTCGAACCTGCCAACCTGCCTAATGAAATTGCTTGAAGACGAACGCTGCTATAACCATCACAGCATTTTCGACAACGATGATATGGTAGAGCAAATTTCAATAGTGATTGATTCAGCTATCGAATATGACGGGGAACGGAGACAGAGCTATTTGGAGCGTTTTAAGCTGGAACGCAGCCAATCCGTTGCTGTTAAAGGAGCGATTTAACATGTCTTCCCATCTCTTATCGGAACAAGCACTTCAGTGGGCTATAGATGCCGTCCATCCCGAAGCAACAGTTTTAGCGGTCAAAAGACTTTACGGCGGTGTATCCTCGCCTGTCCACAGCCTGACTCTGTCGATAGACGGGCAACAGCGGGATTACGTGCTCCGTCAAATTGATAATAAGGAATGGCTGCAGGAGCAGCCCGACTTAACGTTCCGGGAAGCTGAAAGCCTTCGCCGGGCATCCCGGATAAGCGGCGTCGCCATCCCAGAGGTCATTGCTTTAGACGAAACAGGCAGCAGCTGCGGTATGCCGGCTTTGCTGATGACCAAACTAGATGGCGAGGTTGTTCTAGAGCCGGCTAATCTGCAGCATTGGGTGGACGGACTGGCTGAGACGCTGGCAAAGATGCATAACAGCAGCAGCAATGATTCGGCTGGATTCCCATGGACCTTCGCCCCTTACAGTGATGCATCTAAGCTGGATACTTCATTGTGGTCGAAGCATCCTCAAGAGTGGCAAGAAGCCGCTCGTATCGTTCTCGGCCCCCCGCCAGTCACTGAAATGCAATTTATTCACCGGGATTATCATCCGGCCAATGTTCTATGGCATGAAGGAAAAGTGAGCGGCGTTGTAGACTGGGTCAACGGCTGCCTTGGACCTGCAGGCATCGATGTTGGCCATTGCCGTGCCAATCTGGTGCAATTGTATGATGTACAGACAGCGGATGATTTTTTGAATGCATACCAAGCTTATCGAGGCGATTCTTTTATTTATCATCCCTACTGGGATCTCGTGACGGTGGCCGATTTTTCCGACGGGTCAACCCCCGAAGTGTATGAAGGCTGGACGGCTCTAGGCATGAAAGGATTAACGCCTCAATTGATGGCAGAACGGCTGGACAGCTATGTGATTAGTTTGATGGATCGTGTGCGAGAGTAGATTAGATCAATACAAAAGGTTGAAAACAAGTTTAAGCAATGTTGGCTAATGATATAGCTCCCTTAACAAACGAGCGTAATGGAGGGAGATCAGACAAGACCCTTTCAGGGTCTTATGCTAACGAAATGCGTACATATACGAGGGCTGACCCGACTTTTCCCAGCAATAAGACCCTGCGGGGGTCTTATCCATAATGAAATGCGGGCATACGTGGGACAAACCCGACTTTTCAGCATCATAAGACCCTGTGAGGGTCTTATGATGCTGAAAACATCGTGCGGGCAGTCAGATTAGACCCTCTCAGGGTCTTATGCTAACGAAATGCGTACATACATGAGGGCTGACCCTCACTTTGCCCAGCAATAAGACCCTGCGAGGGTCTTATTGCTGGGCAAATTTGGTGCTAGGAGTCAGATAAGACCCTTTCAGGGTCTTATCCATATTAAAATCCATGCAAACGCAACAAAAGACTTAACGATTGTAAGGTTAATGCCCTACGAGAGGCTTATAGTCTATTATCTCGCTCCCACGAGTTCTAGCCATCCTGGCGTTCAATCCCAATCAAGTGGGGTTGGTAAGATGTACTGACCGAAAAACCAAATCCCAAAGACAATCATAATTACAACCATCATCAGAATAAGAATGATAAATCTAAACCACCATTTCTTTCTCAATACATCACCTTCGTATTCAGACTCCCAGCAGCTCCAGGTTGTTAATCAATATTTTCAATCTTCCAGTTACCTTCCTTATTTTTACGCGAAGTAAATATGTAGCCTGAATTTCCAATCGCACCGTCCTCCTCATATTCGAAACGGATTCGGATGTTTTTACGCCCATTGGACGCATCGAAGGGCTCAATCAGCTCCAGCTCAGTAAACCGGTACAGCCGGTAGGTATCAATCAGAAAATCCAAGTAATCCTGATCAGGATGTTCCAGATTGGCATGGAACTCGTCCATATTCTTGTTAACCATGGCTTCCATGGTCTTCTTCACTAACGCAATAACAGCTTCTTCATCACTGTCAGCTCCCGGCGGGAAGTCAAAATCAATCTTGGGCTCGAAATTGCTGGCTGTTATGGCCTTCAGCTCCGCGACAAATTTCTCGAAGCCTTTTTTGTCTAATTCATACGAGCTTTTCGTCGTCTGATCGGTAAATACACTTCCGTTTCCGGTCACATCCAATGCTCGCGAAACCTCATCTCCTGACTCCAACACAATTGTGTATAAAAGGTCGTCTGGTGCTGCCCCAGAGATTACACGAGCATGATCTAGCAGCTTGCCCAGCCTATTTAAGCTATCAGAGTCTGTAAGTTCCGCAATGATTCGCTCAGATGCATTCATGTAGATAATAGCTTTGGTGACATGATCTCGTTCAAAAGCAAAAGGCGGAGACTCTGTCACTGATGGAGCTTGGGTTACGTGATCAGAATTGTCCTCGTTGGAATGATTTGACGTTTTGCCGCAGCCGGCTGCAAATATCAGTAATAAAATGATCAGCAATAAAAACAATCGATATCTCATGCTACACCCCCTTTTCTATACAGACGTGCCAATTATAGGTTTAGTTGCTTATCCTGCTTGCAGCCGTCCACGAACACCTTAAACGGTACTGATAACATAGGCTGGAAAATAAAAAAACCTCCCAGCAGCCAATCACTGCAGAGAGGTTCGCACCTAATAGTAGAATTTCTCATCACGTTTCTCCTTCAATATTTCCACCGCTTCACGGAACCGCAAGGAGTGAACGATTTCACGCTCCCGTAAATATTTCAAGCCATCCTGCAGATCGACATCATCCGTCATATCGATCAGCCACTGATAAGTCGCCCTCGCCTTCTCTTCAGCCGCGATATCCTCATACAAATCTGCGATTGGATCACCCTTCGCTTGAATATAGGCAGCCGTCCATGGAACGCCTGCGGCATTTTGGTAGAACAGCGCATTATCATGGGATACGTACGTATCGCCCAGCCCCACCGCTCTCATCTGCTCCGGTGTTGCATCCTTGGTCAGCTTATAGACCATAGTCGCAATCATCTCAAGGTGGGCGAATTCTTCCGTGCCTATGTCGGTTAACAATCCAATTACTTTATCCGGAATCGTATAACGCTGGTTCAAATATCGCAAAGCCGCAGCCAGCTCACCATCCGCCCCGCCATATTGCTCCAACAGAAATTTGGCCATTAAAGGGTCGCATTTGCTGACGCGGACCGGGTACTGCAGCTTCTTCTCGTAAACCCACATTTCCGTTATCCTCCTCACTGTTGCAAGCTCACAAGCGAATAGCGGCAGGCTACACCTGCCATGGCCATGGAGTGTCCACCCATTGAAAAGGCGCACCCGAATAGCTCTGCCCGAAGTTTTTCAGCGGACCATAACGTGTCTCGTATTGATAAGCGATTTGCTGCCTCACTTGGGCGCAATGGTTGTACTGCTGAATAGCATTCACATCATTCGGGTGTGTGTCCAGATACAAATTCAACTCCACCAATACGAAATCGATGGCCTGCAGTTCATGCAGCAGCTTGTAAAATTCGCTGTCCATCGTTTTTGACACTAGGCTTCACCCTCACCTTCCACTTTCTTCGTGTGCTTCGACTCGTACGGGCTGAATAATGCCGGCCATAACGTGCCGTATCGCAATGCTTCATGCGGGCTGAACTGCGGCCAGTTCGGCGGTTGGAATGGAATAAACAGCTGTGGCGGCGTACTGTAGCTTTTTACCAAAATGGGCGGACAAGGATCAAACGGACCCACAAAAGGCTTATAGTACCGGACCTGCTCGTTCTGGGACACGAACAAAGCCTCCTCTCGTAATACGCTTCCGTGCAGTATATGAGGCGCTGCTTGACCAAAAGAACCGCCAATACGGCGGCCAAACTGTAGCGCCCCTCATGCTGCTGCCCTTAACTGCAACAAAAAAACAGCCTGACTCCTCAAGAGTCAAGCTGTTTTCAATCATCCATAAACTAATCGTACACGACCTATTGTTCCGGGCTCTTCGTCCGTTTAATAAAGAAGGACAACACGAGAGCCACAATCGCAAATCCAAAACCGACCAAGAAAGCGTTGTGTACGCCCGCCACCATAGCCTGCGGCCATAAAGCTTTGTTCGTCGGATCTCCTGAATCTAGAAGAAATTTCTCTTGTCCAGAGGACATAATCCCGATGAACAATGCGACGCCAATTGCGCCAGCTACTTGCTGAAGCGTATTGAGAATAGCCGTGCCATGCGGATAATACCGGCTCGGCAGCTGGTTCAGACCGTTCGTCTGTGTCGGCATCATAATCATCGAAATCGCGATCATAATGCAGATATGAAGCAGAATAAACGTCGGCTTCGTCGTCTCGACCGTCACTCTTGTAAAGAAGAACATGACGATCGTCAGGAAAATCGTCCCTGGAATAACGAGCGCTCGCGGACCAAATTTGTCGAACAGCTTGCCTGTCAGCGGAGAGATCAAACCGTTAAGCAGGCTGCCCGGCAGCATGATCAGTCCAGATGCGAATACGCTGAGCAGCAGCGCACCCTGGAACAGGAATGGCAGCAGCGTCATCGTCGAGAACAGCGTCATCATCATAATAATGAGAAGAATCGCCGTTAGCGTAAACATCGGGAAACGGAAAGCGCGCAAATCCATTAACGGTTCTTTGACGCTAAGCTGTCTCCATACGAATAAGAGCAGCGCTACGATACCTGCAGCCAGCGTTCCGTACACCTCGGGGCTGGACCAGCCGCCGCCGCCTTCACCGGAGCTGCTGAAGCCGTAGACGATACCGCCAAAGCCGATGGTGGACAAAATAATCGAAAGAATATCAACCTTCGGTTTTGTTGGCGTCGATACATTTTTCAAATAAACAAAAGCAAAAATGATCGAAAATACTGCAAAAGGCAGTACAAGGTAGAACAGCCAGCGCCAGCTAAGCGAGTCCAGAATGAGACCCGACAGCGTAGGTCCGATAGCAGGTGCGAACATAATGACAAGTCCGATACTGCCCATCGCCGCTCCGCGTTTCTCCGGCGGATAAAGCACGAGGATCGTATTCATCATAACCGGAAGCATAAGTCCGGTACCTCCCGCCTGGAGCAGACGTCCCACCAAAAGCAGCGAGAAGCCCGGCGAGATGCTGCATACGAGCGTTCCTAAAGTAAATAAAATCATGGCCCCCAAAAACATTTGCCTAGTCGTAAACCATTGCACGAGTAATGCCGAAGCCGGAACGAGAACGCCCACCACGAGCATATAACCCGTTGACAGCCATTGAAGCGTAGAAGCCGTTACATTAAGCTCATGAACCAGCTCTGGAAAAGCGATCGTCAACAACGTCTCATTAAGTATGGAAAAGAATGCACCGATAATTAGCGAGATTAATATCGGCAATCTCTTCACATTGCTCAAATCCACAGATGACGGAGCTGCTGCTGCACTTGCAGAATTCACATGATTTCCTCCTATCTCTATAATGGGTAATTATAGTATATCCGGATTGGTGTTTCAAACTATTTCAGACTCATTTTGAGGTAATTATTATAGTCCAAACGCTGTTTTTAATGCCTGAAGCGCAGAGTCTGCTCGAGGCCAACCTGTATAAAAAGCCAGATGGGTAATGACCTCTGCAAGCTCCACCTCAAAAAGGCCATTTTCCTTTGCCAGCTTAAAATGATAATCCAGCTGCGTCACATTCCCGCCAGCTGTGAGTGCAGCGACTGTAATCAGGCTTCTCTCCCGCAGTGACAGCTCGCCTCTGCGCCATACATCACCGAACAGCACCTTTTCCGTATATTGCACAAAAGCCGGTGCGATCTGACCATAAGCTTCGTTAACAGAAGTCGCGATTGTCTCATGCCTTGCAGATGTTCCCCGCTTCTGCCCCGTTTCTATACTGTCCCGCTCTTGCCGCTGCGCCGGCACGGGTATCCAGTCTGGCTTGGCGTCGGCCATCTGAGCTAATCCCTTGCCGAATGTCCAATTGTCCAGCTCCGTCTCGGTTAATATGGCAAATACATCGTCTATGGAAATACCGCAGGCGGCTGCGATGGACTCGGATAATTGCCTATATAACCCGCGCTTCTGCTTAATCGTTCTTCCCGGTGCACAAGTGATTTGGATATACAGCAGCCGGTCCGATCTCAACACACCCAAATATTGCGTATTATAAATAAATTCCGAAGTTTTATGGCTATGAAACACTTGAAAGCAATCATCTGCAGGCGAATGAAATTGATCGGTTAAAGCAGTCTGAATCATTCCGCTGACGGCGGCCAATTCCGCCTCCTTATATTGTCCCTCTACATAGTCGATGCGTACAAATGGCATGTGGTATCCCTCCTCTTTATAGTAGCTTTATTTTACAGCAACATTCTTCATCTATATAATGGATTAAAACAAACATCTTAATCGATATTATAGATAAAGCGAGGCAATGCACATGGATCTGAAAGAATTAATCGCTTTCCGGACAATTGTAGAAGAAGGCACATTTTCCAAAGCGGCGGCTAAGCTGAACTACGCACAATCGACGATCACGAATCAGATTCAACGCTTGGAAAAGCAGCTTGGCTTCGCGTTGTTCCAGCGCGGCTGGGAAGCTGAACTGACGGCAGCAGGGCGGATCTACGCCGAGGAGGTTCAGTCCCTTATCCGGCATTGGCAATATGCTGAGGATTTGGCTAAGTCGCTGGAGAAGGAGGAAATCGGCATTATCGCCATCGGGGCCGTTGAACCCGCGGCAGCCGCATTGCTTCCTGGCATATTGAGACGACTGGCCGAGAGAAAGCCTGCTTTCAATTGGAGTGTAACGGTAGCCAATACGGATGCTTTGCTGCAAGATATAAGGAGCGGCAAGCTGGATTTTGCCATTTGCGGGGATCATCCGCTTAGAAATGGACTTCACTTCGAGCCACTATATGCCGAGGGGCTTTCGTTCATTGCAGATGACACGCATCCGCTAGCCAGCCGGACATCGCTTTCCCTCTCGGATTTGCTGCCATACCCGCTGATTGCTGGCGGAGACAACTGTCTGTACCATATCCGGCTGGATGAAGAATTTTCCCTTCTGCCATCTCGCCCCCTGACTCATACCGTCACGCAATTGTCGCTCCTTCCTTCTTTTGTCCAAGGCTCCAGCCGGATTGGTGCCACTCTCGCCTCCTTGCCCCTGCCAAGCGGAGTAACGAAGCTGGATGTCTTAATGAGAGAGCCGCACATTTCGATCGGCCTTCTGCATAGGCGGGAGCCGAATTATTTATCCGCTACAAAGCGCAGCGTCATTGAGCTCATCAAGGAGCAGATCGGATTTCAAGCTTAGCTTTTTCCTAATCGCAATTACCTATGCCGGAGCTGTTTGGTTCTCTTGACTGCAGCCAAATACCGGTAATACCGTTATTTTTACCTAAATATTCCTTGACAGGAATATTCCAAATAACATATATTCAATACAGATTACCCTTAAATTATTCAGTATGGAGTAGGATCACGTTATGAATTCGACTACGTTCAATGCTCTTTCCGAGCCTAACCGGCTGCATATCGTCGAACTTCTGCGTGACGGACCGTTAACCGTCGGAGAAATCGCCGACCGCCTTGGCCTTAACCAGCCTCAAGTTTCCAAGCATCTGCGCGTGCTGAGCGATGTCGGGCTCGTAGAAGTTCAACCGGTTGCCAATCGGCGGATATACAAGCTGCGTTCCCATTCTTTTGAGGAAATGAATGATTGGCTGTCCTCCTTCCGCAAAGTTTGGGAAGATCGTTTCGATCGGCTCGATGATTATTTGCAGAAGCTGCAGCAGCAAAAACAACAACCGCCAGAGGATGGGCCTTAACAGGCCGTTTCTAATTTAGCAGGTATGGAGAGGAAGGTTACAAAAAATGAGTACGGTTACACGAAAACTATTGCTGCTTGGCGACAATGAGAAAGCTGAATGGCATCCGCTGGAGCCTGCACGGCAGCAGCTTGCTGAGCTGCTTGGCGAAGCTTTTCAGCTTACTGTTACTGAGGATTACAATGCGTTATCGGACTTGTCTTCCACAGCGGTAGATGCCGTTGTGTCCTATGCGGACTGCTGGAGCCGCAGCATTGAGCAAGAGCAAGCAGCAGGGCTTGTCCGCTACGTGGCCGGAGGCGGCGGTCTGCTCGTCATCCACAACGGAATCTCGCTGCAGAACAGCTATGAGCTTGCACAGCTTATCGGAGGCAAGTTCACTACGCACCCCGAATACCAGACGCTTCATTACTTCGGGTCGGCACCAGGACATCTGCTGCTGCAAGATGTGCCGGATTTTTCTGTTGATGAAGAGCCTTACATGTTCGAATTCGACTCCTTTGCTCCGCGCAACGTCTTTCTGGAATACGAGTATGAAGGCAAGCGTTATCCTGCAGCATGGGAGCACCGTTACGGGCTTGGCAGAGTCGTATATTTGCAGCCGGGCCATTGTGAGCCAAGCTTCAAGCCGGAAGCTTATCGCCAATTAATTAGAAACAGCGCGAGGTGGGCGGCGGGAAGCCGCTAGAAGCAGGAAAAAGTGCTTAAAGGCAGTTGTCGCCTTTAAGCACTTTTTTATAAGTGAATCGACTTACCTGTATTCGTAGGCTCCCATGTCGGGCTTGCCTTTAATACGCTTTCCTTCGATATCCCTTTTATAGCCAAGCGATGTTCCCGCATTTATTGCTGGACTTCCAGCTCCCAAGCGGAAATCGCCGCCTTCCAGGCTCCTGAATTGAGGGTCTCCAACTAAATCTCCTTGACCAAGCGGATAGCCCACTGGATCTCCGGTACCGTCAAAAAACAAATTAAAACTATGAGGATAATTATAAGACTTATAAGAATAGGACCCGTTCAATACTTTAGCTGCAGGGGTATAGAAAATATTGTTCCGTATATTAAGCCAGCTGTCTTCCGGTTCCGGCCCCTCCTCCCGGTAAAATAGCACCGTAAAGAGCGCTGTCACATTAGAGGTTTTCGTACGGACCACCGTATTATGCTCCACTGAAAAGTCAGATGGTGTCACCGTCGTATCAAAAGCGATAAATTGCTGGTAATCATCGCTAACATTCTGATACACTGCCACTTGACTGGCACGCGTCTCCGTCACCTCGATAAAGCCTTGCGAGCCAGACGAAACATTGTGATGAATGGCAATATTCGACTTATCGTTTATATAGCCTTCGATTTCGATTGCTCCGCCATCTGCTCCATAAGGGCTGTCCGTAGATCGGCAGTTGACGAAATGATTATAGGAGACCTCAGCGTTGGAATGGTTTAGACTCACACCAATCGCTCCATAGGACTGCTCTTGATCCGAATAGGCGATCACGAGATCATGAAAGTGATTCCCTGTAATCTTCGTATGCAGCCCATAGGTTTTGACACCAACCCCTACACCGCTGAACTCGCTATTTGTCACCGTAACATGATCAGCCTCCTGCTGAATCAATACTGCTCCGCTCTCCATATAGCTGCTAGCGTTCCAATGCTCAATTACTGCCGTATCGCGAAATTCCAAACCATCGATGCGCACGTAGCTGCCTGTTAGGACCAGCGCGTGCAAGCCGCCTGAATTAGAAAAGGAGGGCTTGTTCCCGTCTTTATACCGGGTTAATACAATTGGCTTGCCTGGATTCCCCGACGAGGATATCGTAACCGTTCCTGTGTAGACAGAATTGGCAGCGAAATGAATCGTATCGCCCGGGGCAAAGCTTCGGCTGTTTATCGCTTCAAGCGATTTCCAAGGCCGCTCCTTCGAACCAGCACCTTCATCGCTCGCAGCAGAATCATTACTGTCAACGTAATAGCTCGACCCGGTTTGCATTTTCCCGCCAAGCAGGAAAAGGACAGCAACTGTTAGCACGCAGGCTGCCACTAAAGTGACTCCTAATTTCATACAGACATCCCTCCTTGTCCGTTAATACGCTGCAATAAGAACAATTCAATCTCCTGTTCATCCGGAACCGAGCTTTGCGCTCCCCTGCGTGTGACTGCTATTGCAGATGCTGCTGAAGCATACAGCAGCGCACTTAAACGGTTTTTCGCCTTATGCAGGGCTGACGCGTAGGCGCCAATAAAGGTGTCGCCTGCAGCCGTCGTATCCAATGCTTCGACTTCGAATGCCGGCTGATGAACAGCAATACCTTCATCATCCATATAGAAACAACCCTTGTTGCCTAATGTTATAACCACATGGCGCACGCCTTGACTAACCAGCAGCGAAGCAGCATGCGACGCTTCATTGACATTGGCAACCGGCTCTCCTGTTACGGATTCTGCCTCCGTTTCATTCATAATAAGCGTATCGATCAAAGGCAGGACAACGGCTGTCAGCTTATGCGCAGGAGCTGCATTATACAGAACTGGAATTCCTCTTTTACCCGCCTGCTCCATGAGATAAAGATTAGTTGGCCAAGGAATCTCGTTCTGCAGCAGGAGCATTCCCGCCTGATTCAGTCTGTCTTCCGGAATGTCCTGCTCAACAAGCAGACCATTGCTTCCGGGCGAAAGCACGATCGTATTTTCTCCCGAACTATTGACTGTAATGAAAGCCATGCCTGAACTGCCTGCCTTGATTATCAC
This sequence comes from Paenibacillus sp. NPDC058174, assembly GCF_042883865.1. Classification (NCBI taxonomy): domain Bacteria; kingdom Bacillati; phylum Bacillota; class Bacilli; order Caryophanales; family Paenibacillaceae; genus Paenibacillus; species Paenibacillus sp. NPDC058174. The sequence goes on from NZ_JBHVUY010000001.1 coordinate 1,809,291, forward strand.
CTCTTCCGTCTTGATTCCCTCTTCACTAAGGCTCGCTAGCAGAGATTTGCCAAATAGATCTGTGCCAACAGCACCAAGCATGACGACCGGACAACCTGAACGGGCAGCGGCTACCGCTTGATTGGCTCCTTTTCCGCCTGGATGATAGGCTGTACCCAAGCCGGTAATCGTTTCCCCGGGAGCCGGAAAAGCCTGAACACCGTTTACGATATCCATATTGATGCTGCCTGCAACCAAGATTGTACCCCGCATCATCGTTATACTCCTTTTATCGAAAAGCCGTTATAATGGGTATGGCTTCCGTTCATTGTGGCGAATCCGACTTGACCGCTTAAGTATGGACGGTCATCATCCTCATACCTGATTACTTCGGCCCCCTTATGCTCGATTACAATCTGGTTTCCAATGACGGTCACGCTAATTCGGCAGCCTTCTTCTGCTTTCCAAGGCAGATCGGTTTCGCATAAAATGGTGTAGCCGTTGTCATTTTTAAGCAATTGAAGCTTGCCGTTTGATCCAAGGCCTGCAGCATAGGAACGAATACCGCCTTGAACCCGGAACAGCATATAATGTCCCTCGCCCAGTTTGGGAATGATTTCTGTTTCAAACCGGTAATCCGTCCAGCTCAAATCTCCGGTGTAGCATTCTGCAGAACCTGCTGAATAGCTGCCGCTAAGCTGCCCCTCCTCCAGTGTCCACAGCCCTCTTAAATAGGTAAACTGACTAATCTCCGTATGCAGGCTGTTCCAAACCTCCAGACGTTCTTTTGCAAAGTCGATCGCGTAGTTGGGCTTCCCATCAAAAGAGAAATCATCGACATAAGCGACCAGCATCGACATCCAGCCGTCCAGCGGAACAAATTCAATACCCGCTTCTTCCAGACATGCACTGGATAAGAATGGAATGTCATAACTAAGCTCATGCCAAGCACCTGGCTCCAGCACTACTGGCTCCCCGTAATACCGCTTATTATCATTGCCATCCATCACATACAACGAAGCTTTTACGGAAATCGCTGCATCCTGCGGATTTAACACCTTAGCCCGAATACGCTGTCCAGGATACAGAATTGGAGAGAAGCTGGGATCGTATCGGCTATCGTTAAAATCATGCGGCCGGTAATACGTTTGATGGTACAGCCTGTAGGCATGCCCGCCTTGCACTTTGTCGAACACGACTTTCAGCGATCTAAGGCCGGAAGCTGCTTGCTCATCCGAATTTTCAATCGATGCAGTGACATGAGTTTCGTCAGTAGTGGCCGTTCTCATTGCATGCGTAGAACCTGGATATTCGAAGTGAAATTTCGCTCCATTCCCCATTAAAATCGCCTTCCACTCCGAAGGCATTTCTTCTCCTGCAATTAAATAGCCAAAGCGGGAAATATACGCAGCACACCAAGGCAAATCAAGTATATTCAACGTACCGATTACACTTGAGCAGCAAAGAAAGTCGTTAATCGGTTTTCTCCACTCCTCGCCAATCTCGCTCAGACCGGCCCATACTCCCATAATGGCCCCAACATTCCCCGCATTGCAGTCGGTATCCCAGCCGCACATATTACAAATATTGAGCGTGCGAGAGAAATCGCCATTACCATACAATAAAGAAAGAATAATGACCGCCGAATTCGGAATGATGTGGCAGTGACCGGGATATTTATCGTAACCGAAGTGGGATTTCACAAAAGCAAAACCGTCATGCCAATTGGCGTTATTGTTCTTATGGAACGCTCGAACAGCAGCCGTCATTCTCCGGTATTCGCAATCCTCCGGCAGAACAGACAGACCGGCGTCGATGATTTCATCGATCGTAGTTGCTGTGTATGCAGCAGAGACCGCCGCCGCGATGAACATACCGCCGTATATCCCCTCGCCGTCATGAGAGACGCTTGCTGCCTTAGCGGCATACTCTGCGGCCAGTTCCGGATTACCAGGAACGATCATGCCCCAGACGTCGATGAAAATCTGCCCGCCGATTTGCTCTGCAACGGCGATCCCGTTCTGCTTGGCCGATCCTGAATCCGGCGCCATAATACCGTGTTTCATATTTTCATAGGCAGTATGCTCTGTTGAGATGCCATAACCGCCCCACCAATAAAAGCCATGACCATCCGGCGCATAATTGAGCCAGGTTAAGCCGATTTCTTTAGCAGACAGCTCCCTTGTGTACGTGTAGTCTTCCAGTGCCCGGAGGAAAAATAGCGGTCCATTTGTATCGTCATCAGCGGCAAAATTCCGAAAGCTATGCACATAACCCGTCATTTCTCCGAAAGCTCTTTTCAGTTTTTCATAGCTCCAATTTTCTACATTGGCTCCATGACGGACGCCGATTACTTTGCCTAGCCAACCGGCATAGGTGCGCTCTATATAATCTTTCTTAATTACGCTTTTTCTCATGTTCAAGACGGAAGTGTTCTCCATGTTTCTCTCTCCTGTCATCCTCTATTTATTTAATTCCTGAAAGTTTGATACCCTGCATAATATATTTTTGGAAAATAAGCATCAGGCCGATCGGCGGTATAGAAGCGATCGAAGCTGCGGCCATAATGTAATGCCATTCTGTATTCCGTTGCGATTTAAAAAACATAATCAATTGATTGATTTGATAGAAAGACGGGTCTGATATTGTCATAACCGGCCAGAGGAACGAGGACCAGAACCCGAGAAACACATTTATACCCATAATGACAAATGGCGGAATCGACAGCGGCAGAAAAATGGAAAGATAGATGCGGAATCTCGACGCTCCGTCAAGTAGAGCCGCTTCCTCCAGTGCCACAGGAATATTCAAATAAAATTGCCGGATAAAAAAGACGCTCCATACGTACGCAATTCCTGGCAGTGTTAATACCCAGAACGTATTCGTCATTTGCAGCATATCCACGACCATAAAGCTGGTAATATAGACGGCAATACCTGGAACGAACATCGTCATCATGTAGTAGACCCATAGAAATCTTTTCAAAGGAAAATCAAGTCTGGCGAACACATAAGCAGCCATCGAATTCAGCAGCAAGCTGCATACAACAGAAAAAGCAGCAACTGCAAATGTAACCAGCATGGAATGGGTAAAGGACGCTCCATCCGGAAAAAAAGAGGTGGAATCCGTTAATATTTCACGATAATTTTTAACATTCCATTGCTCAGGAAAAAACTTTAAAGGAAAAGCAAGAACCTCCTCTTGCTTCTTGAATCCCGAAATAACCATCCAAATTAATGGAAAAATGGCGAATAGCGCGACGAGGATGCCGATCAGGTTCATAAAGCTCCGGGCTATTTTCTCATTATTCATGGCATTCACTCTGCTCCAATCTATCTAGTCTATGGCTTTATCCGACTGTACAAGCCGGAAGACAACAGCTGAGAAAGCGCCAAGTATCAACGCCATTAATATTGCACCCGCCACTGTATAACCCATAGTAGGATCATTGTTGAAATGATTGAACAAATGCAAGAAAGGCGTTAGCGTATCCGCACCCGGACCTCCATTTGTAATCATAAGAACGATTTCAAACAACGAAAGACTTCCCGTTACCCCCGATATTAGAATGAAAATAAAAATGTTTTTCATATTGGGAATCGTAATATGCAGCATTCTGCGGAACGCTGATGCGCCGTCCATTTTGGCCGCTTCATAATAATCATTCGGAATGTCCAGCAGACCTGCCAGCATCATCAGAGTGACATAACCGAAACTTTGCCAGATCGCAGGTGCAGCAACACTGTACAAGGCAAAGCTGGGATCAGCGGTCCATGCCTGCCCCTCTAGGCCAAGAAACTGAAGCAGTGAATTGAGAATGCCGCCTTGGTAGTCATAGATGAACGAGAAGATTGCGCCGACGACGATTCCGCTAATGACTAGTGGTATATATATCGTTGTTTTGACGAATGCGCTGACCTTCTTGCTCATTCCTTTTATCAAATTGGCGAATAGAAAGGCTGCTGCAAATTGCAGCGGTACGATTAGAAATACAAGCTTGAACACGACCAGCACTGATTTACGGAAAAAAGGATCTGCCAGCACGATGCGATAATTGTGAAAACCGGTGAACTCCGGCGTTTTATAAAAGCTAAAATCGGTAAAGCTTTTGTAGACAGACATGCCAAGCGGCAATACCGCGAAGAGACTTAATAGCAAAAAGGTTGGTAGCAGCATCGCATACGCCGCCTTCGTATCCTGCTTCGCTCGGGATGGCGCTTTGATCGTCTTTAATTCGTTAGGCTTCGTATTATCCAATTTTGTCACCCCAATGTTTGAACCTTATGATCCGTATCCCGGTTAAACGCTGCAGAGAGGAAGACCTTCACAGGCCCCCTGCCCGCAAGCGTAATTAAATGCTATCCCGCTATGGATTCAGCTTTGGATTTGTGTTCGCGTAATTATGAACCTTGATGTAGTCGTTCAAATCCTTCTCCAACGTCTTCAACGCGTCGTCGACCTTCACGCCTTTCGTGACGACCGTTTCTAATGCGTTGGCGTAAATGCTGGACAAATCAAAGGAATACCATGGCTCGGGCTTTGAATAAGGAATAACCTGCTCCACGACCACGTTGCGATACGGATCCTTATCAATCTCCGGCTCTTTGTTGATGAGTGCATCAACCGACTTCCGTCCGGAAAACTTCGAATACTGAGTCGTCTTGAAGAAGTCCAGCATAATTTGCGGATCGCCGGCGACTAAGTATTGAATAAATTCGGCCGCTTCCTTCGGATTTTTAGCTTTGGCGTCCATCGTTAGTGAGTAGCCGCCCATAGCGGCAACCGTCTTGCCTGCCATCTCGCCATCCGGTGTTGGCATGACTGCAATACCGATTTTGTCCATAACGTCCTTGTAATCGTTCTTGAGATTGCCAATCGCCCATGAACCATTAAGCGCCATAGCGACTCTGCCCTCAGCTAACGGCTTGATATCCCATGCTGGAGCCAGCGCCTGCTTTGGTACAACCTTCTCGTCATACAAGCGCTTCCAAAAAGTGAATAGCTGCCGGTATTGATCGTCATTTACAGTTGCCTTAGACCAGTCATCGCTAATCGGGAAGTGTCCAATCATATTCTGGAACGACCAATGTGTCCAACCGATATCTGCGCTTCCCGGCACGGAAAGTCCGAACCGTCCCGGCTTGCTTAACACTTTGCCCGCTTCAATTAATTCATCCCATGACTTAGGCGGACTATTTGGGTCCAATCCTGCTTCTTCAAAGAAATCCTTGCGGTAAAACAGCAATTCATAAGGCTCGACGAATACAGGAAATGCATAATGTTTGCCGCCGATCGTAATCAGCTCATTGATATTATCGTATAGATCCTCGAACACCTTCGGCTCTATATAGTCATCAAGCGCAGCTACCATCCCTTGCTTCATGTTCATTGGAATGCTCGCATAGTTGGAATAAGAAATTTGTGGAGCGGTTCCGTTGGACTGCGCCGCCTTTAGCTTTTGCTGCCAAGCGTCTTGAGGAACAAATTCAAGTTTTACCTCAATACCAGGGTTGCTTTTATTGAATTCATTCGTCCATTTTGTAAACCATGCTGTAATGCCTTTATCTTGTGGGGTAATCCAGAATGGAATAATTACTTTTGCTGCTTGCGGCTTACCTTGATCTGGCTTATTTGTTTTTCCGTTTGAGCTGCAGCCTGATAAGACCATGGCCACAATTGCAATCAGCAGTACTGCAATTAACGCCGGACGGAATTTTCTAGAATGGTTCACTTTAATCCCTCCCCAAATGGTAAAACATGCTCTGCCTGCTTGACTTCATAATCGCATAGCCGTTGCAGCAACAGCTCCATAAAAGCCTCGCTGTCTACCTCTACGCAAATTTCTACGTTGGCATCCTCTTGCTGCTGGGCGATCGTCTGACCTGTCGGATGGCGGTGATCATATTCAATATGCACCTTCATCCTCTTGGTCTTTACAAAGCTCCTGTTAATTAGAAGCGCTACTGCAAGCGGATCATTCATCGCCGTATAGTCATGCTTATACCAATCAAGCCATCGTTCCACCAGCTTGACAAGAATGAGATTAAGCGGCTTGCCAGTCGCCGTGAGCCGGTCCAGGTGCGTGCGATTCAGCAATACTTTGCGTGTCACATCCAAGCCCACCATAACGATAGGAGCGCCGCTTCCGAATACAATGGAAGCCGACTCAGGATCTCTGCTAATATTGTGCTCGTAATAGTCTAGCTCTGATGCATTGCTGCCAATACGAGCCACTCCCCCCATGAGAATAATTTCCTTCACATTTTGGGCCACTTTAGGCTCGCGAATAAGCGCGGCGGCGATGTTTGTGAGCGGCCCGATCGGAACCAGCGTGATTTCGCCCGGATTGTTCATAACCGTCTCGATGATGAAATCCACCGCATGCTTCTCCTCGAAGCCAAGCTCCTCATCCCGTTCATCCAAGTGAAGAATACCTTCTCCTTCATGACCAAGCCACCAGATTTCCCGGTTTCGCAGCAGCGTCTCCCGTATGCCGGAATAAATGTGAATATCCTCTCTGCCGCCTAATTGCAATATTCTTCTCACCATTCTGGACCGCAAATCGACATCCCCATAGACGGTTGTGATACCCTCAACCTGAATTTCCGATGAGAACATACTAAGCGCTACTGCCATTGCGTCATCCACATCTGTACCGATGTCCGTATCCAAAATCATGCGTTGCAATTGTGTCAATGAAATGACCCCCTTGAATGTAAGCTCTTACATAATGCTTTAAAAAAATAATCATTTTTCAAGTGCCGTTATAATTCTTGTACTGTGTTGGATTATTATTATAGAACTTTTCGAACCGGTTCTAAAATGATTATCACATAGCCGTTTTTAATTGTCAATGGACGGTTTTGTTTGTCATGCTGCCGTTCTGCCGTTCGTTCAAAACACAGGAGTCGCGTTAGCACCGCATGAAGCAGTGAGCCATTTAAGCATGGCTCACCTTTACACTGGAATCCCTAACGATGAGACGCGGCTCAAGCTGAACTTTTCGAAGCGGAGAAGTATTTCCCTCCTGAATGCGCTGCAGCAGTAATTCGGCTGCTATCCTGCCTACTTCCCCGGTAAGATTGGATACGGAACTGACTTTCGGCCGGGCAATAGTCGACCAGCTGATATCATCCACACCAACTACCTTTATATCTTCGGGAACACGAATACCCCGCTCGATCAATCCTTGGATGAGACCGATCGCAATCATATCGTTCGCGGCATAGACACCATCGGGAAGCTCAGGAAGACCCGCAAAATATTCAGCAGCCTGAATACCCGTATTCAGCGAAAAATCCGCCCCCACAAAAACATTGGACAAGTTTACTTTCATAAAATTTGCGTTCAATGCGTTCTCGTATGCGTCGTATCGCATCCCTTGATGCTGCTGCTTTGGCCCTCCGGCATAGGCGATATTTGCACAACCGATGCGGATCAGATGCTCCATTGCAAGCATGCCTTCCGGCTTGGTCAAATACACCATATCCGCATTGACGTCATCGCCAATATTACCGATGAGGCAGACCGGTACAGAAGAATGATTAATATATTTTTTCAAAGCTTGCGGATAGCTTATGGAAAGCAAAATTAGACCGTCAATATGCATCTCATTCGTATGACGAATAAGCGATAGTTCCTCAGTAGGGTTCCCATAATGATTGATTAGCACAACCCGGTATCCACTGTTTTTGGCAACTTGCTCGACCGCCCAAGCCAGCTCCGGATAATAAGGGTTACGGATATCATCGATCCCAAGCGCTATCTGGTATTTCATATTCGTCTTCAAGCTTCTGGCTATCATATTTGGCTTAAACCCGAGCTCTTCAATCGCTTTCAGCACTTTAGTCCTCGTAACAGGCTTCACGCCTGGAACATCGTTTATTATGCGTGATACCGTCGATTTCGCTACACCTGCAAGTTTGGCGACATCGGCGATTGTGACATGATCAGATTTTTCGTTCATCTTCTGCTCCTATGTATCGTTCTAAACCGAATTTATGAAACCGGTTCGATTATTATTATGACATGAATACGATTAGCCATCAACTTTTCGTTAACTTTTGTTGTAAAAAAACGTCAAAGGCCTTTTCTGCCTTTGACGTTCATACTTAACTTATACTTCTCAGCTAAAAGGTATTAATTGCGATTCCGCCTTCCAGCTGCTTTCCCGGACATCCCCATAGAGGCTGGTAGATGCCGTGCTGCATGAATACGCCGTTTGCCCCGACAGCTCTACTAACGTTAGCCGCTGTCCATGTTTTGCGCCGGTATCGATCCCCAGTCGCCCGGGGGCATGCCACAGCTCGCCGGGTGCCGCTCCCATTTTATGCGTTGGCGTGTGGCCAAACACAATATTGGCGGGAAAGTCGAAGTCACTGCCCCAGAATGGCTCGCGGATCGTTGTCAAATCCGTCTTGCTTTGCCGATCCAGCCGGATTCCCGGGCGAATGCCGGCATGTACATATAAGTAAGAACCGGACTGCGCAAAGAAAGGCAGCGATTCAATAAATTCATATTCAGCGTTGACCTCCTGCGCTTTTCGCGAGCCCTTCTCTTTTATAAGCGCAAGCAGCGCAACCTCCATATTGCCGGCCAAGGCAACAGCACCTTCGTCACAAAGCTTTTTGACGTATTTTAACGACTCCCATGTCGCAGGATCTGCATCAATGTAGTCCCCAAGCAGCGCGAGCTTGTCTTTGCCTGGATGGTAGCCCGCCTCTTGCAATAGTAATTCCATTCCTTCCGCATGACCGTGTATATCTGAAATGACGAATTGTCGTGACATATATGCTCTACCTCTCGTTATGCTGCTCCCGCGGAAATAAAAATACGTGACTGATGTGCAAATAACCTTCTGCCCCCGCATTCAAAGGCTCCTCATGAAGAAAAGAAAGCTGCTGGCCGTCTGCCGTCTTGGCAAGGACGCGCACAAACTTCCCTTCATATACACTGTGCAAAACCGTTACAGACAAGCCTTCTGCGACGGGGCTGCTCATGAAGACCGCTGCATCCGGCCGGAAAAGCAGCTCCGCCTCGTCCCCCGAAGCAGCTGTCCGGGCATTCCAAGTGCCTCTAATTTCCTGCTCTCCAATGATCACGCCTATATCTCCTCCTGCCATTGTGACGGCACGACCCTTCAGCCGGTTGCCTGCTCCGAGCAGCATAGCTGCTGAAAGTGTTGCCGGACGCTCATAGCAAGCTTTTGGAGGATCGATCTGATCGACTGCTCCCGCACGCATAATCATCAGCCGGTCCGCCATTGCAAATGCCTCGTCAGGATCATGCGTAACGTGGAATACGGTTGTACCCAGCCTGCGGAACAAATAGGCCATCTCCGTACGCATCTCGATCCGCAGCCGCATATCGAGATTGGAGAGCGGCTCGTCTAGCAGCAATAGATCCGGCTTCGTTGCCAGCGCCCTGGCAATCGCTACCCGCTGCTGCTGGCCGCCCGACAGCTGGGGAGGCAGCCGGTCTTCCAAGCCCTGCAGATGAAGCAGCGCTGTCAGCTCCGCGATTTGCTCACGAATAGCGGCTGACTGTACCTTCTGGCGGCGCAGCCCATAAGCGATGTTGTCATAGACGCTCATATGAGGCCATAGGGCATAATCCTGAAACACCATATTAATGCCCCGCTTCTCCGGTGGAATAGACCGCGATCCAGACGCCGCCACGCTGCCGCGCAGCTTAATCTCGCCGGCATCGGGATTTTGCAAGCCTGCAATTAATTGCAGCAGCGTTGATTTGCCGCAGCCCGAAGGCCCTAGCACGCTGATGATCTCACCCTTTTGCACCGAGAAATGGATGTCGCGCAGTGCGGTGTGGCTGCCGAATGATTTTGCTAATTCCTTGACTTCCAGTATCGTATTCATTGCGATGATCTCCTTTGACGCTTCCGCGCAGGTTTAAATAGCAGTTCCATAGCGGCAATAATGAGGATGACCAATCCGCCGCCGGTTAACGTCGCCGCCGCAGCATAGCCGAATTTCAAATCCTCAAACGCTTTATTGATGACGACAGGCAGCGTCATGAAATTTGGCGGATACAGAATCGACGAAATCGCCAGATCGAACACGCTTGCTCCAAAAGCTGCAAGACCCGCATATAGCAGTGCTCCTTTGATCAACGGCATGAGTACCGAGCTCATCCGGGACAAGAAACCCGCTCCTTGCATTTGGGCGGCGGACAGCAGCTGCCTTGGCACCTTGGCCATCGCTCCCACGACAACCCTTGTGATGACCGGGATAACACCGGCGACACTTGCCAGCGCCAAGATCCATGGCGTGCCGTACAGCAGCAGCCCGATCTTTTCCAGCCAAGCTTGATTCCATATGAAAATATATCCGATACCGAGCACGATACCCGGCACAGCAAGCGAGACGAGCGAAATAACATCAATGAGTTTGCGGAGCTTAAATTCCGAATAGTTCAGCACATAAGCGACAAAGAATCCGACAACGAGACCGATAACAGCAGCCACAGCAGCTATTTCGAGGGAATGAATGAGACCGCTAAGCAGATTGCCGTCAGTCGTGAATAGCGCCTTGTAATGCTTTAGCGTTAATCCTGTTTTTGCATCTGCCGAAGCGTTGGACGAAATCGACATTAACAGGTTAGAGCCGAATGGAATGCCCAGTACAACTGCTAGAAACAGCAGATTGCCGGCCATCAGCCATAAGGCGCCTTTCGCTGGCCGCTTCGGCACCGAACGAACTGCCCGCGAGGACAGGAAATCAAATCTCGATTTGCGCAATGCGTACAGCTGTACACTCATCGCTACAGCGATCAGTAATACAAGATAGAAGGACAACGCCCCCGCCATATCGAACCGGATCGGTGACGTGTATAACGCAGAATAGATCGAATAAGGCAAGGTCGGAAACCGGAAAATCGTTGCAATCGATGCCGGCATGCCGAAATCGCCAACCGTATCCATAAAAACGAGCATAGCGCCGGAGCAAATAGCCGGCAGCAGCAAAGGCGCCTGAATCGTCCGCCATACCGTCCAGCGGGAACCGCCTGATAACCGGGCTGCGTCGCTAAGCTGTTCCACTTTCCACTCCAATGCGGCAATTACCGTCAGGTAGGCCATCGGAAATTTGCTCAATGTCATGACGGCGATCAAGCCAGCGGGCTGAAACACAAGCTGATGCAGGCCGCTCCAGCCAAGCCATCTCGTTGCCAATCCGTCAGACGAGGCGAACATCACCCAGCCTTGAGCCAAAATAAACGAAGGTGTAATGATTAGAATCCAGACCGCAATATCCAGCAGCTTGGCCGTTGGAAACGTCCATTTCGAACGAACCATCGCAAGGGCAACGCCAAGCATCGTGCCAAGCACGGTAGTTCCAATCCCCAGCACAACTGAGTTTTTTAGGGAGACGTACCACAGCGGCCTGCGGAATACATCAAGCAGCAAAGATAAATTGCCGATCTCTAGGTTGCCGAAAAAAACGCCGGGCAGCAGCACTTGGATGACAACGGCGGCGAGCGGAAGCAAAATAAGCAGAAACAGGACGGCTAGCACGAGCCAGCCGGTCCGGTTTCCTTGCGCTTTTAATCGAAACATCGGTTACTTCACCGCTTTGTCAGCGAACCATTGCTTAATTTCGCCTTCATGCTCGCCAGCCCATGCTGCTTCAGCCACGACAAGCTTCGCATTCGCCGCGCGATCGGACTTCTCCGTCACTCCATTGGCAGAAGCCTCAAAGTAGCTTTCTTCCCCGTTATCGATCAGTGCTTGCTGCGTTTTTGGATCCAGGATGAATTCCACGAATGCTTTGGCAGCATCAGCATGCTTTGTATTTTTCTGAATCGCCGCTACGCGCACCGACGCAGGAGCGCCTTCCTCCGGCCAGATGATTTCAATGGGCTCGCCAGCGTTTTTCAGCGCATAAGCATTGCTCTCTTGCAGCGCAGCTGCTTTAATCTCGCCGCCTGTCAACGCTTTGGCTACGTTCGGATTTTTCGGGTAAACATGCAGATCGTTTTTCAGCAGGCCGTCAAAAAAGCTCTTGCCGCCGTCCATACCTTGCGTTTGGAAAAACCAAGCGACGAACGGGAAGGCAGGCGCCGCTACCGCCGGATCAGCCATACCTACAACTCCTTTGAATTTAGGGTCAGCCAGATCTGCCCATGTTTTTGGAGCAGTATTCGCATCAAAGGCTTTCGTGTTGTAGACGATGACGGACGCGGCATGTGCGCCAGTCGGATAATACGTTTTGTTCTCCGGCACAAATGCTTTAGCAAAATCCGTCAGTTGATCAACGTTGCTTGGCGACCAGCCTTCAAGCAGCTGTCCGTTTTTGCCCATTTGGTCGATTGTTGGCATTGCGTCCATCCAGACGACATCCCAGTGAGGATTCCCCTTCTCGGCCTCAATACGCGAAGCGATCTCCGCTCCGTTGCCGCTTACCAGCTCCAGCTTGTAGCCAGTCGCCTCTTCAAACATCGGCTTAATAATTTCGTCAAAGTCATTCAAGTAGACTACGAGCGGCTCATCCTTGGACCCTGTGTCGGCTGCCGGACTTGCTTCAGCTGCACTATTCAGGTTTGGAGCATTTGACGCTCCTGAGTTGTTCGGCGTCCCTCCGTTATTCCCGCATGCTGTAATCGATATCGCCACCGTCAGCAAACCAATAAGTAAAATCCCCTTTTGCCTAGCTCTCTTCAACATTTCATTACCTCCCGCTATGTTCTTCTTCCTTACTTAGATTAAGGACAAATTGTAAATGGAGGATTAAAGGAATGATAAGATTAAATTAAATGTATCTATATGTATTGATATTCTTATCGATAATATCTATATTAATTTCGAGGAGGGATGCGTTATTAACATTCAACAGCTTCGCGTTTTTGTCCAGGCAGCCCGTCTGTCAACGCTGACGGAAGTAGCCACAGAGCTCGATTTGAAGCAGCCGACAGTCAGCTTTCATTTGAAAAAGCTCGAGGAAGATCTGGGGCTTAACCTATTTCATAAACAAATGCGCCAGTTTCAGCTGACAGATGCGGGACAAACGCTTTTACCCTATGCCAAAAGAATATGCGCACTCATGGACGAATCATCGCGGCTAATGAAGGAACATCGCGAGCAAGGCCGGGGCCAGCTGAAAATCGGCGCCAGCTATACGCCTGCAACCTATTTCTTGCCGCCTTATCTGGCTGCCTTTCAATCCGGCTATGAAAATGTAGTCCCGCTGTTAACCGTCAAACACGCCGGCGCGGTTTTGACGCTGCTTCGCGAATATCAGATCGATGTCGCCGTCGTTTCCTTGCTCCATACCGATGTGGAAGGCTTAGAAACGATTCCGCTGGCTGAGGATGAGCTGAAGCTGGCACTGCCGAAGTCCCACCCTCTGGCAAGCCAGGCGGCCATATCCGTCGACGATCTGAAAGGACAAGCCTTTCTGCTCCATGAGCACGGCTCTACTACCCGTGAACTGGCTGACAGCTGGGCGAAGGACAATGGCTTGCAATGGACCATCGGCATGGAGCTGGGTGCCATTGAGACGATTAAGGAGTCGGTCAAGCATGGCATTGGCGTCGGCATTCTCCCGTGGCGCAGCGCCATGAAGGAAGCAGCAGCAGGAGAAATTGTGTTGCTGGATCTGCCAGGCCAAGTGAAGCAGCGGCAAATTTGCCTCGCTTACCGGAAAGAAGATGTGATGGCGTATCAGGTGCGGACTTTTATTCAGTTTATGAAGCTGTCCTGTCTGCCGGAGGATGTGCGGGGCTAGATCGTTGTTGTTGGTGCATTACTAAACCCGGGATCGCTGCGCGTTTTGGTTCATGCTGCCGTTCTTGATTCCATTGTTTCATCGCTTTTACGATGATCAATGGATAGAATCTGCAAAATGTCAGCATGAACTCAAAACGCTCCGCTTTCCCTAACTGCAACTTCAACACCCCCCGGGCCGCTGCCCGCTTTGGTTCATGCTGCCGTTCTTGATTCCATTGTCGCATCGCTTCTCGATGAATTTTGGTTTCATGTCGCTACTGTGACGCAGCAAGGCAAATCCGAGCATAGCAGACTCATGTGAGCATTGCACTCAGGCAGCGTAGCGAGCGAAGATTAGACAGAGCATGTTACTTTAAAGAACGTTGGAGAAGGAAGCTGCGTTTTTCGTATAGCGAAGTTTAGTAGGTTTTAGTTATTGTCAGCATCAACTAGCCGCCGTGCAACGGTCGTACCCACTTTTTATAGTCAAGCTAGCAGGGGTTGGAACGAATCAAAATGTAAAAGTGCAGGTTGTCAGCCGTGTTTTCGGCGATTTATGGCTTCAAAATGCAAAAGTGCATTTTGGTTGGCCTAAATTAAGCCAAAAAGGCTAAATCTCGCGATTTCAAATGTATTTTTACATTTTGAAGGCAGTTTTGGGGCTTTTGAGGCTTTTCAAAATGTACTTTTACATTTTGTTCCTCATTTCACGAGGAGACAAGTATGAGGATCGTCGACAAGACAAAAAAAAGAGCTGCGGCTGCAGCTCTTTTCCCACTATACTACGCCTCTATTCTATCCCTCGATCCGGTAGCTCACGAAAGCGAGCTGTTGGCTGTCAGGCGACCAGGAATTGACGTTTATTGTACCTTGTCCTCCGAACAGTTGCACCAATGTGTGGGACTCGCCGCCTACACTTGGCATCAGGCGAATCTCAACTTCCTTATTAGCGGGATGATCGCCCGGGTCGACGTCTCCCTTGCGATAGGATATGTAGGCTGCCCACTGGCCGTCCGGTGAAATATGGGGAAACCAGTTATTGCTTTCTTCGAAGGTCATTTGCGTTTGCTCGCTGCCATCCGCATTCATTCGCCATACCTGCATCAGTCCGGAGCGGACAGAGTTGAACCAAATATGACTGCCGTCCGGTGAATATTCTGGACCGTCATTTAGCCCTGGACTGTCCGTCAGCCGCGTTTCAAGCCCTCCAATTGCCGGGATCGTATAAATGTCGTATTCGCCATCCCTTTCTGCACAATAGGACAACGTGCTGCCATCCGGCGACCAGCCATGAAGATAGCTTGGCCCCATCGGAGTAATCAGAACGGGTGCACCACCGGTCAAAGGGAAGGTATAAATGCGGGATTTGCCGTCTTCCGCGGTATGGTGGCTCACCGCGACATGCGTATTATTGCCGGGAGACAGCACATGATCATTATTGCAGCGTACAGCAAATCCCGAATCTATGACCGAACTGTTGCCTGTAGCTATTTCGAATGCGTACAGCTTTCCTTCACAGTTGTAAATTAACGCTGTTCCATCCGATGTCCAGTTTGGCGCTTCGATCAAATACGGGAATTGAGCTAACACCGTTCGTTCCCCCGTCGAAATATCGACTGTTTCCAAAATGCTAGTTAATGTGCTTGTCTTCCCCATCGCAATCTCTCCTCGCATTCCTAAAAAATATATAGCATTAGTGATTACGCTTTCAATTCAGTTTTCATTTCTCACGACCATATTTCTAATGAGGAATCGGCAATAACAAAATTGCGGACTCCTCTTTCAAAACAGACCCAACATTACTTCACAAACAGCTCTGGCATATCAAGCGCCATAGAAACGTTGCACAGCATTCCGCGGGCTAAAAAGTTGGTTGTACGCGCCTCAGGCTGATCAATTCCCGCTTGCTTGAAAGCGTCATTAACCATCTGCTGGATTTTACCCATTCCTTGCCTGATTGACTGCCGAACCGCCGGTTCGTTAATGGTCTGTGCTTGCATTTGCAGCAAAATTTCATAGCGGTGCGACTGCATAACGGCCTCGTAAGCGCGAGTCAGGCCGTCCTCCAGCTGTTCCGGAGCGGCGGAATCAATGACGCTTTGAAACTGGCCGGTAATCCGCTGCCAAGATACGTCCAGTGCTTCGACAAGCAACGACTCCTTGGTAAAAAAACGATATACATAGGGCTGGGAAATCGAAGCCAGCTCCGCCACTTGCGCTGTTGTCGCCCGGTAATAGCCGATTTCTGCAAAAACTTCGATTGCAGCGGCTACAATTTCGGCTCGGCGATTCGCAGAAGCTGCAGTTACTTTTGCCATAGCTATTCTCCTTTGTTGCACTCGTTATATAATAACATTTTATTGATTAACCAATTACTATTGAAATCATTATAGGCGACCCGCTTCTCCGCTGCAACCTATTTGTGATGCAACCCTTTTGATTCTTTTGCGTCTAGATAATATTGGAAATAAAATAATACAGGAGGATCATGTTGAGAAAAATAGTACTCTCTTTACTAGCACTATTGCTGCTATGCGCTTGCCAAAGCCAATTTACCGCGAATAGCTGGACCAGCGACCGTGAGAAAAGAAGCGCAATGTTAAGTGATTTATTAAATAAGAACAATAATCTTGTGGGCAAGACAGAGGATGAGATCATTAGTCTGCTGGGCAAGCCTGAAGAGAAGCTGGACGAGCCTGCTTTCCAGTACGTTTATTATTTGGGCAGAGCCGGATTAGGTGTTGACGACAGTCTACTCGTCCTCCAGTTCGACGAGAACTGGAAAGTGGAATCCCATAAAATACGCTACGATTAGCTATAACCGGAAGTAAAATTCTAAAAGCAAAAGGACCTCTTACACCCGCATCGGGTAAAGAGGTCCCTTTCATTTTCATTATAGGATTAGCTGTGGAAATCCGTTCCGGAAAGGACCGCTTTCACATATCCAGTCCGTACGACAAAGTCGCCGAAATGCTCGCCTTGCCCGCGTTCCGTTGCAAAACGGTTAATGATTGGCTTCAAGGTATCGATAATTTCCTCTTCGCCGATATTTTCGCGGTACAGCTTGCTGAGACGATCCCCAGAGAAGCCCGCTCCCATATACATATTGTATTTGCCCGGCGATTTGCCGATAAAAGCGATCTCACCCAGTGCAGGACGAGCGCAGCCATTCGGGCAGCCGGTCATCCGGATATTGATCTCCTCTTCGCGCAAGCCGGCATCCTCCAGAATCGGCTCCAGCTTGTCGATGAGCGTCGGCAGGTAACGTTCAGCTTCCGCCATTGCCAAGCCGCAGGTTGGCAAAGCTACGCAAGACAAAGCGCTGCGGCGCAAAGCAGAAAGATGCGAGCCTTCGGAAATGCCGTACTCTTTCAACAGTGCATTAATCTTCGCTTTTTTCTGACCGGTGATGTTCGCAATGACCAGGTTCTGGTTCGCTGTCATCCGGAAATCGCCGGTATGAATTTTGGCAATTTCGCGCAGGCCTGTTTTCAGCTTCAGCGTATCCGTATCGACAATCCGGCCGCTTTGGATATACAAGTTGACGTTCCATTTGCCGTCTTTGCCTTTTATCCAGCCATAACGGTCGCCTGTGTGATCGAATTTGAATTCACGGGCAGGCTCCAGCTTCCAGCCCAGACGATCATGAAGCTCGTCAACGAACCAGTCGAGGCCGTGACGGTCGATTGTGTATTTAAAGCGGGCATATTTCCGTACGGAACGGTTGCCGTAATCACGCTGGATTGTAACTGTCTTTTCTGCCACATCGAGAATTTGGTCCGGCGTACAGAAGCCAATGACGCGAGCGAGCTGAGGATAAGTTTGGTTGTCGCCATGCGTCATGCCCATGCCGCCGCCAACGCTAACGTTGAAGCCTACCAGCTTGCCCTTTTCGATGATGGCAATATAACCAAGGTCTTGCGAATAAACGTCGACGTCATTAGATGGCGGAACAGCGATGCCGATTTTGAACTTCCGCGGCAGGTAGACCGGTCCGTAGATCGGCTCAACCTCTTTCGCCGAACCTTCCTCTTGCTCCAGACTGTCAACAACCTTCTCTCCGTCGAGCCATATTTCATGATAAGCAGGCGTCTTTGGTGCCAGATGCGTCGTCAGCTGCTGCGACCAATGATAGACTTCACTATGAACTTCCGATTGGTACGGATTCGGGTTGCACATTACATTACGGCTTACGTCGCCGCATGCCGCCAGCGTCGTCAACAGCGCATGGTTAATATCCTGAATCGTCTCTTTCAAGTTCCATTTCAGAACGCCATGCAGTTGGAAAGCCTGACGAGTCGTAATACGCAAGCTTCCGCTTCCATATTTATCAGCCAGCTCATCCATGACCAGCCATTGCTCCGGTGTCGATACGCCGCCCGGCGTAACGACACGAAGCATGAATTGGTAGGAAGGCTCCAGCTTCTGCTTCTCCCGCTCGTTGCGGTAATCCCGGTCATCCTGCATATAGCTGCCATGAAACTTCAGCAGCCGGTTGTCCAATTCAGGCAAGCCGCCTGTAATGCGGTTGGCGAGAGATCCTACCAGAGAGCCGCGCAAGTAATTACTTTCGACTTTCAGCAATTCTACGTCGCTTGGAGGTCCGCCAATCGGTTCAACTTTATGTTTCTTTGCCATTGCTGCCAACTCCTTTGCTTTTGCATAACGTACAAATTACAACGATCTTTATCTATAAATGCAACGATTAATAAACATCGCGCTGGTAACGGCCTTGCTCCTGCAATCCCGCCAAATAGGCGGCAGCCGCTTCCGAGTTTTTGCTGCCCTGCTGCTCTATAACCGTCAAGAGCGCCTTATGAACGTCATGCGCCATATGCTTCTCGTCTCCGCATACATACACATGCGCGCCTTCCTCCAGCCACTGGTAAAGCTCCTTCGCTTTCTCCAGCATTCTGTGCTGTACGTACACCTTTTCCTTCGTGTCGCGGGAGAAGGCTACATCCAGATTCGTAAGGACGCCGTCTTTGAGCATACGCTGCCAGTCGGTCTGATACAGGAAGTCGGTTACAAAATGGCGATCGCCGTAGAACAGCCAGCTTTTTCCCGTTACGCCAAGCTCTTCACGCTCTTCAAGAAACGCCCGGAATGGCGCAACGCCTGTGCCGGGACCGATCATGATGACCGGAGTATCCGGATTGACCGGCGGCTTGAAATTCGGATTTTGCTGAATGAAAATCGACAGCTTGTCGCCTTGTTCCAGTCGCTCGGAGGCTTGCACGGAGCATACTCCGTTGCGTTCTCTGCCATGCGCATCGTATTGCACTTTGCGGATCGTCAGATGAACTTCCTCAGGATGAGCGCTGTAGCTGCTGGCGATGGAGTAAAGACGCGGCGGCAGCTTGCGAAGCAAATTCGCAATGTCCTTCGGTGCAATTGTCCATGGCGCGTAATCACGAAGCAGGTCGAGCAAATCCCGGCTGTTGATATACGTCTTCAACTGCTCTTTATTGTCCGGCTTAACCAGCTCTGCCAGTTTGTCGTTGCCGGAGTAGGCAACCGCTTTCTCCAGCAGCGGCTTCGTCAGCACCGTAATTTCATAATGATGCTCCAGCGCATTCCGGAGTGATGCAGTCTCGCCCGATTTTCCTGCAGCAACCTGCTCATCCGGGTTCCATTTCAGTTCTTCAATAATACGCTCGACCAACGCCGGATCGTTCTGCGGATAGATACCTACACAATCGCCCGGCTCATACGTCAATCCCGAACCCTCAAGAGACAGCTCCAGATGACGAGTCTCACGGTCAGAACCGCGTCCGTTCAGGTTCAAGTTTTCCAGTACTTCAGCTTTGAACGGATTAACACGCGAATATTCTGATTCTCCTTGTGTGGAGACGGACGCAGATGACGTTGCAGCCGGAACAGCAGCAGTTGCAGCACCAGCGGAAGTGTTTAACGCGCTTGCCACGCTGGCGATCCACGCTGATGCCGTTTCGTCGAAGTCGACATCGCAGTCAGCCCGATCTACGATACGCTGCGCGCCAAGCTCCTCAAGACGCTTGTCGAAGTCCTGTCCTGTTTTGCAGAAAAACTCATAAGACGTGTCGCCCAGGGAAAGTACCGAAAACTTGGTCTCTTCCAGCCTAGGGGCCCGTTTGCCGTGCAAAAATTCATAGAAGGTCAATGCATTGTCCGGCGGATCTCCCTCGCCGTGCGTGCTGACAAGAATAAATACATGGCCGGCTTTTTTCAAATTGTTGGTCTTGAACTGGTTCATGGAGGAGAGGGTCACTTCAACGCCCTGCCCCTTCAGCTTCTCAGCAAGCTTGCCTGCCAGACGCTGCGAATTGCCTGTCTGGGAGCCGAAGAGAATCGTTGCATCCTTCGGAGCCTCAACGACTGCAGCAGGCGGTGCCTCCTGTACTGCGCTGACGGCTTCAATTGCGACCGATGTTTCCGAGCCGGCGGCTGAAGATGCCCCCGCGCTGTAAAATGCCAAATACCCGTTTAACCATTGGATTTGTGCAGGAGAAAGGGTTGGCAATAACCGATTGAAAAGCTCAGCTTGTTCTTCCGTAAATGGACTGTTCGTCACTTTGAGTTGCAACTGCATTCACCTCGTATCGTTTTCGAAAACGCATAATTCCAAGTTCGACGCTTTGTTTTATATTCTGACCTAATGCTACCTCAGCACCGCACTATGGTCAATGAATTCGGGGCAGTTTTAGCTATAAGAAATTTTGTGAAATCATTCAGTTTTTCTTATAAAACGACATGACTCGCGAACAGGCCTCCAATTGGCCGCTAAATGGCTGTTTGCACCACAATTTTGATATAGATTAATAATGACATGCCGGATTTTTTCACAGCCGTATAAGACAATTTTTGAACCATCGCCCGTGCAAAAAAAAGCTGCCTCCATAAACGGAGACAGCCCTATTCTTATAAAAGCTTTACGCCGCTGCACCTGCAGCAGCAGACTTCGACTTGCGGATGCGCATCGCCATTACCGAAGCGAATAAGCAAAGGAAGCCTGCAACGGCAAACGGCACCGTGTAACTGCCGAGCAGGTCCCGAAGAACACCCGCACCGTATGCGGCAGTCGATGCCCCAGCTTGATGTGCTACGACAATCCAGCCGAAAATCATGCCAGCCTTCTCCTTGCCGAAGGCATCTGAGGACAGCTTCGCTGTCGGCGGAACGGTCGCGATCCAATCCAGTCCGTAAAAGACGGAAAAGATAAGCAGCTGCGTATAACCGGAGCCAAGCGCGAACGGCAGGAAGATAAGCGATAAGCCGCGAAGGCCATAATACCAGAACAACAGCTTGCGGCTGTCGAAACGGTCGGTCAGCCAGCCTGACAGCGTCGTGCCTACCAGATCGAACAACCCCATCAGAGACAGTAGACCAGCCGCAATGACAAGCGGAATGCCAAAATCTCCGCATGCCGGAATAAGATGCGTTCCGATCAAGCCATTGGTTGAGAAGCCGCAGAGGAAGAACGTTCCTGCAAGCAGCCAAAAGGTGCCGCTTTTGGCGGCAGAGCCTAGGGCTCTAATTGGCGTCATGAACAAATTGCCGGTAAAGGGAGCAGGCTTAACGACCGTCTCTTCGCCGAGCGCCGGGAGCCCGATATCAGAAGGATGATTGCGCATGCCGAAACCGATTAGCGGGACTAGGAGCAGAAGCGCGCCAATGATCGCGTAGATTGCAAAACGCCATCCCCATAGACTCGTAGCCTGAGCGATTAACGGTAAGAACAGCAATTGGCCGGTAGCCGCACTTGCCGTCAGCATACCGATAACAAGTCCTTTATGCTTGACGAACCAGCGGTTGGCAATCGTTACGCCAAGCACATTGGCTAGCGAACCTGTTCCTAACCCGACCAATATGCCCCAGATGACGATAAACTGCCAGATCTCTGTAATAAACGGCGTAAATCCAATACTAATGACTAGTAAAAGGATCGATAATAGCATAATTCTCGATACGCCGAACCGGGCCATAAAGGCAGCGGAGAATGGGCCCATTAAGCCGTACAATAATATCCGAATTGAAGCAGCAGCGGAAACATCGCTCCGCCCCCATCCGAATTCCTTCTCCAGAGGAATCATGAGAACGCTTGGCACGGAGCTGATTGCTGCCGAAATGAGCAGCG
Organism: Paenibacillus sp. NPDC058174; assembly: GCF_042883865.1. NCBI lineage: Bacteria > Bacillati > Bacillota > Bacilli > Caryophanales > Paenibacillaceae > Paenibacillus > Paenibacillus sp. NPDC058174. The sequence continues at coordinate 1,831,106 of NZ_JBHVUY010000001.1, forward strand.
TCGCAAATACAATGCCTACAATAATCCATCCATAATAAAACCGTGAGGTTCTCTGTAAATTAGACACGGGAAGGCTCCCTCCACTTTCTTAATGTAATTGAATCAGTTACATTGATGATCATAAAAAATTTTACTCCACCGCAAGAATCATCGTCTCCTCGTAAATCGTCTCCATATTCGTGCGAGACAGCTCTTCGCGAAAAGCCTGTTCTGCTGCACCGTAATATTTCCGCAGCGTCGGCTGAATGCCGCGGCCGATTGAGCAGCGCTGATTAGGCTTGCTATGGTGCATCTCCTGCAGCGGCTGATCGACAACAGCGTCATATACGTCCAGCAGCGTGATATCCTGGGTGGACCGGGTCAGCTTCCAGCCGCCGTTCACATTGCCCCGCCGGACATCAACCAGGCCGGCCTTATGCAAGCTGCTGAGGATTCGTCTTATAAACACAGCATGGGTGTTGACACTTTCTGCAATCGCCTGTGAGGTCACGTAGACGGAGAGGTCATCCTTCTTGACTTGTTCATAGCGAATGCGGGACAAAATATGCAAGGCAACGGTAAAATGACTGTTGGCTCCCATGTCATCACTCCTTCAATAGAACCACTATAGTTACATTAAATTATGTTGTCAATATATAATTTCCATGCGCTATTTCCTTCTATACAATGACTGCTGTAAGGAACAACTACACCTCTTCCACTCTCCTCACCTTTCCTGGGCATACGAATACAATGGTTTATGCGATCGCCTATAACCGCAAGTGAAAGGAAGGATTAGCATGGCTGTTTCCTATATGGACTTTACGTCACCCTCTGTTCAATTTACTTATGATTTGAAAAACAACCCGTTTTTCCAAAAGGATTCGCGCAACTATATCGATGCGCTTGGCATTCAGCAATTAAACACGCTGGGCAACGTATCCTTGCTCAATATTTTTCTGAGTACAGGCAATGTCGTTGAGCCTCATATTCATCAGAATGCTTCAGAGCTTGTGTTCTGCATATCAGGCGCTGCGCTCGTTTCTCTGATTAACCCCTTCACCAAGCAGCTGCTTAACTTTCAGATCCAGCCCGGTCAAGTCGCGAATGTTCCCCAAGGCTGGTGGCACTATGAAATGGCTACCGTGGACAATACTCAACTGCTTGCCATCTTCGACGCTCCGGTTCCGGAATTTATTCCGGCATCCGATATGCTGCGCCTAACGCCGGCAAGCGTATTCGCTCATACCTACTGCCTCGATGAAGCGAAGGTGAAAAACACGCTTGCACCGATTACAGATACGGTCGTTATCGGACCGCCAAGCAGCTGCCACAGGGAGTTGGATCAGGATTACGCACAAATTCCGCAGCAGCAGGCACGCAGCTACACGCAGCCTTCCTTTAACGGACAGATCGGCAACGGCTGGAGCTATCCCGCTCCTAACGGATATGGCGGAGGTTACGGATTAAACGATTGAGCGGCTGCTCATGATCCAGCAATTAAAGGCTTCTGTCCGGCAAGGCAGGAGCCACTTCCCCTTTTACGGCGTTTATGTACATAAAAGACAAGCGGAATCACATAGCTATGGATAGATGCACGTGCTCATGCCTGTTATTATACAATTTCATTAATGGTGAAGGGAGGCAATGAAAGAGCCATGAACGATGAACGTTCTAAGAACGAAGCCCCTTTCCCTATTCCGCAGCCCATCCGCAGCGACGGCGCAGGCGGCCCGGATTACGGCCCCCGCGATATTATGCGGGACTTGGAAAATCCGGACATGCTGGTTCCTCCGGCTACAGATGCCGGCTTAATGCCCAACTTGAAAATGTCTTTCTCCGATACGCATATGCAGCTCAATCATGGCGGCTGGTCGCGGGAAATTACAGTTCGCGATCTCCCGGTCGCCACGACGCTGGCTGGCGTCAATATGAGCTTAACGCCCGGCGGTGTACGGGAGCTTCACTGGCATCAGCAAGCAGAATGGGCCTATATGATCTGGGGAACCGCACGCATTACGTCTGTCGATCAGAACGGACGCAACTTCATTGCTGATGTTGGCCCCGGCGATCTGTGGTATTTTCCGGCAGGACTGCCCCATTCCATTCAAGCTCTCGCCGAAGGCTGTGAATTTCTGCTCGTCTTTGATGACGGGAATTTCTCAGACTTGAATACATTATCAATTTCCGATTGGTTCGCACACACCCCTAAGGATGTGCTGTCGGCTAATTTCGGCGTGCCGATGGAAGCATTCCGCAGCATCCCGGGTGATCAGGTCTATATTTATCAGGATCGCGTGCCAGGCACGCTGGAGAGTCAAGAGGTACAGTCTCCCTATGGCAAAATTCCGCTCAGCTTCAAGCACCGTCTTCTTGCCCAGCCGCCGCTCCGCACACCGGGCGGCAGCGTCCGGATTGTAGACTCTACTAATTTCCCGATCTCCAAGACGATAGCGGCTGCGCTGGTTGAGGTCGAGCCTGGGGCAATGCGGGAGCTTCACTGGCATCCGAACAACGATGAATGGCAATATTATTTGTCAGGACAAGGCAGAATGACCGTATTTGGCGGAAACGGCAGAGCGCGCACGTTCGATTACCGGGCAGGAGACGTCGGATACGTGCCGTTTGCCTTCGGCCATTATATTCAGAACACCGGAACGGAAACGCTCTGGTTTCTGGAAATGTTCAAGAGCGACCGGTTTGAGGACGTGTCCTTGAACCAGTGGATGGCGCTGACTCCGCAGCAGCTCGTCGCAAGCAACCTCCATGTCGGTCCAGAGCTGCTTAACGCATTGCGCAAGGAGAAATGGCCGGTCGTCCGTTATCCGGGTTTCTCCTACTATCCGAGGCCTTCCGGACCGAGAGACTGAAGTCTACTCATCCGGTTATCCTGTTGAACAGATAAAAGGAGCCGTCCCAAAAGTAGGTACGCTCACTTGACTAGTCAGTTCACTGGATGAAAGTTCATGTAAAAAATAGAGGAAAAGCGATGCGGGGCGGTTATCCCTGCATCGCTTTTTCTGCTTTCCGGTCGATTGTTGCTTTCTTGAGCAGATTGTGGGCGAGTGAAAGCCACCCGACCTCTAGGCTCATTTTCGGGAGACCTCGAAGCAGAAAACGCCGGAATCCCCGGTTGTTTTTCATTTGCCCAAACACACTCTCCGGTTCAATCATTCGTCGAACCGATAGGGCATGTCCTTCCTCGCTTTTGAGTTTCTCACGGGCTTGCTGCTTGTAGCGCAGATACTTGATACTTACGCTGATTTCACGCGGCCCTTGCGCTTTCGTACATCTTTCTTTGAGTGGACAACCTTCGCAGCTTTCACTTCGGTAATGTCGATTTCTTATTTCGTAGCCGCTTTCCGTCGTTTTTTTGCTTTCATAATGAAACAGCAGTTGGCGACCCGCTGCACAAGTCCACGTATCCTCCGCTTCGTCATACTGCCAATTATCCAGCTTGCTGATATCTTGCTGCCACTTCTTCGATTTTTCCTTGTGGTACGTGCTGTACTTCACTAATGCATCCAACTGTTCACTTTCTAGGAACGCATAATTTTCTTCTCCGCCATATCCGGCATCCGCGATTAGCGATTACCGTTTTTGGCAACCTACCAAGAGCGGCCTTGACCTTCTCCAGATGCGGCTTCAGGCAACGTGTGTCAGTCGGGCGTTGATGCAAACTGTAGCCAATAACGAACTGATTTTCCGTTCCAATCTGCACATTGTAGCCAGGCTTGAGCTGACCATTTTTCATATGATCTTCTTTCATTCGCATAAAGGTCGCATCGGGATCGGTCTTGCTGTAACTATTCCGCTCGCCAAGGTGTTTTTGATGGGTCTCATATTTCTGTAAACGCGGGAGCAGATCTTTTCGGAGCGCGCGTACCGCTTTTTTTAGCGGTTTGTCCTTTGGCTGGGCCTGCAGTTTCGTTTCCAATTGCTGAACGGCAGCCTCCAACTTTTCGCTCGTTAGGGAAGTCGCTTCGCCAAGCTCGGCAAGGTCTTGGCCCGCATGTTCCTGATCTTCCTGCTTCTCCGCCGCTTCGATTGTTGCAAACAGGGTCTGCACCTTCTCTTGCAGCTTTGCTTGGTGCTTCACGACCGCTTTACCCCAGACAAATGTGTAGCGATTTGCGTTCGCTTCGATCTTTGTGCCGTCGACAAAGTAATGCTCGAGCTTCACATACTTTTCCTCCGCTAGAAATTGAAGGACACTGGTGAAGACCGTTTCCAGTACGTCTTTCATCCTTTCGGAGCGAAACCGGTTCAAGGTCCGGAAGTCTGGTCGCTGCCTACCAGCAATCCACATGAACATGATATTTTCACGAACGGCTTTGGCAATTTGACGGGAGGAGTAGATTCGCTGCGAGTAAGCATATATGATGACTTTGGTGAGCATCTTGGGGTGGTAACTATCTCGTCCGCCTCCGGGATAGGCCGCGTTGAAGATGGAGTCGTCCAGACGATTAACTGCAGCATTGATTACACGAACGAGATGATTGGCGGGGATGTCTTCTTCTAAATCCATTGGTAAGTAGAGTTGATCCATGGTATATTGAATGTACAAAGAAACCGTTCCTTTCGTAAATGGTGGGTCGCACTTCCATTTTACCAAGAAACGGTTTCTTTTTGTTTGACAATATGAAGAAGGGGCGTCCCTAAGTCATTTATGACTTTTGGGACAGCCCCTTTCGTCCGTCGTTATTATTTCAACGTGTCTCTTACTTCAAGTGTACGCTTATTCCATTTTTCCGTTTCTGGAATCAGCTGGTTGATGTCTGCGCCTTCAAATACGATTTTATTCAAGAGATCATTCCAGTTGTACTCGCCCCATGCAGGGACAGTAACGCCTGGTTGGATTTTAGCGTTTTCTTTGGCAATTTTAACCGCTTCTTTGTTTTTGCCAGCCCACATTGGCGTTTCGTCGTAGTAAGCTGTCAACTCAGGATCGATTACAGAAGCATTCGCGCCTTGGTCGATTTTCCATTTTTGAGCTTCTTTCGAGAATTGGAATGCGATCCACAGGAACGCTTCCTCTTTATGTTTCGAGCCGCTCAGCAAGGACAGAGGACCATAGATCGTGTAACCAGGCTGGCTTACTTTACCTTTAGGGAAAGGAAGAACGTCCCACTCGAATTTCGCGTCTTTTTTCAGGTTCGGAAGCACCCAGTCGCCGCCGATTGCAAAGCCTGTTTTACCATTGATAAACTCTCTTGTTACATCGCCGGATTCTGCTGCTTTTGCAAAGCTTTGCATCGATCCGTCTTTCCATACGAAATCAGACAGCCATCTTACATCGTTCATAACGTCAGGCGTGTTCAACAAGCTTTGAGTCATATCTTCGTTCAGGTAGTGAATGTTCGCTGCGTGACCGTCAGCAATTGCTTTCGTGCTCAATACGCGCATTTGGAATTCAGGCTGCGTCGTCAAGCCGTACTCGCCTGCTTCTGGATCGGTAATCTTCTTGGCGATGTCGCGGAAATCGTCATACGTCCAGTCATTAGCCGGGAATTCCACACCATGTTTCGCAAGCAGGTCTTTGTTGACCAGAATCCACATTGGAACGTCAACGAAAGGAACAGCAAGCTTTTTGTTCTTCCAAGTCATTGTATCGAAGAAGCCGTCTGGCAATTGAACTTCATTGAAAGTTGGATCTTTCTCAATGTATGGAGTCAGATCTTCCAGCAGGCCGCTTTGATCATAAGTGATCAAGTCGGAATCGATCCAAGTCAAGTCGGCAGGTGTACCTGCTGCTTCCAGGGAAGCGATGATTTCCATGATCGGCTGGCTGTTTACCGGAATTTGCTCGATTGTAATCCAAGGGTATTTTTCATGGAACTTGTCATAAAGCTCTTGATATGAATCCGACCAGGAGATCAGCTTCAGTGTAACAGGCTCTTTGTTCTCAGGCGCTTTCGTTGCTTCAGCCTCGGCTGTAGGCGCAGTCGTTGCTTCGCCCCCGTTGCTAGGCGTATTTTTTCCGCTGTTGCCCGAGCACGCGGACAATACAAGTGTTAATACGAATACAAGTGTGAGCATCCAAGCAAAGCTCTTTTTAGTTTTCATTTAACTTCCTCCTCATGAATGATTGACCCTAACCGTTCCCCTTAAAGCGCATACATAATTGCGGATGATGACTGAACGCCGCTGCAATGAAGCATACTTGCTGAATTGCCTTCTATTTGGTCTGATGCCGGGTTCGGCCATCACCTCCCTAACAGAATGTAGGGGGCGGCTTAACGCCGCCCTATGAAATTGCCAATTACTCCACGATACCCGTCCGCTCGATGCCGCTGACGAACCATCTTTGCAGCAGCATGAAGATTAGAATCGGCGGCAGAATGATCAGGAATGCCGCTGCCATCTTCGTTCCCTCGGTAATCGGATTCGTTATCGTACGGGTGTTGCCAAGAAGCGTTGGATTGAGCACCTCTTCCAGCATGTCGAGGCGGATCGAAAGCGGCGTAAAGCCTTTCGCCAGAAACATCGACGGCTCGTAATACATATTCCAATACCAGATGAAGGAAAAGAGGAATACGACGAGACATGCTGAACGTGCCAGCGGCAGCATAATGCCGAAGAACAATCTTGCTGTCGAGGCGCCGTCGAGCTTGGCAGCCTCTTCCAAGCTAGGCGGCTGCGACCGGAAAAACTGCCTGAAAATGAGGATGAACAATGCGCCCTTCAAGCCCTGCCCGAATATAGCGGGAATGAGAAATACGAATAGCGAGTTGAGCAATCCCATTTTGCTGAAAATAACGTAAAGCGGAATGATGATAACTTGCGGCGGAATGAGAAACGTCAAAATAATGAGCGCCGTAATCAATCCTTTGAACGGTACAGACAGTCTCGCAAGCGCATAACCAGTCATCGCGCAGACGACAACCTGCACCAGAGAGCAGGTGACGGCAATCAGCGATGTATTCCGCAGCGCCTCCGGATACTGCAGCCCCTTGATCGCCTTGGTTACGTTCTCCCAGGTCACTTCGCGAGGAATCCACTTGACCGTTGGATCCAGCAAATCGGCCATCGTCTTGAACATCGTGCTGACCATGTACAGAATCGGCTGCAAATACAGGTACGCTACAATAGACAACAGCAAATAAATAATCAGCTTGGCGATTAGTCCGTCGGATACGTTCCGGCCGATAACGAGAAGCTTCACTTTCTGCGCTCTGCGGCCCCAGAATACGGAGCGGACGCCGCGGCTGATACGCTCGAATTCCGTTTTCACTGCGGTGATCATGTATGAGCCCTCCTTGTCTTAAGGCTTCGGTTGAATAGCCAGAGTACAAGGGCGATCAGCACGAAGATAAACGCGAAGTAGATCCATGCCAGCGCGCTGGCGTAACCGTAACCGGTGTCGACTTTGAACATATTGTCTCTGACATGCTTAAGCACCGGATTCAATGGGAACGTGAACAGATCAATAATCGTGTACAGAACGTTCAAACTGATAAACGGTACGCATGCCGGAAGCGTAATTTTCCAGAAGCTGTCCCAAGGTGACGCACCATCGATGCGGACCGCCTCATAGATCGTTGGCGATATCGTCTGGAAGCCTGCGATAAAGATCAGAATTTGCACACCGGAGTACCAGAGAATAAGTACCGCCTTGCCGAGTACATCCATAACCGTTCCAGCGAACTGTGCACCTACGTATTCCTCTACAATCGGAAGCAGATTGTACTGCTCCAGGAACGGAATATCTCCCGCTCCCTGGAGGAACAGCTCTGACAATACCTGACCGGTTGCGAAGATTACCGGCAGGAAGAACAGCGCCCGGTAAATAAATCGTCCGGGAAACTTCTGATTGAGCATAAGCGAGATCAGTAATGCGAAGATGACGATAATCGGAACCATCAGCAGCATTTCCTGAAAGTACGTAATCAGCTCGATCGGGAACACGTTATCCTTCAGAAAAGCGTCGCGGTAGTTCCGCATGCCAATCCATTCGTATTTGAAGCCGCCTACGCTCACCTGCACCTTATTAAAGGTCATGAACAGCGACCAGCCGATCGGTATCGCAACAAACAAACAGAACCCGATAATCCACGGCAGCATGAACAATAAGCCGACGCCGTATTTTTTTCCTTGGTATAGGCGCTCTACACGTCTTCTAGCCTTCGCATTCATTAAGCGCCCACCCCTTTCTCTACATAAAACGTTTTCCTGCCGTAATCGACAACGACGCGAGTGCCGTCTTCATAAGTTGTTGCAAAAACATCCTTGGACAGCTTCTCATGATTGTCGATGCGCTGCGCGTACAGACCGGACAAGGAATCGAAAGCTTCGTATTCCTGCAGTATACGATCTGTCCATTTGTCGTACTGGCTGCTGAACAGATATCCCGATGCCGTATATTTCAGCTTTCTCGACTCGTCGTGAGTGAGGAAGAAGGATGGCGTGGCACCGTATTCAATCGCCTTCAAAAACTCCTCTTCCACGTCGTTGCGCAAATTGCCGTCGCCAAACGTATACGAGGTGTACCCATGCACGGCAATCGGATAAAACGGAACCGTCTCGTCGACCATGAAATCATAGCTCGATTCGCTTGGCATGTTGACGATGATGTTAGAACCTGCAATTGTGTAATCGTTGCCGCGGTATACACCGGCATGGCCAAGCGTCTTTTGCGTATAATCCAGAAGGCCTTCATAGACGTTAATCGTATTTTCCCTAGTGCCAATCAACGATTTGTCATAATCGTGGAATACCATCTCGCCAACCCAGTTGTACAAAATACCCGAAACGCCGATATCCTTCAGCTTGTCGATCGTTTCATAAGCCATAGCAACCGTACGTTCCGGCTTGCTGATGAACCAGCCTTCATCAATAAAGACTGTCCCGTCGATACCTCGGATACCGTTGTTTTTGCCGGACAGCTCCGAATTGTTCTGGTTGATCCAGACAAAATCGTCTTCGAACATGACATCGATGTCCTTCTTCCGCATCTCCGAGATGAAGTCGCGTGCCGCGCTCTCTCCGCCAAGCTTTGGCTCGATCGGAAACCGTTTGTACAGATCGTAGTCGCCTTTGTTCTGCCAGCCATAATAGATGATGTCCATATTTTTGACGCCGCGGTCATACAGCGTATTGGCGATTTCAGTCGCCTGCGGGAACGTTGTTGCCGCAACGTATTGAATCCGGCTGTAGGCTTCGGCGAAATTGCCGCCCATCAGCCTCAGCGTCAGGGGCACATGCTCGACCGGCTTGATCGATTCTCCAAGCTTGCCTGCCTGCTCCAAGTAGCTGCGGTATGACTTCGCCATACCGACATAATCAGCATCCTTGCCGCTCAGGAAGCGGTATTCCACCTCGCGATCCGATTGGAGCCGCTCCTTCTGAATCGCTTTCATCGGAGCTGCCAGCCGGCTCATCCGGTACAAGTATTCCTCCCGGTAGATCTGACCGGAGAAAATGTTGTAGAACGTGGATTTCAATCCCGGCGGCATTGCCGAAATGTTCGCCGAATCGCCGCCTTTGGTCAATACGGCAACAAAAGCGTTATTACCGCGCTTCACTCCAAATACGGGATAAGCGATATTCTCCCGGCGTTCGCCGGACCGGCTCCAGTTGCCGGCATTCGTCAATTCAAGTCCGTAGACCTGGTGGCTGTAGCCGCGGGAGACGCCCGCCCGCTCTTTCTCGAATTTGATCAATCCGCCCGGACCGTCCGGAACGAACAGGTAACCGTCTTCTTTGGCGGACGCCGCTCCGAAATACGGGAGAAGCTCGATGCTGAATACGGCGTACTCGCCTTCTTCCTTAATGCCGTCCGTTGGGATCCGCGCCTTCAGCCCCTCTTTCGTCAGCTCGTATTGGATGCTGAAGCTAAGGTTCTTCTCGGGAAGCGTATACGTTACTTGAACGAGGCTTTCATTCGCCGAGATCGACTTCTTGATCTTCGGATCGAGCGCATTCGTCACTTCCCGAATCGTCTGATCCTTGCCCTGCGTACGGACGTAAGTCAGGACGAAAGGCGACTGGAGATTGGTGAGCAGATTGCCTTTGACCGTCTCTCCCTCAAGCTGCTCCTTCGAAGGATTGCTGGTCCAGCGGAAGCCGGACCGCTTGTCAGCAACTGCCACTTGAGTCGTAGCCGGATCTACATAAAGCGTATAATCGGCGTTGGACAATGCTTCGGAGAAGCCGTCTGCTCCTGCCGATGACGGCTTCCACTCTTGCCCCGTCAGCACAGCAGCACGGTCCGGTGTCAGCTGCTCGATGCCTGCTTTGATCATGGCTTGCGCCGGGGTCACCTCATCTTTTTTCACCAGCTGAACGATAACGATCACAAGCACGAGGGCCAGCACAATGAACGATACGAGCTTTACGCGAAGGGAAAGACGCTTGATGAAATTAGCCAATGAAGGTCACCTCCTTGTAAAGCTGGTAGAAGAAATCATACAGATTGAAGGTCAGACCGAATACGATAAAGGCGAACAGCCAGATCGTAGCGATCGTGAAGACCGTTATTGCGATGTTCTTAATTGATTCCATGAAATCGAAGTTGTGGATAACCTGCGTCATTACGATAAGCATGACGCCCATCCAGATAAACATGATCGCATTTAACGAATCGACGATAACCCGCTCATCGAGCGTTACGATGTTCGACAGAAGGAGCGTCGGAATGGAGAAGAAAATGTACGGGGCAAGCGCATACGTACTGCCCTGAATGACTTCCCTGAATTTCCCTTCGCCGTCCTTGACACTGCATACGAGATAGTTCGCAATAATCCACGTAACCCATGGAACAACGAACAATCCGAGACTGCCGAACAGATTAATTTGCGACAGCTCCACCGGGCTGAATAGGAATCCGGTGTAATACATCGAAATAATTTTGACAGCAATGGCGCCTACTAGAATTAAAATAATAATCCAGGACGGAACCTTTGCTTCTTTCAGCCGGTAGAAGCCCTGATACGGGTGGAACATGACGTACCAGAAATTACGCAAATCCTGTACGGGCTTCTCCCATGATGGGGGCAGCGGATACCGTCTAAAATAGCTTCGAACCAGGCGCGGTCCGTAGGCGATCAAAGCAATTAGCACGGCGATGATGGCAGCCGCCAGCAGAAAATGATTTTGCAGCCAGGTCAGACGAACTTGCCAGAACGCCTTGGAGTAGCTCTTCGTATCAAATGCCGCTTTCAGATACGACAGCGCTTCATGCTGCTCATTATCATGCAAGTAGACTTTGCCAAGCCCTTGGAACGTACCGTTGTACATATCGTTGCGGGCATATACGCGATCCCAGTAAGGTTCACTTTCCTTATAGCGCCCTTCCTTGTAGAGAGCAAGCGCGTTCATAACATCGCTGCCAAACTCCGTAAGCTTATACTTGTGGACAGTGCCGACGCGGCTGTCCGAAATCCAAATGTTATGCGCGGCATCGACGCCGATACCCGTCGGATAACCAAGTACGCCATATTGCTGAGTGCCGTTGTCCACGAAACCGAAGGCGAACAAAGCTTCTGCGTTGTCGTCATAGATCGTGACCCGGCCCTCGAACATATCAATATCGTAGAGGAACCCTCTTTCATCGATAGCTGTATCGACGATACCGTGCCCGTTCTGAATCGTTTTGTTCTTGAGCGCATCTACACCGCCCGCATTCAGCTTGCGTATTGCACCTTGGCCAAAGCCGCCCGCTGTTGCGGTGTAAATAAAGCCGTCGTTGTCCAGCGACACGTTTGAGATCGGACGCGGAAGCGCCGCGAGCTCTTTGGAGAGCTGCTCTTTGTTCAGAATGAGCTTTTTGAGCCAGTTCAGAACGGTTTGCTGCGCTTTATTGGCTCCAAAGTACCCTAGAAACTCGCCGTCCTTATTGATGCGAACCAATCCTTGATAGGAGGAGTTCAAATTGATATACATGACGCCCCGCCGATCGACGACCAGCTTGGTCGGAACGAAATGCTCCGATTCCATGAATGTCGATACAGGCTTTTTGTATTCGCGTACGAACTTGCCGTCCTTACCGAACACCGCTATGCGCTGGTTGCCGGAGTCGGCGACGTAGACCTGCCCCTCCGGGGTAACGTAAAGGCCTTCAGGCGCGCTGAGCGCCCCCGGACCTTCCTCGTCGCCGATCGTTTGAATCAGGGAGCCGTCATTGTCCATCACAAATACTTTTCCTGCCCCTTTATCGGCCACATATACGTTGTCATCCGCTCCGACCTGCAGATCGACAGGCTCTGTAAATCGGGCTCCTGTCGTCTCCGCCGGCTCATAGATCGGCTGAATGCGCAGCCAGCTCGACTGGTTGGCATCGTAATAGCTGGTCCGGTAAGGAAGCTCTGCATACGTCGCTTTAGGCAAGGCAAGGAAACAGACCGCCGCCAGAAGCAGCAATGTGACAAATTTCTTCATCGTTACGACTTCCTTTGCTGGTTGAATTACTTGATTCCGGAATGCACCATCGTCTCGAGCACTCTCTTTTGAAACAGTAGGAAAATAATGAGGTTCGGCAGAAACATGAGCAAGCCGGCTGCTGCCGCCATATTTTGGCCGGCAACGCTGTTTTGAAGCCCGCTCAGCAAGCTGTTGACATAGAAGGCAAGCGTTCGCATCGTCTCTTCTTGCATAAACAGCGTGGATGTCTCGACGTCGCCCCATACACCCTGAAAGGTCAGGATCGAGATGGTGGCCACTGCCGGTACAGACAAAGGCAGAACGATTCTGGCAAAGATGCCGAAATGGCTCGCTCCGTCAATCTTGGCCGCCTCAAGCAGCTCGCTCGGGATTTGAGAGATGAATCCGACGAGCATGAATACGGCAACCGGTGAAGCAAGCGCCGGCAAAATATGGCCGAAATACGTATCGTTAATGCCAATTCCGCTAATGATCAAGTACCTCGGAATGCCCACCGTTTCCGGCGCGAACATGAGCGAGAGCGTAATCATCGACATAATAAGCCCTTTGAAATGAAAGCGGTATTTAGCAAGTACATAACCGGCCATCGTACTGACGAGAATAACGCATCCGAGCGTCAGTGCCGCGATAATAATACTGTTGAACAAATACCGGGTGAACGGTACCGTCGCATTGGATGCGTGCAAGATGAGCGACTCGAAATTCCGGAACGTCGGGCTCTGCACGAAAAAGCGCGGCGGAAACAGGAACAGCTCATTTTGCGGCTTAAAGGCATGGTTGATGATAAAAATAATCGGCAGCGACATGAATACTGCCAGTGCAGTCAAGCAGCTGATCAAAACGGCTTGAAACGCCGTGATTTTACGTAATTTGCGAAGCAGCATCGTCTACAGCTCCTCCTTTGAACCGAACAGCTTAGTAGCAAACCTCATCGCGAAATAGCTGAAAATGAGGAGCATAACCGATACGGCCGAAGCATAGCCGAGCTCGAAGCGGATGAATGCGTAATCATCAATATGGTTGATGATGAGATGACCGGAATACGAAGGCGTAATCGGCATCCCTGTCAATTGCGTCGATATGCCTCCTGCCTTCAGCGTGCCGACGATAGACATCACGGCGCTGAATAGCATTTGCGGCTTCATCGAAGGAATCGTGATGTAGAATACCTCTTGAAGGCGGCTCGTAATGCCGTCGATCCGTCCGGCTTCGTACAGCTCGCGGTTGACGGTCTGGAGACCGGCGAGCATCGCCAGAAAGCCTACGCTGAAGCTGGTCCACAGCGATACAACGATCATGATCTTCAGCAAATATTTCGGATCCTGCAGCCAGATAACCGGGCTGTCAATCCAGCCCATGCCAAGCAGGAAATTGTTGAAGTAACCGACCCGGTCGCCGCTGAATGCTGCGATCCAGACGACGGTCAGTGCAACACCGCCGGCCATGGAAGGCGCATAGAAAGCGAGCGTGTAGTAATCCCGGATCTTCATCGGAAGCTGATGAATCAGCCACGCGAAGGCGAATGACAGCAAGTAGCCGCCGGGACCAACGATCAAAGCGAACAGAAACGTATTCGGAATCGCTTTCGTCAGGAAGATGATGTCTTGCGTGAACAATGCGATGTAATTGTCTACCCCGATAAAATGCAGCTTGCCGAAACCGTCATAGGACGTAAAGCCGAGTGTTGCGGCCATGACGACTGGAACGACAATAAACAACAGGAAGCAGATCAGAAACGGAGCCAAAAACAGGTAAGCAAAGGTATCTCTTTTAATATCCAGCAAGAAACGTTTCAATTTGAGCCGGACGGAAGATTTCCGTCCGGGTTGTTTCGCAAGGCTGGGAGTCAGCTCCGTATTCATTTGTCAGTCTCCTCCCACTTATAAGGTTCAGTCACTTGCGGAATATGCAAATTGTCAGTGCTCTTGATTCCGAAGTTTCCTTGTCTCCGGTTCATTTCCCGCTGCAGTGAAAGCTGCGCCTGCTCGAGCGAGTCTTGAGCCGGAATGTTTTCCATTACGGTACGGTTCCAGGCAAATTCCATTTCCCGTGTCAAGAAATAGTAGCCCGGTACATACGGCATGTTTTTCGCCCAGCGCGACTGTTCACGCAGCGCAGCCAAGTCGTCGCTCGGCCAGCTCAGCGATTTCATCGCTTCGACGTTAGCCGTGTTCCAGCGGAACTCAAGTCCGTAGAAGGATTCGATATCACTTGCGTATTGCGTTTGAACCTCAGCGGAGGTCCACCAGTCCAGAAACTGCCAAGCTTCATCCTTATTGTCGCTTTTCTCCATAATGACGGCTGCCGATACGCCTTGCGGCGACCATCTTTCTACGGTGCCATCCTCTTGCTTCACGCCTGGAAGCGGAGCGATTTTCCAATGCCCGGTAATTTCCGGCGCTGCAACAAGAAGCTGTACGTAGGTGTTGAAGTCGGCGATGCCGATCGGAATGTCGCCATCCCGGAAATGCTGGAAGAACGCCGGAATATCAATCGGCAGATTATATTTTTTGTACAAATCGGTCCAGCGCTTGAACGCGTATTGTCCGCCTTCGCTGGTCAATTGTGCTTGCAGGCCGTCCGGTGAGTACACCTCAGCTCCATTCTGGAAGAACAGCGTCGTGAAATCCGCTTTCGGATAACTCATCGTCATCCCGTTCTCCTGCAGCGTTGGCAGAAGCTTGAACAGGTCCTCCCAAGTATCCGGTGCAGTCAGGCCCAAATTCTCGAAAATGTCTGTCCGGTAAAACATCACTTGGAAGTTTTGCACTTCCGGCAATCCATAGACGCCTTCGTCATAAACCATAGAGCGGCTTACGCCGGGAATGAACCGGTCGAACACTTCCTTAAAGTCCGGGAATTGCGACAGATCCGCTACAGCATCCCGCATCGCGTAATCGGCAGGAGTGGATTCCCCAACTCCAAGCGCTACATCCGGCACTTCGCCAGCGGCGTTGCCCAGGATCAGCATATTGGGATTCGGCATCAGGTTAATGTTGACCTGAATGCCTGTTTTTGGCGTAAAGTCCTGATCTACGAGTTCGCGGAGCAGCTCGGCGTAATCACGGCCGCGCTGTACCCAAACGGTAAGTGCTTCTTCTTTGTTATGCTTGCGCGTATCATAATCCAAGTAGAAAGAACGGGCGAAGTCTGTAACCGCGTATGGTACCCGGGCTAAAGCGCTTGCCGTTTTCAACCCCGTATCGGTTCCTGGTGTCTTGATAACGATGTAGTCCAGCAAGAGCGGCTGCTGCGTCAACGTTGCCAGCCAGGTGCCGATATTGTTCTGAATCGTTGAGAAATCATTGACTTTTACCGGGATTTCATTGACATCGACAGCCATCTTCTCCAGCAGTGCCGTCGAAGATTTGATCGCCTGCGACAAATCGGAGTCGACGCCGTTCAAACCGTCGATGTATCCTCTGACATCCTGCAGCCGTTTGATCAAACCAGCAATCGTCTGCTCAACCTGCGGGTCGAGCTTCCTCATATCCCAAGTACGGGTAGAGTCGATGTTCGCATCGAAGCCGGATTTGCTGTAGTTGCCTGTCAGAAGCCGGACATGACGGTCATAATCGGCAAGCTCGGCCAGTGTATCTCTCAGTGCCAGAAATACCGGCTGTACAAGCGATGAGTCCGAGGTCAGACGCAGCGTGTGCTCGCCTTCGGTTAAGTAGAACGAGTAGGATTCGCCTTCCTTATTCGCAAGCGTCTTAATCACGAATTCCTTCTTGGTCGGAAGACCGTAATGCAGCATTTCCCGGAAAGGCACCTCACCGTCGATCGACAGTGTGCGGTAAGCCTCGAAGCCGTTGCGGTAATCCTGGAACGCCTTTAGGTCGATTTCATACCAGCCGTCCTTCGGCACGTTCATGCTCCATTCCACCCATTCTCCCGGAAGGCGCCAGCGTTGTCCGCCAAGTACGTTGTACGTAATCCGTCCCTTCGGATCAGGAGAAATATGCGGCTCCGACCAGAAGTCGGTCTGAATGGCAATGCTCGATTTCTGCTTTACTTCCTCCGCTTCCATTACGGCAAACCATTCTTCCGAAGCGGACGTTTCAGGATGTAAGCGTTTGTATTCTTCGTAACTAGGAATCGCTTTCGGCGGCTGGAACGAAAGTTCGGCAATGATAACCGGCTCCCTTACACCAACCAGCTTCAACGTGTGTTCGCCTTTTCCCAAATGGAACAGCAGCGGCTCAGAGGAAGCTGCGTAATGAACGGCCGCTTTCTCTCTCCATTCGACAATCTCCATTTGCGATGGCCGGACCTGCTGGCCGATTTCATTGCGTTCGTAAGGAAATTTCGAATCTTTCCATAGCCGTTCCAGTTCAATCCGCTCAGCTTCGGCAAACGGATATTTTCCGTCAATCTGGATGCCGCGTACGATAGAAGCATTGCTGCCCGGCATCGCCTTATACTTGAAGTGAAGCTCATACCAGCCCTCTTGCGGAGCATTCAGCTTCCATTCTACGGAGCCTTTTTCGTTCTCCCAGCGAATCGCTGCAGCATTGCCGCCCTCGCCGTCACCGGCTTGCAGTATCGCGTCAGACGATGCATTCGAGTAATCCCCGGGTGCAATGACAATTGGCTGCAGTCCGCTTTGCTGAGTGGTATCTTTATCCAGCATCAGCTTGGCGTACGGGATCAGCGGGTCTTTATTCTCAAAGCTCAGCAATTGCTCCGGTGAGACGGAAGTCGCATGTATGACGGGCTCGCTGCCGCCGACCCAGCGGACGACTCCAAAGATCAGCGCCGCCACAACCAGGAGCCGCAGAGCGATACCGAGCAGTTTCCCCTTGCTCATCTTTCATCTCCTCCGGCTGCGAGCGACACGCCCGTCTGCTCGTCGAAGAAATGAACCTTATTCATATTGAAACCAATCAACAGCTTCTGGTCCTTCGTATAGACGGTTTCCGGATCGCTTCTGGCAATAACGGTCTTCTCGCCGATCTTCACATAGACGTAAGCGTCTGAGCCGGTCATTTCGCTCATTTCGACAATTCCCCGGAAGTAGCCGTCCTCCGGCTCGCTTCCGTTATCTTCCCGCAGCAGGACATATTCAGGACGAACACCCATAATGATATTGCGAAGCGTACGGGCCGATTGCTCGAACTGATCGTATTGCTGCTCTGCTACCGGCAGCTTAAGCCGGTTGTTGGAGAAGTAATAGCGGCCTTCCTGGCGAATGATATTGCCTTCCAGAAAGTTCATTTGCGGCGATCCGATGAAGCCGGCAACGAACATATTGGCCGGTTGATCATACAGTTTTCTAGGAGGCGCAACCTGCTGAATGACTCCGTCCTTCATAACAACAATCCTCGTGCCCATCGTCATCGCTTCTACCTGGTCATGGGTGACGTACACCATCGTGCGCTTAAGCTCGCCTTGCAGCTTGATCAGCTCGGCCCGCGTCTGGGCACGCAGCTTGGCGTCCAAGTTCGACAACGGTTCGTCCATGAGAAATACTTGCGGCTCGCGGGCAATGGCCCGGCCGAGCGCCACACGCTGCTTTTGACCGCCGGACAGCTGACTCGGCTTGCGCTCCAGCAAATGCGAAATCTCCAATATTTTCGCAACACGGTTTACCCGCAGTTCGATGTCATGCTTCGCTGTCTTCCTCAGCTTCAAGCCGAGTGCGATATTCTCGTATACAGATAAGTTGGGGTACAACGCGTAATTCTGAAATACCATCGCGATGTCCCGGTCTTTCGGCGAAGTATAATTGACAAATTTGCCGTCGATGTACAAATCGCCCTTCGTAATTTCCTCCAGACCTGCCAGCATGCGCAGCGTCGTCGATTTCCCGCAGCCGGATGGCCCGACCAATACGAGAAACTCCCCTTCCTCTATGGAAAGGTGGAAGTCGTCGACCGCCGGACGCGACTCGCCCTTATAATGCTTGTAAACATGGCTGAACGTAATGCTTCCCACCCTCGCTCACCTCTCGTGAAGTATTTGCGACTATCTCCTGCCATTTATGTTACCTTACCAATGCCTTGCGGCTGAATGAGTGATTGTTTGCTTTTACAGTCGAATATTGGCTTGTATTCTTGTTTTTAATTTCCATCATTGTATAGATCTCCATTAATAAAGGCGCTCCAGCAGCGTCTCCAGCTTTCGTCTATGCGCCCCGGGGATGAACTCATGCCCGTGATAACGGTGCACCGAAATTTCCTTAGAGCAGTTCAAATGATTATACGCGGCGAAAATCGTAGAAGGAGGCGTAATATTGTCGACCAGCCCGACCGTCATGAACGTATGGCAGCGAATACGCGTGCCAATATTCATAATGTCGTGATAGGCGAGCGTCTTCCTTGCCTGCTGTTCGATCGCCGGATCGGAATAGCGGCGGAAATATTCGTTCAGCTCCTGATAAGGCATCGTATCGGCCGTGTCGATAACCCGCTCGAAATTCGTAAAGCCCGGATAGTCGGCACAGGCAACGACCGGAATCGGAGAAAACGCGGCTGCCGCCAGCGCGATGCCTCCGCCTTGGCTCGCTCCTGCTACAGCGATTCGTCCGCTGTCCACCTCAGGTATCGCTGACAGCACCTCTACCGCGCGGACCGCATCCATAAAGACGCCCCGGAAATAATAGTGCTCGGGATGCTGAATCCCCTTCGTCAGCCAGCCGGCAATGGAGCCATGCGGTGAAATAACATTGTCGGAGCTTTCGCCCTGTTGTCCGCGTGTGGACATGTGCAGTACCGCATACCCCTGCAGGCATAAATTGACCGTTTCATGGATATCCCCGTCAGGAGACCAGTTGTAGCCATGATAAGTTACAATACCCGGCAGCTTTCTTTCGCCTGCCGGAATCGCCAGCCATCCTTCAATGGCAGCGCCTTTAAAGCCGGTGAAGCTGACTTTGAAGAGCTCCGCCCGGCGGCTGGGGTAAGCGACTCTGGCCAGCGAGTATTCAATCGGCGTGAGCGCCAGCTCCTCCAGCGAGCGATCCCAAAATTCGTCAAAGTCTTCCGGCTTCGTTAATTCAGGCTTGTACGCCCTAAGCTCATGCAGCGGCATATCGGTTTGCTGTGCCATATTTAGTCCTCCCGTTTCGCTTTCCCAAGCTCATCCCGCCAAGAATAAAGCGGCTTCCACGGGAGCAGCTTTTTGGCGAGTCCGTTGCTGACGATCGCTTCGAAGCCTTGGAATGCCGATCTCCGGTCGGTTACATCCGGGTAGAAGGTGTCCAGCAGCCTCTGCGTTTCCCAGTCGCTCAAGCAATCATCGCTTGTAATATTGAGGCAGATCGCGCCGCGATCCTCTACACGGAGCGAAGCGATACATGCGCTAACTGCGTCGCGAATATCAATATAGCTCCAAAAAATATGTTTGAACTGCTCGGGTTTGCTAATGCTCAGGTGCTGATATTCCTCCTGTGCAGCAATTAAGGAGAAGCGCAATGAAATGACCTGCATACCGACACTCCGGTCGAACATCTCAGCGGTCACCTCATTGACCACTTTGGAGAGCCCGTAACATTCCTGCGGCTGCTGCGGATGCTCCTCATCCACTGGCAAATAGTCAGGAGAGAATCTGGTTTTCGCCCATGCAAAGCCGTATGAGGACTCGCTTGAACCCATCACCACTTTACGGATGCCCAGCACTGCTGCAGCTTCCAATATGTTATAGGCGGAGATCGTATTATTCGTAAAAATATAAGGATTCGTATATCCTTTCGGTGCCGGAATCGCTGCCAAATGAATAATGGCATCCACTCCCTGCACTGCCGCGATGACTTCGCCAAATTGGCTAAGATCGGCCTTGATTTGCTTGCAATGCAGCTGGCCGGATCTCACCGTATCAATCGAAACGACCTCTATTCCTTGCCGTAATAATTCCTTTACCAGCCTCGTTCCCAGCTTGCCGCTGCCGCCCGTAACTGCGATTTTATTCATTTCCGGCTGCACCTCCATCATTTAAACGGTATTTGCTCCCACGCTTGGCTGGAATAAACATGTCAGGATAAGTGTAAGCGAAGCCGGAAATTCGCCAAATGAGACGATGCAAAACTTTCTATCGATTTTTTATCTTCTTTTTGCCCAAATGATCGTTTGGAAGCGCTTGTAGACCGCCTCTGGATACGCTAGACTAAGACTATACTCGTCCCTTTACAGGAAGGCGGCCGGTTCCAATGAAAGAACAGCATATGCATGCTTGGCATGAGAAAATCACCCGAAAAACAAATTCCCCGCTTAACATCATTATCAGTCCCGTCGAGTTTGGTACGGGTGCGCACTGGCACAAGGAAATGGAAATTGTCTATATTATGGAAGGCAGTATGGAAATCGGACTGCATCATGAAAAAATCGCCATGCAGCCGAGAGATCTGCTCTTCATCGGCTCTTGTGACGTGCATCAGTTTTTTGCCAGCCCGGAAGGCTGC
The DNA here is from genome assembly GCF_042883865.1 of Paenibacillus sp. NPDC058174. Classification (NCBI taxonomy): domain Bacteria; kingdom Bacillati; phylum Bacillota; class Bacilli; order Caryophanales; family Paenibacillaceae; genus Paenibacillus; species Paenibacillus sp. NPDC058174. The sequence continues at coordinate 1,851,864 of NZ_JBHVUY010000001.1, forward strand.
AAAAAAATTATTTTGCAGCTGGAGAAATCGATCTTCGATCATTGCGCGGATGAAGTGTTCAGCAAACGGTTTGACACTCCCCATCTGAGCTCGGACGATACGCTGATGACGGACGGCATGCAAACGCTTCATTCGCTATTTGAGCGCAGCGCCCTCGTTATTTATGAGGAATGGGAAAACCGCCGGCAGGGCTGCGAGCTTGCCATTAAAGCAAGAGTGAATGATATGCTGACAGCCATCGTGAGGGATATGCCGATGTCTCCCTACTCGCCTGAGGAAACGATTAAGCGGCTGGAAAAGCAGCGGCGGCTGGAGGATGTTCTGAAGTTTATCGAGCAGAACTATGAATCAGACATTACGCTCACGAGCGCTGCCGACGTCTCCGGCTACAGCGTGCATTACTTTTCCCGCTTCTTTAAAGAAGCAACGGATAAAAACTTCGTCGATTACGTCAATGAATTTCGAATTACGGAAGCGATGGAGCAGTTGAAGGACGGAGATGCCTCCGTGACCGATATCGCCTTTAAAGTCGGTTTCAACAGCATTGAGACATTCAATCGCGTCTTTAAAAAATTGAACGGCTGCACGCCAACCGCCTACCGGAGCAAAATATGACAATCGCTCATCAATCCCTGACAAGTCAGTCAGGGATTTTTCTTTTATAGTGGAGCTATTAAGCCAGAACATATAGGATGCGGCGTCAAAGCTGGCGAAAACGCATTCACTTTAGGGAGGCGCGATTGGAATGACACAAACGAAAACGACAAACGAAGTGTATAAAGATCCGACAGCCGACATCGAATCCAGAGTTAGCGATTTGCTTGAGCGGATGACGCTCAAGGAAAAGGTCCGACAGCTTGATCAATACTTTGGCGCCTCGTTTATGAGCGCGGCCCATCCCCGGATGATGACCGTTATGGCCGATGATGCCGAGATTTTATGGGATCGGGTCAAATCCGTCATCGGCGAGGAAGGCATCGGCTGCATCCATGATTTGTATGGAACGGTAGAAACGAACAACGCCTTGCAAAAATACGCTGTCGAGCAAACGCGGCTCGGCATCCCGATTCTATTCAGCGAAGAAGCGCTGCACGGCTTGCTTCGTCCCGGCTTTACCGTCTATCCGCATGCCATTACGACAGCTTCGACCTGGAATCCGGAGCTTGCCCGGCAAATCGGCGAGGGGATCGCTGCTGAGACCCGCAGCCATGGCATTCATGAAACGTTTGGCCCTGTGCTGGATCTGGCTCGCGAGCCGCGCTGGGGGCGCGTCGAGGAAACGTACGGCGAGGATACCCATCTAGCCAGCCGGATGGCTGTTGCGATGATCCAAGGGCTGCAGGGCGACGATCTGTCCTCCGGCAAAAATATTATTGCGGAACCGAAGCATTTTGCCGTTCATGGCATTCCCGAATCTGGATTGAACCATTCACCAGTTGTCATCGGACTCAATGACATCTGGTCCTATCATATGCCGGTATTTGAAGCGGCTTTCGTTGAAGCCGGCGCTATCAATGCCATGTGTTCCTATAACTCTATTGACGGAGTGCCTTGCTCGGCAGACCACAGCCTGCTGACAGGCGTGCTTCGAGACAAATGGAATATGCCGGGCTTCGTCCGCTCCGATCTGGGCGCAATCGCCCGTCTGGAGCATGCCCACTACACGGCTGAATCCGGCAAAGACGCGATTCGCCAGGCACTTGTTGCCGGCACAGATATGCAATATTACGACTATCCGCATGATGTATATCAGCAAGCGATTATTGAAATGGTTCAAGAGGGCGAGCTTGGCATCGATACGATCGATACAGCTGCCGGCCGCGTGCTGAAAGTCAAATTTATGCTCGGATTGTTCGAGCGCCCGTACGCCGATCCTTCCCTGCCGCAGCAGGTTGTCCGCTGCGCTAAGCATGGCGAGACTGCGCTGCAGACAGCCAGAGAAGGCATCGTTCTGCTGAAGAACGAGAGCAAGACGCTGCCGCTGGCGAAAGGCTTGTCCACGATTGCGGTCATTGGACCAAGTGCCAATCAGGTGCGGCTTGGCGACTACACGCCGTTCATCGAGGGCTTCGAGCCGACAACCGTGCTGAAAGGAATCAAATCCGCAGTCAGCTCCAAAACAAAAGTGCTGTATGCCAAAGGAACTGGCGTGCTCCAAGATGAACTTGAGGCCATTCCGATCGGCAGCTTCACGGACGGCAGCGGCAACTCCGGGCTGCGCGCCCAGTATTTCAACAATACCGACCTGAGCGGAACGCCGGTTGTGGAACGAATTGACCCTTATATCGACTACAACTGGGTCATTACGAAGCCTGACCAAGCGATTGACAGCATGAACTTTACCGTCCGCTGGACGGGCAAGCTTGTGCCGAATATGAATGTATCCGGCTTCATCGGAACGCTCAGCCAAGACAGCATGCGCTTCTGGCTGGACGGCGAGCTGCTCATTGACGGCTGGGGCAAGGACAAGAGCGCTAACCAAAGCGTGCCCGTTGAGCTCAAGGCCGGCCAAGAATATGATCTGCGCGTTGAATATTGGAAGGATACGAACGGCGTCGAAATCGTATTGGGCTGGAGTCATGCGGAGGAAAGCATTCAAGAGGCTGTCGAGCTTGCCCGCAAAGCTGATGTTGCCATCGTATGTCTCGGCGACTCGGAGCGGACTTGCGGCGAAGGCGTCGACCGGAACAGCCTGGATCTCCCTGGTGATCAGCAGAAGCTGCTCAAAGCGATTCACGAGACGGGAACACCGGTTGTGCTCGTACTGCAGAACGGCAGGCCGATTACGCTGGGCTGGGAATCGGAGCATATTCCAGCTATCATTGAAGCCTGGTATCCGGGCGAACGCGGCGGCGAAGCGATCGCCGAGGTGCTTTTTGGGGACTATAATCCGGCAGGCCGCCTTCCCATGTCATTCCCGCGGACAATCGGCCAAATTCCGGTCTATTACAACCGGCGCCGCGGCGGACAAAAGCATTATGTCGGCGGCGACAACCGTCCGCTCTATGCATTCGGCCACGGGTTAAGCTATACGACCTTCCGTTATGACAGCATCTCAATTCAGTCCACAACAATCGCTCCCGGCGAGAATGCTGTCGTGACTGTCCAACTGACGAATACAGGCAGCCTGGCTGGTGACGAAGTTGTTCAGCTGTATGTCAACGACGTGTTCAGCACCGTTGCCCGTCCTGAGAAGGAGCTCAAGCATTTCCGCAGAGTTCACTTGAAAGCCGGAGAATCGACGACGATTACCTTCACGCTGACACCGAAGGACTTGAGCGTACTGAACCGCGAGCTGAACTGGGTAGTTGAGCCGGGCACCTTCAAAGCGCTCGTCGGCCCAAGCTCCGACAATATTGCTTTATCCGTCGATTTTATCGCAATTTAAATCAGGTAATGCTAGCTATGCTTAGCAGGGAACGATAGGATAGGATAGGATAGGATAGGATAGGATACGATGCAGGGGTGAAGCTCGCTTTCGTAGCTGGTGCGGCATGAGGAACTAGAATGCAATATGGAAAAGGGTGCATCCTTCCATCCAACGATGGCGGGATGCACCCTTTCTTTATTTTTCGCAGACAATTTCAAGATCGCTGCTCGTTTTGGCTTATGCTGCCGCATTCCGGGGTCGCTGCGCGTTTTGGTCCATGCTGTCGTTCTTGATTCCACTGCCCCATCGCTTACACTCTGGATAGTGGCTCGAATCTGCAAAATGCCAGCCTGAACTCAAAACGCTCCGCTCACCCTATTCTGTAACGCACTCAGAGCTAACCATTTATTGCAAACCCCGGGACCGCTGCGCGTTCTGGCCCATGCTGCCGTTCTTGATTCCACTGCATGATCACTGCGCGTGTTGGTTCTTACTACCGTTCTTGATTCGATTTCTTCATCGTTCATATCCTCTTATTCCCTCACAAATGATCTTTAGAGTCTAGTTTGCTGCAGCAGCAACTAAAGCGAGACATCAAAATGTAAAAGCGCATTTAAATATCCATTTTTTAGGTGATATATCGCCCCAAAATGCAAAAGTGCATTTTGATTGGGAGAAAACAGCTTAATTAAGCGTTTTTGAAGGATTTCAACTGCACTTTTACATTTTGATGGCTATTTTGGCACTTTTGAGGCTCATCAAAATGTATTTTTGCATTTTGATGAGGTCTCGAGGAAGCCAGGCAGTCAGTTTTGTCTGGATAATCATTTAACTCGTCACTTCGATAGTTGCTGCCAATAGTGGATATGCGCACCTCCACCAAACCAGACATAGTTCCTAACGTTAGTTTAAGGAAGCGGCTCATTGACGTGAAGTTGGTTTAAGTACATATCTGAGTACGTCGAAGTTACCTTATGCAGAAGTCCCTGCGCCACATAATCGAGGAGGTAAGCCCCCCTTACATAATCAGCAACAGCACGGTTAACTGCCCGGGGCAGGCGGGGGATAACGGATGTAGTTCAGTAACTTTTACGAAATTAGGAGCCCCTGTGGGACTTAACCCTCTCCTTTCGCCTCGACATGAAGCCGTTAAGACCCCGGCAGGGGCTTAACGGCCTGATTACATGCGCTTTTCGGCAGGCTGACGGCTAATTTTGTGAAGTTAAGGCCTTTTGAGGGACTTAACCTTCTCCTTTTGCTTCGCCACGAAGCCGTTAAGGCCCCGGCAGGGGCTTAACGATCTGTTGACATGCCCTCTTTGGCAGGGAAACGTCTAAATTGGTGAAGTTAAACCGGCCTTGTGTAAGGACGGTTAACATTTTCCATAAGCGGACTGTTATTTAACAATGATGTTGTAAGGAAATGAACCGACATACGAGGTTCCTTGATCGTTTCCTTCAATTGTAACTTCGGTTCTGAATATATCCGCCTCTTTATCCGACCCGAGCCAAATTCTCTTGTGAGCGGATAGAATAAATAAACCATCGACGTCCCCCACAGCAGCAAATGAATTGTTGTTATCATGATAGGCATCCAACTGCAAATTGCTCTCCAAAAGCTTCATAGTGCTGTTTACATCATGAACAACCAGACCGATTTCACTAATATTTAAAAGGCTCATACTCGAAAAGGTGGTGTCTGCTGCGTTATTCAAGGAATTTCTAGAAATAAACTCAACAATATTACCAGCTGGATCATCAAAATAAATGGATGTTGCATCCCATGTTCTAGAGTAAATTTTGTATGTTTGGTTGGGCAAAAGATTTAATGATACTTTTTTAGAAGCTAACCAATCTATCGATTCATCCATATGGTTTTTGGGAATGTCAAAGGCAAAATGATAGTATGGGTTCTCCCCCGCATTTTCTGTTCGCTCAAAGGTTAAGGAAGATTGCCCTGCCGATACAGTAAATGAATCCTTTGAATGTTCCAGTAATGGAAGTCCAAGTAAATGAGCGTAAAACTTTTGAAGTGGTTCTAAGTCTTTCGCAAGCAGCCGCACACTGTGTATCCGCAAAATACACTCCCCCCTATTTCATGAAAAGTAAGAAAATAAAATTGAAATATATTACCATATGATTCATTGATCTGATCTTATTACCGGTTGTGGTGCTGAAACAACCGTATATCTCCAGTAAACTTTATGATTACACTCCCGCACTCCGGCTGCCCGATGAACCGGTATCTGATCCGACTCTACCTATCTATATGCAAAAAAAGATAAGCCTTCATGAGACATATCATTTCATGAAGGCTTATCTCGGATGCGTTTAGTTAACCTTTGGATGCTAAATATTCGTCGACGATGGCTTGCGTTCTGGCCAAAATTTTAGCGAGCCCGTTATTTTTTTGCAGCTCAATATAATAGGCCACCGACTGCTCTACATCGACAACCGTACCATACTCAATCGGCCTGCCGTACTCTTCGCCTAGCTGGTCACGCACAGCCAGTTCATCCTTCATGCCGTCTTCCGCGATGAACAATCCGTCAAGAGGCGAAATGACATTGAAAGACTCGTTTGCGAACTCCTCTTCTTTTACCCAGAAGTTTTTGCCATAGGTAGCTGTCGGGCGCATAAATTGCGGCTTCCAAAACGCCCACTGCCCGCCCCATTCCATATAGTTGCTGGATGAGGTTTGCATTCCTTCCGGATAGTCAGCAGCCTCCCCGTTGAGGAGGTAAGTCTTGCCCTCGATACCATAGATCACTAGATCGTACAGCGTCCGATCCGTTTCCAGCATATCAAGGAACCGCAGCACCCGGTCGGGATTTTTGGAATTCCGGTTAATGGCTACGACATTCGCAATCGAGGAACGATTAACGAACTTTTTGTCCGGGTACAGCAGCGACATGCCCTGCTTATAGGTTGGATCAACAAAGCCTGGGTCAGCATTCGCCCATTCATGGGACGTAATCGTAAACATCGACTTGCCGTTTCTCCACTGGAGCGACGCGTCGCCTTTATCGATAATGGCATCCCGGTTAATGAGCCGGTCATCGTACCAGACCTTCGACAGCTTCGCGGATTCGAGATAGAACGGCTGCTGTTCAACAGCCCGCACCGTAATCTCCGGGTCATTCCAGTAAAAGCCCAAGCCGTGAAAGTTCATATCGACCCATTCTTCTTTTGAGAAAAAGAGAGATAAAGGCGGCGTCCGATTCAGCTTTTCGTTCGGATAGGCTTTCTTCAATTCCCGAAGCAGCCAATCGACATCTTCAATCGTCTTAATGGAGTCGGGCTCAATCGTCAAGCCCGCCTTCTCGGCAAGGTCAACCCGCCAGCCGGCGAATTTGCGCTCATTCATTTTCATCGTCCATGGAAGTCCTACGATTTGCCCGTTCACCGTTGCGGCCGACAGCGTCCCTTGCTCCTTATACTTGCGAAGCAAATTAGGCGCATATTTCGGAAGCAGCTCGTTAAGCGCCATATAGGAGCCTTTCGCGGCAATCAGCTTGTAGGAAAGCCAGTCCCCGTCGAAATTCATATCCCAGGTGTCGCCCGCTGCCGCCATTGCAAGCATCTTTTCCCTGTATTCGCTGAAAGGGATAAAGTTAATGTCGAATTTAACGTTGAGTCCTTTGCTTTTGACATAGCGGCTCACTTCAGACCATACCTCATCGGTAGCGGCCTTCTTTTCCCCGCCAAAATAAAACTTCAGCGTGATTTCCTTTTCCTGCTCTGAACCGTTTTTGGAACCGTTATAGGCAAAATCATCGTGATTGCTGCTTCCGCAGGCCGCAACGCTAAGGCATACCAGCATTGCAGCTGCAAGCATAAGCAGCTTTGCGACAAGTCGGTTCATCGAACCATCCTTCCGGGCAATAATTTTAATGCAAAACGAGGGTGAACTCCGGTTTTGTCGTGTTCCTTAACGCGCATTCAGTTCCTCGCCGTCCTGCAGCACAGGATGCTTCAGCGTAATCGTCGTCCCTGCGCCGGGAGCCGTCTCGATCATCAGCTGATACGATTCTCCGAAGTAAATTTTCAATCGTTCATTTACGTTGCGCAGGCCAACTCCTCTTCTTACGCCCGGAGCAACAGAGCTTCCCGGCGTATGTTCCTTCTGAAGCTCCTCAACGACGGATGCTGGTATGCCCTTACCGTTGTCGGCAATAGATATAATGATATCCTGCTCTTCCCGCTTCGCGGAGATGATGATTTTACCCTTCTGGAAATCATCCCGTACGCTATGCTGGATCGCGTTCTCCACCAACGGCTGCAGCAGCAGCCGCAAGAACGGCAGATCAAGCAGCTCTTCGTCGAAGGAGTAAAGGATGCGCACCTGCTGGCCCATACGCGCCTGCTCGATCATAACGTAAGCCTTAACCTGCTCGATTTCGCGCCTGAGCGTCGTATTTTCTTTCCCCTGATTCAGGCTTAGTCTGAGCAAATTGCCGAGTGCCGACACCATCTCGCTAATGTCGCTGCGTCCGTGATTTTCCGCCTTCCAGCGGATGGATTCCAGCGTATTGTACAGAAAATGCGGATTGATCTGATGGCTCAGCACCTGGAATTCCAGCACCTTCTTTTTACGTTCCGCGAGCGAAGCCTCCTCGACCAGACCCTCAATCTGCTTGACCATATTGGAGACCCCGCTGTACAGCCAGCCAATCTCATCCTGTCTGGAGGATTTCGGGATCAAATCCTGCATATTATCGGTCTCCAGCCTTCTCATCAACCGCACCAAATGGGCGATCGGCTGCGTGTAGCGGGACGTGATGTAGAATATAACGCCGATACAGCAGATCAAATAAAGGATAAGAAAAATAACGAGCATCCGGTTGATTTCATCGATCGTTCCCGTCAGCTCTTGAAGCGGCGTCAGGCTCGCCATCGCCCACGGCTGGCTGTCCAGCTTAACATAAGTCGCGAGATAGGTTTGCCCGTCGATGGTAACCGCCTGCGAGCCTTGATCCGCCGATGCCACGAATTTGATATAAGAGGGAGAAGGAAACTTCTGGCCCGTCCATTCATTGGCGGAAGAATCATAATAGATCATGCCGTCTTCGTTGAGCAGCAGCATCTTCTGGTTTTTCAATTGCGCAGAAGGTGAAAAATAACGGGCCAAATAATCTTCCGACAAGTCCGTTGCGATAATGCCGCGCGGCCTGCGGTCGTATAGTCCGGTAAACCGCTTCACATAAGACAGCAGCGGCTTCTCGTATGCGCCCTGCCTTGGCATCGACAAATACCAGGACGGGCTGATCGTTGCTCGTGATCGTTGAAACCAGTACCGTTCCTCAATTTGAATCGATTCTCCGATCGTACTTAAGTAAGACGGATAGTCGGCCGGGCGGATCGGGTAAATTTTGACCCGAAACGCATCAATCGCAGGCGTATTCTGATAGAGAAACGCAAGCATATTGACGGCAAATGTTTCCTCTGCGGCAGCATCGGTCGGCTCCTTCACAAGCAAATCCTGCAGCTGCTTATTACCGATTAAGTCGTTAACCTGATCGTTGAGCTTGTACAGATAAAGCTCGAAGCTTTTTTTCGCCTGCAACAAATAGCCCATGGTCATCTTTGTGTTGGTGTTCGAAATACCCTCAATCGATTTAATATGCGAATAATAGGCGAATAATAGAAAAGGTACGATTATGATGAGAAAAAAAATAAAAATCATCCGGTTCCGAAACGATGTTGCCAACCGCAAGGAACCTTTTTTCAACAACTGCATCGTCCACGCTCCGACTGCCGAAACGGCCAAATAATACGGAAAAATGGAACGCGAAAGGCCGAATCCCCCTTATGCAGCGAATACGCTGCTTCAAGCGACCGGCCCTTCCATTCCTGCTATTCCTCCGCAATTCCCTTCTGTCTTCGATATTCCTTCGGCGTACAGCCTACCTGCTTCTTGAACAGCTTCGAGAAGTGGACAGGGTCCTTGTAGCCGACCTGATAGGAAATCTGATACACCTTGAACTGAATGTCCCCCAGCATTTCCTTCGCTTTCTCGATCCGGATATTGGTCAAATATTCGAGAAACGTCATCCGCTTCTCTTTCTTGAACAGCTTGCTAAGCCACACCGGCGTCACATGAACCGCGCTGGCTACGCTATGCAACGTCAAGCTGTCCGCATAATTGTTGTGCATCAGCCTTTCCGCTTCGCACACGATCTGACTCGGCATTGCCGATACGGTGCGGAAATCTGCGGCGATATCGAGCAAGAACCGCTCGGTCTGCTCCTTCAGCGATTGCAGCGTATCATACTGCTCCAGAAGCTCCCATACCGCTATCGGATTGCTGCCCCATCGCTTATTCGGGACGCCTGCGGATGCCGCTTTGCGGAAGATTTCGAACAGCCACTGGAATATTTCCTGCTGAATATCTTTCAACTGCGAGAGGCGCCAAGCCTGCACCATTTCGATAAAATGATCCATCGCCGCTGAAATATCTTCGTCAGAGCCGTATTTGACCATGTCCAGCACCTCATCGGGCTCACGCAGCGACAGATTGTCGCATTCTCCCTCCTGATCCTGCCACAGCTCGGTAAAGAGACGATTTCCGCCGAATAGCGCCTTCCGCTCCAGCACATCGGATGCAGCGACGAACATGTCATGCAAATGCTCCAGGCCGCCCGGTGTCGTGCGCATGCCTGCGCTCGCCTTTACTTTGACGAACTCGTTAATCCGCTGAATGCACAGCTGTGCGATGCCGCTCGCCAGCTTGGCATGCTCCTGCCGCATGCAGCCCAGCATCACAACCCAGCGGTTGCACCGGTCCGTGCCAATCGCGAACGGATACGGATATTCCTCCTCCAGCGTCTGATTCACAACGTTGCCGATGCCGAACAGCACCAGCTCCTTATCCTTCAAGCGGCGGTTCTCAATCGCCTTCAAATCGTCAGCTTCCACGACGACCAGCATCATCTGATGCTGGGACATCCACTCCAGATTCAGCGATTGAAGCCGGTGGCGCTGTCTCGCTTCGCGATGCGGATCGAACGGCAGCTCGAACATTTCCCGCAGCAGATCCTCACGCATTTTCGGAATGGCGAACCGCATTTGATTGAATAATTGCTGCTCATGCTGCCGCTCCACCCGCTGCTCGTAAATATGATCGGTAATCCGGCTGACCACCCCGTCCAGCTCATCGAGATTGATCGGCTTCAAAATATAATCGAGCACCCCGATTTGGAGCGCTTGCTTAGCAAGTTCAAAATCATCATAGCCGCTGACGACAATCGTCTCCGGCTTATAATCTTCATAGGGCTCCAAAGAACGCAGAAATTCCAGCCCGGACATTCGATTCATTTTAATATCAGTCAAAATAAGATCCGGCCTTTGGTCGAGCGCCATCCGCAGCGCGGAGTCGCCATCATCGGCGACAAGCACCTGATTTATGCCGAATTTATCCCATGGGAAGCGCTTCCGTAAACCTTCACGAATCTCGAATTCATCATCCACTATAAGAGCTGTCAGCATTTTTTCACCTCTCCAGCCGAATTTAACATCCAATGGGTTTTGGCCTACTGTCTATCTTCATACTAACCCACTCAGTTTTAGATTGCACGGGGTAATTTTACAATTTTATAGGGCAGGTATAAACCGGATACCCGAAAAAGGTCGTTATGCCCTTGAAAGTTTACTTTTTCCCCGTAGATCAGCCTCATCCTCCCCACTAAAATGAACATATGTAAATATGCTGCCAAAAGGAGCTGTTAAACCGATGATCCATGCCAATCACATAAACAAAACGCTGGGCAAATTGAAGAAGCTCGACGAGATCTATACCGAGCTTATTTTCGAAAAAGTCGGCGAGGTCGAAACGGTGTTTTTCGAAACGGACGAGCATCGCTACCAGGTTCCCGAGGGCAACGAGGGCTGGCGCCCGGCCAAATCCGGACAGCAATGGGGCAAAGAATGGGGCTCCGCCTGGTTCAAAGGCCATTACACGGTGCCCAAGGAGCTGCATGGCCGCAAGCTTTATATCCGCGCAGAGACGGATGGCGTAGAAACCTTCTTCTTCGTGAACGGCAAGCCAAGCGGCATCTTCACGCATCCGAGAGAAGCGGCTAACCGCGGCAATCATCATACGCTGCTGCTGACGAAGGAAGCTCAAGCCGGCACTGGATTTGACCTAGCCTTCGAGGCCTATGCGGGGCATCCATGCGTCGGAACGCAGCCGTATCAGGTGAGCGAGGCGAACTTCTCCGGCGAGCAGCGCTACAATCGCGTCTATACGTCTATCGATGTCATGCTCTGCCGCGAGGACGTGAAGGATTTCGTCTTTGATCTGCGCACGCTTCAGCAAGTGGCGGGCTCCGGAGCGGTCGATCCGTTCCGCCGGGCCAAAATCGAAAATACGCTGCTCGAGCTGTTCCCGATTCTCGCGCAATCACCGAACGAGGTTGCCGAAGAGGTATGGCGGGCTCCTCTGCGCCAAGCAAGAGAACTGATGCAGCCGCTGCTGGAGCGGAAAACGGGCGAATCTGCACCAAAGACCGGCATCATCGGCCACTCCCATATGGATACGGCATGGCTGTGGACCCGTGATGAGACGATTCGCAAATGCGCGCGCACCTATGCGAATGTACTCAGCTTGATGGAGCAATACCCGGAATATACGTTCATCCAAAGCTCCGCTTTTCATGCCGAGCTGATGCGCCGTCACTACCCGGACATTTTTGAAGGCATGAAGCAGCGGATTGCCGAGGGACGCTGGGAGATTAACGGCGGCGTCTGGATCGAAAGCGACTGCAACCTCGTATCCGGCGAGTCGCTCATCCGTCAGTTTCTCGTCGGTCAGCGCTATACCCGCAAGCATTTCAACTATACGGCAGACGTGTTCTGGCTGCCTGATACGTTCGGCTACAGCGCCGCTATTCCGCAGATTATGGCCGGAACGGAAGTCCGTTATTTCTTAACGACGAAGCTTTCGTGGAATGATACAAATCATTTTCCATATGACACATTCTACTGGCAGGGGCTGGACGGCACGAAGGTACTCACCCACTTCAATACGATTCACTGCTGGCCGGATGCCGAGACGCTGATCGACCGCGTCTACGCTTCGCATAACGCTATTGCTCACAAGCGCGTGAATGACAGCCGGCTCGTATCCTACGGATTCGGGGACGGCGGCGGCGGGCCGCAATACGAAATGATTGAAATGGCTAGACGCTCCGCCGATCTGGAAGGCGTGCCAAAAACCGAGCATACGACGGCAAGCCGCTTCATGCAAAATTTGGAGGCAGAAGCAGTCAATCCTCCGCTTCATGTCGGCGAGCTGTATTTCGAGGGCCACCGCGGAACGTTGACGCAAATTCACCAGATCAAACGCAACAACCGGAAGGCAGAATTCGCGCTCCGCAATTTGGAGCTTGTTGAATCGATCAGCGGCACGAAGGGCGGCCGTATTGATAAAGAGCGTCTGGCTTCGCTTTACGAGCTGCTGCTCATTAACCAGTTCCATGATATTTTGCCGGGCACCTCGATTCCCGAGGTCCATGACCGTGCCATTGCAGAGGTTGGCCAAGTCATTCTGGATGCGGAAAAAGCGACTGCTGGGCTGCTTGCGGGAGCAGGATCGGGAGCGGCTGACGAGAATGCCGTAACGGTGTGGAATACGCTGAGCTGGGACCGCAAAGGCACGGTTGCTATTGCCGGCTTGTCTCAGAATCAGACTCTGGCGGACGAGTCGCTTCTCTCGCAGCGGATCACCGATGTATTCGGCAGCCACAAGCTGCTCGTAGGAGAGACAGTGATACCGGCTATCGGGTCGCGTGTCTTTGCACTGAAAAATGCAGGGGCGGACGCGGTGGATGCGCCTTCTCCGTTCCGCTATGACGAGACAGCAGGCACGCTGGATACGCCGCATGCTCGGGTTCGTTTTGACGAATTCGGCTATATCGATTCCTTCGTTCATAAAGCTAGCAGGCGCGAGCTTCGCGGCAGCGGCCATCCGCTCAACGCTTTCCTGATGGGCGAAGACCTGCCGGGCGCTTGGGACAACTGGGATATCGACCGTGATATTTTCAGCAAGCTGCAGCTGCAAACCCGTCTCGTCGCCCGTGAAGTCGCCGCAGACGGCCCGCTTCAGTTCCGCCTGCGCAGCGAATACCAGATCGGAAGGCAATCATCCATTACGCAGCATATGGTGTTCCACTCGGATTCGGCTCAAGTCGACTTCGAGACGGTTATCGTATGGCGCGAGAAGCACCAGCTGCTCAAGGTCGGCTTCGACGTCAATTTGCTCGCTCAGCAGGCCCGCCACGAGGTGCAGTTCGGCCATGTCGAGCGTCCAACCCACACGAATACGCCGTATGATCAGGCGATGTTCGAAGTATGCGCGCATAAGTGGACGGATCTGTCGGAAAACCGCTTTGGCGCAGCACTGCTGAACGACTGCAAATACGGCGTATCCGTAATGGGTTCTGATATCCGCCTGACGCTCCACAAGGGCGGCGCTCACCCTGACCCGCGCGGCGATGCCGGCATTCACGAAGTGACTTACTCCCTGCTGCCGCATGAAGGCGGCTTTGCAGCAGAAACCGTCATTCGCCCGGCCTACGAGCTGAATGTGCCTGCGCTTTCGGTTCGCGGAAGAGCTGCTGCGCAGGAGCAATCCTTCCTCGCGATTGACGCTCCAAACGTTATTGTCGAAGCGGTGAAGCCGGCTGAGGACGATGACGCCTATGTCATCCGCCTCTATGAAGCGGAACGTTCGGCGGTGAAAGGCGCTCTTCTAACGTTCGATAAGGCGCCAAAACGCGTTGTTATCGCCAACATGCTGGAAGAGGCGCAGGAAGAGCTGGCCTTGAAAGGAAACTCAGTATCGCTTGATTTCCGGCCGTTTGAGATTAAGACGGTGAAGGTTTACGTTTAATCGGTGCGGTTGCGGTGAAGAGACGCTGGGCGATGTGAACGTGACTGGCGTGGGCTGTCGAGAGAGATTTCTCGGCAGCTTTTTACATGCGCGTACAACGTACCCGAGGTCGCTGCGTGTTGCATGGCGTCCAGTGTGCGTAACGCACCACACCGGGGTCGCTGCGCGTTTTGGTTCGTACTGCCGTTCTTGATTCCATTCTCGCATCGCTTACACGATGACTAATGGATAGAACCTGCGAAAAGTCAGCCCGAACTCAAAACACTCCGCTCACCCTATTCGGCCGGCACAAATCTTCTTGAAGCTATGGACAACGAAGCGGATTCGCTTTTTAGCGAAGACCGATTCGCTAATTGTGGTCAAAACGTGTGATTTCAGGCCGTCCTCTCGCATTAGCGAAGAGATTTTCGCTGTTGGTGAAGCTGCGTTCTCGAAAAACGAAGTTTAGTTCGCTATAGCTGAATCACCTTCAATTAGCTGTAATATAGCGAAGTTTGATTCGTTCTATAGCGAAGCAGATTCGCTATTGGCCGCGGCTAGCTAATCAAAATGCAAAACTGCAGGTTGTGAGCCATTTTTTCGATGTTTTCCCGCTTCAAAATGCAAATGTGCAGGTTGGTTGGCCCAAAACAGTCCGATTTCGCAGAAACGAGCGATTTCAAATGTACTTTTACATTTTGATGGCCATTTTGGCCCTTTTAGCGTTTATCAGCATGCACTTTTGCATTTTGTTCACCATCCAGCGGGGGGGCAACTAATTAGAGAAAGTTTAGTTTACCACCTTTGCTACAGAGGCGACTAGTTAGAGAAGGTCTGGTTTACCGCCCATGCTACAAAGGCGTCTAGCTAGAGAGTATTTAGTTTACCGACGGTGCTGCAGAGGCAACTAGTTAGTGGGTGTTTGGTTAGCAGCCTGATGTGACGGGAATGACAAATTAGGAGAGGTAATTATCCGCTTGAGTTACTGGGGTCGCTGGATTGATTAACTGTTATCTGATGCTCGTGGAAAGTTTGTAGAGGTTTAATCGATTGCCGTCGAGCATTATGGGAGAGGCCAGTTTGGATGTGGTAGGGTTCATCGGCATCTACAAGGACAGTTCACCAGCTAGAGGAGGTTTAAGAAGCTAGCTAACCATTCTCCTCTTTCGCCTATTATATTCATTTAGCGAAAGAGAAGAATACGGTGGTCTGCCAACGCCACTAAAAAAGGAGTCAATTCAACGAGCTATTGCCTTCAGAATTCCCCGCCCCAAGCTCAGTCTTACGCTGCTCGCGAACGGCGAATTTCTCTCTGTACATCTGCGGTAAATGCTCGATTTTATAATTGATCGTCTCCAGATTGCGCTGTGTGTCGCGAAGCTGCTGCTCAACATTTTGCCGATGCTTGATGAGGATTTCCAGCCCTTTCTCGACGACGGCGTCATGATCGGTACAGTAGTTGATAAACGTACGGAGCTCTTTGATCGGCATGCCGGAATTTTTGAGACAACAGATCAGGTCGATCCAGTCAACATCCTGCTCATGGAAAACCCTTGTCCCGTTCTCCCGGTCTATGAAGGGCAGAAGCCCCTCTTTATCGTAGTAACGTATCGTGTAAATCGATAAGTTTGTTTTTTTGGCCACTTGCGAAATGGTGTAATTCATCTCTTTCCCTCCAGCTTCGCTTGGTAATAAAAGGTCGTTTTGAGGTTACGCTAACGATAAGTTTGATTAAATTCAAATTCGAGATTGACCTAGAGTTAACTCTATCGTATATCTTGAAAAAGTAAAGCCGATTGAAGGGAGATTATATAAAAATGAAATACATCGATATTGCCAATACCGACTTGAAGGTGTCCAATCTTATTCTGGGCCTCATGCGCATTAAGCAGCTTTCGTTGACCGAAGCGGAGAAGCTGATCCGCACAGCTATGGATGAGGAAATCAACTTTTTTGACCACGCTGATATTTACGGTCCTTCGTACGGAGAATGCGAATCTTATTTTGCAGAAGCCATTCAAATGAATGCAAGCATTCGTGAGAAAATGATTCTGCAAAGCAAATGCGGCATCCGCAAAGGTTACTTCGACTTCTCCAAAGCGCATATTTTGGAATCGACGGACGGCATTCTGAAGCGGCTGAACACCGAATACCTCGACATTTTGCTGCTGCACCGCCCGGATGCTCTCGTTGAGCCGGAAGAAGTGGCTGAAGCGTTCGAAGAGCTTCACAAGAGCGGCAAGGTACGCTACTTCGGCGTATCCAATCAAAATCCGGCGCAAATCGAGCTGCTGCAAAAATATGTGAAGCAAAAGCTCGTCGTTAACCAGCTCCAATTCAGCATCGCGCATACGCCATTGGTTGACGCCGGCATCGCCGTTAATATGAATATCGACCAATCGGTTAATCGCGACGGCAGCATTTTGGACTACAGCCGTTTGAATGAAATAACTGTACAAGCATGGTCGCCGTTCCAAAAAGGCTTCTTCAACGGCCCGTTCCTCGGTGATCTGGAAAACTATCCGGAGCTTAACGAAGTGATCAACAGCATCGCAGCCAAATATGACGTAACCAACACGGCTATTGCCGTTGCCTGGATTACGCGCCACCCTGCGAACATTCAAGTGGTGCTTGGCACAACAAACGTTCAACGTTTAATAGACTCCTGCAAAGGCTCGGACATTCCGCTGACCCGGCAAGAATGGTACCAAATCTACACAGCAGCGGGCAACATGCTTCCTTAATACAACATGCCAAAAAGCACCGGCCCCATGGGCTCGGTGCTTTTTATGTGGAAGCCGCCTGCTCACTGAGCAGCTAAATGCGGAATAAGCTGTCCGTCATCTGCCAGCGACAGAAACGAATCAACAACGCTTGGATCAAACTGCCTGCCGCGCTGTTCGCGCAAGTAGTCTAGCGTCGAATCAAGACTCCACTTCTCCTTATAGGCACGCTTCGTTGATAATGCGTCGAATACGTCGACAACGCTGACGATCCTTGCTTCCAGCGGAATAGACTCACCCTTCAAGCCATGCGGATAACCGGTGCCGTCCCATCTTTCATGATGGTATAAAATAATGTTTTTCGCCGTTTGAAGCTCACTTTCAAACAACTCATCATCCAGCTCAGCGAATATTTTATCGACGATATCAACGCCAATAATGGGATGCATTTCAATGATCGTTCTTTCATAATCGGCTAAGGACCCCGGCTTATACAATATGCCTTCGGGAATGCCGGATTTGCCGATATCATGCAAAATGCTGGCATTGGCAATGCGTGCCAGCTCTACCTTCGGCAAGGCCAGTTCCAGCCTCTCGTTATGTCTTTCCACTAGCAGCTCAGTCAAATTCTGCACCCGCGACAGATGCGCTTCCGTTCCCGGATCGCGAATTTCGCAGGAAATAGCCAGCACCTTCAGCAAAGAACCCTGCATCCGGCTGGCACGATCTTCGTCCAAATAAAGACCTTGCTTCAGCTTCTCCAGCTCGCGGAATACTCCTACATAATAGAGCTCGCCTTCAATGTCGAATGGGGTAATTGTAATAAAGGAGTGCCACAGCTCCTTATCCCGTTTCTGGTTCGTAAATACACCGGACCACGGCCGTCCGGCCTGAATTTGTCTCTTCATGCCATCGTAGACAGATTGGGACGTATAGGGCGTACGCAGAATACCGGCACGCTTCCCAATGATCTCTTCTTCCTGATAGCCTGTAATCTTCTCGTATGCACCGTTTACGCGCAGTATCGTATGCTTGACATCTGTGATGATGACGGCATCCGCCAATTGCAAAAACAAGTTTAGTTGTTGAGTCATGACAATCTCTCTTTCTTGTCTCTGTCCGTTAAAAGGAAATATAAGGTCGGTTCCATCTTACCATATCGATCCAGCTATCGTACATGATTACGAACCGTATTTTTTCACTATTGCTGACAAAGTGAGCAGCGGCCAAATATAGTTATAGCTTGGGTAGTGCGTGTAGACGCTCCCCGGCAGCATTGCCCCGGTCGGATAATAATAGGTCCAGTCCCTCCGCTCCAGCGTACGAAGCAGCGCTTCGGCTCCTTTTTCAATCTCCGGTGTAAGCTTATCATTGGCGGCAATAAGCGCGTCCAGCGCCCATGCGGTTTGTGAAGGCGTGCTGGCGTTTAACGGCACGTACCTTTTCACCTTGTCGCTCAAGCAGGACTCTCCCCAGCCTCCATCCTCATTTTGAATGCTCAGCAGCCAGTTCGCGGCTTTTTTAATAGCAGGATGATCGCTTGCCATGCCTGCATCGGACATGCCTTGCAACGCCGCCCCGGTACCGTTGATATAACAAATCCCCCAACGCCCGTACCAGCTTCCCTCCTTCGTCTGCTGAGACAAAATCCACTGCACCGTGTCGTCAATCCAGCGATGGCCGATCGTCATGACCAAATCCTTGCCAAGAAAACTGAGAACCCTGCTAGTCAAATCTACGGTAGAAGGATCAGTAGCAACGTCAGTTGAGCCTTCGAACTGGAAAAGGCTGGCCGGCATCCATTTCCCCTTCCGCTCGAAAGCGGGCCAGCCCGCATCGTCATTACGCATCGCCAGCACCCAATTCAGGCCTCTTTGCCAACTGGCTGTACCATTCGGGAAGCTGTAGCTCTCCCGGTACGGAAGCAGCGCCCTGAGCGCGGCGACGCTGTCATCTACATCAGGATAAAGCGTGTTGATGTCGGAAAATCCCCAGCCCCCAGGCTCGGTATGAGGGTTTCGGATCGCCCAATCGCCTTTGCGGGTCTGCTGTCTGGCAGCCAAATAATAAGCCGCGTTCTGAAGCGCCGTTGATTCGATTGCGACACCCGCCTCCTGCAAAGCATGGCTAAGTAGTGCCGTGTCCCACACTTCCGACGTCGCGATCTGAATATGTGCACGATCCATACATTGCAGCGAACGGATGCCTTGCAGCAGCCGGCTGATCAAAGGATCGTCCGCGGTGTACCCTAATGCTAGCAGCGAGAATATCATCAGAACGGTTGAAGTCTCGTACGTGAGCAGCGTATCATTGGGCTCCAGCCGCTCCAGCATATAAGCTTCGGCTTGCTCCATCGCAGCCGCGGAGCCAATGGAAGCCAGCGTACTGGCCAGCGGAAGCGCCGAGAACAGCTCATGCAGATTCGAAATCCAGGTTCGATCGTTCTTGAACGTCTTAGGGCCGTCCAGAAACAGATCCGATAAATCAGGCATATTCGCATTTCTCACATAAAATTGCTTGTTCGACATGATCAGTGTCGGAATCAAATGCGCGCGGGCATGGCCCGAAAGCGAAAACAAATCAAAACCGACGCCAAGCTCAGAGAAAAATACGGTCAGCGGAATCCGCAGCTGGCGCGGCCATTCCGCTTGGCCGGTTGCGGCAAAAATAACTTGCGTCAGCAGGCTGCGCGCCTCAGACAATCCACCCTTAGATCGAATGAACTGTTTGGCCAGCAAAATACGCGGATCGCTCGGCCGATAATATCCAGCGCATAAAAGCGCATAGCAGGATTCGGCTGTCGTCTCTAAATTGCCCTCCGGCTCATCCGGATACAGCTTCCATGCTCCATTCTGGTATTGGGATGAAGCAATTCGCACTGCCAAGGCGTGAATGAAGCCCGGGTCTCTTATCCCCAGTGCGGTCATTAGTATAATCAAATAATTGTCGGTCATGACGCCGGAATCAAAGCAAAACCGCCAAGCGCCGTCAGCCGACTGACGGTGCAGCAATTCATTCGTCAGCAGCTTGATCCTCTCCCGCAAATTGCCCATATCCATAAACGCGTTCATCCTTTGCAGCTTTAGTTTTCTTATGTATATGCGGCAATACGGGCAGACATTATGATCGGCTGCTCCGTAACATTCCTTTTCCAGAGAATCTTAAGAACTCATTTTTTTGTTTTTGACTAAAGAACGTATGTTCGCATATAATGAAAGAGAGGTGACTTACGAATGACAGTGAATAGTAAGCAACTAATGGATAACGGATATTCGGATTGCTTGAGGCCGAATGCTTCAACAGTTCACGAGCCTGCATTGCATACGGAATACGAAATCGCCGCTTCAAACGGCTGGCCTCCAGCGCCGCCTGCGGCTGCGCGTGACGAGCTTCAATTGATGCATGATTCGGTATTATTGCCAATGGCCTATCGCATCGTGGAGAAAAATTTAACCGATATTGAGAGCCGCGCAAGATCACTTCGCCCATTGTTTGTCAAAGCAACTAGAATCGTGCTGACACAAATGCGCACAGATTTGGCGGCAACCCATCAAGCACTTGATCACGCGGGTATTGTCGTGCATGAGGAGGAGCATACGGAGGGTATCGTCTTGTTCCGTTATACCTGCCGCGGCAATGACGGTGGATTTGCGGTCACTCGTGAATATGCGAGAAAAAGCATCGGCAGCCTAATCTCGAAATATATTAACGGTATTTTCCGTTAGCATTCGCATAAGGAATAAGAGTAAATGAGTGAAGTTTATTCGGTCATTTGGGGCTTGCGGCAAATAAAATGGACGTCCCAGGAGGACGTCCAACCTTTGTCTAACTCACGTAAATCAGTACAATCAATGGGAGAATCCATAGCAGCGGTACAAGATTCACCCATACCGCTGTTTTAAATCTCCGTTTGTGGTAAAGCAGCCAACTGGCCGCTATCGTTCCTATCAGAGCCAGCGGATAGATCCAGACGTAAATAAAAAAGGCAATCGTTGCCGCGTCACCCAATGACCCCGGAGAATCGAACAGCATGAACGAGGTAAACGCAACCAGAATCCAAGCCAGCAAAGACAAGGCATAGGCCATCTGGAAGAGAAGAAGAAATAAGTTCACTTTAGCATTTTTCACGTGAAGGTTGCACCTCTCTGAACGGGTGAGTGAATGGATAGCACTGATAATTATTATCATACCATCCTTTCCCTACTTTATTACTATACTTTTTTTGAAAAAATAAAAAGAAAACTGTATGCTGTGGTCGCATACAGTTTTCTTTCCAGTAGTTAAGCTAAGTTTTGGGATGGCTATACCCGGATGTCCAGGTTTTGGCCTACGTTCGGATTAAGGCTTGCATTCATTAACTGAACGATGCCCTGACCCTGCTGCTCGGCTTGCTTATTGGCCATGCTCAGCACTTTAATGCCAACAGCTTGTGATAGTGCAGATTGATTCAACGATACCGATAAAGCGGCTATATCCATTGCAATCCCTCCTCCTTACCTTATATCGGCTGATTGCCTGTTAATTTTCACCCTGAGTTAGACAAAGCAGACTCTATTTAAAGCTGCCTACCTGCGCGCTCGGCGATGATAGTCAGCACGTTCTCCCAGTGCTGCTTCATTTGTTCCCGTCTTGCCGCATGATCCAACTGCTCCTGATGAAAGCTGATCGTCGTTTTATCCGGCTTGTCAGACAAGAGCCGGATCTGCAAAGTCGACGGACGATCCCAATCCTTGGGCTGCCAAGTCAGTCTGAGCTGATGCAGCGGCTTGACGACTTTTAACTGTCCTGTTACACCTTCATCGGATTTGAACGTTTCGCCCACTGTCAGCTCCAGCTTCGGCAGTTGCCCAATCCATAAGCTCAAGCCCTCCGTTGAGGTTATAAATGCCCATGCCTGCTCTCTGGAAACGGGCAGCGTTCTGCGGATACCTACTTGAAAGCCAGCAGCCGCAGTCAATCCGACGGGTTTACTGTCGCTTTTGCTTAAGTTGATGTGGGCTAGTATATTAACAAGTTTGCCGAACGGATCACGAACGTAAAACCTTCTAACTCCCCAATCTTCATCTGTCGGCCCATATTCTATTGGAAAGCCGGCTTCCCTCATACGCTCAAGGGCAACATCAACATCGTCTACTTCTATGGATAGATCAGGCACCGGAGTGCCGTTTCCGCCTTGCGAAGCAATGCTAATTTGTACATTTGACTTCTCATCTGAACCATAAGTAGTTATCCAGCCATGGTCCATCATCCGTTCAAGGCCAAGCGCCGTCCCATAAAACAGTTGCGCTGCTTCCAGCTTATCTGCCGCGATATTAGCAACAATTCGTTTTACTTTCATTCAGGCATCTCTCCAATCAATAAGTATATAAGGTGCCCGTTCGTTGGGGCTCCGACAAATAGCTAGGGTAACAGAAAACCTCGTCCACAGATTGTATGAAAAAAGGTTTGAGTTTCCAGAGATCATACCCATTATTTTCGACAGACTATCGGTGTTCCCTTTTTCCGAAATTTATTACTGTATCTAAACAAGGACGCCCTCCTGCATATCGGAAATTCCGATGCACAGAAGGACGTCCATTCATAAATATTTGTTTCCTATATTACGCCTTTTTGACAAATTCGGACTTGAGCTTCATTTCGCCAAAGCCGTCGATTTTACAATCGATATTGTGATCGCCGTCAACGAGACGGATGTTCTTCACCTTGGTTCCGATCTTCAGAACGGATGAACTGCCTTTCACTTTCAAATCTTTTATTACGGTTACAGAATCACCGTCGTTCAACAGATTCCCGTTCGCATCCTTTACCAGCTTAACGTCTTCTGTCGTATCCTCAGCAAGATCCCACTCATGGGCGCATTCGGGACAAACGAATAAATTTCCGTCCTCGTACGTATATTCGGAGTTGCATTTGGGGCAGTTGGGCAAAGCAGCCATCATTCATTTCCTCCAGATCCATATAGTCGCTATCCATACTGTCATAGTTTTCCGCTGCTGACAACCCTATTAGATGGATGAACACTAGAAGAGCAGCTAGGTTAGAGTCTGGCAAGATTTGAATATTTGGTTCGTTTGAATGGCTATAGGATGCATTTTGCAGCGATGGATGAGCGATTTACGATGTCGCCACCTCCGAAAGTCCAGTTGGAGCAGAAGCCGTGTACCCTCTGGAACTTGCTAACTAACTAAGCTTTGTTCGTCGTTCTTGATTTTCCGTTGGACTCTGCTCGAGCGAACCTGTTTCGCTAATTAACGAAGCTGCATTCGTTGGAAATGGCCGAATTCGGCCATTCTTAACGGAGCTGAGCAAATAGCGAGCCTATCTTCGCTACTGGTGAACCTAGGTTCTCGAGTTGCGAAGATAGGTTCGCTGCACAGTTCCACGACCCTCCGTCCGCTCCAATTAGCGAATTTCGCTTCGCTCTTTTGCGAAGCTGCTTCGCTGGAGGGCTGGTGCACTCGCTTTATATACTAGGTTTGTCGTTGGACTCTGCTCAAGCGAACCTGCTTCGCTAATTAACGAAGCTGCATTCGTTGGAAATGGCCGAATTCGGCCATTCTTAACGGAGCTGAGCAAATAGCGAACCTATCTTCGCTACTGGTGAACCTAGGTTCTCGAGTTGCGAAGATTGGTTCGCTGCACAGTTCCACGCGCCTCCGTCCGCTCCAATTAGCGAAATTCGCTTCGCTCTTTTGCGAAGCTGCTTCGCTGGAGGGCTGGTGCACTCGCTTCATGTACTAGGTTTGTTGTTGGACTCTGCTCGAGCGAACCTGTTTCGCTAATTAACGAAGCTGCATTCGTTGGAATTGGCCGAATTCGGCCATTCTTGACGGAGCTGCGCAAATTGCGAACCTATCTTCGCTACTGGTGAACCTAGGTTCTCGAGTTGCGAAGATTGGTTCGCTGCACAGTTCCATGAGCCTCCGTCCGCTCCAATTAGCGAAATTCGCTTCGCTCTTTTGTGAAGCTGCTTCGCTAAGCCGGCCGCACTCATACTTCGCTACGCAACTTCATCGCGTCACATAGACGCGCTCGACCCTGCTTCCGATAGAGACGAGCACCTCGTTCGTCAGCGTACCGAGCCGGTCAGCGATCCCAGCAGCGGTGATGACCTGCTCGCCGTCCTGTCCGATCAACGTCGCTGTATCGCCTTGGCAGACTCCTTCGATGTCCGTAACGTCCACCATAAGCTGATCCATGCATATTTTGCCGACGATTTTGGCCTGCTGGCCGTTAATAAGAACATATCCGCCTCGCTCCGCATATTCCCTCGCAACTCCGTCCGCATAGCCTATAGAGAGCGTCGCAATAAGGCTATCCCGCTGAGTGAAGTAATCTCCGCCGTAACCGATCGACTCCCCGGCCTGCACAGACTTTACCAAGCTGACAGCTGCTTTCAAGGAAAGTACGGGACGCAGACCAACTTCTGCCCGGACGGTATCCTTTTCGCTGCCCAAAGTCCCATAGAGTGCGATGCCCGGCCGAGCTAAATTCATGCCTGCCCCTTCATAATTCAGCATGCCATAGCTGCTTTGCAGATGAATGCGACCTGGATCGATGCCTGCTTGTTTTATTTGAGCGATCACGCTTCCGAATATTTCGAATTGCTTGAGCGTTAGTGCAATCCCTGCAGCATCCTGACGGTCTGCTGCCGCTAAGTGGCTGAATGTGCCCGCGATAAGCAAAAACTTATGCCGATAGATTGATAAAATACGCTCGATATGCTCGTAACTTTCGCCAAGCCGCCTCATGCCCGTATCGATTTTGACATGAACCATCATCGGCCTTCCAAAAGCTTGCAGCCGCTCAGCGTCCTCCGCGCTGACTACAATCTGTGTCAACCGGTAGCGGATAATATCCCCGAGACGATGATCTGCCGTGTAACCGAGCACTACAATTTCTCCGTTGATGCCGCTGCGCCGCAGCACAATTGCTTCCTCAATATCTGCGACAGCGAAGGACCGCACACCTTCCTTAAATAGTCGCTTCGCCACTTCAATGCTTCCATGTCCGTAAGCATCCGCTTTGACGATAGCCATAATTGCCGTACTCCGCGGAATTACGTTCTGCAGCTGTTTCAGATTATGTGCCAAATGGTCCAGATCGATTTCAGCCCATGCACGATGCCGGGAACTCCCCATCCCTCTCTTTAGACCAAGCCCTTGTTTTTGCCCTTTCCCTTGCCCTTGTTTTTGCCCTTTCCCTTGCCCTTGTTCTTGCCCTTGCCCTTGTCTTTGCTCTTGCCCTCGTTCTTGTTCTTGCCCATGACCATGTCCATGTCCACCACCGAGCCCACGCTCTCCTCTTCCCTTAATAGCTTGCAAGAGCCAAATTCCCGCAGCAGACAGAGCAACCGAGAGAAAGGATACCGCGATATAAAATACCGGTTTATTGTCTACAATCACACTAAAGCTTCCCGTCGCTTTCGCTCCGCCTCTCACCAGCACGATCGCCCACGGATGGAGCATATAAATCCAGGTGCTGAGCGACCGCAAGTAAGGATGCTCCCTTCCCTCCGCCGACTGGAGCAAACGAAACAAGCTGTAAACAGCAGGAACTAAGGCAAGGTACATGCTGTCGTGACGAGGCCAGCCTGCGGCATGAAGCGCTATTCCTTCGCCTAACAATACTGCTATAGAGACGATAAACGCAGAAGTATACCGGAGTCTTGAGCGGGAAGGAAGCGGACGAAGCGCCGCCCACGCCCCAAGTGCCATATACAGAGGAGCAAAGCCGATGCCGTTGCGCGTATAATCAAACACCGTAAACATGCCATCGTATAGCCCTGTCAATATCGGACTGGCCGACGTTAATCCATAATAGCTGTCGCCGAGCAGTGCCAGTACATACAATGCGGCGGACACTGCGAGCACTGTTTTCAACGATAGAAACATCCGCAGCCCGTACACGATCCATGCTCCCGTAATGAGAGCCGGCAAGTACCAGAGATGATAGAACGTGCCGTTGAACACGACATCTTGCAGCATTCCCCATACGCTAACAGGTTGCTTGAAATAACCGTCATACACATTAAGCGGCAAATAGGCGATAATTCCGGCCGCGTACAATACGCCAACCCGAAGTGTAAAACGACGCATCGATACTAGCTCGCGCTGCCTGTCGCCCTTCATTTTACCGAATAAGAAAAAACCGGATGCGATAAAAAAGAACGGAACTGCAAGCCGCGCAATAATGCCCGTCAGCACAAAATCTGCATAAGGGTCTACTGACAATAAAGGGCCCAAATGTATGGTAATAACTAGAAAAGCAGCGGCCAGCTTGAAAATATCCATTCCGCCGTAACGGAGATTAGCCAATGTTATCGCCGCCTTTGTCTCGATCACAGCGGTGGCGAACCGTAACGATAAAACCGTCATCATTATTGCCGGACCATTCCACGCTTTCACTCTCTCCATGAGGAATCGGCAGCTCTACCGCATCCCCAGCCGCTTGTACATAATAGATTTCGTAATTTCCGCCAAAGTATAGGTGTTGAACGCCGTAAGGGAACTGTTTTAAAAAAGCGATATATTCCTCCAGGCAAAAGCCATACTGCTCCATGACGGCCGAATGCGGATAACCTACATAACGGTAATGCCACGGCTCGCAAGCAATGCCCGTCACCGCCTCCTTGCCCTCCTGATAGCGCTGAACAAAACCGTATTCCGGGGCCAACTCGCGAAAAATATCACTAATGGCGCTCCCTGCAAATGTAGGACGAATATAATCCGTCTCGCCGCCGCGAACACCAACGTCTACAGCCAGTCCAGTCTGATGCTCGCTCGCACCCGGCAGGGCAACATAGCTGTTCGCAAACGTCTCCCCATGCTCGGCAACCGCCGACTCATAAATTTGCCCTTGCGTTTCAGCAGACCGGTAGCCGCTGACTACCGTGATTTGCTCCTTGGCCATACAAGCATCCAGCAAGCACGACAGTTGAGCAGAGCAGCTCAAATCTAGCGATATGAACGGCTCTTCAGCATGATCGGCTCGCAAAATATCCGCTGGCAGCGTTACGATTGAATCCGCCACAGAACGTACAGGATGTCTGCGGTTAACGAGCAGCAGCTTCCCTTTATAAATATCTGATCGATTCAAGCGCGCATAACCGTCATGCAATTGCTCCGGCTTGCGGGTTTCCAGCAATTTGCCGCTCATACCCGCGCCTCCTTCAACGCCGATTCGATTAACCGGTTCAGCAGCTCGGGAAAGTCAATACCGGCATGCCGCATCATATTCGGGTAGCGGCTTTTGGAGGTGAAGCCCGGAATCGTATTGACCTCGTTGAAAAGAAGTCTGCCGTCATTAGCCAGAAACAGGTCGACCCTAGCGAACCCGCTGCAATCCAGCTCCCGGTAAATCCGCAGCGCTGTCTTCTTCACAAGCTCCTTCATCTCCGAATCAACACGGGATGGCAGATGAATGGCCGCCGTACTTAGGGAGTATTTTTCCTCATAATCGAAAAACTCTCCGGTCAACGCGATCTCATCAATTTCACCGGTTATTGGATCGTTGCCAGCATATCCAAGAATGGCGCAGCCAAGCTCAATGCCATCCACATGCCGTTCAATAACGAGCTTGTTGTCATGACGCAGCGCCCCCTCAATACCTGCCGCCAATTCCGGCTCTGTGTACGCCTTCGATATGCCAATCGAAGAACCGGATCGAGCCGGCTTCACATAAAGCGGATAACCAAGCTTGCTTGCGGCAGCAACCGCATCGGCAACCGCCATTCCAGGAGTAACCGTAACAAATTCAGGCACATCAATTCCGGCGGCTTGGGCAACTATTTTCGCAAAAGCCTTGTCCATACAGAGTGCGGATGACAGTGTCCCGCAGCCGACAAACGGAATGCCGGACAGCTCCAGCAGCCCTTGAATCGTGCCGTCTTCGCCATTTTTGCCATGCAGTACAGGAAAGACAATATCCAGCGGCGTAAAACGATGCTCCGTCCCAACAAGCTCAAGCAAGCCCTTATGATGCCGGCTCGGTGATATAACGGCAGGCACACAGCTAGGATGATCCAGCCAGCTATCCTTCCGGATCAACGCCGTTTCTCCGCTGTACCGGTACCAGTTCCCTTCACGCGAAATACCGATCATTACGACCTCGTAAACCTCTTTATCTAAATGCTCGATAACGGCCGAAGCCGAAGACAATGAAACTTCATATTCCGTCGAGCAGCCTCCGAACACTATTGCTGCTGTTGTTTTTGTCATCATTTAGTAAGCCTCCCCATTAATCTATCTGACTCTAGCTTAGAGGGGAGGTCTTAAAAGCAATTAAAGACAAGCTTAAGAAAGTCCAAAGATTAAAGCCCCGGATCTTAAAGATATAAGGAAAAATATTGAACTTCCTTAAATCCGGACATAAAAAATACGCCCTTCGCAGGGCGTGAATCGAACTCAGAGCAATACCGCATAGTGAATGCAAACTGATCTGCCTAGCGATTTAATCTCAATTAATGCAATTATCATAAAGCTTTTCACAACTTTTAAAGAATGGGCTCAGTCTTTCCATTCAGCCGTAAACTTTTAACAAATCAAAATGCAAATGTGCAGGTTGTCAGCCGCTTTTTCTACAATTTATTGCTTCAAAATGCAAATGTGCATTTTGAATGGGCCAAAAAGGCTCCAAAGCGACTTATCAAGCGATTTCAACTGCATTTTTACATTTTGATCGCTATTTGGAGCCTTTTGACGCCCATCAGCCTGCACTTTTGCATTTTGTTTTGATTTGCACACTGAAGACTAGCCACATAATCAAAGTTATCCATATCAGTATCACAGTATCACAATCGCGTTGTCGCTGCCCCTCGCCTTATCGCAGCCCGACGAACGCGATCGATCCGTTATCCCCGCTGTACGGCGGAGCACCCGGCTTCGTAACGTAACATACGATTAGTTTAAAAGCCATGCCGCGGGCAATATTCTGATTAAAGGTTAAAACAAAGTCCTGCCCTGTGCTGCCGGAGGCTTCAATTTTCACCTTGTCTCCCGTCAGCGAATTGTTTGCATTGACGCTGTCGTTCATGCCAAGCGTCGCAATATTAGTTGGCGTCGTCTCTGCTGTGCTCTGAATCCAATAGTTTTGAGGATTGATCCCTTTTACTTGATCAACCGGCTGATCATACGTAATCCGCAGCTGGTTCGCTGCTAATTGATTCACACTGGTCAGCATCGGAATATTAGATACAGGTGCTGCTGCTGCAGAAGCTGCATGTGTTTGTCCGTTAACGGCCACAGCGGCGAACACAAACGCACAAAGAACTAGCTTCATTATGTAGACTTTCACAAAAATACCTCCCTGCTCTTCATTTGCAATCCTGCAATATTCTTCCCAGTTCAGCAGCAGCTCATTCTATTCCGCTTAGCACAAAAGTGCAGCAGCCGTCCACAAGGGGTGGCTGCTGCACTTCAGCTGCAGAATACCGTTATTCTTCCTCCACAATAACCCTTACCGAAGCACTCGCATGCAAAGAGGTAATGTTATCAGCGACAACGGTCACCGGACTCGTAATGACAATATCCTCATCCGTCTCCGGCAGCACATACGGTATACGAATGATTTCGTCGGCACCAACTTCGAAATTGGGCTCAAAAAACTGAAAATGCAGCAGCGGCGCTGTCAATCGGGTGTTCAACAGCCCAACATTCCCCGTATTCCGAAGCCGAATCGTGAAGATGACGGTATCCCCCGGGCTTCCTTCAGGACGGTTGACTGTTTCCGTTAAAACAGCGCTTGGCAGTGCTTGTGCCGTAATCACAACAGCGGCTTGCTGCAAGGGCGACTGGTTGGAAAATACTGCGACATTGTTCAGGAAAGTTGTTCCTCCGACCGTGTCTGCCGGAATTGTAAACGGCAAAGTAAATACGCGATTTTCTCCCGGTGCAAGTACTGGTATGACTGTATTGAACCGAACGAGCAAATCGATGCCGCGAATATTCGTCAGCACCCGATCTGATTTATTCGTAATTCGGATGATTTTCGAGACCGTGTCCCCCGGCTTAGCAACAGGCGGAGCCGCTTCGACGATAAGCTCCAGTAAAGTAGCAGGCAGACCAACTACGACGCGCGCTTCGCTCTGTACAGGCAATGTGTCTTCTGGCCTCTCCAGCCAATCAACTGTTACCCGGTTGGCAAATACCGTTCCTTGCAAGGCAGTGCTTGATACGGGGAACGTATACTCCGCCAATGCTGTTTCTCCAGGGGCGATTACAGCAATCGTATTCTGTGTGCCAGTCAGCGAATCAAATACTGTCACATTTGTCGCTGGATTTGCGCCTGTGTTCGTGATTTCCACGGTATAGCGTATCGTTTCTCCAGGCGCCGCAACATTACGGTCCGGCAGTTTTTTCACTGCAAGCGTCGTTGTCGCGTCGGGATCTGTCCTTACGACTACATCGGCTGCCGCCTCTTGGAGCGGCGTTTGGTCGGAAGCAGCAGTAAACGTATTGACAATTACGCTTCCGTTAACCGCTACTGCCGGTACGGTATAGCTGCCCGATCGGGTTATCGTAGCGCCAGCGGCAAGACTGGCCACCGTTTCGCTAATGCCTAGCAGCGGGTCATTCAGCGCAAGGTTCGTCTGCGGCAATACGGTAAGATTCTCAATGGACAACGTGTAATTGACCGTTTCCCCCGGTGCAGCCAGCGCCCGGTCGGCAGTCTTGCTCAGCGACAGTCCCGTACCAACGACCGTTACGGATGCTATTACTTGCTGCGTCCCCGCTTCAGACGTTCGAACGGTAAGCTCGTTGATAAGCTCCGTTCCGACCAGTGTATCTTGAGGCACCGTATACGGAAAATGAAATTCATGCCGTCCCCCTACCGCCAAATTCTCCGCCGCCAGATCAACACCCAGCAGCGAATCGACTAGGTGAATGGCAGTCAAAGGAACGTTGCCGATATTATTCAGCACAATTGTATAAGTGAAAGTCTGGCCGGGGGATACGGAGGACAGCTCAGGCAGCTTGCGTATGCCGATCTGCGGAGCGGCAAGTACAGTTACATCCGCAGTATCATATACAGGCGCCGTCTGATCACTTATCGCCATCGCCGTATTCGTATACACTCGCGGCGGAACCTCCAGCGGCACTAGAAACGGCAGTTGAAAGCTCTCCGTCTGTCCCGCCGCCAAGCTCGGAATGTCGAAGCTGAACCCGGCCAAATCATCGGTTACTGTAATATTCGTCAATGCAATATTGCCGGAGTTGGTCAAGGTCACGCTAAAGTTCAGCGTCTCTCCCGGAAGCACAACGATACGATCTGCCGATTTCTCCAAGCTGAGCCGGGGTGCAGGAAGCACTTCGACGACCGTGCCTACCCGTTCCGGCTGCGGCAGATTGTCAGCGCTAATTTGCAGTACATTAGCAATCGTAAATCCGACCTGTGCGTCCAGCGGAATTTCGAACGGCCAATCAATATTTATGCTTCCGCCGACTGGAATGTTGCCGATTGTCTGATCCAGTCCCAGAAGCGGATCGATCAGCCGGACATTTGCTAATTCGACATTGCCGTGATTGGTAATGGAAATATGAAAAATAACGGTTTCCCCCGGTTTGGCAGCTGACGGGGTCACGCTTTTGGTCGCGGCTAAAATCGGATTTTCGGTTACGATAACAACGGCTTCCGCGACGATAGGGTCACGCAGCTGATCCGCTTTTACGAACACAGTATTGACAATTGGACCAGGCGGCGTATCCGGCGGTACAACAAACTCCAGTTGAAAGCCTGTTGAATGGAATGGCGGCAATTCTGGAAAAACGGTGAAGAAGCCAAGCATCGGATCATCAATAGCAATATTAGAGAGCGGGACAGGGCCATTGCTAATTTCGATAAAAAAGAAAACGACCTCTCCCGGCCTCACCTCGAACCGGTCGGAGAACTTATTAACGAACAACACGGCCTCTTCTCCGAATTTCGTTACAAAAGCGTCAATGACATTCAGGAAAGGCTGAAATACGCCGGGCGTCGTCGGAAAATCAAAGGAGAATGTCGTGCCTGCCACATAAATGTTATGCTGATGGTCAACGGCAATACCACGCGCTGCATCACTGCTTGCGCTGCCTCCTAAATAGGTAGAGTATTCCAAATAAGAGCCCGTCGGATCAAGAACCGAAATGAAAGCATCCGTTGATCCCGGTCTGGAAGGCTGAAATGCATCCGGCGTCACCGGAAAATTGCTGGATACCGTTGCTCCTGTCACATAAGCTCTGCGATTATCATCAACCGCAATCGCATAAGGCGTATCGACTGCGTTCCCGCCAAAAACTGAAGAGTAAATTAACGACGTCCCTGTCGGATTAAGCTTGGTAACGAACACCTCCTGACTTCCGCCTAGGATGACCAGAGCTCCGGGTGTTGTCGGATAATTGGCCGAGCTTGTGTGGCCCACCACGTAGGCATTCCCGGCATCGTCAATGGCAATATCCTCAGCATCGTCATTCTGGGAGCCGCCTAGCAGTGTAGAATAAATTAAGGCGCTGCCTGCTGCATTCAGCTTAGTAGCAAATGCGTCAATGCCCCCGGCTAATGTAATTTGGTAGGCGCCCGGCGTTGTAGGGAAGTTTCGGGCAACGGTCTGTCCGGCTACAAACGCATTTCCGGCTGTATCCACAGCGATGCCATTGCCGTTAGTCGTACCGTTGCCGCCAAGGTAAGTGGAATAGACCAAAGCTGTTCCCGTCGCATTTAATTTCGTAACAAACCCAATAGGAACCGTTGCGCTATTCGTCGGCATGAACGAGCCGGGTGTCGTTGGAAAATCGGCGGAGTCCGTCTGCCCGGTTATATAGGCATTGCCGGAGTCATCTACTGCAATCGCAATGCCATCATCGGAGCCCGATCCGCCCAGATACGTGGAATACACGAGAAAGTTGCCGTCAGGTCCCAGCTTTGTGACAAAGCCGTCAGATGTGCCTGACAGGACAGGTCCGATTACACCTGGCGTCGTCGGAAAATCTGCTGAAAGAGTAAATCCCGTCACATAAGCGTAACCGGAATGATCGACTGCAATGCCTGAACCGCTGTCTAATGAGCTCCCGCCAAGATAAGTAGAGTAAAGAAGCCCCGTTCCCGTCTGATTAAGCTTGGTTACGAATACATCCTCAACACCGGCCATCGTCGTCTGAAAGGCGCCCGGCGTCAGCGGAAAATTAGTCGAAGTCGTGCTCCCCGTCACATAGGCATGGCCAAAATCATCCACTGCGATGGCCAAGCCTTCCTCAAAGCCGCTGCCGCCCAGAAACGTAGAATAGATGATGGCAG
Source organism: Paenibacillus sp. NPDC058174 (assembly GCF_042883865.1). Taxonomy (NCBI): domain Bacteria; kingdom Bacillati; phylum Bacillota; class Bacilli; order Caryophanales; family Paenibacillaceae; genus Paenibacillus; species Paenibacillus sp. NPDC058174. Next base: position 1,885,095 of record NZ_JBHVUY010000001.1, read on the forward strand.
GGTCGATGACGAGCGGGTGGTCCCCGTCATATTCCTCAGTCAGCTCATATCCGATTGTCCAGCTATTTCCTGTTGATTCTATTAATACGTAGCGGCATTCCAATATCTTTTTATTACCATTAATTTCCTGAAAGGCAATTGGTTTTAAATCTGTCAGTTCTCCATAAGGCGTACAAAAAAGCAATTCACCTGAATCATTCAGCCGAACAGCATCGGAGCCCTTGCAAATAAAACGGATATCCTCTACCCGGGAGCCCGGTTGAAGCAGCCAGTCAAATTTGATTCTTTCTTTATTTCCTTGTATGACCAAATCGATGCCTGACCATAGTCCCCGATAGGCAATTTCCCGGAAAATAGGGATATCGACATAATGACGGCTCGTATCATTGCCCCGGAAATAGTGGAAATAGCCTTTTTCTTGGTCTACACCTTCCAGCTTCACGTCATTGCTGGGGTTAGTAAATTGCCATGTCAGCACGACGCCTTGAATAGTTTTCAAGTCGTTTTCGCTATCAGTTTCAGCCGCAGCTGTGGCTTCGGTTTCTACTTCGACTTCGACTTCGCTTTCATTTACATTCGCCTGATTTCTCGTAAATAATGTCATTTCAAATTGGGCTGTTTTAAACGCAGATCTAAAACCCGGTTCTTGAGTAACAAATAAAATATCCTCCTGCTCTTGCCCTTTGTTCTGGACAAACAACAACGGGAGCTTCCCGTACTGCTCGATGGAATTCCTTGAAGCAGCTTTCATTGCACGCAACGAATATCTACTCTCCCTGTTTTTTATCCATCGTATGATTAGGCAGAATAGAAGGTGTATTTGCAGAAAACAGCGGCTGACAACCTGCAGATTTGCATGTTGATCACAGCAGGCGAAGCTGAAAGGTGCTGATAATTAAAAATAAATTGCATTCTCATCACAATGAGCCGAATAAAGAGGCTGTTGATCCTATCCCTGAACTGTGACCCGGATTGTAGACGATTAAAACAAAGAGCCCCTAAGCTCAACAAGCAAGCAGATGACCTCTGAATTCGTCGGGGGTCATCTTTTTTAATGTCCACTGGTATCTTTCTGAATTGTAGAAATTGATGTAATCCCTAACTCGAACAACTTGTACTTCCTCAATCGTTTGGCAGTTAATAAAATCAACCTCGTCTTTCATATGACCGAAGAATGACTCCATGGGGGCATTGTCCCAACAGTTACCTCTGCGTGACATTGATTGCTTAAAACCTGCCTCAGCTATGAAATGACGGGTTTTAGGATGTGTATAATGCATCCCTTGATCGGAGTGTATAATGGCCTCCGGATGGATATTCCCGTCCAGTCGCTCTAAAAGGCGTTGAAGTGTCCGTTCAACAATAGGAAGCTCAAGCGTGGCTGCTACGCAATCGGCAAGGATCTGTCTGGTGGCGCCGTCCTTTTCACAGGAAAGGTATGCCCACTGACCGCCTCCATAACGCAAATAAGTGATGTCTGTGAGAAATACTTTTTCGGGTTCACCTTGATCAAACTGGCGCTCTAGCAGGTTAGGGCAAGTCTGGTGCTCATGAGTTGCCTTAGCCATCTTCCGGTAGGGGTTAGCCTGTCGTATGACCGCGACAAGGCCTGCCTTGCGCATGAGACGCCGAATCTTCTTATGATTCATGATGACATGACTGATTTGCTCAAGACGCATTTTTATGACCAGCGCCCCAGCTTTGCCGTTCAGTACTTCAAAATGGTGTTTGATAAGAACGATGTCCTCTTCATCTGCCGCTGCCCGAATTTGGCGTTGATCCTCGGCTGCAAGCCATCTGTAGTAACCGCTCGGACTTACACCCACAAGCTCACACAGATAACGCGTCATGCGTTTTAGGTCATAGGCCCGAATGGTACGGTTAATGATCGCAAAGCGCTCAGCAGCCGTTAGCGTTTCTTTTTCTGCCGCTCGAGCGCTTCGACCTTTTTTAGCAAGTCCACCTGCGCTTCCAGGAGTTTGATCTTGGCCTGGGCTCGCTTCAACTCTTCTTCCACCGCCAACTCACCAGCCGGCTTTCGTCCTGTGCTTTTCTTACCGCGTCGTTCAGTAGCCAACCCTTCTTCGCCGTACAATTCGTATGTTTCACGCCAACGCTTTAAGCTCTTTTTCGGCTTTTGATGTCCGATGACATCGAGGTCGAAGCCTGCACGAATAAAAATCTCCGAAGGTAGTTGCCCCGTCTTGTAACCTTGAAGAGCCTCCAATTTAAACGCAGTCGTGTACGTAATGGCTGACTCGGACGCTTTTTTAACGTTGGGGTTTGCTTCTAACTTTCGTATCTGCTCCTCCGTAAATACAATACGTTTCAACTTCCCCATGACCTCACTCCTCCTCCCTGTATCTCGATTAAAACACAAATGACCCACAAGAGGGTCACTTTTTTCAAAGTGTCCTTCTTATGGGTCACAGTTCATCCCCTAGCTGAAAATATGGCAACAATCAGAAAGAAACCCTGCGTCCAATTCAGTCGCAGGGTTCCTCCTCAATATGGCAGCCGGGATCATCCGGACTGTTGTACCAGCACCGACAGAAGCTTTATCCGGCTTCACTGCCGGCCGTTTCCTCACATAGGGCAACAAGCTTATTCATTGTTTTCCAGTTCCGTACGGTAGACGGTACACCCAGCTTTTCCACCTGAACGGACAGCTTCGAATTGCGGATGCTTTTCCCGTACAACAGATAAATATTGTTGTCAGCAATATGGAACTGATCATTTTGCAAATCCATTGCTTGCAATTTCTCGATCCGTTCAGCGTCAGGCTGCTGCAAAAGCATGGAAACATAAAGACATTCGCCTTCGCAGCCCGCCTGAGCCTCGGCAATTTGCTGCTCTGTGAAGGGACAATCGGCTGCAATTTGCTTGAGCTCATCATAGCTTCTAATAATGACCTTAATAGATAAACCAAACACCTTGTCGATCTGCTGCTCAATCCGCTCCCGTAGCATCGCCTCGTCATCAGCCGAAGCGAAAATAATGTTGCCGCTTTGAATGTAGGTTTGAACGTTGGACAAGTTGAGCTCTTTAAGCGACTCCCGCAGATCGGCCATCTTTATTTTATTGTGCCCGCCCACATTAATGCCGCGCAGCAAAGCAGCGTATATGGTCATTATTTTCGCACCCCTTATGTAAATTTCGGAATATTTATTCCAACTTCTTGTTAATGCATCAAACTTTAATCGCTTTCCAGCAGGCTTCCATCGTCTGATGCACCTGCAGCTCATTTAACGGATATTTATCAATTTGATAGCCTCTAACGACAGAGGTAATAATACCATGGATGATCTGATGACATAACATAACGTTCATCTCTCGTATCATCCCTTGCTTTTGCCCGTCGACGATGATGGACTCCATCGCTTCCCGCGATTCATCCTCCATATTGCGGATATCCGCTGAGATATAAGGAGAGTAGGAATAACTGTCAATGAACCTGTATTCTTTCGGAAAATTAATGGCAAAACGCAGCCTGTTCAATTGAATACCTTTGAACCGCTCATACAGCTCCAACTGGGGATCGTAGCCCTCCAGCATCGTTTCGCCCATATGTATTCTCACTTTGCGGTACACTTCATTGACCAGCTCTTCTTTGCCGCCGAAATAATTAAATATCGTGCCTGATCCTACATTTGCCCGTTTCATGATTTTGGCAAAAGTAACGGACTGCAGACCTTCCTCGTCAATCAAATCCAATGTCGTATTCATAATATCGTTGCGCTTGCTCATCCATTCACCTCATTTCTCTCACTTTAGTATGAACGGAGAGGCTCGTCAATAATCCCAATTGCTGCCTGCCGGTTATTTCGGGCTATTGACAGGGTGGCGAATCGGGTTTAAGATGATCTCGTTGGAATAAACATTCCAAAATCTACGTTAGGGAGTTGAACTTCATATGTCTAAAGTTTGGTTTATTACCGGTAGCTCTCGCGGATTCGGCCGCAGTCTGGCAGAAGCGGTACTTGCTCATGGAGATCAACTGGTCGCTACGGCCCGCAAACCCGAGCAGCTGGCAGACTTGGTTCAAGCCTACGGCGATCAAGTCCGTACTATCCCGCTTGATGTGACCGACTACGAACAAGCTCAAGCCGCTATACAAGCAGCAGTCGAGGCCTTCGGCCGGATCGATGTGGTTGTTAACAATGCCGGCTATGGCAATATTTCCTCAATCGAGGAAACCTCCATCGACGATTTCCGGGCTCAGCTCGATACGAACCTATGGGGCGTTATTCATGTAACGAAAGCAGCTTTACCTCAGCTGAGGCAACAAGGCTCAGGCCATATTATTCAATTTTCCTCCATCGGTGGGCGCAGCAGCGCTCCGGGCTTGGCCGCTTATCAATCAGCCAAATGGGGCGTTGAAGGATTTTCCGAGGTGCTAGCCAAAGAAGTATCCTCTCTCGGCATTAAAGTAACGCTGATCGAGCCAGGCGCTTTCCGTACCGACTGGGCAGGCTCCTCCATGCAGCATATTGAGCCTGCAGAAGCTTATAAAGCATCAGTCGGCCAGTTGATCGATCTGGCCCGTGAGCGTACGGGCAAAGAAAACGGCGATCCGGCAAAAGCAGCTCAAGCCATTATTTCCATCACAAATGAACAACAGCCTCCGCTGCGCCTGCTGCTGGGCAGCGATGCGCTTGCAATTGCACGGGCGGTAGATCAGGAGCGCCTCGGCGAAACGGAGCGATGGGCTGCGCTTAGCGTATCCACCGATTTTGAGACCAAAGAGCTTGACGAGCGGGTGGCCCGCGGTTTCAAGGAAAACTAATCGATGCCAAAAACACGCCCATTGCGGGCGTGTTTTTTCTATTCCCCTCCCTCTAATGCCGTCTGCAGCGGGCCGTTTCGAATCAATCGGGTCAATACCAGTGCCGCCTCTTCGAGAGGCAGCTCCCTTCCCGTATCAAGCCAATGCCGGATAACATCAAAGAAAGCACCGTGAAAATAAGTCATCATAAAAGCTGCCGGAGCCCCGGCTGCTTCTGTACCGGAACGCCTCATCGGCATTTTCTCACTGATACGCGCCCGCAGCCATTGGCCCAGCTTAACGCCAAACTTAGAACGGTCATGATGGAGCCACAGCTTAAAGAAAAGATGATGTTCATTGATATACTGAAAAAACTGAAGGATGGAGGGGAATGGCTGCTCCTGCTCCGCTGAATCAATCAGCTGCTCCGATTTCTGCTGCACAGGCAGAGCCTCCAGCCCTGAAATAACGGCCTCCTCCAATTTGTCCATCAAATCATAAACGTCTAAGTAGTGCAGGTAAAACGTTCCCCGGCTAATGCCAGCCGCCTGGCATAAGCTTCTTACATTTACCGCATCAAGCCCTCTTTCCTCCGTGATTGCATAAAAGGCTTCTTCAATGCGCTTCTTCGTCCGATTCGTCTGCTCGCGATGCTTGCTCATCATTCCCCGTCCATTCCGGCCCAGCTGGCGGCCGCCATAAAATGAACACTTTCGCCAATTGTGCTCATTGTATCTGAAATTGCTCCTTTCTATAATAAACACATCGAACGGCGCAAATCAAAATGCTCTGCAAGAGAAAGGAGTTTTTCACGATGTTAACAAACAAAACGGCTGTCATTACAGGTGCTTCCAGCGGCATTGGGCGCTCCGTCGCTTTGCGGCTCGCCCGCGAAGGCATACATGTGTTCATCACTGGAAGAAGCAAGGAAGCGCTAGAGCAGCTTAAGCATCAAATCGAAGCTGAAGGCGGAAAGGCATCTGCCAGTGCGTTCGATATTCGCAATACGGTCGTGCTGCAGCATTTTATTCAAGAGGCTCATGCACAAACCGGACGTCTTGATATACTAATCAACAATGCCGGCCTTCATCTTCATGGCCGCATCGTAGATACAGGTCCCGACAGCTGGAGAGAAATGATTGATGTGAATATAATAGCCCTGCTGGCAGGCACGCAAGCGGCTGTTCAGTCAATGCGGCTGCATGGTGAGGGCGGACATATCGTCAATATTTCGTCGGGAAATGCGAAAGAACCCGGTAGCGACTTCTATAGCGCTACTAAGCATATGGTAAATGCGCTGGGGCAAGCGCTAACGAAAGAGCTGGCAAGCGAACCGATCCGCATCACGACTATAATGCCTGGCGCGGTCGCTACCAATTTTGGCCGGACACTGGAGCCGGCTCGTGTAGAGCAGCTTGCCCAAGTGCTCGGAATAGAACTGAAATTTACTCCCGGCGATCATCTGCCCGAATCGCTGCTGCAACGGCTGCATGAAGCGATGGGGCAAACCTTCCTGAGCAGTGAAGATATCTCCGATGCGGTGCTATACGCATTAAAGCAGCCGCTTAACATTGTCGTCCGTGAGCTGTATGTTACGGCACCTAACGTATATCTAGGTAATGACGTCTCCTTCTAGAATCGCAAGGCGCACATCCTATCACAGCATGCCGAAAGCCCCTACAGCATCATCTGCTCTAGGGGCTTCATCAAGCCATCACTTGTCCAGCTCAAATTAAATCAAATCAGTTCAGCTTTACCAGCTTCGATTGATACGGCTGCAAGGCAACGGACAAAGTGCCTTGTGCCGTAGTGACGGCGCCCGTCCACAAATCGGTAACCGTATAGGTCTGACTGCCGTTCAATCCGGCGCGGGACAGGCTGACGGACATATTTTTGCTGGCGCTCGTACTGAAATTAAACAATGCGATATAATAAATGCTACCATCCTGCAGAACGAAAGCATCCGCAGCAGCTGTTCCGGTGTTGCCTTCTACCGCCCTGAAAGCTTTACCCAGACGGGCTACGCTATTAACAGCGTTATTCGTCATCAGCTGCGAAACGATCGCTTGCTGAGCAGTGTTCGTCACATCATTGCCGTTGAGAAATACCGTACCGGCGATGACACCGGAATTAACCCGGCTTCTTGCTTCCTCTATATTGCTCTTCAGCACCATATGATCCGGATCGGTATATTTGTACACCGTTCCGTTCTGCCACCAGCCGTAGCTTAACGAGTTGAGCAAATATTCCGTCGACACATCCCCGTTCAAATCGCCGTACACATCACAGGAAATGCGGCGGGCATGTCCGTACTGGCTCGGGAACAGCGGTGCAATGGACAAGGAAATAAACATCGATCCGGCAATCCGGTCGCGGACATAAGCCATCCCCTGATTGTAGGCCTGAATTCCCGTATTCACCGCGTTATCGTAATGGATGCCTTCCAGTGAGCCATGCGTCAGGAAATCCAATTTAATGTAGTCAAAGCCCTTCGATTTAAACTTATCGATAAAATAATTAATCCGCTGCTTGCTGCCGGGATGAGTCGGATCAACCGGATAGGCGCCGTCGAGCGATTTATCCCATCTCGTACCGTTGAATTTTTTCAGCACAATGTCTCCGTACTTATAGCTGGAGCCCTCTACGGCCTGATTCATATCATCGCCCCAATAAACAAAAGGCGCCCAATAGATGCCGGCCTTCTGACCGTTGGCATGCACCGCGTTCACATAATTGGTCAGCTCCGTGTCGCTGAGATTGTCCCAATAGGAATCCAGATTGATATAGACGGTATTGTTATTCGAGAAGTTATTGTTCTGAATGTTGTTCTTGATCCAATTGGAGGTCGCAACCGCATTATTGTAATTCAAGTTCGTCTGTACGCTTCCCCAGCTGTTCCAGCCGAATGGAACACCGCCGCTCCAGCTCATCGCACCGTTCTGAGTAGCGTTGGCTTGCCCGTACTCTTCCATCCCAGTACGCCAGTCCGCATAGTAGCCGACGAAAATTTTCGGCGACCACAGGCTCGTGCCCGTTATTTTGCCATGTGTATCAACATCGCGTGTATTGCTGTTCGCCACCCCGCCGTACACCTGCATCTCCGTAACGTTGTTACCGGTTCCGTAGTACCAGATGCCTGTCTTCCATACATCATGAGAAATAGAGCCCAGCACCAGCCCGTTCCGGCTGTCGTTGTCATAGGTGGCGAAGGCTTCATAGCTTACAGATGAGCTGTTAGCCGGCTTCGCATCGTAACGGACCCATTTGTCATTGTCAAAAGGTACGTTAAGCGCCCGCTTGTTGGCGCTGCTGTTGATGGAGGTTGCGCCGCTGTCGCTTTTCAGAGGAGCCATGTAATTAGAGCTGATCGCAGTCCCCGACACGACTTGAGTATCTGTAAGAAAAAACGGCTTGCCGTCATAAATGTAGTAATTCTGCCTAATATCCGCCTTGCCGGAAGCGGTGTTCACAAAAGTAATCCTCGTGCCCGTGCCAAAGCCGTCATTGAATGTAGCGACGTTGGCTGTCGAGAACGTATGGCTTGTGTAATCCTTGCTCTTGAACGTTGCCGTTGTCGCGAACTCGCTATACATTCCCCCGGCTTTCTTGACATTGCTCCAATAATAATCAGCAAGTCCGTTCGATTTGTTGTACACGATTTTTAGTGCGCCATTCGTAATCGTCGTTGATCCGGCCACGTCGTCCACCGTCGTCTGGTTGTAGGTGTACACAGCTGCAGATGCCTTTTGCGGCGGCAAACCTCCAATCACTGAAGTCCAGAGGAGGGCAGTCACCATCACAAATCGAAAAGCCGTTTTGATTGTCTTCTTCATTATCAAGCCTCCCATTTTATTTATGCAAGCGCTTTCAAATAAAATTATATAAAAAGCTGCCGCCGCAATATATGCTAAGATTCACCAATTCATAGCCGAAAGCAACATTTTGGCTCCTACTTTCCCGCAGCTGTCCCCAATGAAAAATAGTACGCAAATGATTATATCTCGGCAGCCCTGATAATAAAAAAGCCAGCCCCTTGCCGGGGCCAGCCTGCTCTTGCTCTTGTTATTGCTCATTCCAACTATTCACCGGAGATCGCCAGCCATTCCTCCATCAGCTTATCCAGTGAGGAAGCGAGCTCCTCCCGCTTCCTCCACTCTTCTTCCAGCGGCACGTGGTCCGCTTCAGCTGCCATTGCATTTAAAGCTTCGTCCGCTTGAGCAAGCTTGGCTTCCAAGGAGGCAATTTCGAGCTCTAGCTGAGTAAGATCGCGATTAAAGCTTTTGTCAGACTCCGTCACCGCATTTGATCTTCGCTTCTTCTCATCAGCTGCGAGGGCCGAAGGCGTTGAAGATGAAGCTGCCGCCTTCTCTTCCATTCGAGCTATTTCCCGTTTCCTATGTTCGCTATAAGCGTCATAATTGCCGGTATAGCCATTTACTTTGCCGCCCTCCAGCTCCCATAGCCGCTCGGCCAGCCGGTTAATGAAATAGCGGTCATGCGAAATCGCCAGCACCGTTCCCTGAAAATCATCCAGCGCTTTCTCCAGCGCTTCCCTCGACTCGATATCAAGATGGTTGGTCGGCTCATCCAGCAGAAGCAGGTTGGGATTGCGGCTTACAATGAGCGCTAATCGCACCCGGGACCATTCACCGCCGGAAAGCGCGGCGAGCGGCTTAAATACGTCATTGCCATAAAATAAATACCCGGCAAGCACATTTCTAGCTTCGCCTTCTTCGTATTTGCCCTCTGTCCGGAAATAGTCCAGCAGTGTCTGCTTGCTCTCGCTTACCGCCTCTTGCTGAGCCAGATAGCCGATCTCCACCCGAGAGCCTAGTGTGACGCTTCCCTCGTCCGGAGCCTCCATGCCTTGAATGAGCTTGAACAATGTCGACTTGCCGCTGCCGTTTTCGCCAAGCAGCACAACCCGCTCACCGTACAGTATACGGCCTTCCGCTCCGTTTAACAGGACACGTTCCCCGAACTGTTTGCGGATATCCTCGAAAGCAAGGACGATCCGGGCCGAACGGTCAAGCGGAGACAATTCGAAGCTGGCAGTCTTTCGATTTAATTGGGGACGTTTGACCATCTCCATCTTCTCCAGCGCTCTGCGTATTGAAGCTGCCCGTTTGAAAAACTTTTCATTGCCCCCGACCCGTCCCCATTCCTCCAGCTGGCGGATCGACTCCTTCATTTTTTTCACAACTTTTTGCTGCTCTTGAAATTGTGCAAATTGCTGCAGCAGAAGCTGTTCTTTTTCAAGAACATAACCGCTGTAGCTGACCGGATAGAGCTGCGTTCCCCCATCCTCCAGCTCTATCGTCCGGTCAGTCGCCGCATCGAGAAAATAACGGTCATGCGACACGATGATGCAGGTGCCTTCGTACCGGCTCAAATATTGCTCCAGCCATTCCAGCCCCCTCAGATCAAGATGATTTGTAGGCTCATCGAGCAGCAGCAGCTCGGGACGGGTTATTAATTGAGAAGCCAGGACGACACGCGTCTTTTCTCCTCCAGACAAGCTTCCGAAAGCGCGATGGTCATTGCTGCGATCGATTTGCAGGCCGCTTGCCACTTGATCGATCCGCACATCCATCTCATAGCCTCCGCCGCGCTCAAACCGATCTTGCGCAGATGCGTAGGAATGAAGCAGCCGCTCCAGCTCTTCCCCCTCGCCGGCTTCACCGGAACTGGACAAACGCTCCTCCAGCAGCGTCATTTCCCGTTTGATAGCAAGAAGCTCCCGGCATCCATAGGCGAGCGTTTCATATACGGTCAAAGTATCGAATGCCGAAGGAATTTGCGGCAAATAACCGATTTGCAGTCCCTTCCGAATCGCAAGCATTCCTCCATCCGGTTGTTCATGCCCGGCAATCAGCCGGAGCAGCGTAGATTTGCCGCTTCCGTTTCTGCCAATCAGTCCATACTTTCCGCCTTCTTGAATTTGCAGGGAGATGCTGTCCAGCACCAGGTTTGCCGCGTGGTATTTATTCAATTGCTGCATGGTTACAATAATCATAGTAAAGAGCCTCCTGTTATGTCGGAAGACCCCCTCTTGGTACACAAAAAAAGAGCCGCGGCAACAAGCCCGCGACCCTTCAGGATACAAAAAATCCGTTGTGGTTAAGGTAGGCGTCTTCTCGCGAATGGTTTAAACGTATAGCCGAATTTAGACAGACTGATCCCGTTCGCGAAAAACGTGTGAGTAATGCCAGCCATCGAAACTGGAAGCTGGCTTATACGGTTGTTAACCAATTCGTGATTCACCTACCTCACCCCCCTTTAACATAATTAGCCTTACTATAACATAACTTTAGCGATGATGACAACGGCAGCTCATGTCTCCCTGTCAAACGCGAAGCATTACTTTAAAGATTCCGCAAAGCTTTTAATCCCATCCAAATAATCAGAAACTGGATAATCGGCTTTTGCATGCTCATATCCGGGATTTCCTTCCGTCCATACGCAAGTTAGCTCCAGCCGAGTAGTGCCGGCATCTGCTACTATTAATTTGAAGTTCATGTCGCAATAGACCGTCTCGTGATTCTCATTGTAAGCAGGGGCAGGATGCTGTTCATAAGAAAATTCAGCAAACGGTCTGAACGAACGTACAAAACCATATACATGCAGCGTTTGATCACCTTCCGGTCCCGGTCCCCGGAATTCAATTCTGGCTCCCGGCTCGAAGGTGGATTCGATGCTGCATCCGAATAGCGTAGCCCGTGTGCCCTCCGAAGTAGTAATGGCCTTCCACACCTGTTCCGGCTTCGCCTTAATCCCAATCTCGTAAGTCAAACTATTGCTGCTCCGCTCCTGATCCGCCATCTGCCCACATCCTTTTCTTGAATGATGCCTGAGTCCATTTAGCCAAAAATGGATGGCTTATCCATCGTAGTTCAACTCTAACTTGTTTTCAACCGTCTGCCCGTCTCGTTTCCTCGACTATGGCCTTCACCCCTTCATCAATCTGCTCAAGACGAGCCCGGGATATGCTGATTCGCAGAAACTTATCCCGCTCCAAGTAACCGGACAAATAAAACCTCCGGCTGGTAACGACGCTAACTTTTCTCGCTTTAAGCCGGCTGGCCAGCACGTCCAGATTCACGGTTATCGGAAGCTTGAACATCGTATGAATGCCTGCGCTCTCTCGGGCGAATTGGATCAGTCCGCGCTCATCATAACGGTCCAGAGAATGAATCAATTGCGTGATTTTAGGCGTATATTGGCTATATATTTTCCGCTTGTGCCGCTCGTACATGCCGTTTTTAATATAAATCTCCAGTGCGGCCTGGGATAGCAGAGATGTATCGGCATAGCTTTTATAAGTGTGAAATAGAGCAAGCATACGCTCCGGCATCACCGCTGCGCCCAGCCGCAGCCCTGGAAAAATAATTTTCGAGAAGCTTTTCAAATAGATGACATGCCCGCTTTCGTTATAGGAATAAATAGAAGCAAACGTCTGCTCCTGGCCCAAATCGGCCATATAGTCGTCTTCTACAATATAAACGTGGTATTTGGCGGCCAGCTCGGCAATTTTCTTCCTTTCCTCCACTCGAAGAGAAGTGCCAAGCGGATTATGGTAGCGTGACATCGTATAAAAAAACTTAATGCCGCCCGAGCGGAATCGCTCCTCCAGCTCCTGTAAATCGATGCCGTCCGCCGAACGGGCGATCCCGCTCACGGGCAGCCCCTCCGTCTCCAAAAAATGCAAATAAATATCATAGCTCGGCTGCTCCACCAGAATGACCGAATTGCCGTTCGGAAAAGGCATTCTCGCCAATATTTCAAGCGCCTGCTGCACGCCGGAAGTGACGACGATCCGATCGGGCGTTGTAAAAATTTGATCATTCGCCAAGTGAGAGGCTAGTGTCTGCCTAAGCTTGCCGAGTCCCTTCGATTCGCCATAGGTGAACAAGTTATATTTGTAAGTATCGATCGCCTTATTTATGCAATGCTGAAAATCCAAATACGGAACCGCGTTCAAATCCGGGGACGCTGATGAGAAATCTATCGCCCTGCTGTCCGCTTCATTCCGCTTGCTTCCGGCTTTTTCCACCACATAATAGCCGCTTTGCGGAATCGAATAGATAGCATGACGGCGTTCCAGCTCCTCATATGCCCGGATGACCGTACTCATGCTGCAGCCATATCCCTTTGCCGCGCTGCGGACCGATGGCAGCTTTTGTCCCTGCTTAAAAGCTCCCTCCGCGATTTGCTGCTCCATATCGGTAATAATCGCTAAATATTTTTTCATAGCCGCCCCTTTCTGCCGTTCTTATAAGTATAATCAACTTTCAACTGTACCGATACAGTCAAGCAATTTCCTATGGTTAGAGCTCTCAAACTCCTCTAAACTTTAGTTAACAAAGCAAAAACAGATAAGACCGGGAGGCAGATTGGAATGATACCTGAACAACTAAATGCTTTATTTCGCAGCCGAATCGGGTTTCCGGCAGATCACAAGCTCACTTTTGCTGATTTGCCGCGTGTATTGGAGTTGGCAGGGAAAACGATTCCCTTCGAAAACTTCCGCATTATGGAGCGGAACACACAGCGCATTACGCAGCAAAACTTGCTGGACAAAATTTTAGTGCAGGGAGAAGGCGGCCTTTGCTACGAGGTCAATTCGATCCTGTATCTTTTCCTGCTGGAAAATGGCTTCAATGCCGTCATGACTCGAGGCGTCGTGTTTAATAACGAGACCAAGACGTTCATGCCTATCGGCAGAACTCATGCTACCATTCTTCTCACCCATGAAGGCCGGACATATTTGGTCGATTCGGGCTTTGGAGGCAACCTGCCTCTGACCCCGGTTCCATTAACTGGCGAAACGGTGCATACAGCTAATGGCGAATTCCGAATCCGTAATGCAGATAGCGAGCACGGCAATTATCGCTTTGAGATAAAGGTCAAACATAAGGATGCCGACTGGAAAATTGGCTATGTAATCGATTCCCGCATGTTAATATCTGATGTGACTGAGCTTGATGAGCTGCAGCAATTAATTGCGGAGCATGAGCTGTCCGTCTTTAATAAAGATCCGCTCATTATGAAGCTGACCGATGAAGGGAGCATGACGCTGACGGACCATTCCTTTACAGCTTGGCGTAACGGAACGATGACGAAGGAAGAAATCGGGGAGACGCGGTATAAGGAGCTGCTGAAGCAGCATTTTGGAAGGGATGAACCCGTTTAAAAGCAAGCCGAAGAGCAAGGTTTGACCGCCGACGTGCGATCGAGCACCGCGTGCCGCTGTGTGCCACCTGTCCAGATGCGAAATTGATTCCGTAGGTTAGTCTCCGCATGCCACTGAAGAAACAAAATGCAAAAGTGCAGGTTGATACGCCTAAAACGGTCTAAAATCGCGTTCAAAATGTAAAAGTACATTTGAAATCATCCTTTTTGGCCAAAAAGGGGCTTTTTAGGCCAAACAAAATGCACTTTTGCATTTTGAAGCGAAAAATCGTCGAAAAAGCGCCTCACCACCTGCACTTTTACATTTTGATCCGGTTATCAGCCGATTGGTGGCAGGTAGCAATAGGTTATAAGCCGCAGTTCGCACACAGTAAGTGAGTGGAGCGTTTTGAGTTCAGGGGGACTTTTTGCAGATTCTATCCATTGTTTCATCGCGAGAGCGATATCAAAATTGGAATCAAGAACGGCCACTTGAACCAGAACGCGCAGCGAAGCTGCATATAGCTGTGCGAAGCCGCGCGCTACTTGACCAACCGGTTGCGGATCGCAAATACGACCGCCTGCGTGCGGTCTTCCGCACCGAGCTTTTGCAAAATGCGGTGAACATGCGTCTTCACGGTGCTTTCACCAATATAGAGCGCGGAAGCGATCTCCTCATTGCGCAGCCCGTACGCCATCTGCTGCAGCACCTCGCTCTCCCTGTCCGTCAACGGTTCAAAGATTGCAGCGCCGGCACTTCCCCTCCCGGCAGCATCAATCTCAAGCTCGTCTCCGCTCTTCGACCGGATCGCACGGCCGATCACTTTAGCCGCTACCGCGGTGCGGTAAATTGCCTCGCCCCGGTAAGCGGCACGCACCGCCTGAACCAGTTCGTCCGGCGCAGCATCCTTCAGCAAGTAACCGACAGCACCTGCACGAATGCCCTCGTACACATAATCCTCCTGATCGAAGGTCGTTAATATTACGACCTTGCAGTCCGGTTGAAGCTGCATGAGCGTTCGTGTCGCTTCAATGCCATTTCCGCCGGGCATCCGAACGTCCATTAGTATAACATCAGGACGAATCTGTGCAGCCAGCTGCAAGGCCTCCGCCCCGCTCTCCGCTTCTCCGGCAAGCTCCATATCGTCTTGTGCGTTAATAATATAACGCAGCCCATGCCGGACCAGCTGCTGATCATCGGCAACGATAACGCGAATTGCAGCCGGTTCACTCATCTCGTTCACCTCCAGCTTCCCCCGCTTCAACTGCCAGCGGCACTTGTACAATTAGCCGCATGCCATGAGAAGCAGCCTGTTCGATCCGCAGCATGCCCCCCGCTCTCTCACAGCGGGCCTCCATACTGGACATACCGAATCCCGGCGTTAACGGTGATGCCGCTGTCCAGCCGCCGTTATCGGTTACGGTCATCGTTAATACTCCCTCTTCCTCCGAGATTGCAACGTCCACTCTCGAAGCGTTCGCATGGCGAATGACGTTGGTTAGCGCCTCCTGCAAAATCCGGTACAGCAGCTCGGAAATTTCCACCGGCCACTCCGCATCCGGGGCAGTAGCAGACAGCTCGATAGATAGCGAAGCCTGCTCTCGCACCTGTTTGACCAGACTTTCTAATGCTACTAGACCCAATCCCGCCTCGTCGACAGCCATCTGGCGGACAACAGAACGCACATCCTGCAGGCAGCGGCGGGCTACCTCCAATACCGTTTGCAGTGACCGTTCTGCCTCTGGAGCATCCATTTTCATCATATAAGGCAAAGCTTGCAGTTGAACAATAACAGACGTTAATCCATGGCCGATGCTGTCATGCAAATCTCTTGAAATCCGGCTTCTTTCCTCGACGACAGCATAACGGAGCAAATGAACGGTTGCATCCTCCAGCTCCTGATGGGTATGCTGCAATTTGGCATGCGCCTGCTCCAGCTCAGCATATACACTTTGCAGCTCCTCATAATGCTTTTTGTTTGCCAGGTTAGTATCGCGCCTAATTCGTGCATTCCAAAATAAAAGGTAAATCCCCGCATGCATAACCGAATAAAGCAAAATGTTATCGTATGACACCTCATGCGTATAGAAGATGACTGCGTTCCCGGCAATAAACAAAGCGGTCTGTCCGACGGACAAAGCGAATGGAAGCCGGAACGCGGAATAGCCGGTCATAAAGAAGGAGAACGCAATCGCCGTTCCCCAAGCATTGAACCAAATGCAATAGATTGCCATCAGCAGCCAAGTTCCGATAACGATCACACTGCGGGTACGTGGCTTGAAGCGCTCATCCGGCAGCCACAACACAGTTAAATAAATAAGGCTGGCAGCAGCTGCCGGAATAATTCCCGCGGCGGGATGCTGAGGAATTGAAGTCTCGGCCATAATACAGAGCAGGATGATGCTCAGAATAATTTTTCGCGAGTGTTGTTTCATCTGTTTCAACATCATATATGATAGGCGTATGATGAGACCGCGCCGTTCCCCTTATTCACTAATGATTGGATAGTCATCCCATTATAGCACCGTTAGCAGTGAAGCATGATGCAGAATTGCATTACCTTGCAACCAGCTGCCGATACTTTTGGTATATGAAATAACGCCGCGCAATGACGCTGCCAAGCGGAACAAACAGCAAGGCTGTGCTAAAGGACAAGAAGGAGTGATGGGCGCCCCAGTATTCGGCAAACACCTTTACTAGTAATACGGCAATAAAGACGGCAACACCGGCGATGGAGCCCTGTGAAGTGATTTTACCGGTGGACGGATTAACGCGAACTTTTTGCAGCATGCCTCTCCAAGCGCCAAGGGCAAGCCCGATCACAAGACATAACAGGTATAAAAGCAGACTTCCGAATGACAGATCCAGATGCGTGACGTTGGAAAAGGCCAAATAGGTGAAAATAACAGGCATAATCCATAAGCGCGATGGCCGGATTTCTCTCTCCCTTAAGCTTAGAATAACGACGACGATAAGTATAATAATATAGCTGGTCATGTTCATGTTTGCGATTCCTCTTTCTGTGTATGATTGATTGAATGCCACAAACCGATTGTAACGGACCAGCTTGCATTCCGGAGTCCACCTGCAGGTGGATATTTCTTCGACTTAATAGTTGATATGATGAGTTCCATCACAGCAAAAAAACCGCTAGCCATAGGATGCCCTATGGTTAGCGGTTTTACAGTTCATTTTCAATTCAGAAGGTTGAAGCCGGCTGAGACAAATTATGGTGTCGTCGGCACGTTGTACTTCACTTGATCGACCAGCATGCGGCTGCCTGTTTTTTTGACGCCTTTGATCGTGTGCAGTCCGTTCGTTAGACCGCTTATGCTATAAAGCGTTTGCCCTGTCTGCCTCGATGCATGATATGCGTTGACGGTTTGTACAAATACACCGTCCACATAGATATCAATTTCGCCTTGCTCTGGTCCTTTTGGACCAATTAGCGCAGCACCTGTTCCAGTGAAGGTGTACTCGAAAGCGTCGCCGTTCGCTGTCGTTTGATGTACATCCTTGAAGTAATCGCCGCGGAACGAAATCGCCAGACTCGTTACCCCTTCAGGCTGATTCGCCAGATATTGTTTTTTCACCGTCAGTTGATTGCCTGCAACGGTATAATCTGTACCAGCCGTCAGCGCCGCAGCACCATTTTTCACGCCAATCAAATTATCAGCATCGGTAGCCAGTGTCACTGTCACATCAGCTTGCTGAGCCGGTTTTTTATCAAAGCTGGCCTTATCCGGACCAAACAGATTAGATTGCTGAATCCGCAACTGATCCAGAAGCATATATTGACCCGATTTCTTCACCGCTTTCAAGGTATGCGCGCCGTCAGCAAGCCCCGCTGCAACGAAAACCGCTTGCTGCACAAGCCGGTTGGGGCTCTGCGTGCTGATCGTCTGCTGGAAGACGCCATCGATATAAATGTCGATATCGCCCTGCGACATATCCTTCTCCGTTACGAGCTCGATGCCAATGCCCTTGAAGGTATATTCGAAATAATCTCCGTTAGCTTCCGTATACTGCGCATCGTCCTTATAATCGCCAATGCCTCTGTTGCGGCTGTTTTGCCAGCCTCCCTTATACACAATCCCCGGCTCGTCATTGTTGACTAGCACATAACGTCCTCTTGAAGTGTCTCTAACCGCAACCGCAAGCTTCTGCTCCGCTCCTCCGGTAAAAGCAAAGGTCAAGCTGGCCATACCTTCCGGCAGCGAAGACAAGTAGCTCTTGTTAACCGTAATCACATTGCCCGTGCGGGTATAATCTGTGCCTTCTGCCAGTTGAGCCGTACCGTTGAACAGGCCGCTCCAGTCATTGCCGTTCAATGTTAACGAGACCGGAATGTCAGCCTGTGCCGATGCCTTCTTATCAAAGCTGACCGCGCTCGGATTCAGACTGCTGTTCTGAATTGCCGGCGTTCCCGTTACAATAAGCCGGTCAAGCAGCATAAACGTACCTGATTTCTTCACAACCTTTAACGTATGTGTCCCGTCCGGGAGACCGGTTGCACTATATACGTTAACCCCTGCCAGACGACTGGCATTATACGTGCTGACCGTTTGCTTAAATACGCCGTCCAGGTAAATGTCGATATCACCTTGCGATACATCCTTCTCGGTTATGAGGTCAATGCCTGTGCCAGAGAACGTGTATTCAAAGTAATCGCCATTGGTTTCCGTATAGTGAACATCATCATTATAGTCGCCAAGCCCGCGATTCCAGCTATAGCCCCATGTGCCGGTATACACAATGCCGCTGTCATTATCGTTGATGGATACCGTCTGCGGCGTTACGCCAATCACATCGATGGACAGCGTTTGTTTGGCACCGCCTGCAAAGGAGAAGGTCAGCCGGGTCTTGCCCGCAGCCTGTGAAGCCAAGTATTCCTTCTTGATCGTCACCGTTTTGCCAGAGACGGTATAGTCCGTGCCAGAGATAAGCGCGGCACTGCCGTTGCTGATTCCGGTTAATGCAGGTCCGCCTTGCGTCAGTGTCGTCTTCACATCGGCCTGCGCCGTCGTCTTTTTGTTAAACGTTCCCGCCGCCGGGATAATATAATCTGGCAAAGTCACCTTTAATTGATCAAGCAGCATGAACGTCCCTGATTTTTTCACGGCCTTTAAGGTATGGAGCCCCTCGGTTAGTCCGGAAATCGAATAGACGGTTTGCCCTGCCAGACGGCTCGTATGATGCGTGCTGACCGTTTGCTTGAAGACGCCGTCCACATAGATGTCGATATCGCCCTGGGAGCTGTCTTTTTCCGTCAATAACGAAACGCCGGTTCCCCAAAATTCATACTGGAAATAATCATTGTTGGTCTCGGTGTAATGAACATCATCCTTGTAGTCGCCGAAGCCGCGGTTCCAGCTGCGCTGCCACGAGCCTGTATACACGATGCCTGGATCGTCATCATTTAAGGAAAGGATAACGCCATTGGTCGTATCGCTTATCTCAATATCCACATACTGCACATTGCCCGCGCTGAACGTAAATTTCAGCTTGGCTTGTCCCGTTGGCAATCCGGCCAGATAGCCTTTCTTAATCGTAAGCTGGGTACCCGATACGGTATAGTCTGTGCCGCTGGCCAATGTCGCCGTGCCGTTCGCAATTCCGCTAAGGGTATTGCCGTTCAGCGTCAAATCAACTGTTATATCCGCTTGCGCAGCTGTCTTCTTATTGAAGCCCGCTGCTGCCGGGTAAACCAGGCTGTTCTGTACAGTGGAATCGCTTACATGAACAATCAGATTTTGCGAGCCGCCTGTTTCCTCCACGCCGCCGTTTCTGCTCCAGCTTCCTGTGTACTTGAAGCCGTGGTCGTCATCATTCGCTGAAACGGTGCCGCCCTTCGGATAAACCTTCAGCAAGCGTGAAGCATGCGAAGCCAGATTAACCGAGCTAAAACCGCTGTTGAACACGCCCAAATCGCTGTGGCTCCATAAGTCGCGGACAGAGGCTGATCCGTCGATGCCCAGCTCGCTCCAATTTACATTTACCGTCGCCGCGCTGTCACCGAGATTGAACAAAGCGACCGTGAAGCTGCCGTCGCCGTTATTGGCGTACCAGACCTGCTGCGGCGTCTCCGTAGATAACGGACGTACTGGCCGTCCCGCTTGGTTAACCGCAATGACTTCCTCATTCGTCAGCAATCCGATGCCAAAGCTGTCCAGATTCGTCATGTCGTTGCCGATATAGAGCGGCGCAGCTGACATCGCCCACAGCGTCATTGCGGAGCGGCGCTCGTCCTGCGTAATGCCGTCCATTGCTCCGTTGCCGATATTCATTGAATCGAAGTCATTCCAGCCGCCCGGGCCGCCATGGCGCCACCATTGCTCCTGCTTCTGAAACAGCCGTGCGATGCTGCTCCATGTCGTCAGCCCTTCTTCGCAATAGCATTCAATATCCCAGTCTACACGCCAGCCATTGGCATACTCTTTCCAGTAGTCGGCGTAGTTGATGTCGAGCGCCCACGACAGCTCCAGCCAAATGTTATGCTCTGCCAGCGCTTGCGACCATGCCGCTACGTCATCACGCGCATCCATAGACAAATCGGAAATGCCCGAGCCTGGTGTTACACTATCAAATTTCAGAAAATCAATGCCCCATTCCCCGTACAAATCGGCGATGGAATCAATATAGCTTTGCGCACAAGGGTTAGAGAAGTCGATCTTGTAGCCGATTCCCCAATAATCGGCGGATCTCAGCGGCTGGGCCGCGATATCTTTCATCGAACAGCCCGGTGCTCCGTAGATTGGCAGATCATCCTCATAGGCTTTCGGAGAGAGCCCCGGAATGCCGTAAATACCGATTTTTTGCCCATTGTTGTGTACGTAATCGATGACTTCCTGGAAGCCGTTCGGGTAATGCACTGTGCTTGGAATCGGTCTTCCGTACCCGTCCATGTCCCCGTTCCAGCCTGCATCAATGTTGATGTACTCATAGCCGTAAGGCTGCAGCGTGGTGTGCATCGCATCGGATTGCGCTTTAATGGTCGCGGCGCTTATCCAATGATTCTGGCCGGTGTATACCTGCAGACTGTAGCTGCTCCAGCCCATATACGGCTTGGCCCCTAGACCATTGTCAGCTGCTTGTACAGTTGCCGGAGCTGGTGCCAGTATCCCTAGCTGTGCTATTACTATTACAAAAACTAATACCATTAACCGCTTTCTGCCTGCTTTAAGTATCGATTTGACTCCCACATCATTCATCTCCTTCGGCATTTGAAATAAAAAAACAGGCGCCCTATTGTTAATCAATGAGCGCCTGTTGCGTTAGTAGGTTATTCGTTTAGAAGGATGCGTCATATGCTTTTTGCAAAATTTCCAGGTAACGGTTCAGTTTCAAGCTTTCCAGCCCTTTAATGTACGCATCCCAATCTTTATCCAAGCTCTTGTTGCCGGTAATGAATTGCAGCGAGCTTTGGTCGATGTAGGAGCGGATGTTCGTTTGCAGAATGCTGGATTCGTCCATATCAGCCGCATCTACCCAAAGCGCCCAGAGCGGGAACAGCTCTTTAGGCTCATGTCCTTGATAGAGCAAAGTGGCTTGATACAATCTGCGCTCATAGTTTGCGGAATCATAGATGTCTGTGCCTTGAACCCAGCTGTCGCGGTACTCTTTCGGCATGAAGAAGTGACCCATGCCGCTCCAGCCCGCATTGCGCGGAGCTTCGCCTTCAACCGCAGGAATTGGAGCAACCATCGGCGTTACGCCTTCACCAAGCGCAACCTCGCCTTCTTTCGGTTTTCTCCAGTCAATGCCTTCCATACCGCTGGCGCCGTTGGTTTGGCCCTCAGGCGTGTACATATAATCCACCAGTTTAATCAATGCAATTTGTGCTTCCTTGCTTGCTTTGTTCGTAATTGCGAATTTCGCGCCAGGGTTTACGCCGCCGCCGTCATGTGTCGCAAGCGACACGCCGCCAGGACCTGTCAGCGGAGAAAGCGGATTGTAATCCTTCGAGTTTTTGTTGCCTCCATCGATGTTAATGAAGATAGCCGGGTGCATGCCTGCGCCTGCGCCAAGCAGCTGAACGTCGCCGTTTTCGCCGATTTTTTTGAACGCCTCGGCGTTTTGCGTGAAGGCGCCTGGATCGATCAAGCCTTCGTCATACAATGATTTGATATAAGCAAGACCTTGTCTCCACTCTTCCGTAACCGCGGAAGACTCTACTTTGCCATTGTTCAGGCGGAGATGGTTGCGGTCGTCGTCATACACGAACGCATTCATCAAGAATGGAATGATCCGTACGCCGAAATCCTCGATCGAACCGCTGAGCGGCACTTCGTCGGCTTTGCCGTTGCCATTTGGATCTTTTGTTTTGAACGCTTTCAGCATATCTTTGAATTCTTCCGTTGTTTTCGGCATTTCCATATTCAGCTTTTCCAGCCACTTCGTGTTGACCCACATTTTGTTCGGGTACGAGCAGTGGAAACATTGCGAATAAGCAGTCAGACCGTAAATATTGCCGTCCGGCGCAGTAGTCAGCGCTTTCAAATCCGGTTTCGCTTCCAGAGCTGCTTTAATGTTAGGGGCATATTCGTCGATCAGGTCGTTAAGCGGAATCAGTACGCCTTGTTGGCCGAACTTCACGATATCTGCTTGCGAGAACTGGTCGATGTAATGCGTCAGCATGTACACGTCAGGATAGTCGCCGCTGGCCAAAGAGATTTGGCGTTTTTCTTTCGCGCCGTCCGGCGGAGTCGTCTCCCACTTGAATTTGATGTTGAATTTGCCTTCCGCAAATTGTGTAAATTTATTCGTTGCCCAATCCAGGTTAGGCTCTTGAACAGCAAAGACGCTAACCTGAACCGGCTTAGCTGCCTCAGTCGAGTTGCCTTCGCCGGCCGGCGTGTTACTGCCGGCATTGCCTTTGTCATTGCCCGACGAGCATGCTGCCAGAACTAAGGTGATGGACAAGACGAGTACCAATAGACTTGCGATGTTCTTTTTCAATGTCGATCGCTCCCTTTTTAATGGTTCGGTTGTTCGTATTCCTTCATGCCGGGATCACCTGCTATCGGCATCACTCCTTCCAATGAATATCCAGCAGCTTTCCATAACGTTTTCGTTATCCCTTTTATTCCTTTTATCCCTTCACGGAGCCGACCAGCAGCCCTTGCACGAAGTGGCGCTGCACGAACGGATAAATAACGAGAACAGGCAAAGTCGCGATAACGATCAGCGAATATTTCAACAGCTCAGCCAGCTGCTGACGCTCTACTTGCTTCAGGGCATCCGTAATGTTGGCGCTGTTATTCTGAATAATGATGCTTCTAAGCACGAGCTGAAGCGGGAACAGCTTCGCGTCCTTCAAATAGATCAAAGCATCGAAATAGGCATTCCATTGGCCTACGGCATACATCAGTACCAATACGGCTAAGACCGGCTTGGATAAAGGCAGTACGACGCTCCAAATGAACCGGATATCGCTGCAGCCGTCGATTTCCGCTGCTTCCATCAGCTCCTCTGGAATCGAGCTATGGAAAAACGATCTTGCAATAATGACTTGCCACACCCAAATCGCGTTAGGAATAATAAGCGCCCATCTTGTATCGATCAGGCCCATTTCTCTCACGACCATATAGGTAGGGATCAAACCGCCGGAGAAAACCATCGTGAACGTAATGATCATCATCAGCGCGTTGCGGCCGAATATCGTCTTGCGGGACAGCGGGTACGCAATCATAACCGTGAGCATTACGCTGACAAACGTACCGGCCGCTGTGTACAGCAATGAATTGCCGTAGCCGCGAAGCACAAGCGGCGTCTTGAACAGCGTCTCATAGCCCTTGAAGGAAATATCGACGGGCCATAGCCACACCTGGCCGGATGAAACCGCAGCTGGGCTGCTTATAGAGCTGCTGACTACAAACAGCAGCGGATAAAGAACAACGATTAATACGATACTCAGAATGGCATAAATAACGGCCATTACTATTCGATCGCCTCTGGATTCCTTGATTGCTTTGCTCGCTGAAGCCATATGCACACTCCTCTTTACCAAATACTGTTTTTCGAAATCCGCTTAGCGAGGCCGTTGACCATCACCAGCAAAATAAGGTTAACGACGGAATTGAACATTCCGACTGCCGTTGCGAAGCTGTAGTTCGCATTCAAGAGACCAACCTTGTACACATAAGTTGCGATAACCTCCGACGAAGCCCGGTTCAGGTCGTTTTGCAGCAAATAGACCTTCTCGAAGCTGAGCGCCATGACGTTGCCCACTGTGAGAATAAGAATGACAACAAGCGTCGGCATGATGCTGGGCAGGTCGATGTTGCGAATTTTTTGAAGCCGTGAAGCGCCGTCCACTCTGGCAGCCTCGTAGAGCGACGGATCAACACCGGCCAATGCGGCAAGATAAATGACCGACGAGTAGCCCGCCATTTGCCATAAATCCGTCCATACATAGATGGACCGGAACATCGACGGCTCACCGAGGAAGTTGACCGAATCGAAACCTAAGCTATTCAATAAAATGTTAATGAAGCCCAGCCGCGGCGACAGAAACAGCATAATAATCGATACCATAACGACCGTAGAGATGAAATACGGTGCGAATGTGACCATTTGTACGACCTTTTTGAACTTTCTGCTCCTTACCTCATTGAGCATCAGAGCAAGAATAATCGGAAGCGGAAACACGACAGCCAGCAAATATAGGCTGAGCAGCAACGTATTGCTTAACAGATCCCAAAAAACCGGATTGTTGAAAAACAATTCGAAGTGCTTGAAGCCGACCCACTCGCTTCCCCAAATTCCCTTCGTTACGTTGTAATCTTTAAATGCCAGCACCATGTTTGCCATGGGATAGTATTTAAAGATAGCGAAAAACACCATTGGCGGTATCAGAATTAAATACAGCTGCCAATGCTTCTTGAAGCTTTTTACTGCCCCTATCTTTCTTGTTGAGGCCTCCACGTCCATTCCTCCTTGTTGATCGCCTCTCGTAATGACAGCGCTTTCTATATCGTCATATTAGTGGTCTGACAGCCTGTGAGAAAGGTACAATTGGGCAATTTGGCGTACATTTCTCCCCATTTGTACGGTGCAAATGTCCGCCGGAAAGGGCATTTATCGGGGGTATTGCCGGGGAAGCGCGTCCTTACAGGCATACAGAAAAGGCGTGCCGGTTCGGCACGCCTTCTTCATCACTCCGTCTGCTGTTCAATTCAGCGCTTCATTTCCGATTTGCTTCCCTGCCATCATACGCTTTTTGCATAATAGCGACATAACGTTCCGACCCCACCTGCTTCAAGCCGGCCAAATAATTGTCCCACTCCCGGTCAAGATCCATGTCGCCGGTAATGAAACGGAGTGCATATTGATCAATATAATGCTTCAAGTTGGCTTGCAGCGAGCTGGCCTCATCCGCATCCTTCGTATCGATCCACACCTCCCATAACGGATACAGCTCATCTGGCTCCTTGCCTTCATAAAGCTGCGTCGCTTCATAAAGCCTGCGCTCGTATCCGTCCGATGCATAGATATCTTCTCCCTGCACCCAGCTGTCCCTATACTCCCTTGGCATATAAAAATGTCCCATGCCGAACCAGCCTGTATTCCGCGCCGGTTCCCCTTCCGCTTGCGGAATTCTGGCGAATTCAGGCGTAACGTTGCTGCCTAGCCCCTTTTCTCCGGCGACCGGCCGTCTCCAGTCGATACCTTCCTTGCCGACCTCGGCTAACGCCTGTCCTTCCGGCGTATACATATAATCGATCATCTTAATCAGCGCGATTTGCGCTTCCCGGCTGGCATGATTCGTAATGACAAATTTCGCCCCCGGCGAAATGCCGCCCTGGATATAGACGGCATTCTGAGCATGCGGACCGATAAGCGGCGGCACCGGATTATACGCCTTACTTCTCGGATTATCGGCATCTACCTTGACGAATATGTCAGGATGCATAGCCGCTCCCGCGCCAAGAACGGCTTCCTCTGAAGAGTTCCCAATCGATTTGAACGCGTCTGCACTTTGCGTGAATGCCCCCGGATCGATCAGTCCCTCGTCAAATAAAGACTTGATATAGCGCAAGCCCTCCCGCCATTCCTCCTTATCCGCGACTAAGCCGGCCTTGCCGCCATGCAGCGTCAGATACGTTCTGTCATCATCGTAAATAAAGCCGTTCATCAGCACAGGAATGACCCTAACGCCAAATTCCTCGATCGAACCGCTGAGCGGCACCTCATCCTGCAAGCCGTTGCCATTAGGATCGCCGTTCTTGAACGCCCGCAGCACTTCTCTGAACTGCTCAGTTGTCTCTGGCATCTGCAGATGAAGCCGGTCCAGCCATTCTGTATTGATCCATAGCTTATTCGGATAAGAGCAGTGAAAGCACTCGCTATAGCTGACAAGACCGTAAATATTGCCGTCAGGCGCCACTGAATATGCCCGAAGCTGGGCATTATTCTCCAGCGCTTCTTTAATATGAGGCGCATATTGATCAATCAGCTCATTAAGCGGCACAAATACGCCCTGTTGACCATAGCGGAGCACATCCAACTGGGAAAATTGATCGACATATGCTGTCAGAATGTAAGCATCCGGATATTTGCCGCTGGCAAGCGAGATTTGCCGCTTTTCTTTGGCGCCTTCGGAGGAAACCGCTTCCCACCCAAAATCAACATTGAATTTCTGCTCCAGATGTTTGGAGAATTCATTGGTTTTTAAATCCTGCCCGTTATTCTGATGCGCAAATACCCGGATTTTAACGGGCTGCTGCTTCGTTTCGCCTTGCCCTTCGACGGAATTATATTTGTATTCTCCGCTGCAAGCGACGAGCAGCAAACTCGTCAATATCAGCATCACTGCCAGACGCGCGCACGCCGCCGCTTCTTTCCTCTCCATCGCTATCCCTCCGCAGATTGTCTATAGGAGCTAGGCGGAACGCCCGTTACCCGTTTGAAGGCTCGTCGGAACGAATGCGAGCTGCTATAGCCCACTTTTTCCGATATTTCCTCCATCGTCAGGTCGCTTTCACGCAATAAAACTTCAGCATTTTCCATTCTGACCTTCTCCAAATATTCGGAGAGATTCGTGCCGGTTACCTCTTTGAAAATTTGGGAAATGTATTTCCACGGCCTGCCGACCTGTTCTGCGACCCGGTAAAGCGTAAGCTCGGAGTCGGAATACGATTCCTTAATGTATGCTTTAATGCTGTCGACCAGCTTGGCATGGCCATCGTTCTTTTTGCTGGTAATCATACCGCATAATGCCGCCATTACTTCATTCAGTTCCTCGTGAATTTGTTCGATGGCAGACGATTCCTGAATTTCGATAATCCGGTTTTTGACCGGTTCAAACAGTTCTGATTCTTGAAAAGCCTTCTGGTTGAGCAGCTTGAGGAAGGTGCCCTTTATTTCTCCGATCCACTGATGCTTCATCTCCACCGAGAGCTCGCGGTCAACCGTATTCTGATCGATAATGGATTGGAAAATTCTTAATGCAGCTTCGATCTCCCCTGCTCTAACCGTCCGGATCAGACGCGTCTCAACATCCAGCGGATAATAGTAGGTAGTACTGTCCATCCGGGTTTCGTCAAACCATACAAGATCCTTCTTATTCGTATGCATAGCATATTCCAGCGTCTGCTTCGCCTGGTCAAAGGACTGGCTGATCTCCAGCTCATTGGCAAAAAAGTCGCCCATAGCTACCGTAACCGAAATCCGGTACTCCTGGAAGGCATGCTCCGAAATATGCTTCATCGTATTCGCAATTTCCTCCCGGCCGAGCTGCTTTGCCATATCCGCCTCCTGGAAGGCGAATACGAATACAATTTTGTCCGACCACATGTCGGTCATGGGGATGGGGCTGCCCGAATCCATTAACGACTGTTTGAGCAGCAATCTTGCTACACTAAGCTCATTGAGAATCTCTATGCTTTCCATACCGGAGGAATAGCCGTTAATTTGAATGATGCCAACATAGCCGGTGCTTCCGTTAAGTCCGGCATGCGATTGTACAGCTGCTGCGACAAGCTCTTCCCGGAGCTGAAAATCGCCTGCAATCAGACGCTTCAGAAAGGCGTCCCGAATAAGCGGCTGCTGTTCATGCAATTGAGATTCCAGCCGTTTATTATGGTTAAGCATCTCGGAAATGTTGCCGTGAAGGAAGTCATACTCGTTGCGGCCCGGCGTATTCTCGTGGCCAAACTGCTCCTTCATTATGCCGACCAGACGATCCATTGGCGCGCTGTTCCGATAAGAGAGCAGGAAACCGACGAATAATCCGACAAACAATGCCAGACCGGTTACCGTGAACGTAATGGACTTGATTTTGTTTGCATTTTCCAGCAATAGCTTTCTTGGAATGCCGGCCTGATATACCCAGTCATTCGTGTTGGAGGTAAGCGTAATGACAAGATCATCCCCGTAAAACTGGCTAACCTTGCCCATATCATAGCGCTTATCCGATACGAGCTTCTTAACCTCGTCCTCTTCGATGCCCTGCAAGCCAATCGTCCGGTCCTGCGCATCCGCGATCCGCGCCCAGCCGCCATAACGTTCCGTTAATCCGGAAAGCAGACTCGTAATCGTCTTTTGATCAATAATAACGACAACTATGGCGGGAGAAGCTTTGCTGAAGCTGTCTAGCGGAAGCGATTGCATATAGGTGATGACTGACGTTTCTGCCCCTTTATTGACAAACTTGCTGAGCGGCTTAATTTCACTTCGGTGCGTCGAATCCAGCACCTCTTTCTTCCATTGATCAAAGGTAAGATCTTTATAATGAAAGCTTGCGTAATAATGCTCCGGGCGGTAATAGGCCGAGCCAGGGGTTAGAACGACATTATAATTAGTCAGGTAAATGAAGAAATTTTGCAGAAAATCATTCGTTTGACCAAAGGTCAAAACATCCTTCATCATTTTCCAGATGCCGTACACATTCGTTTTATCCGACGAGTTTACTTCATTCATTAATATCCCTAAATCCTGGTTTATGGCCATCTGTCTCGTAAAGCCTTCAACCTCAGCCATTCTCCGCTCCAATATTTCTTGGCTTTTCTGAATTTGGGTCACACTATTCTCAATCGCCAGCGACTGGGTAACGGATATCGAGGTTTGATAGGACATATAGCCGGCAATGCTCGGGATGATCAGGATAATAATATAAGAGACCAGAAATCTTCTGAATACTCTGGAATGTTTTGGCAAGATATTGATCTCTCCCCTTCTGAAAAAGAACATTATGAGAGCGCTATCATAACCGATTATTGCTATTTCTGCAATAGCATTCAGCAATAAATACGTGTGCGTATCCAGAACGATATAGACAGCAACAAAGCCCGAATCGTTACGCCGGCATACGATCAGGCTGAACAGTTATAGTGTACAATCCGGTAATAATAGTGCTTTCTAACGGTTAATATTACCGGATTGTACCTGTCGGCATAAGGTACACTTTGGCATTTGGACGTACCATTTTCCTGTAATGCCTTACCGTCGGTCCATTTTGTACGGCCATCCCAAAGAAAAAAACAGCTATCCTCCTGCTTTAGGAAAATCGCTGTTTGAATAACAATAATTATTCCAGATCAAGCATCGCCTCGGAAGCGGCCAGTCCAAGATAATAGCACATGAGCGGTGCCAGCAGCAGCTGTGACAAAGGCTCGTCCTTGGCAATAGACTGGCTGATAACAGAAGGCTGCTGTCCCCACAAATAAAGCGGCACTTCCCGCTCCTCCGGTTCCGTTCCGCCGTGCATGCCGGCAGCGTTCATTCCGTGATCAGAAGTTACGACGATGCTGTACCCTTGCGACTGCCAAAGCGGAACCAGTGTCGCCAGTATGCCGTCTGCTGTCCGCACGGCTGCCTCGTATCCTTTGCCCTCGCCGCCATGCTTATGCCCTGCATCATCAATGTTCATGGAGTGCACATACAGAAAATTAGGATCATACGCTGTCCGCAAATACTCAGCGTCCGCAAACAGATGGCTGTCCGGGTAATGATCCTCGAAATAGAATGCGCCGTGTTGAATCGGCTTGCTCTCGTCATGCTGATGACGATCGGTTACGGGATTGAACGGCGCCGAATTGTACAATTCGCTAACCCAGTGGTAAGCAGCGGCCGCCGTAGTCAGCCCTGCTTGGCTTGCCAGGTGGAACACGCTCTGCTCGTAGCTTAGCCTCGCGATATGGTTGGCCGTAATGCCGTTTCTTGCCGCCGGCGTACCTGTCAGCAGCACCTCGTACAATGGGCGGGACAGACTCGGAAGCTCGGAGCGCACCCGGTAGCACTGCACTTCGCCTTGCTCCACTAGATGCTCCATATAGCCCAAATATTTGCGTGCCGAATCATAACGAAGTCCATCCAATACAACAACGATCAGCTTATTATTCTGATTTGTCATTCCGTTCCCTCCTATTGTTTCGCTTCAATCCATTGCAGATGATAGTTGCGCAGCATTTGCCCCCATTCTCTCGGGGGTGCAACGTTGCTGACGATCGCATGTACCCTTTGCAGAGGTAAAATTTCCATAAACGCTTCTTTGTTCAGCTTGGAATCATCGGCCAGCACGATCGTCTGATTGGCCGCTTCTATCATTTGTCTCGACATGGCGACCTCGCCTAAGTCATAATCGCTAATGCCCCGCTTTAAGGAAATGCCGCCTACCGAGATAAACGCCTTATCGACACGGAACTGGGCCATCACGCTTTCACCAACCGTCCCCGTAATGGATTGCTGCTCAGGATTAAGCTCGCCTCCAATCACGATAATCTTGCCGGTGAACCTTCCGTCGTTCAGCGCCTCCATTAGATGATAAGCGGCGGCTAAAGAATTGGTCAATACGGTCAACCGCTCCCGTCCGGAAATCGCCTTAACCAGCTCAAGCGTCGTCGTCCCTACATCAATCGCGATGGTATCCCCGGATTCGATTAATTGAGCCGCCGCTTGCCCGATTCTTTCTTTCTCGCTCGCTTGCACTTTCTGGCGCTGCAAGTATGGCGATTCGAAATTGGATTGCTTAATGAGCACCGCTCCGCCATACACGCGTTTAGCCAGTCCCTCCCGTTCAAGAACGAGAAGATCACGGCGAACCGTTTCCTCGGAGATGGTTAAACGCGACGACAGTTCGGGCACCTTGACTTGCCCTTCAAGCTTTAATTGCTCCTTGATGATTCGTTTGCGTTCTTCCGAAGAGATCGACATTCCTTCAAGCTCCTTCCTTCTCAAGCGGCAGCAGCTGCGAGCGGTCAAAGGCCAGGCTGATACCGCCGCCTTCCGCTTGCCGAAGCGGACGCCCGTCATTCAGCGCATCAATCGTTAATTTGACATCGGCGGCATTCACCGCATAGCGGATAATGCTGCCTAGAATGGAGATGGATTCGATGCTGCCATCAACAATTTGCTTGCCGGCATTTAGGGCGCTCTGGCGGTCTTCTCCGCCAAGCAGAGCGACAGACTCCGGACGAATCGCAAAACTGTCGGCCTGACTGTCAACCTGCCCGAACAGTCGCAATGCCTCAGGCTTCGTAAGGACATTGTAGCTCCCCATGAAACGGGCGACAAACTCTGTTTTCGGCCTCGTATACAGCTCCTCCGGACTGCCCTCCTGCACGATGCTGCCCTTGTTCATCAGGCATACCCGGTCAGACACGATGAAGGCTTCCTCTTGGTCATGCGTGACGAATATCGTCGTCATCTGAAACCGCTTCTGAATTTCCCGGATTTCAGTCCGCAAGCTTTTACGGATTTTGGCATCCAAGGCGCTGAGCGGCTCATCGAGCAGAAGAACTTTAGGCTGAACAGCAAGCGACCGGGCAAGCGCTACACGCTGCTGCTGGCCTCCGGACAGCTGTTGAGGATATGCGTTCCGTTTGTCTTCCATATCGATCACCGCCAGCAGTTCCTCAGAGCGCTTGCGTCTCTCTTCCTTGGAGGCCCCCCTCATTTTCATCCCGTATTGAATATTTTCGCTGACGGTCATATTAGGGAACAAGCCGTAGGATTGAAACACCATGCCAATCTCCCGGCTGCGGGGAGGCACGTTCACGATATCTTTGTTGTCCAGTATAATTTTCCCGCCGTCAATGTCGGCAAGACCTGCGATGCAGCGAAGCAGCGTACTTTTGCCGCAGCCAGAGGGACCAAGCAGGGTGACCAGTTCTCCCTCGCGAATTTGCAAATTAATATGATTCAATACATTCGTATGCCCGAATTGCTTGCGAATGGCCTGCAGCTCCAAATAAGCACTCATCCTTGCATCCCCCTGTTCATTTTCTGAGTAAGCTTCATTAGAATCAAAGACAGCGCGAGAATAAACACAAAATAAGAAATGACGATGGCGCTGGCCAAATGCCCGCTCTCGCCCAGCCTTTGATACAAGTAAATTTGAATCGTATGAATATGTCCGCCTACCAGCATGTTCGTTAATACAAACTCGCCGAACAGCACCGAGAACGACAATAAAGTCGAGATCATGACCCCCGGCCAAATGTTGGGCAGCACGACGTTCGCAAATGCCCTCATCCGGCTGGCGCCAAGCAGTTCGGCAGAATTCAGAAGATCCACTGCCGACACAGTAAGCAGACTGTTTCGGATTCCTTGATACATATAAGGCAGGATGACGATAAAATAAGCGCCGATCAAAATGTACGGTGTTCCCGCAATCGAAACCGGTCCCGAAGAGTATGCGCGAATGAGTCCCACCGCTGCTACAACACCAGGCACGGCATATGGGAGAACGACGACCCCTTTCATGAACGTCTCCCACTTGGGCAGATAGACTGTAATTATAAATACGGCTGGCAGCATAACCGCGAGGCTAAGCGCCACGCTGATGGCGCATAGATACAGAGAAGTCCACAATGCATCAATAAAGCGGGCGTCATTGAACATTTGGCTGAACCATTCCAGCGTCCATCGCTCAGGCAGTACAGTCGCCTGCCATTCCTTCGCGAAAGCATAGATGAGCGTTGCGAGCAAAGGAATAAGCAAATAGAACATGAGCGCTACCATCAGCGAACGGTTTACCCAGCCGGCTTTCTTCGCTTTTCCGATCATGACAGTTCCTCCTTCGCCGAAGCCGGTGCAGCAGGCCGCAGCCAATTGCGGCGCTTGCGTACAGTTACTGGTTCCGATGACGGAGCAGCATTAAATTTGCTGGAACGCTGCGTCATTTTATGATTCAAATAAACGGCCAACAGTGTAGAAGCTGCCAGCACGACTGCCAGTACATTGCCCAGCTGCGGCTGATTGATGACGTTGCCCGCGACGAGCGAGCCGATCCGGACAGCAAGCAAATTGTAATTGCCGCCGACAAGCGCATAGGCCGTCGCATAAGCGCCCATTGCATTCGCGAACAGGATGCCCAGTGTGCCGAAGATCGCCGGTGTCAGCACCGGAAGGCCAATCGTAGACCAAAACTTCCATCTTCCCGCTCCCAGCAGCTCAGCCGCTTCCCTCCACTGCTCGCGAATGCCGAAGAAGGAAGGATACAGCAGCAGCAGAGCCAGCGGTACTTGAAAATACACATAGACAAGGATGAGGCCGGACCAGCTGAACAAATTAAAGCTTTCGAATACATCCCAGCCCCATTGCTTGAACAGCAGCGTAAATACGCCATTGCTTCCAAGCAGAATAATATAAGCAAAGGCTAACGGAACGCCTGCAAAATTCGAAGTCATGTTGGAAATCGTAAGCAGCAGATCACGTATTTTGGGTGAAAATCGCGTAATGGAGTAAGCGCAGATCAGCCCTATAACAATCGCAATCGCACTCGACAAGATAGAAATAAGTAAGCTGTTGGTGATGGCTTTCAAATAATAAGAGCTTTGCAAAACCTTCGCATAAAAGCCAAACGTAATACCGGGACCATTCTCCCGTGCGACACTGCCCGTCAGCATAGACAGAATAGGCGCGATTTGAAATGCGGCGATCATGAAGATAAAGGGAATGAGGCCGGCATAGATCCATCGGTTCCTTCGTTTCATTGAAGTGCTCCTTCCAGATAAAAGGACGCCGTCGGCTGAAGACGACGACGCCCCATGTTAGGCTATAATTAGTTCATGTGTACGAGTACGCGTTCTTGCCAAAGCTGCGGAATCGTTTTTGCCGTAGCTTCCCATACTTTGTAGTCTCCTACAGGCTTAACGTTGGCATAAGCTTCAGTTGGCAGCAATTTAGCTGCAACGTCATCCGGCAGCTTCACGCTTTCGCGGATTGGTCTTGCATAGCCTTTAGCCAAGTTGATTTGACCTTCATCGCTCAAAATGTACTCGCGAGTCAGTTTTGCCGCGTTTGGATGCGGAGCGTATTTGTTAATGATCGTAGCATAGCCGCTTACTACGCTGCCCTCTTTCGGGATAGCAACGTTGAATTTGTCTTTGCCAAGCTGATCGCTATAGTTCAAAGCGTTGAAGTCCCACAGCAAAGTCACTTCAACTTCGCCTTTTTCGATATTCGCCAAGCTTGCTTCCGCATTGGACAAACGGCCTTTTTTAGCCAAGTCTTCGAAATACGCAATGCCTGGCTCGATGTTGGATTCGTCGCCGCCAAATGCGATAGCAGCAGCCAGTACAGCCATTTGTGCCTGTGCGGCTTTCGTTACGTCGCCTACAATAATTTTGTAGTTGCCGTTCTTAAGATCTTCCCAGCTTTGCGGCGGGTTTTGAACGAGCTTTGTGTTCGTCAGGAACGAAATCGAGCCTTGGTAGCCTACAACCCAGTGGCCGTCATTGTCTTTCGCCCAGCTTGGGATCTCTTCCCAGTAGGATGTTTTATAAGGCTGTGTTACCCCTTTTTCTGCAGCAACAGGTCCGAATGCGATACCCACATCGCCGATATCCGCCGTAGGCTTGTCCTTCTCAGCTTCAAACTTGGCAATTTCCTCTGCGCTCGACATGTCGGTATCCGTATGCGTCAAGCTGTATTTGGACTGCATGTCCGCCCAAGTATCCTTCCAGTTCGCCCAGGAATCCGGCATGCCGACACTGACGACAGATCCTTCTGTTTTGGCTTTCGCTTCAATATCCGATATGGATAAGTTTTCCGAACCCGTACTGCCTTCGTTGACGGCTGTCTCTTTATTCGAGCCTCCCCCGCATGCAGCTAGCGTTGCAACAAATACAGCTAGAACAAGTCCAACAGCTATCTCTTTCTTGAACCAAGGTTTCATGATCTCTCATTCACTCCCATGTGGATTATTGTGGGTTTCACGCTCATTCTTGTTGTTTTCACCCTACTTCGAGTATAGGTAGCGTTTATTTTCCCAAGGTCATCCGAAGTGAATAGATTTGTTAAAAAATTAATGCGATCATGTAAAGGCGCAAAAAAACACGCCGTTTTGGCGTGCCGGAATTTTAGCGGAAGCGATTCAAGTTTTGCTGCTTAATAGGCGGTTTAGAGCCGGATAGAGTCGCGGCAAGGATTAGGGAGACAGTTGAGCCCTTATCCTTCAACCGTATCATCAAAATGTAAAAATACATGTGGATGCGCTCCAAAAGGGCCAATATCGCCATCAAAATGCAAAAGTGCATTTAAAATCGCTGAATATCGCCATTTCGAGGCGATTTCGGCCAATCAAACTGCACTTTTGCATTTTGAAGCCATGATTCGCCGAAAAACCGCCTGACAACCTGCACTTTTACATTTTGATGCGGTATCCCCTAATGAGTAGGTGGTTTGGGGCGATCGATATTGCCAGGGGGCCGGGGGCGCTCGTCAGTTCACAAGCTACCCTGGATCGCCGCTATAGTCCCGTGTATTTATCCATCAAGCGCTGTAGCTTGCTCCGGATAAGCGCAAGCAGCTCGGGCGGCTCACTTACGGAAGCACGTTCGCCAAGGCCGATAAAAAAATCGGCAAAAAAGTTCAGATCATCCTTCGGAATTTGGGATCGGATCCATCCGCTCCCATCCGGACGGACATGAACTTCCGTTTTTCGGCTAAATTCCGCCTCGCAAGGGGACACACCGTCTTTATGAAGCTCGACATAGAAGGGAAGATAATCGGCCTCGTTCCGCTCAGCTGAGGTCCAATTGCCCAGATGCATCTTCTCCAGTGCAACCGGTACAACATCCGGTCCGGCAAGCTCGGCCGCAGTAATCCGGTCGCAGCGGAACAAGCGCAGCTCCCCGCGAAGGAGACAATACGCCGGACAATACCAGAGTCCGCTTTCCGCGTAAATGCCGATGGGCTGGATCATTCGCTTCGTTCGGCCTTTCGAAGCTTCATACTCGATTGACAAGACGTGCTGGGATATCGCCGCTTCGAGCAGCAGCGTCAAATGAGGTGACTCAGCCGCACGGGAGGGTGTAAACAAATCAAACCGGTTTTTCATCTGATCGATCCGCTCGCGGGTGTCACCGGGCATATTCAAATAAAACTTGTTAAGCGCAGAAGTTGATTCTGCTTTAAACGGATGCACGGGATAATGCCGGAGCGCATGACTGGCGAAAAAAATCGCCACCGCTTCATTTTCGGTAAATGCAATCGGCGGGAGCGTCCGCTCATTTAACACTTGATAGCCCCCATGCAGGCCTACCTGCGAGTAAAGCGGCATGCCCAGCTCGCCTAGCTCCTGCAGATCGCGCAGAATCGTCCGTGACGATACGCCAAATTCCTCCGCAAGCTCTCTGACCGTAAACTTTCGTTTGCGGTTAATCGTCAGCATCAGCTCCAGCAGACGCTTGGACTTCGGCATCCGGTTTCCCTCCTCTCTGTCTTAGAAAAATCTCTTTCGGAAAATGTGACAATAGTTGTCACTATTTTAGTCTACAATGAAGGAGAACGTCCAGCCTATCCAATTATTTCATCAACAAAAGGAGCGAATATGATGCCAGCATTGCAACAAATGAAATCCACGCTTTACGACGAAATGGAGCTTATCGTCCGTACATCCGTAAATCTGCTGTCCAAAATCAAACAGGAGGACCTTGAGTTCCGTCCTCGCGAAAACATGCGTTCCTTACGGGAACTGGCCGAGCATTTGGCCGCTATTCCGGCTGTCGATCTCACTATTTTGCAGCAAAAAACAGAGGATGAGGTTCGGACGCTCGAAGCCGTGTATGCCGCTGAAGAGAAGGTTGATGCTCTAATCGCCCGGATGCAGGACGGTGTGAAAGCATTGCGAGATTATATGGACGGCTTGACGGATGATGAGTTTCTCCATTTGCAGACGAAACCGTTCTACCTTGATCATGCCGCTACGCAAGCCAAATGGCTGGTCGAAATCGTCACCCATCTTCAGCATCACCGCGGACAGCTGTTTACTTATCTGAAAATGCAGGGGTATGAAGTCAACATGTTCGATTTGTACTAATATCCGTAAAAAAACCACGCTTGGACATGCCATCCAAGCGTGGTTTGCCTTATAAGCTTAAACAATTAAAGCTCTTTAGCTGCGCCTTCATCCAGCAATACGGTCAGCCGCGGGTGAAGCTGCAGCAGCGAGGCCGGACATTGTGTCGTAACCGGACCATACAATGCTTTCTTCAGCACAGCCGCTTTATTTTCTCCACGTACGATGAGCAGAACCTGTCTGGCCCTCATAATTGGACCAAGACCCATCGTTACCGCATATTCTGGGACTTCCTCCAGCAGTTCGAAGTAACGGGAGTTAGCCGCCCTCGTCTCATCAGTCAGCTTAACGACATGAGTCTCGGCATACAGCTCCTCGCCCGGCTCATTAAAGCCGATATGACCGTTATGCCCGATTCCCAGCAGCTGCAAATCCAGCGGTCCCGCTTCCTCCAGCAAACGGTCGTAATCACGGGCTGCAGCCGATAGATCATCCGCTATGCCGCAAGGAATATACGCATGCTCAGAAGGCAGATCGATGCCGCTGAACAAATGCTTGCGCATATAAGTTTGATAACTTTGCTCATGACCGGGCGATAAACCCGCATATTCATCCAAGTTAAATACTTTGACCTGCCGGAAGCTGACCTGCGACTTCCGATGCCGGTCAACAAGCTGCTCATAGACACCGATCGGCGTCTCACCGGTCGCCAATCCCAGAACGGCGTCCGGCTTCGCCCGTACCAGATCTAAGATGAAATCGGCTGCATAAGCAGACAGCTCCTCATTGGAGGTGTACGTCAATATGTTCATACGCCTCTCCCCGCTTCCCGCCACTCGAACGCATTTGCCGGATTGCCAATCATCATGCTCGCAATCTGATTCTCGGTCACCCCGTATTGCCGCAATAAAGGCAGGAAGCTAACCGAAATAAAGTCTAATCCGATAGAACCGCCGTAGCTCTTCATCCGTTCGCGTGTCGTATCCAGACCTAGCAGCACCTGCCGCTCCAGTCCCCAATCCATCATCTGGCGGATCAGCTCCGCTTCTTCCTCGTCACCATGATATTTGTAGCGGGCAATCGTATCATACTCCAAATATACGCCAAGCTCCGCCAGTCTGCGGTGCCGCTCCGGATAGTCCAGCTTGCGGTCCAGATGGCATACGATAATCTGATCCGCCGGAACACCCTGCTCCATGTACATCCGTACAAGCTCATCGGCCTCATCATACGATTCGATATGGCACAGAATTGGAGCACCTGTCCTAATGGCCGCGGCGGCGGCTGCATTAAACCACCTTTTATTGGGATCATTCATCCGCTGCGCATCCATGGCCGTCTTAATGATGCCCGCCTTGGCGGCAATCGAATGAACCGGCTCGCCAAGATCCGTTCCCGTGTACATGCCTTCGGTCAACTCATGTACGAATACCTCTGTCAGCTGTTCCTCGCTATAGCGGTGAATCCAGTGATCGTCACGGTAAAAGATCAGCTTATGAAAGCCGGTGGAGGCGATGATGTGCATATCCGCATCGATGGATGCCTGCAGCAGCCAAGCCTCCATCCTTCCGCTGCCTAGCGGCTGAGCATCTACGACCGCCCGTCCTCCACAGCTGCGAAGGCTCAGCAGTTCCTCCAGCGTTTTCTCATAATCGTCCAGACAAAGCGCCGGGTTCAGCGTCGCCGGGTGCCCCTTGGCCAGAAACAGATGCTCATGGCTGTGGCAAAACCCAAGCTGCTGCTTGTCCACATTCCCCCGAACGGTGTGTATCGGCATATCCTGTCCCTCCCCTTCATTCATAGTCCTAATAAAAAAAGCTGTCCTTTGGCAGTCAACTGCACTGCACGCCGGACAGCACCTGCCTATAAATCAGCCCTTTACCGCGCCTGCAGTAAGACTGTTCGTTATTTGTTCCGTAAACAGCATGTACAGCAGCACGGACGGCAATGCAATAATCGTCATAACCGCAAACTGAGCGCCGTAGTTGGAAGCGTATTGCCCCGTAAATTGAATAAGCGAGAACGGCAGCGTCTTGAACGAATCACTGCGAATATAGGTGACTGCCATAATGAACTCATTCCATGTGCTCATGAAGGTAAGCACCGTTACAGAAGCGATAACTGGTTTGGAGATCGGGAAGATGATCCGGAATACGACGCCAAGCAGATTCAGTCCGTCGATTACGGCCGCTTCTTCGATCGCCCGCGGCGTCGTTTGCATGAAGCCCATGAAAATAAAGACGCTGATTGGAATCATAAAGGCAATATTCGGTAAAATCAAGGCCAAATACGTATCGATTAATTTCGTATTCGTAAATATGAAAAAATTCGGCAGCAACGTTGCGTATATTGGTACAATCATGCAGATCATGACCAGCCCCGCCAAATATTTATTCCATTTCCAGTCAATCCTTGCGATGACATAGCTGAGCATTAACGATACGACAACGGTTACAGCAATAACGACGACCGTGACGATGACGCTGTTCAGCAAATAGGCGGGGACATGACCGAAGTTGAATGCATCGGAATAGTTTTTCCATTGAAAAGGCTCCGGCCACTTCAGAATATAGCTGCCGAAGAAATCCCCGCTCTTCAGTAGCGAAAAGTTAAACATCCAAATCAACGGAAAGATTTGAGCCAGCGCCACGAGGGCCAATCCTGCGTAGAGAACGACTTTTACGATGAATTTACTCGTTGATGTCACCATTAGAACTCACCTACATCTTTCTTCAACAAGCGGTTCATTACGAGTGTAATGAGCAGGCAGAAGACGACAAACAGAACAGATATCGCGCTGCCGTAACCGAACAGTCCTTCACGGAACGCTTTCGAATGCAGATAAGTGGCCAAAAACTGCGTACTGTTGGCAGGCCCCCCGGCTGTCATTAAGAAAACCGTCTCCATTTGTTTAAACCCGGCAACGATTGCAAGCACGACATTAATGCGGATAACCGGCGACATGAGCGGAAGCACAATGCGTGTATTGAACTGCCAGCGGTTGGCCCCGTCTACAATGGCCGCTTCGTACAAATCGGAAGGAATACCCTTGATGCCCGCATAATAGAGCAGGTAAGCATAGCCGAAGCCTTGCCAGCTGGCTACAAATATAATGGAGAAAATCGCAATGGACGGGTCGCCCAGCCAATCCTGTCTCCAGGAAGCTAATCCGACTTGCCCCAATACCCGGTTAATCAGACCAAATTGAACCGATAAAATACTGACCCACATCTGCGACGTGACAAACGTGGAGATAATGGAAGGGATGAAGATGAGTACCCGCAGTATGCGCTCAAATTTCCCCGTATACGGCGTAATAATGGCCATGAACATCGCAAGCGGATGCTGCAGGAGAACGAATGCCAAGCCGAGAAAGACCGCATGCCGGAGCGATTTCCAAAATATAGGGTCATGAAAGATCAATTGTGTATAGTTGTCAAACCCTTGGAATTGGTAGTCGACGCCATCGTAATTGGTGAAGCTGAGGTACAGGGCAACCAGAATAGGCAGCAGGATCAGCCCGAGAATGAACAGCAGCCCCGGTGTAATCAGCACGGCGATATTCCGTTTGTCCATCCATAGTTTATTCATATCCGTCACTTCCATTTCTCTCTGCAAAAATGGAGCAAAACTATCGATCCCGCTTTGCTCCATGGGTGCTGTTGATTAATTTTAAGGATTCAATTCTTTATGCGATTTATCGGCAATCGCATCGATCGCTTCGGCGAACTTCTCAGGCGTCGTCTTGAGCGCCAGCAGCTCCGTGATGGAATCCAGGTATCCTTTGGATGTTGAAGCAGAAAGACGGTCCTGGGAGTTCGCGCCGCTAATTTCATCGGCAGACTTCAAGATTTGCGTCAAATCCTTCTGCAGCTGCGTTTCATTGCCCGTTGCGAACTCATCATAGGCTTGTGCCGGGAACGTAATGCCGTTTTGCCATACTGTTCTTGCCCAGTTTTCTTTCTTGAACAGCCAGATTGCGAATTTTTTCGCTTCGTCGGTATTTTTCGTCGTGCTGGCTACGCTGTAGCCGCCGCCAAACCAAGCGAGCAGATCTGTTGTCGGGCTTTTGCCGTCATCGGAAGCCGGGTATGGAATCGCAATCATATTGTCGCGCACTTCTTGCGGGAAGTTCGCATCCGTGGACAGACCCATTTCCCATTGTCCCATCAGGTACATAGCCGCTTTGCCTTGGCCGAACAGGTTGCGCGCCGCACCGTAATCGAGATTGAGGAAGCCGTCGCCGAACACGCCGCTTTTCACCATATCCTGCAGCTTTTGCGCAGATGCGATAACGGCCGGATCGTTAAACGAGCCTGTGCGGTCAATCGCTTTGTGGTAAACGTCGAATCCGCCGGATTGACGGGATACAACGGCGTCGAACAGCAGGGCCAGCGGCCAAGCATCTCTTCCGTCGAGCGCCATCGGAACGATATCCGTGCCTTTCAGCTTCTCAGCGATTTTGAACAGGTCGGATTCCGTTTTTGGCGGCTCCAGACCTTTGTCGGCTAACACCTTTTTGTTGACATAAACGACAAGGAAGTCCGTATTTTTTGGAATGCCGTAAATTTTGCCATCCATCGTGAAGGAATCAAATGCAGCGTCGATAAAGCCCTGGCCGGCAAAATCCTCTTTCGTGAAGGCCACCAGCGATTTATTCTTAACAAACGGGCTGAGGTAACGCGCGCCGCCCCACATCATCGTCACATCGGGAAGATCGCCCGATACGTTGTAAATTTTCAGCTTATCTTGAAATTGCGGATCGGGAGAAAGCGTTTCCACAGTAATCTTTACGTTAGGGTTCTCTTGCATGTACTGGTCGATCAGCAATTGCTCCGCTTTGCCCTGGCCTCCGGTGCGATCCGGATTGTTGCTGAAAAACTTGATTTCAACCTTTTGACCGGAATCCGGCTTTTTCTCTGTATTTGCCGTGTTGGCTGGCTTCGCTCCGTCGTTAGATGCCGGCTTTTCAGCGTTTCCGCCGCAAGCGGTAACGACGGCTGTAAACACCAGAATTGCAGATAGCGTAGTAAGTAACTTTTTCAAAAGAACCCTCCTCTTAATATCTTTCATCAGCGCTGTAGCTTCATTATAAATGAGGCTAATTGAAGGGATAACCTATGATTCTTCGGTAAAGCTGTATGTTTATTAGAAGCCGTTCTGTTTTTTGTACTGGGAAGGCAGCATACCGGTCCATTTCTTAAAAAAGCGGACAAAATGCGCTTCATCGTAATAGCCGACCTGCTTGGCTACCGTGTACACTTTGCCCTGCTCCTGCTTGAAAAGCTGCTTGGCCTTCTCGATCCGGTACTGGTGCAAATAATCGAGAAAGTTAATTCCCATTTCATGGCGGAACAGCGTCGACAGATGGGATTGCGATATAAAAACATCCTCTGCGATTGATTTCAGCGTCAGGTTCGTCATATATTTCTCTTCGATCATATTCAAGACATGCTGAATCGTCTTATGCGGCAGCTTCTTCATACGGCGGAACTCAACGAACCTCTGGATTACTACGGTTAGCAGCGTAGACAGCTCTTCGAACGTTTCCTGCCGCTGCACCTGAACCGCGAAATTTTCCAGCTGCTCGACCGCCTCCTTGGCCTGTTCCCCATTTGCCGCTTTAATTTCCATGATCAAAGTGTTAATAAACGAATAAGAATGCAAATGGATGCGCTGGATCGACAGCTCCTGCTCCTTGAACGCATTCAGCCACTCTTCTACTTCAATAACGAAATCAGAGTAATTGCTCGCCTCCAGCGACTCACGGATACGCAGCTCGAAATCGGCGAAATCCTCCTTGAACTTCGTCCTGCGGCCTGCTTCGGGTTCGGATGGCCCGGTCTCCGACGCCATGAACACACCCTGACCGCCATGAAAAAAACGCCGGGACAACGCCTCCTCCGCCTCCCGGTACGAAACATGCAGCTCGTTCAGGGAATGCGCCCCGCCGACGCCGATGCTGATGCTTACTTTCAAAAATTGCGATAAATTGCGCTGAATCGGCTCAAGGCCGTGATGGAAGTGCTCCAGTTCCAGCTTCATGCCGTCCGGAACGTTGGCAATCAAGACAAACTGCTCCTCCAGCGTCAGCAGCTCATGATGCCCGGAGAACCGGTCGCCAATCGTCTCCTCCATAATATTGGAAGCCGCATAACGAAGCAGCGGAAGATCCTCCTCCGTGTAAGATAGAGCATTAATCGCCTTCTTATCGAACCGGAATACGATAACGAGCGCTGGCTTATCTGCGAGGAGCTGAATGTCATATTCCTTAATCTCAGCCGCCATCTTCCCGGAATCAAGAGGCTTGGCGGCACGAAGCCATTTCATCAGCCGATCCTCCTTGATCGCCCGGACGTTCGCATTCCACTGCCGCTCCAAACGGTCTACCTGCTGATGCTGGCTTCTGGCATAGATGATTTTCAGCTTGGCCCGCATAATGGCTTCCCGCACCTGCTTCGGATTGCATGGCTTCAGAATGTAATCCAGCACGCCAAGCTTGATTGCCTGCTGCGCGTATTCGAATTCGCTGTAGCCGGTCAACAGAACCGGGACGAGCTCCCAGCCGCGCCGGGATACCTCCTCGATTAGCGCCAGGCCTGACATTTGCGGCATCCGAATATCCGACAGCAGAATGTCAGGCTGCTCCTGCTCCATCATCTCCAGCGCAATCCGGCCGTTGGAGGCCGTTCCCAGCACACGGATTCCTTCCGCCTCCCAATCAATCATCGTAAGAATTCCTTCGCGAAATGTCGCCTCATCTTCTGCAATCAGCAATTTAAGCATGCCGTTCATCCTTTCTTTGCATTCCTGTGCGGCTCCGGTCGATTTTTAATTTGACCGAAGTTCCAATGTTCAGCTTGCTGTTAATTTCGATGGCAGCATCATCCCCGAAGTAATTGCGCAGCCGCTCCTTCATATTAAACAAGGCGAACCCGTCGGTATGCTCAGGTGCATGTGAGCGCTGCTTCGCTTCAATGGCAGCTCGTATCGTCTCCAGCTTGTCCGGCGCGATGCCGATTCCGTTATCCGTAACCTCCATCACCAGTTCATTGTCAGTCTCATAGACAAAGAGATGGATAAAGCCTTGTCCCTCCATTGGCTCGATACCGTGAACGACTGCATTCTCCACAAGCGGCTGCAGCAGCAGCTTTGGTACGCGAATTTGCTGGAGATGAGGCTCCGCTTCAATCGAGAACGTCAGCTTGTCGCCAAAGCGGATTTGACTGAGAAACAAGTAATTTTCGACGATCGCCAGCTCTTTTTCAATCGTGATGATATCGGCGCCCTGACTTAAATTAAAGCGGAAAAACACCGATAACCGC
Source organism: Paenibacillus sp. NPDC058174 (assembly GCF_042883865.1). Lineage (NCBI taxonomy): Bacteria > Bacillati > Bacillota > Bacilli > Caryophanales > Paenibacillaceae > Paenibacillus > Paenibacillus sp. NPDC058174. The sequence goes on from NZ_JBHVUY010000001.1 coordinate 1,929,602, forward strand.
TGGATCATATCCGCCGTTTTGTCTGCGCCTTCGCGATAGGACATCCATGTGATGGAATTGAGCGTATTGTATAGGAAATGCGGATTGATCTGCGATTGCAGCATGCGCAGCTCCGCTTCCTTTTGCGATAAGTCCGATTCGTACACGTCTTGAATCAGCTCTTTGATTTTTGTCACCATAATGTTGTAGCCATGGCCTAATTGTCCGATCTCATCGCGCAACTCCATATCGACATACTGGCTGAAGTCGCCGGATTGCAGCTCGCGCATCGATTTCAGCAGCCGCTTGAGCGGATTAAGGAACAGCTTGGCAATGACCCAGCTTAGCGGGACGTTGATGAGAATAATCATGAATACGAAGCCAAGCGTCAGCCAGCGGATTTTGTTCAGCTGCTGCAGCTCCTCGATTCTCGGCTGAATGACGAGCACATGCCAGCCGGTCGCCGAGGATGAAGCATGTGAGATGAGCCATTGCTTGTCGTGCTTGGACCAGTCCACCTGATCCAGCGGCATTTGATTATAATAGGGCAGCTCGGTAAAAGCATGTCCGCTCCAGATGCCGTCCGAATCCGACATAATGGTACCGTATTCATTCATGACGACAATTTCGACGTTATCGCGCTTCGGACCAAATGACTTACGGAAGTCCGCCTCCGTCATGCCGATGATCATCAGCCCTTCCTGCACTAACGTTTCGGGATTGACGAGTACTTTGCTGTAAAATACTTTTTTGCGCGCATCGCCGATAAACAGCTTGAGCGGGTCTTCTTCTACGCCCCAAGCTCCTTTGATGACGTTGTCTATTGTATGTTCATAGATTTCACTTTTTTTATATTCGTCATAGCCGATAATTTCATTATTGTTCAGGCTGTTGAATTTAATGGTCGGAAAGTTGTCCGAGAAGATGAGCAGTGACTGAAAAAACTGCCGCGTGCTGAGCAGCCGGTTGATCATCGAATTGACCACCTGCGCGGAATTGTAGCTGGCATCCGGCGACAGCACATCATGCAGTTCTGAGGAGAGCGAAAGATAGCTATACGTGTCATATATATCTTTGGCCAAGTAATCCAGATGAGTGATCGTTTGTGAGGCAATGTTGTCTTGGGCTTGAGCGATTTTCTCCAGCACCTGATTGGAAGCGGTCGTGTAAGAGACGTAACCGATGCTGGCAGCCGTGAAGACGAGCATTGGCATGAACCACAGCTGGATTTTGAAGCGGATCGGAAGCTCCAGGTAGAAGTTTTTAATTTTGGCCAGCATGTCGCTTCCTCCCTTATGCCTATTTACGTATAAGCTTACTCCGCAAATCAGATTCTGAAAAGATAGACAGCCCGATTCCTGGGAGGAACCGGGCTTCTCATTATTAATCTGGTGCAGGACTAGCCTGCAGCTGTAGGGGCAGGATTACCAGGAATAGGATTCCGGCGCCGGGCCGCCCGGTCCTGGAAACAGCTCATCAAGCCGCTGCAGGGTGGAAGCATCAAGCTGGATTTGGGTGGCACGCAGCGTATCACGCAGCTGTTCAACTGTGCGAGGTCCAATAATCGGGCCGGTCAATGCCGGATTGGCCAGCACCCAAGCGAGAGCGACATTGGCTTCCTTTTCTCCCAGCTCACGGCATAATGCGGAGAAGCCTTCCAGACTTGCGCGGTGCTTCTCGATAACGGCTGCCTGCTGCGCAGTGCGGTTGCTGATGTTCTTGTTCAGCGCATTGCCGCCAAGCACGCCTCCGGCCAGCGGACTCCAAGCGACGACGCCAAGACCAAGGTCCTGCGCTGCTGGAAGCACTTCGAGCTCCGGTGTCCGGTTCAGCAGACTGTATATGTGCTGCTCCACGACGAGCCCCATAAACTTGCGTTCCTTGGCTGCAGCCTGCGCCTTGACGAGATGCCAGCCGGCAAAATTGCTGGAGCCGATATAATCGGCCTTGCCTTGACGGACAACACCCTCCAGCGCTTCCCACAGCTCATCCCATCCTGTGCGCCAATCGATATGGTGCATGAAATAAAGCTCAACATGATCGGTTTGCAGACGGCGAAGCGAGCCTTCGAGATGACGGCGGATTTTGTAAAGCGACAACCCCTTTTCATCATTTGGCCCGTCCAGCGGATCGGACATTTTCTCATACGCCTTCGTCGCGAGAATTGTCCGTTCGCGGCGGTTGCCGCCCTGTGCCAGCCAGCGGCCGACGATGCGTTCCGTCGTTCCCGCATTTTCACCCCAGCCGTAGATGTTCGCCGTATCGAAAAAGTTAATGCCGGCGTCCAGCGCCTCGTCCATAATACGGAACGCTTCCTTCTCGTCGGTCGATACGCCAAAGTTCATCGTACCGAGACAAAGCCGGCTAACCTTCATTCCCGTTCTTCCCAAGTAGCTGTATTGCATGGCCTTATCTCTCCTCCCATTTCGGATTGTCGACGATGACGGCTGCGCCATCCTGCTCGACGATCAGCTTACGGAAGCCTTTGCTCTCGATTGTCCCGTAATCATGGCCGGAATCGGCGCGATAGACAAAGAAAGTAACGAGCGGTACCGAGCCCGTATTGATGCTGCGGTGAGCATAGCGCGGCGGTACGTATACCGCTTGCCCTGGAGCGAATCGCTCGGCCTGCCATTCGCCCTCGGGATTTTCCATCAGCATATAGCCCTCCCCGCTTAAGCAGTAGTACACCTCGGGGGTGTCCAATATGGTATGAAAATGACCTTTCGTCATGTAATATTCGCGGCCGACTTTGCCAGGATGTACGATGCTCGTTCCGAAGAGCAGCTCGTTTGGCGATTCCGGCATCGACAGCTCGTAAAATTCATAGACGAGCGGATCGCCCGATGCAACCAGCTCCGCCAACGCCTCGGCGTTCTCGTACATGCCGGCCATTTTGGACAACAGCCGTTTCGTCGGTTCGTAATCTTGTGATGCTCCGTTCAGCAAATCGAAATACGCGGAAAAAGGGACCGTGCTCATTAATGAATCGCTCCATTCATGTTGAATTGTATCGGTATCAGCGCAAGGTTCCGGCGATGCGCTCCAGTTCTGCAAAGGTGTCGGCTGTAATATCGAGGTGGAATACCTCTTGAATCACCTGTGTCCAGCCGTGAATGAAATAAATCCAGCCGTCCTCCACATACAAGCGGCGATCGTCCTTCTGACGGTTCGCTTGATGCAAGTAGTCCAGCGCGCCCCGGTAATTCAGCTCCCATACGAGACTATCCTGAGGAAAAAGCGCAGCATCGGTAATCGGCGAGCCCGGCTGGTCTTTGCCAAGGCCGGTCGCATTAACGATGAGCGAATGCGGCTTAATAGATGCCATTACTTCGTCGTTGGCGCTCGCTTGCGGGGTCAAATGATAGGCAGCCGGCACGTCCGGCGCAATCTCGTTCATGATGCGTTCAATTTCATCCAGCCGGTGCTGGCTGCGGTTCGTCACGATCAGCTTGCTTGGCCGTCCCGCCCGCTGCTTATCCAGCAAATAGGCAGAGATGGCAATCGCGCTGCCGCCCGCCCCCATGACGAGCAGCTCGCCGTTATGCTCTTGCCAGTAACTCTCGGTCACGAAAGCCTCCAAAGCCAGACCGCTGGAAATCGGATCCTTCGCATAGCCCTCCAGCTTGCCATCCTTTTTAGAAATGCAGGAGAGCTCGCCAAACATCGTCGCATAAGGGTCCAAGTAATCGAATAAATCTTTGGCCGCGTGATACAGGTCGATCTTATGAGTCGTCACGAGCGCACCAAGTGATTGCTCATCCTCCTTAATGAATTGCACGGCCTGTCTATACAGGGCCGGGTCGGCATGAATGCCGATATCAATACCACGAATAACTGCGTCCTTCAGTCCCAGCGCTGCCGCCCAAAGCGGAAACAGCTTCATAATGGAAGATTGCGTCGTCGTCACGCCGATAAAATATAAGGTAGGCTGCTCAGCCTTTTGCAAATTAAGCATGGAGTTGCTCCTTTCAAGCTGTCCGTTCATTTCTAGCCCTTCTGTTCGTCCGCTTCATGCCTTCCGTTCAGAAGGGGCAGAACTCAGCATATCAAGCAGATTTTGTGTGGATAGAGTCGCCATTCTTGCAACGGCTTCTTGTGTGAAAGCTCCTGTGTGCGAAGTGAGCAGAAACCGGTCAAGCTGCAGCAGCGGGTGTCCCGCTTCCGGCGGCTCGACAGAGAACACATCCTGCGCCGCTCCGGCAATGCCGCCGCTTATTAATGCCTCATACAGCGCATCTTCATCGACCAGCTCTCCCCGCGACGTATTGATGAGAAGAGCAGAAGGCTTCATTCGCGCCAGCGTCTCCCCATTAATCAGATGCTTCGTTTGCGGCGTGTACGGAAGGTGAAGCGAGACGACATCAGATTGTTCCAGCAGGAGGTCCAGCTCATGCATCCGGCCTATGCCGTTCGCTTCCAGAAACGATTCATCCCGCAGAAACGGATCATAGATAACGGGCTGCATGCCTATGCCTTTCGCCCGGAGCGCAACCTCGCGGCCAATCTGCCCGCCGCCGATTACGCCAATCATTTTACCCGTCAGCTCAATGCCCATGGAACGCTCCCAATGTCCTTGCTTGACGGATGACACAATATGCGGAATGTTTCTCGCTAATGCAAACAACAGTCCGATCGCATGCTCGGCAACAGAAATATGATTGGAGCCCGCTGCGTTGCGAAGCTGAATGCCGAGTTCCCCCGCTTTGTCCTGGTCAATGTTGTCCATGCCCATGCCGTATTTGGAGACGGCGCGCAAATCTTTGCACTGCGCCAGCACTTCGGCGGGCAGCGGGTCGACGCCAATAATGATGCCAACCACGCCTTCACGAGCCTGTTCCGCGATCTCCGCTCCGGTCATCGTGCGGCCCAGGTTGTTCTCAATGATGTCATAGCCTTGCGCGGTAATGAGCGGGTAGACGGAAGCTTTATAATTCGCGAATGATTTTGGCGTAATTAGCACTTTCGGCATCGTCTCACCCCTCTACAGATCCAGCTCTGACATCGTAGCCGGCAGCTCATGCTTCGTATTTACCTTTCCAGGGCCTGTTACCAAATCGAAGCAAGAAACGATCAGCTTCCCGTTCCAGATAATCGGCTCGCTTGGCTGATCCAGCTCGCCCTGGAAGCCGTCCGAATCCGGGCTTTGCGCATAACGCTCTACCGTTCCGTCCGGGTACACCTTAGCGATGGCGTTTGCCGAGAAATCGGCAATATAGAGATTGCCGGCTTCGTCCATCACCATGCCGTCCGTCGTTTGCAGCTGCTCCGGATTTTTCGCCCATACGACGTTGTCTTTTACGGAGCCATCAGGATGAAACGTAATTTTATGAACAGCCCCGTCGCCGAAATTGCCGACGTACAGATTGCCCTGCGGATCAAATTCGATGCCGTCTGCGCCGTATTGATCGTTTTCGTTAAGCGTCAGCAGTGAGGTCAACATATGGGCATCGTCCAGATTGTTATGAATCTGGATGCCTTCCTCATCCAGACCGAAACGATACACGCAGCTGCGCAGCAGGCCGGTAGGGTCCTGAACCTTCGTCAGCACGCTTTGCGTTACATACATGTACCCGTCGCGAATACGGATGCCATTGGGATGCTCCATGCCTTGGGCAACGGTTGTCGTCGAGACGACCTCGTCATTCTCGATACGAAGCCGGAGAATGCGGCCTTGGAAGCTGCCCTCCGGCGAGCCCGACCAGCCCTGATTGTCACATACGTATATATCGCCGTCCGGGCCAAACGCAATGCCCATCGGGCAAGCGATTCCGGTGTCCGGATGGACAGGAACGTCTACCCACTTGCGAACCTGACGGTCCGCATTGATTTTGACCAGACAGGCAGGCCGCGAATGGTCGGCGAAATTCGGGCAGGACAGCACAAGCTCTCCGTCTGCCGCGATCGCCATTCCATCCGGCGTCGTTACCAGTTCTTCCGGCAATAAAGCAAACAATCGGGGTGTATTCATAGGGTTTAGCCTCCTGTTAAGCAGGGCATGTCTGGCATTGCCGCCCGGCTATTCGAATGTAATAATTGTTTTTTTCATTCCGCCCGGCTGGGCCGCTTGCTCGAAAGCTTCCAATATCCGGTCAAATCCGTATACATGGGAGATGAATTGCTCTGCCCGCAGCGCGCCGCTGTTCATCCAGCTCAGCACCTGACGATGGCTTTGCGATTCCTCCAGCTTGGACGGCCATTGGTTGAAGTCCAAATGCCAGTTATACGGCGCTTTGCTCCAGTCCAGCTGCATGGTCGTCTCCGAAGAAATGCCGTAGCAGCAAATATGTCCGTAAGGGGCGAGCAGCTCCATGCTTTGATTTATAATTTCGTTCTTGCCTACTGCATCTACTGTGAAGTCGACGCCGTCCGGACAGATCGCCCGCACTTCGGCTGTCAGATCTGAGACTTTGCTGTTGACGATATAGTCCGCACCAGCCTGCTGCGCCTCTTCTGCCTTCGTCTCGCTCGTTACCGCCGCAATGACCGGACCCATTCCAAGCAGCTTGGCGAAGGTAATAAAAGCAAGTCCGACGGGGCCGGCTCCGATGACGACAATGCTGGCATCCGGACGAAAGCCGAACCGCTTACAGGCGCTGAGCACTTCACGAAACGTCACGATCATCGGCGCAATCGTTGTATCGATATCCGGCGGCAGCTTCTGCTGGGCATAATAGGCTTCTGAAAACTCCGGCGAGCCGGGGCCTTTTCCATCCTCTAATAAAGACTGGCTGTCGCCCACTACCGCATATTCGGAAAAAGCGCCCCAGCCGGAATGAATGCCATCCGTCTCACCTTCTAAGAACGGCAGCAGCACCAGGTCTCCAACCTTCAAATTTCGAGCCTTCGCTCCAGTCTCGACGACGCGTCCTACGCCCTCATGACCAAGCGCGGCCGGATACGTATCGAAGCCTTTGAACTCGCCATGAATGAGCTTCGTGTCCGTACCGCGGCAAATGCCGCAGCTGACCATCTTCACCAGCGCCTGATAGGGACCATACGAGGGTTTTGCTATTTCGCGGACCGAGAGCTGTCCGTCTTTATCTACAATCAAGCTTTTCATCGCAGGGAAGCTCCTCCTTTAGCAGTTTTCGCACCTAAAAGTACACTCTGCTGCGCGTTTCGGTTCAGGTGCCATTCTTGATTCCATCCGGTTTATTCTTGCGAAACCAATGGAAAGAATCTTCAAAAAGTCACCTGAACTCGAATCGCTTCACTTCGTGTTTTTTTAGACGCAGCTTCGGTTCGACGCTTTGATATTTGGCTATCAATCTGGCTATTAATCTAGCCGAATAATGCTTAGCAGCCTTTTCAAACAATGAATCGAACTCCACTGTTCATCCTGACATTCCCGCTGTCCGTCTAGCGTTCTATAGAGTTCTATCCCGTTCTAGCATCCGGCAAAGCTTTCCGCCATTCAGACGAGCCTTGCGAGCGCTTCTTCTCTCGTTGGCAATGACGGGATTGCGCCAATTCGCGTTGTGGCAAGCGAAGCTGCTGCGTTGGCGAAACGGAGAAGCTCCGGCAGTTCTTCAAATAGCGGCTGTCCCGCCTTCTTTCTTTCAGCCAAGCCTTGCAGCACCGCTGCGACAAAAGCGTCACCGGCGCCGGTCGTCTCTACTACTTCGGCCTTGAAGCCTTCGCTATAGCCGCTCGATTCGCCGGTCGTATAGTAGCAGCCGTCCTTGCCAAGAGTGACAATTACCAGCTTAGGGCCGCGCTCCAAAATATAACGTCCGCATTCCTCTACCGTGGAGCATCCCGTAATAAAGCGGAATTCCTCCTCGCTGATCTTCACGATGTCGGCGTAGCCAAAGCCTTCATTTATCTCCTTGCGGGCATGCTCCTGATCCGGCCATAAATCCATCCGTAAATTCGGATCGTAGGAAATAAGAAGTCCATGGGCGCGCGCGAAAGCCAGTGCTTGCAGCGTAGCTTCCTTGCTGCTCGGACTGCCCAGACTGATCGATCCATAGTGGAAAATAGTGCCTTGGCTCATGTACACCTCGTCGATGTCTGCGGCGGACAGCAGCATGTCTGCGCCGGGATGGCGGTAAAACATACAATCTCTGTCGCCGTCTGGCTTTTGCGCGACGAATGACAACGTCGTGCGGGCTTCCCTGTCCAGCGCCAGGCATCGGGTGTCTACCGTCAAATCATCCAGCACCCGCTTCAAGTAATGGCCAAACGGATCATCGCCCACTTTTCCGATAAAGCCGGCTGTACCGCCCAGCTTTACGACACCTGCGGCCACATTGGCCGGCGCTCCACCTGGTGCTTTCACAAAGCCGGGGCTGTCAATTAATTCAACATCCTTCGCCGTCGATACGAAATCAATCAGCAGCTCGCCTAAGCAAATGACATCGAGCTTCATGACTCGCCTCCTTCCGTCTCTCGATATCGGCTGACTGCGCTCTCCATCAGCAGGAAGAAGGCTTGGCTCTCAGGAGCCGTTCCCGGCCGGTCGAAAAACGGAGCCGCGCAGGAGCCTTGCACCAATCCGCTCTCATCAACCCGCGTATGCACAGCCGCGCGCATTTGATCTGCAAAACGAATGTAGTTCTTATCCAGCACACCGAGCTGCACGCCGCGATAAATCGAATAGCTGACCATTTGCGCAGCGTTTGTCTCCACAAAGGTTGTCGGATCATCCATCACATCATGGAACAGCCCATCCTCGCGCAAATGCGCAAGGCAGCCGTCAATCGACTGCTGCAAATAACTTGCGATCCGCTCCCGCTCCTCCGTCATGCCATCTGGCAGGCTTGCCAGAACCCGTATCATGCCAGCGGCGGCCCAGCCGTTGCCTACACCCCAATGCGCCTCCCGGATAAACGATTTCGCCTCATCATCATAAATATGGGCGAACAGCTTAGCTTCCGGGTCCCACAACAGCTTGCGGTATCCGTCTATCTGCTTCACTGCTTCCTCGTAATGACCCGAGACAGCTAAAAACGGCGGCGCCATATAAAAGGAATCAATCCATACCTGCGGCTTGTCAATTACATGCCGCAAAATGCCTTCCTCCGTCTTCGGCGCGTAATGCAGCAGCCAATCCAGCATGCTTGCCGCGCCTTGTACGAATAACGGATCGCCTGTTACTTGGGCTGCGCGTGCAACGGCTTCACCATTTGCAGCCGAATCAGTGACGGAATAACCGTCGTTCATGACGCCAAGCTTGCCGGATGCATCCTGCCGGTTAACCGCATCCCGGGCGAGTAGAAACGCCAAATCTGTATCGCCGGACTCCAGCAGCGCCTGCGCCGCAACTCCCTGCTCCCAGGAATATCTCTGCATGCTAAGCAGTGCCCGTTTGACCAGCGCGATCCGCTTCGCATCTGCTATATGTGAATTCGCTGTATGGCTCATCCGTTAAACCTCCTTATAATTGGCTTGCTCCGCTGCGCCAGAGCACCAGGCCAAAGCCTCGCCGAGCAGTCTGATAAAGCTTGGATGCTGCAGTCCTTCCGGCCGATGCGCCGGCGTCAGCGCGCATACCCGTCCTTCACCATAATAATGGCGCCATGCGGCGATCGAGGTTCCGTCAACCGATGAGGAGCGCAAATACACCTCGGTTCTGTCTTCATCGCAATGGACAAAATAGTGCTCGTCCTTGATCGCGAATTGAACCCCGTTCCCCTCATATTCGACCAGCTCATGAAGCTCCGGATGCGACGCGAAGCTGCCCCGCAGCATCTCGACGTAGGCTCCGTCCTCCGGGTACGATGCCAGACCCGAATGCCAAGCCAGCCAGCCTCCGCCTTGCTTCACGTAGGCCGTAATCGACTGGGCGATGGCTTCGTTCATCCATAGTGCCTCTCGATCCCCCTCCGGATCGACGCGATTTTCCTTGAACAGCACAACGGCGTCCGGCCGCTTTGCCAATGTCTGAGGCAGCTCTAGCGCATCGGTTATCCATACATCAACAGCTGCTTTGCCGCCAAACGTTACTTGCAACGCGGACATTAGCGCTGACTTAATTGCATCCTCGCGATGATAATAATCGCCTATAACTGCCGCAATTTTATACATAAGTCACCCCTTCACCCTGCTTGAATGACAACTTTGACTATTGCTGTGGTGGCATGAGTTCTCCTCATGTACGTTCATCATAAGGGCAATTAAAAGCGGGCAGTACCCCACATCATTCGTAAAACCTGTACGTTTCTTGGATGACTGTACTTGTTAGACATCGCAAAAAACCGATTGCTCCAGGGGAACAATCGGTTTATAAGTGAATTCTTTCTTAAGCCGGCTTCGGCATCAAATATCTCGAAGAATTCTCTCTAAATTCTTCTCGCCCTCGCGGGTCTGTGCACCCGCAGCCAATGCCGCAAGCGTTAGTTCTGTCGCTTTCGGGGCGGAGAAAGTCTCGCCAAGAAGCTGGTTGTTGATGTCCAATGCCTTGGCGAAGCCGGGGGTACTCGCGTTAATTGCCTGCTTTGCGGCTCGAACGACACCCGGAGCCCTGCCCGCAATGCTTCGCGCCAGATTGTCTACAAAATCATCGAGTTGATCAGCGGGGAACGCCCTATTCACCCACCCGTACCGCTCAGCCTCCTCGGCATCAAACAGCGCTGCTCCGACTATGATCTCTAAAGCGCGGGCTCGGCCGACGATTTGCGGCAGGTAAACGGGACCCCCTGCACCTGGAATAATTCCTATCAGCGCCTCCATCTGCGCCAGCCCCGCCTTTCCGATCGCTGCGAAGCGCATGTCTAGAGACGAAAGGAATTCGGCTCCGCCACCACGGGCCAGACCAGCAATCTTTCCTATTGTTACTTGCGGCAGGGCACGAATCCGCTCATGCAAACGCATCATCGGATTGAATTGTTCGGTTCCAGCATCGCCGAGATTTAGGTCCATAAGCGTTTCGGGATCGTTAACGAAATTCATATCCCCATGAACGATGAAAAAATCCGGGTCCGCGCTCTGAAATACGATAACCTGCACCTCATCATCCTTTGCAGCCTGACCCGCCAGATCATTGAGCTCAGACATGAGCACTGCGTCCAGAATATTGAGCGGGGAATGATCAATGGTTACCCACATAGCGCCGCCTTCACGAGCAATGCGGATCGAACTGTAATTATCGTAAACCATAAAATAGCCTCCTGAATAATTTCACTGTCGACAGCATTATATTTTCTCAACATTGTTGTTTATTTAACGATCGTTGATTATTATTATAGAGATCAAGAAGCAGAAATCAATTGTTAATCCTATCGTTATTGTTGGATATACAACAAATGCGATGGGACTGTTAATTATATAAGGGAGGAAATCAAAATGGAGACCAAAACCAAAATCGATAGACGAACTTTAAGAACAAAAGAAGCTATCCATAAAGCGTTTCAAGATCTATTTACAGAAAAGGATTTCGATCGAATCACCATTAACGAAATTGCTGATCGTGCCAACGTAAACCGAGGAACCATTTATCTTCATTACACAGATAAACATGATCTTTTTTATAATTGCGTCGCCGATCTTTTGGACAAAATGATCCTTTCTTGCTCCTTCAGCAAGATGACTCAGACAAAAATAACCGATCCGGTCGAGGCCACTGAGGCTCTGGAGGCCTTATTTGTCTACATTGAACAAAATTTTCAGTTTTTTTCCTCCATGCTCTCTTATCAAAAAACTTCATTCCGGGACTGCGTGCTTAAAGTCATTATGGCTGCGATACAGAAACAAATGGATATGCAAGGTATAAACCAGAAGATGGACAAAGAGCTCATCATTCAATTTTCAGCCTCTGCCTTCGTTGGAACCATCGAGTGGTGGATTCGAAACAATCTGCAGCATCCCCCGCATTATATGGCGGAGCAAGTATATAACCTGTTTGAAAGAAATCAAGTTTTTGCATCTCGTTCCCTTCCCGAACACTAAGGCTCAGAACAGTTGCAGCTATCACCATCTAGTTCACGAATTCACAACTTTCATTGCGAGCTAGGTTTGTTAGAGACTAGACTAAGCGAATCAAAATGTAAAAATACATTTTGTCGGGCGCTTTTCGGGCGATTTATCGCATCAAAATGCAAAAGTGCAGGTTGATTGGCCTAAAAACACGAAAAGAGCCGAATCGGGCAATTCTAAATGCACTTTTGCATTTTGAGGCCATTTTGGGGCCGTTTTAAGCAAATCAAAATGTACTTTTGCATTTTGTCGCGGTTTACTTGATTGAAATTTCCATATAATAGGAAACTCAACACTACTCCCTATTAAAAATAGTCCCTGCGAAACGAAAGAGAAACCCGCCAGCATTGAATAACGCGGCCTTCTCTTTCGTTACGTTATAATCTTTATATTCGTTATATTAATGTTACTTATCTTTAAAAGCTGAAACTGCCGCAACAAAGCAAAGTTTCGACGATAAACAACGGTTACTACTGTTGCAGTTGCTTTTGCTGCATCTACATCTGCATCAACATCAGCCGCCCTGGCGTTCTTTCAGCAAAGCACTTAGCTCATTCCGGTGCGTGTACAATAGGACGACAAAGTTACCGAACCAGACCCAGAGGACAGCGGGGGAGAACGCTCTAGCCGCCAAATAGACGGAAAGCAGCAGCATGCCGCTGACAACCTGCAAGCCGTCTGCACGCGAAGACATCGTATTCGATCTCGCCAGCAGGCGGCTGGCCGCTGCCAGCAGCGCCAATATAATGGCATACGCCAACGCCCCTTCGAAGTTGGTTAAGGCGCTCCATACGCCAAACGTAACAGCAATTGCCTTGCCTCCCTTGCCTCTAAGAAACGGGCTAAACGCATGACCCAGAATAGGTGCGAGGGCAAGCGGAATAAGGGCGTACCCTTTCCCGTATCCGCCCTCAATGATCAAGAACAGCGGCACAAAGCCTTTCAGAAAATCCAGCAGCACGCCGGCAATACCCAGCTTGTAACCGGAAGCCTTCCATAGATTCAAAGCGCCCGGGTTGCCGTCTCCAACAGCCTTCAAATTTCTTTTGCCCGCAAGCCCCAGCCAATATGAGAACATGAGCGCACCCGACAGAAACGAACAGACCGTCAACAAGATGATCATTGTTCCCGTCGGCCCCCTACCCGGATCTTTCTCCCCTTCCATCTCACATGCCCAAGAAATACGACCTGGTAAGCCGAATACAGCATGACGGCAATGAAGAACAAAGCAGCGATGATATGCAGCACCGGAATGACAAGGCCGAATTTGCCCACATATTTTTTAAAATAGATGAATTGGAGCATGTACAGCAAATAGCCTGCCAGCAGAGGGATGAACCATGAGGTGCCGATCGCCAAAAACACCGCTTCTGACACAAGCAGCCCTACCACCCAGATGGCGATGGGAATAATCGTCCACGGACTTAGCCTTGAGGTGCTTAATATCGCCCCCTTGCTGAAGCCCTCGATTTCACTCTGAATGCCTTGCGGGTACATCCGGAATGAAACAAGTCCATGGCCGATAAAATTGGTGACCGGTATTCCGGCCTCAATAAACTTCGAACCGATCAGCAGATCATCCAACACTTCGGTTCTGACGCTGGCATGTCCGTTGATCCGCTCATAATCTTCTCTCAAAGCCAGTATGCAAGAGCCGTACAGCCCTTTCTGCGGATTGCTCCGCTCAAATATCGATGTAAATGCAAAAATGCCCAGCATATTCATGACAAGAGCAAGCTTCTCATACGGCTTCTCTGTATGATGAAACGGCACGACCGATACGACGCCGCCTGCCCGTTCCCTCGCCTTCAAGAGCGCGTCGAGCGCATGAGGAGCCAAGCGGATATCTGCATCGAGAAAAGCGAACGCATCGCCCGTTGCATTCAAATATCCATTCCATACCGCCCAGCTTTTACCGGTCCAGCCCGAGGGAAGCGTGCTGCCGGCAATGACCTTGACGCCATAGCTTTCTGCTATTTCCTTCGTCCGGTCCTCTGAGAAATCATCAATGACAATAATCTCGTATGGGGGGACGGTTTGCGATTGAAGGGATTGGAGCAAATGAGGTAAATTACAAGCTTCGTTTCTTGCCGGGATAATCACGGACAACTTCAGATTTCCTCGGTAAGGCTCAAGCTCGGGGTCGAGTGGCAATGTGTTTTTTTTGAACAAAAAAAATCCGGAGAGACAGCCTACCGACACTAGAATAATAATCCACATGTTCTGATCCCCCTTCTACTTTCTATCTATATGAGGGATGGAACCATATTATTTTGGTGCCGGCGCTTGCTCCGGATTTAAAGTTTGCTTGCCTTTATTTTGTAAAAGATACTGCGATTTGCACGATCTCTGAACGAGAGCCGATGCGGATCGGCGGTCCCCAGAAGCCATACCCTGAGGAAACGATGGAATGCAGCTGGGACTTTTGCAGATAGCCCCAATCATTCTCGAACAGCCTTTGAGTAATGAGATTGCCCGGCGCAATTTGCCCGTGATGCGTATGTCCCGACACGACCAGATCGACGCCCTGACGCTGCGCGATATCAAAACCTAACGGCTGATGATCCAGCATAAACACCGAGCGGGATTCATCCATGCCGCGGGTCAGATCAGCCAGCTCGGACCGCCCCTTGTCGCTGGCATCCTTGCGGCCGATAATCGTCAGCCAGTCTTCAATAGTGACGACCTCGTCATAGAGCACCTTCATTCCGCTCTCTTCCAGAAGAGCAATTAATTCGCTCATTTCACCTTTGAACTTGTCATGATTGCCTAATGAGGCATAAACGCCATATGGCGCTTTGATGCCCGCCAAAATGCCGCCGATGCCTTTCTCCTTGTACGGCACGATATCGTCATCGATCAGATCGCCGGGGAACAGGACGATATCCGGCTTCAGCGCATTAATCTCTTTTACCATCCGAATGGCATGGTTCTTGCCGGATAAATAGCCGAAATGCATATCGGAAGCCATCACGATGTTCAGCTTGCCGCTCTCCGGCCCTTTTTTGTCAATCGTAATGGAGTAGGTGCGGACAGTTGGACTATAAGCTTGGAAGCTGCCATAACCCATCAGAAAAGCTAGCACAGCCAGCGTAACGATACCCGCCCATTTCTGCACTTTATGGCGCGGCAGCCGGGTAAGTCTCGACAGCCATACAATTAGGTGAACGATCGGCAGCAGCATCACAAGCAGGCTGAACAAGGCCAACCAATAGTTGCCGATCACATTCAGAATAATAGAGCCTCCGAACACTCTGGCGAGAATAAAAGAGCTGGCCAGAAAGACTAGCGCGGCCCCGTAAATGAACCTGAACCTGCGCGACCAGGACGGCTTCATCCAAGACCAGCCGCTCCATCCGATATAAAATACAATGAGTCCATATAACACAAGAAATAAAATGCCAATTGCGATAAACATCGATGCCCTCCTTATAAATACTGCTTACAGTATAACATTTAATGGATCATGTCCGAAAACGCTGGGCACCCCGGCATGGAGGGCGTACAGTCCTATTTTTGACAAAAAGTTAACATGAGGGTAGACATAATCAAATACGATATGATAAATTCTTTTTACAATACATCAACATTCAACAAATGGAAATCAGAAGTAACTTGGCTGATCCCGCGGCGTCACAGACTCCGTCCGTCATCAACTGAATTGCTTTTTTTGTTACCGCAAAAGTTAAAGCGCTTAAACATAATTTGTTTGCGTTATTTTTTTGAAATAAAAGTTTAAGCGCTTTAATTTATAAAATGCACTCTATGAAGGGAGGGCCGCGACCGAGGTCAAGTTCAGTTCCAACCTAATAAAAGGAGGAATTCATTTTGAAACAATCGAACCGCAGCAAATCAAAAAAGTTTGGTGTTGCTCTTCTCTGTCTCACAATGCTTGTCACACTGCTCGGCGCTCCCGCTCCATTCCAGAATAAGGCGCATGCCGCCGGGGAATTGAAGCCTTTCCCGCAGCAAGTCAGCTATCCGGGCATCATTAAGCCCAATCATGTGACCCAAGCCGCTATTAACAGCTCCGTCGCAAGCTACTATGACTACTGGAAAGGGAAGTATGTGAAAAACAACCTGTCCTCCCTGCCTGGCGGCTACTATGTAAAAGGCGATATTACCGGCAGTGCCGAAGGCTTTAACCCGCTCGGCACCTCGGAAGGGCAAGGCTACGGCATGGTGATTACCGTATTAATGGCCGGCTATGATGCCAATGCCAAAACGATCTATGACGGCATGTTCAAAACCGCAAGAGCATTCAAAAGCTCGACCAACTCCAACTTGATGGGCTGGGTCGTAGCGGACAGCAGCGCTGCCCAAGGCCATTTCTCCTCGGCTACAGACGGGGATCTGGATATTGCGTATTCCCTTATCCTTGCGGATCGCCAGTGGGGCTCGGCCGGTACGATCAACTACTTAGAAGAAGCGAAAAAGATGATTACGAACGGCATCAAAGCGAGCAACGTAACGACGAACAACAGGCTGAACTTGGGCGACTGGGATTCAAAAAGCGCCTTGAATACGCGTCCTTCCGACTGGATGCTCTCCCATCTTAGAGCTTTTTATGAAGTAACAGGCGATCAAACATGGCTGAATGTCATTAACAATCTGTACAGCGTATATACGCAGTTTTCGAATACCTACTCCTCCACTACAGGGCTGATCTCTGACTTCGTCGTCGATAATCCGCCGAAGCCGGCTCCGCAAAACTACTTGGATGAGTTTCCGGAAACGAACCAATACTTCTACAACGCCAGCCGTGTTCCGCTGCGGATCGTGATGGACTATGCCTTGTACGGCGACACTCGCGGACGGGATATTGCGAACAAGATGGCTGTGTGGATTAAAGGCAATACCGGCGGAAGTCCCGGCAACATTAAAGACGGCTATCAGTTAAACGGAACAGCTAGCGGCAGCTACGCGACAGCCGTATTCGTATCGCCTTTTATCTCAGCTGCGACTACAAATACTGCACATCAGGCTTGGGTCAACTCCGGCTGGGACTGGATGAAAAATAAGAAGGAATCCTACTTCAGCGATTCCTACAACCTGCTGAATATGCTGTTCATATCGGGCAACTGGTGGAAGCCAACTGCCGGCAGCACTCCAACCGATACACAAGCGCCTACTGCACCGACCAACCTCACTGCGACGGCTGTCTCCGGCAGCCAAATTAACTTAAGCTGGACGGCTTCGACCGACAATGTGGGAGTGACGGGTTATCGCGTATTCCGCGGCAGTACACAAGTGGGAACGCCATCGGGCACAACGTACAGCGACACCGGCTTAACCGCTTCGACAGCCTACAGCTATACGGTCAAAGCCATTGATGCGGCTGGCAATCTTTCGGCGAGCAGCAATACGGCAACAGCGACGACTACCTCGGGCACATCTACCGGCACCAATCTTGCTTTGAACAAAACCGCAGTTGCCAGTTCAATTGAAGGCACCGGCTTCGAAGCCAACAAAGCGACAGACGGCAATTCGTCGACAAGATGGGCTAGCATCGAGGGCAGCAACAATGAATGGATTTATGTCGATCTCGGATCAACAAAAAGCGTCAACCGGGTGAAATTAAACTGGGAAGCCGCTTATGGCAAAAGCTATAAAATCCAAGTTTCCGACAACACCTCCTCATGGACAGATGCCTATTCCACAACGACCGGTGACGGCGGAATCGATGATCTGACGTTCACGGCAAAAAGCGGACGTTATGTCCGGGTGCTTTGCTCGGCAAGAGGAACGGCCTATGGCTATTCCCTCTATGATTTTGAAGTGTACGGGTCTTAATTCATACGAGAAAAAGAAAGGCGGTACAGGGAAACTATCCCTGCACCGCCTTTTTGGTTGTTACCCTGCCTGAATTAATGAATTACTTCCCGCTTTGGGCCAACAGCTTCAGAATCAGCGTAACCGCCTCTGCTCTCGTCGCGCTAGCGTTAGGAGCAAACCGGTTTTGGCCTACGCCTGAAATATAGCCTGCCTTATAAGCTGCGGCTACGTAAGGCACTGCCCATGCCGGTACTTGGCCCGCATCTGCAAAAGATAGCGAAGCGTTTGGCTCGACCTTCAGGCCGGCCGCACGTACGATAATAACTGCCATTTCGGCACGCGAGATTTGTTCATTCGCCCGGAATGTCCCATCGTCATAGCCTCCGATTAGTCCAAGCTCAACCGCCTTCGCAATTGTTTCCTGTGCCCATTGCGGAATAGCGCCTTGGTCTGTGAAGCTGCTGTTTTTTCCGGCCGCAGGCAGATCTAGTGCCCGTGCCAGCATCGTAATGAACTCTGCGCGAGTTGTTTTGTTATCCGGACGGAATTTGCCGTCCGCATAGCCGTTTACGAATCCTTTATCGATCGCCCGCTCGATGCCGGACTCCGCCCAGTGGCTGCCGATATCAGTCAGCACAGGCTTCGGCGTTCCGCCTCCATTGCCTGGATTCGTTCCGCCTCCGTTGCCCGGATTCGTCCCGCCTCCGTTACCCGGATTTGTTCCGCCTCCATTGCCTGGATTCGTTCCGCCTCCGTTGCCCGGATTTGTTCCGCCTCCATTGCCCGGATTCGTCCCGCCTCCATTGCCTGGATCAGTTCCGCCTCCATTGCCTGGATTTGTTCCGCCTCCATTGCCTGGATTTGTTCCGCCTCCGTTACCTGGATCAGTCCCGCCTCCATTGCCTGGATTCGTTCCGCCTCCGTTGCCCGGATCAGTTGCCGCCTGAGCGATAATCGGGGCAGAGTTATCCTTATCACTTAAAGCTTTAATGACGAATTGATACGATTTCGTTGCATCCAGCCCGGTGAGTGCATATTCGTATGCAGCTTTCCCGCTTTCCGGTTGAATGCGTGCAGACCAGTTCGGACCCAATTGGTCTGAGTTCTCATAAACTCGATAGGCAGTAACATCTCGTCCGCCAGCTGGAGCGGACCAAGTCAGCGTTGCCGCCCCATTCTCGATTTTACTAATTTTCGCATCTTGTACCGGGTTCGGAGCAGGCTGCGTTTTCTTAATGCTGAATTGATCGTAACGGTCGGTCGTGCCGTTCTCCGTCGTCGTGTACACGTCGAATGAAATCTTGTCATTCGTAACCGTCACGCCCGTGAACATTTCCTTATTCGGCTGGCCGTATTTCTCCGCGAAAGGGAACGGTCCCGCCTTTGGCGTATACCGTTTGTCGCCCGCCGCATTGCTTACGAGATACATCGTGCCTTTTGGATTAAGCAGGCTGCCGTCCGCATCGGTCGGCGTATCTTTTTGCGGCACATTGCCATACATCGGATACGATTTGGTATACGTGTGGTCATGACCGCTTAGAACAACATCAATGCCAATCTCATCGAACAGAGCCGTCAGCTTATTGCGGAAGAACAATACGTCGCTGTCATTCGTATGGCTTGCTACCGAATAAGGCGATTTGTGGAACATGACAATTTTCCACTTCTTATCGCTCTTAGCCGCTTCTGCACGAAGCCATTCCTCTTGCTTCTTATACACAACGTCAACGCCGTTCACTTCATTATATTCGGTATTCATAACCATAAAGTGAGCATCGCCATAATCGAAGGAGTATACCGAGCCGTCCGGCTTCGCTCCTGTGTACGAAATGTTAGGCAGATCAAAATGATACCAGAAGTTGTTGTTCAGCTTGCTCTCATGGTTGCCAAGCGCTGGAACAAGCGGCACTTCTGCAAAAATGTTTTTTGGCTTATTCAGAAGCCACATCCACTGGTTCTCAATATCCCCGTTATCCACCAAATCGCCGGTAATTGTAATGAAGCGCGAATCCGGGAATTTCGCCAGTCCTTGCTCCAGCGTATGATTCCAGGTCACATATTCGGCCTCAGTCGTTCCTTGCGGATCGGTCGTATAGAGGAATGTAAAGGCATTATCGCTCGGGTCGGCTGTTTTGAACGTACGAATGTCGCTCCAGTGTCCCGTCTCGCCGTCCCCTACCCGGTAGCTGTATTCTGTGCCCGGCTTCAAGCCGACCGCTGCCACCTTATGGCTGGCATACGTCGTCTTCTTGCCTGCGCTCTTATCCGCACTCGACTGGAATACATACACTTCCATCGTATCGCCAGTGAACGACATCGTATCATTGGCCGGAAGCGTTCCGCCGGTTACTTTCGAGGCTTCCGCGAGCTCCAGCTGCGTACCTGTCACTGCTGGATCCGTGTACCACGCAAAACCTTGCGTATTGCTTGGATCACCTTTATACGTCAATGCAATCGCCGTTGGATGCGGATCGAGCGGCGTTCCTGGCGCTGTCGCCTGAGGGTTGCCGATCAGCTGCATATCCCAATAAACGTCGGAGCTGCCTGCGCTGCGCTGATGAACTTCAGCAGCCAGCACGTTTGTGCCTTCATGCAATACAGCCTTCAAAGCTTGCGTCAAATCCGCTGTCTCCGTAGACGGATCATTCAGCGTCGTCGCACTAAGCGTCAAATAGTTAGGCTCGCCCTCCGGCATGTTGAACCGGTACACTTCCGTCCCGTTTGCATAGAGGACAACGCCATCGTCTACGCCGAATTGGCCGACGATTTTCGTAATATCAGACAGGCCTGCACCATCAATAGTCGTCCGGAAATACGAGGTAATGTATTTTTTGGAGCTGGATGGACCGTAGCTGATCAGCTGCTTAATGCCGCCGAACAGTGCAGTCGAAGTGGCGACTGGATAGCCGAGCGGAGCGGAGCCGCTTTGCCACGCCGAATCGTCAAAGTTTGCTGCTCTCCAAGCCGTTCCTTGGTCTGTGCCGTTATCAAGGAATTTCCATGCCGAATTTTTAGCAAGCATCGGTATATCCTTGCCTGGCACTCCCGGCTGTTCCGGAACCTCTGGCTGTCCGGGTTGCTCTGGTTGTCCGGGCACTTCCGGATTCCCGCCGCCCGTTTCATCCTTCGGAAGAGCTGTCATCAGCATGTCGAAGTAAAGATCAGAGCTCGACAAGCTTTGATTATGAACTTCAACCGTCAAGAGATTGGCGCCGTTATGTAATGCAGCCTTGAGCGCTGCGCTCAAATCAGGCGAATAAACCTTAGGGTCCGCGTAGCCCGTTGTTGCAAACGTATTATAGTCCACATCGCCTGCCGGCAAGCTCACCCGGTAAATTTCAGTACCGTTGACATAGAAGATCAAACCGTCATCTACGCCCAAAGTGATATGGTAGCTGTCGAACTTGCTAACATCATCAATCGTTATGATTTTGCTGAAATAAGATGTCGGATATTTCTTCTTGGCATCGGTACCGTAGCTAATAACCGTTGAGACCAAGCCGAACGGATCAACTCCTACATCATTAGATGCTACGCCGCTTTTCTCCTTGTAGCCTAATGGGGCTAACCCTAGCTGCCAATTCGAGAAATCAAAGGACGGATTTTTCATCGCGGCACTATAATCAATTCCCTCCGCGCTGTAGCTCCAATGGGAGCCTTTACCCACCAGTTCAACCGGAGCCGGGCCTGCTTCTCCCGCAGCTTCCGCTTCACGTAAGCCTCCTGTAACGGGACTTATAGCCCCAGCCGTCACCAATACTGTCAAAAACAAAACAAACCATTTACTCTTTAATAAACGGTTCAAACCTATCACCCCATCGTTAGAATTCACCGCTTCATCCTATCAACCGAGTGTCATGCGCAGGTTACCGTTATTTTAATAGATTATTAAGTTAGCCATTTCAATCTAGATTACCTAATGGCCGTAAAAGGAGGATAAATCATACATGTTCGGAAGCTCTAGCAGCATCCCCATTCACATACAAAAAAACCCTTATTTCCAATGCAACATGGAATTAAGGGCTCTTTTCTTGAAGGGCTAGTCAGACTCCGCCCACCGCTACAATCTATTATTTCTGCGAAACCGCTTGGAACCAATCGTTTACTTCCTGGGTCACTTTCTCGCCGCCATTCGCTTTCCAGTTTGCAACGAACGTGTCGAAGGCGTCTACCGGCAGTTTGCCGTAAACGATTTTGTTGAACGTCTCCAGCTCGGATTGGCGGAGCAGATTCCATTTCTCAATCATCGTAGGCGTTGCTGCACCTGTAAAATAGTTCTGCTTGCGGATATCAAGCTGCGACATGACGACTTTAGCGGCATACCAGTTTTCCGGCTTGCGGAATTGGGCCTGCTGCTTCTCGTAAGGCGTCTCCGGCTTCTCGCCGTTCGCCAGCTTAACCAGTGTGCTCATATACAGATCAGGAATACGGGCAGGTCCGGTAATGTACGGGAATTTATCGAAAAAGTCTTTAATTTTCTCTTTGTCGCTTGTCGGCTGGCCATCGACCATATCCCAGTCATAGCCTTGCGCAAAGCCGTTTTCGTATTTGCTTCCAACGGCCGGGTTAGCCAAATGATCAAGCAAATAGTTGTAGTATAAAATAATCGCTTCCGGGTGCTTCGCGTCTTTATTAATCATAAAGCTGCTGTTGACGCCCGAGTTTTGCCATTTGGTACCGATCAAGCCATCTGGACCAGCAGGTACCGGATACGCTTTATATTGCGAGCCTGGAACGTTTTTCAGCAAATCTGGGGCCGGCCAATCCGGAACCCAGTTCGCGCCCGGCAAAATACCCGCGTTGCCCTTCGTCCAAATTTCCGCCGATTTCCCTTCGTCCCACAATGCGGAATCGGGATGAATATACCCTTTCTCCATCCATTCCTGCAGCTTGGCAAGCGCTTGCTTCGCTCCTGGATTCACAGAGCCGTATTCCAAATTGCCGTTTGCATCCTTATTCCATTGCTCTTGGACAGTGCCATAAGCGCCAAACAGCCAGTCGAGGCCGCCCATCCACGTATTCGTGTTGCTCTTCATCGAGATTGCCAGCGGATAGACATCCTTAGGAGCAAGTCCGTCCGGATTCTCGTTCTTGAATTTGTCCATAATGTTCTCAAGATCGGCGATTGTCTTAGGCGCCTCCAGCTTCAGCTTGGCCATCCAGTCCTCGCGCAGCCAGAGAAGCGTATCATCATTGTCGGTGTATTCCATGATCGGCAGATTCCACTTCTTGCCGTTCTTCGTGAACGGATACCATAGCTCCGGATGCTGCGCTGCATGGTCCTTCCATGCTTGATTCGCGTATTTCTCAAACAGCTCATCGATCGGAATGAACTGCTCGGAATCAATCAACTGATTCGTCAGAACTGCATCAGTAGGCACCATGACGAAATCGGGAAGCTTCTCACCGGACGTCAATGCAAGCTGAAGCTGCTGCTTGTATTGGTCGCCGCCTGCAGGGTACCATGTGTTTTTATATTTGATGCCCAGCGTTTCCAGCATCCAGCGGTCATGCACGTTATTTTCCTTTGTCTCGCCTTTCGTGTATTCACGCGGCATAATAACAGTGCTGATCTCTATCGGCGGATCGTATTTGCCTTTTTCGAAGGCCAGGTCGGCAGCACTTCCTGTTGCCGTTGCAGCCGGATCTTCCTTGCCTCCCCCGTTGTTGCTTCCGGAGTTGCCGGCATTGCCGGAGCAAGCGGAGAGGATAAGCGCCAACGCAATAATCGGCAGCCAAAGCTTCTTGAATGTACCCATTTGATTTTCCCCCTACGATGTAAAATGATTTCTATCGCTACTTTACCAACGGGCACAGGAGGTCATCTATATGATTTTTTTAGTTTCCATAGGACTCTGTCATGTTGTTCTATTTATTCCCGGAATTCCTGTGGGGTCGTTCCATACTGCCGCTTGAACACCTTGATGAAATAAGCAGGGTCCAAATATCCGATCTCCGCACTGATCTCATACACTTTCTTGTCAGTCGTCTTTAGCTTGTGGCAGGCTGTCTCCATACGCAGCCGGAAGACGAAATCGCTGACGCCTTCGCCCGTCTCGATCTTATACAGCTTGGAGAGATGCGTCGGATGAAGATTGACATGATCCGCCAAGGCACGCAGCGATACGTCCAGATGCAGGTTCGCCTCCACAAAGCTTTGAATTTTCCTCACGTAGACGGAGCGAATGTCCTTCACCTCGTTGGACGTTCCCTCCTTCAGCTTGCCCAGCGCGCCGTAAGCCCAGTTGCGAAGCTTGCCGATGGTCGAGAACGCCTCTCCGCCTTGCAGCAGTTCGATGTCTGCGCCCAGCAATCCCGCAAGCGAATGACCGCTTCGATGCGCGTAATGGGCGAAATCCGAAGCGATATGATAGCCCGCTTCCAGGCAATGCTCCCAGGAATCGGACCAGCGGTCATCCAGCTCTGCAAGAATCTCGCCCAGCTTCTGCTCGGCAGACTCCCAACGGCCGGCCTCCAGCAGGCTTTTCAGCACCGGCGGTGCATAGACGGCATCCAGAGCCCCGCTGGACATCGGGCTTTCCAGCTCTCCCGCGCGGATTACAAATTCCCGTTCATCGCCAACGATTTGCCGGAAGTAGGCCAGCGCATGGCGATATCGCTCCGGCAGCCTTTCAGGGAATTCAAAGGGCTCCGTCATGACGATAGACAGCGAGCCTTTCAAATATTGCTTTACCTTCGCCTGAAGCTGCATCGCAGCTTTCTCCAGCAGCGACTCCCTGTTGCCGCTCGGAGCTGCCTCCTTATACTGAACGAGAAAAGCGAGATAGCCATGCTCCTCCTTCACTCCCCATACGTAAGCAAATTCGCCGAACAGCTCCTCGGTCATATTAATAATGGCATATTCCATCAGATGCTGGCCTTTATTGCGGTATTTACCGAACTCCTCCTCCATCCGGACGAGCAGCAGCGCACATTCCCCGGATCGGATCGGCAGACCGCAGCTTTCCAGCTTTCGCGTCCACTCGTCGGCCTCCAGCCGCTCTCCCCGCAAAGCGTTCAGCAGCAGCTGGCCGCGCAGAAGCGGCAAGTTTTCCCGAAGAGTGGATTCAATCCGCTCGTATGAGCTTATACTGCCCCACTCCTCCTCCAATTGCGCGACTGCCGCTTTTACAGCTCCCAGCAATTCATCGTCCATAGGCGGTTTGAGCAAATAATCGACAGCTTGGTGGCGGAGCGCCTCCTTCGTATATTCAAAGTCCGAATAACCCGACAAAATAATACATTTCGTTTTTTTGTCGCGCTTGCGGATGATCTCAATGAGCTCAATGCCTGTCATCTCCGGCATCAGAACGTCGGAGATGACGATATCGATCGGATAAGCCTCCATAATCCGCAGCGCTTCTTGCGCGGAGTACGCTTTGTGAACCTGCTCGATGCCTAGCGTATGCCACGGTTTGGTCGTCGATAGATTATCTACCCAATGTGCTTCATCATCCACGATGATCATTTGCATACGGTTATTCCCCCTCTTTTGCGGTATGCTGGCGCTGTGCCTCCAGCGAACTATATTCCCATACAATCTCCGTCCGCAATCCCCCGAGCTCTGATTGACTGAACACCAGCTGCGATTGATCACCGAATTGGTGAATCATCCGCTGATTCGTATTCCAGAAGCCATAGCCCATATCATCCTGCAGCGGCTGCCTCATACTGCGGTTAAGCGCGGAAAGCTGCTCTTCGGTCAAGCCGGGACCGTCGTCGTCAATCGAAAGCCTGCAGCGGCCTTCCGACAATACGCCGGTAATTCGGATTTCCCCGGACGAATAGCTTTTTCCAACCCCGTGAATAACAGCGTTCTCAACGATCGGCTGAAGCATCAATCGCGGAACATGCTGCTTCAGCATTTCCTCGGAAATATCGATCCGGTAATGAATGCGTCCGTTGCGCAGCTTCTGAATGTCCAAATAATTAATGATGAGCTGAACCTCCTCCTGCAGCGATGCAGTCGGCCGTTCCAGACGAGTCATATACCGGTAATACGCGCTTAAGTTATGCCCCATGGAGACGACGGCGGCTTCATCCTTCATTTGCGCCATATTTATCATATAACCGATGCAGTTATACAAGAAATGCGGATTGATTTGCGCCTGCAGCTGCTTCAATGTCGCCTCGCGGGCCCGCAGCTTCTCATTCAGCACATTCTCGATCAAGCTCTGAATTTGCTTCGACATATCATTGAACCGGTAAAATAAAAACGCAAATTCATTATTGACATTGGAATCGATCTGCACGGTAAAATCGCCCCGCTGTACACTTTGCAAGCCGCGAATCAGCCTCCGGATCGGCCGCTGAACATTGCGGTACAGCAGCACGGAAGAAGAAATACCGACAATAAAAAGCAGCGCCATCGCCAAATAAAATAAATTGCGGCTGAAGGAGATCGGCCCTACGATCTGATCAAGCGGCACGATGTCCACCAGCTGCCAGTCCAAAGAAAGCGATTTCACAGAACTGATGAGATAACGCTTGCGGTCCAGCTCGACCACTTCCTGCATCGTATCGCCCAGGTCTTTCGATTCGAGAAAGCGGACTAGCTCCTCCGACAGAGGCCCGTCGGCGCTGCGGTTCAAGATTGGCGTGACGCCCTTGCGGTACAGCAGCGGATCGCCTTGGCCGCCGGCCTTATAGGTGTCCAGCATGTTCTGAATATTTTCCGGGTAAAAGCTGGCTTGTACGACCAAATCACTGCCTTTCAGCGTTTGCTGTCCGAAGGAATCGGTGTAGAACCAATGAAAGGCTTGCGGTTCTCCAGGCCCGACTGGTCTTCCGTCGCCGTATGACCATTTGCCCGTTACATTCCGCGTTAAATACTCCTCGTCATACTCCACCATGCTGCTCGCATTCGAAATCGCTGCTTTGTTCAGCTGCGAATACACCGTGAAATGGACCGGCCAGATGTTCATCACCCCGGACTGGAGCATCATCTTTTCTTGAATGATGTATCTCGTCTGCATTTTGTCATAGCGGTCGTCCCAAATGTTCAATCCGTTGAATTTGCGGACGTTGGGATCCCTGGAGAAGGTCACAACGAAATCCATCGTCTGATTGACACGCGAGTCGATCTGGCTGGACAAGAACGATAGCTGCTTAATATTCGAAGCTTTGAGTTCCTTGTCGATAACATGAATCGAGACCTGATTGGAATACGTGAAAAATAAAATAATCGGAATGAACAATAGAATGATTAATCCGTTCATTTTCGCAAAAAGACTCATTCTGGAGCCTCGCTTGATTCGGAATATGCTTATGAATCTGCCTCGCATCGATCATCTTCCCCCCGGTCATATCCCTAACAAAACACTATCAATCCTAACATTGTCTTATAGTTGGGTCATCCTGCGTGTTGTTATTATATATAGCAGGGCTTCACCCCATATACAAATGAAAAATATAGAAAGGAAGAAAACGATGGACCCAATTACTTCGCCAGATGTCAAGCTCACGGCTGTCCGTGGAGCAAAAAAGAGAAAAGGCTACAGCGTACCGTGGATTTTGCATCTGATGGTGCTGCCAGCCGTGCTGTCCGTTTTCGTTTTTTCCTATATACCGATGACGGGCGTCGTTATGGCCTTTCAGGACTACAAAGCCTCACTAGGCATTACCGGCTCTCCGTTCGTCGGCTTGAAGCATTTTCAATACATGTTCGAGAACAACTATTTCATGAAAATCACCTTGAACACGCTGTTGTTCGCCTGCTCCAAGATCATCCTGAACTTGATCGTACCTTTCGGCTTCGCTCTATTGTTGAACGAAGTTCGGAAAATGGGATTCAAACGGTCCATTCAGACGCTTGTCTACCTGCCGCACTTTCTGTCCTGGGTTACGCTCGGGGGCATTCTGATCGATTTGCTGGCACAGACCGGCATTATCAACCAGTTTCTAACGAACGTGTTCGGTATCAAACCGATTTTTTTCCTTGGCGACGGAACTTGGTTCCGGCTGACGATTATTTTCAGCGATGTGTGGAAGGAATTTGGCTTCAATACGATTATTTTCCTGGCGGCGCTTGCCGGCATTAATCCTGCGCTGTACGAAGCCGCTGAAGTCGACGGGGCAACCCGGCTGAAGCAAACGATTCATATTACGATTCCTTCACTTATTCCGATTCTGATCGTCGTAGCGACACTCGCGCTGGGCAATGTGCTTAACGCAAACTTCGACCAAGTGTTCAACCTGTACAGCCCGATGATTTACCAGCAAGGCGACATCATCGACACCTTCGTCTACCGGGAAGGCTTGCTAAGCGGACAGTTCAGCTTCGCAACTGCCGTCAGCCTGTTCAAATCGATGATCAGCCTCATACTCATCGTCGTATCGTACCGGCTTGCCTATAAATTCGCTGGCTACCGCATTTTCTAGTTCGATTGAACGATTGAAAGGATGACCGTCCATGTATCATAAAACGCTGCCCTACCGCCTGTTTAGCGTGTTCAACTATACGCTTCTCGCTATCATCTCCATCGGCTGCATGCTGCCGCTTTACCATTTGCTGATGGTTTCCTTCAGCGATACGGCCCCTGCCAACGCCGGGCTCGTTACGTTCTGGCCGATTGGCTTCACACTCGATGCGTACGCCAAGACGTTCGAGAACGTCAACTTTCTCACTTCGCTTTGGGTATCCGTCAAGCGTACCGTCCTCGGCACGGCAATGGCTCTGGCCGTCAATGCTCTTGCCGCCTACGCCTTGTCCAAGGACAACCGCGTGTTTCGCGGCCGCAACGTCTACCTGTGGTATTTCGTCGTGACGATGCTGTTCAATGTCGGCCTCATTCCGGGCTACATTCTCATACTGAAACTTGGCCTGCTAAACAATCTTCTTGCCTTAATATTGCCGGGACTCGTAACTGTCTACAACATCATTCTGCTGCTCAACTTTTTCCGTACGGTACCGAAGGAGCTGGAAGAAGCGACCTTTATGGATGGCGCCGGTTTTTTCCGCAGCTTTATTTCGATCTACCTGCCCATCTCGCTGCCGGCTATTGCAACGATCGCCTTGTTTACGATGGTCGGACACTGGAATGCGTATTTCGACGGGCTTATTTATATGAAGGGAGCCGAAAATCTCCCGCTCGCCAGCTTCATGCAGACGCTGATTGTGCAAGGCAGCACCACCGGCTTCGACCCGGCCGTCATCGCCAACATGTCGCAGCGGACGCTTCGCGCTTCGCAGATCTTCATCGGCGCGCTGCCGATTCTGATCGTCTATCCGTTTCTGCAGCGTTTCTTCGTCAAAGGCATCGTTATCGGTGCGGTCAAGGAATAGCGAATGCGATTTCAATTATCTATAGGGGCTGTCTCCGGTAAATGCCGGAGCAGCTCTTTTTCATATGAGGCAATAATGACAATGGCATTTTACAATGGCAAAAATAAAGCCAAAGGCAGGCCAACCCGAGCTCCGGGTTGGCCTTGTTGCCTCTAGCTATAGTTGATTGACTTACTTCTCCAGCCGGAACGGGAGGCGGGTATTCGTACTGCTATTCGGACCAACGAAAGCGATAAATTCACCTGCGTCGCTCTCATGCGAAAGATCGGAGTGATAATAGCGCAACTGCTCCTCTTGGAGAACAAATTGGATTTCTGCACTCTCTCCCGGCTGCAGGTTGACTTGACGGAAAGCCTTCAGTTCCTTTACTGGACGAACGACCTCCCCCGACATATCTCGCACATACAGCTGTACCGTCTCTACTCCAGCGACTGCGCCTTTATTCGTCACCTTAACGGTCAGCTTGATCGGTGCTTCTTCGGTGATCACAGAAGAAGATAGCGAAGCCTCTCCGTACTCAAACTCGGAATAGCTGAGCCCGAAGCCAAACGGCAGCAGCGGCTCATTCGGAATGTCCAGGTACTGCGATACATAACGGACTTGCGCGTCTGGCGCACCTTGAGGGCGCCCTGTATTGAAGGCGTTATAGTAGACTGGAACTTGACCTACGCTGTAAGGGAATGACATCGTCAATCTGCCGCTCGGATTAGCTTCCCCAAGCAGCAGTTCAGCCACTGCGTTGCCGGCTTCGGAGCCCGGATACCAAGCTTCCAGAATTGCATCCGCTTCCTCATATACGCCGTGCAGATCGAGAGGACGTCCGTTGAACAACACAACCACAATCGGCTTATTCAATGCACGAAGCTCGCGCAGCAGCTCCAGCTGAACCTGCGGCAGACGAATATCTGCACGGCATGCTGCCTCTCCATTCATATCCGTATGCTCGCCAAGCGCCAGAACGATCGTCTCCGCATCACGTGCAGCCGCCAACGCTTCTTGCAGCTGCGCCTTTGTAGCACTCTCAATGCCGCAGCCCTCGGCGATAACAAGCTTTGCTTTCTCGCCCAGCTTGCTGCCAAGCCCCTCGGCAAGCGTAACCGCAGCCTCCTTAGAGCCTGTCCAGGACCACGGTCCAAGCACGTCATGATTGGAGGCAAAAGGACCGATTAACGCGATCTTGCGATCGCGGCTAAGCGGCAGGACACCTTCATTTTTCAACAGCACACAGGATTTCACCGCCAGCTCACGGGCAGCTTGTCGATGCGCGTCACTGAATACGATCTCCCGCTCCCGTTCCGGATCGGCTGCACGGTAAGGATTATCGAACAGACCCAGCTTCTGCTTCAATTGCAGAATACGCAGCACGGCTTCGTCGATAAGCGGCTCTTCCACTTCTTTGCGCTCCACAAGCTCAGCTAAGTGATGGACATAACAGGCAGTCATCATCTCGATATCGACACCGGCCCGGATCGCTTTGTAAGCCGCTTCCGATTCATCGGCAGCAATGCCATGGGCAATCAGCTCCTTCACCGCGCCCCAGTCGGAAATAAGTACGCCATTGAAGCCCCATTCCTCCCGCAGCAGCTTTCGCATCAGCTTCTGGTTTCCGGTTGCCGGAATGCCGTCCACCGTATTGAAGGAAGTCATCACCATCTCGCAGCCTTCATCCAGCGCCGCCTTATAGGCCGGCAAATAAAATTCACGAAGCTGACGATCCGACAAGTCCACCGTGTTATAGTCCCGGCCGGCTTCCGCAGCGCCATATGCGGCGAAATGCTTGACGCAGGCGGCTACGCGATCATAATCGCCCGACAGGTCTTGTCCTTGAAAACCGCGAACGAAAGCTCTGGCAAATTCAGCATTCAAATAAGGGTCTTCCCCCGTCGACTCAACGACGCGGCCCCAGCGGGGATCGCGGACAAGATCGACCATTGGCGCATACGTTACATGTACACCAGACACCGAAGCTTCCCTAGCCGCGATTTCCGCGCTTTTCTCTGCCAGCTCCATATCCCATGAGCAGCCAATCGCCAGCGGAACCGGAAATATTGTCTTGAAGCCGTGAACGATATCAGCCATCATCAACAGCGGAATGCCTAGACGGTTATGGCTTAAATGCGTACGCTGCATATCGATAACATCCTGTGCGCCGGCCATGCCGAGCACGGAGCCCGAGTTGTGCACGGTATCCTGTGTAATGCCAAGGGAGTCCATCGGACCTGTAATTTGCCCTTCGCCGCCTGCGCCTTCATAGAAAGGAACGGCCAGCTGAATCAGCTGTGCAACCTTCTCATCCAGCGTCATTTGCCGGATTAAGTCATTTAATTTTAAGTCAGTATTCGATTGCTCGGCGGATTGTGAATTTGAAGTAGTCAGGTCACTCGCAACCTCTCTATACATAGTATAAATGGTTCATCGAAACGTTTCGATTCCATTTGATTCCGATTATAATTGGCGATTCAATCCCCTGTCAATCGGATTAATTCAAGTGGAAACAGGTTATTTTCAAGGTTGTAGGCTTGTTTATTTTCGGTTATAGTTAAAATCTAAACGTTTCACCGACTAGGTTAGAGGAGCGAATCTATTGGTTAGTATTAAGGATATTGCCAAACGGGCCGGCGTCTCTATCTCTACGGTTTCCTATGCCCTTAACGGCAACGACAAGGTTACGAAAGAGACCGCCGCGAAAATATTGCAGGCCGCCGAAGAGTTGAATTACGTGCCCCATGCAGCAGCCAGATTGCTGAAGACAAAAAAATCAAACATGATCGGCATCTTTCTGAC
The DNA here is from genome assembly GCF_042883865.1 of Paenibacillus sp. NPDC058174. Lineage (NCBI taxonomy): Bacteria > Bacillati > Bacillota > Bacilli > Caryophanales > Paenibacillaceae > Paenibacillus > Paenibacillus sp. NPDC058174. The sequence goes on from NZ_JBHVUY010000001.1 coordinate 1,961,343, forward strand.
CGATTTCGAAGGCAACTTTTACGGAAACTTGCTGCAAGGAGTTAAAGAATACGTCAGCGCCAAAGGCTATGATCTGCTCGTATGCAGCGGCCCGCAATCGCGGCGCCTGATCTCCGAGCGGATGATTGACGGTGCGATCATTCTTGATGCGACGTTCTCCGACGAGGAGCTGCTTCAATACGCCAATAACGGCCACAAGGCTGTCGTGCTGGACCGGGAATTGCAGCATCCGCATATCAATCAAGTGCTGCTTGATAATAAAGCCGGCGCAACGCTAGCAATCGAGCATTTGATCGAGCAGGGACATGACAACATTTACGCTGTTGCCGGACCTGCCGGCTCCTACGATGCTCTTCAGCGCATGCGCGCTGTGAATCAAGCCGTCGAACGCGTTCCCGGCGTGGCGTTCACTGTCATTCCCGGAGATTTTACTAAATCGTCGGGCGAAGCTGCCGCGCAGCGAATCGCAGCGGAATATACCCGGCCTGCAGCCGTCTTCTGTCTCAACGACGAAATGGCAATCGGTATGTACCGTTATATTCGGAACCATACGGATCTCATCATAGGCGAGCATATACATATCATCGGCTTCGATAATACCGAGCTGGCCCAGTTTGTAGAGCCGCGGCTCGCTACAATTGATTATTCGATGCGCAAATGGGGAGCGCTCGCCTCCGAGCAGCTAATCAAAATGCTGGCGGACGAGCCTGTTGAGAACGAGCGGGTATATGTGGCTTTGGTGCAAGGAGCTTCCGTAACCGCAACAACTGCTACATAAATTCAATAAGGGCACTAAGCCGCAGCAACGTCTAACCTGACTTCAAGTTACATATGTGGTATGAATGGGTTAAGACCCTGCGAGGGTCTTAACCCATGAGCGGATAGCATAATTGCCACGGTTAAGACCCTGTCAGGGTCTTATACGAATCAAACAGCTCACTTTTCGGGGCTTTTTCTGCCAGTGTGGATGGGTTAAGACCCTGCGAGGGTCTTAACTCATGAGCGGACAGCATAATTGCCACGGTTAAGACCCTGTCAGGGTCTTATGCTAATAAAACAGCTCAATTTCCGGGGCTTTTTCTGCCAGTGTGGATGGGTTAAGACCCTGCGAGGGTCTTAACTCATGAGCGGACAGCACAATTGACACGGTTAAGACCCTGTCAGGGTCTTATGCGAATCAAACAGCTCATTTCCGAGGCTTTTTCTGCCAGTGTGGATGGATTAAGACCCTGCGAGGGTCTTAACTCATGAGCGGAAAGCACAATTGATTCGTATAAGACCCTGTCAGGGTCTTATACGAATCAAACAGCTCACTTTTCGGGGCTTTTTCTGTCAGTGTGGAAGGGTTAAGACCATATACAAATGGAATAACTGCTGCGAGTGACTGATTCAAACGGTTCAGACAATCGCCATCTTCACCTGTCTAATATAGAAGAAGCGGACGATAAAGAAATAGATCACTTGAACGACAAAGAATAGACCAAGAACGAGCACGGATTCCTTCAACAGCGAATATTGAAACATGTTGGACAGTGTAGTAAGTGCTACAGCCCCATGTAACAGAGCAACAACAATTGGCGCAAAGAAAAGCAATATCATTTGCCGGTTCAATATTTTCGTAAGCTCTTTTTCACTCAGACCCATCTTGGAAACGGCTTTGAACTTCCTTCTATCATCATCCAAGTCGCTGTACAGCCGGAAATAGAGAAAGCTGCCTGCGGAGACAAAAAACACGATGCCGATAAATAAGCCGATGAACAATATTGGACCAAATTGCTGATCTAGAACAGAATTTTGATATTCAAGGGCAAGGAACTCGTAGCTGTCCGAATATGGAAAGCTATTAGACAGCTTTTCTCCCGCCGCTATGGATTGCTTTTGCCCAAGCGCCCCGTGCCATGCATAGTAGTGTTTCTCTTGTACAGGCACTCCGAGCTTTGCATATTGATCATCTGATACAACGAAGTAGCCGTTCATACCGTGAACCGCTGACGACACAACCGCTTGATTGGCTTCAATGACAACATCAGGCTGCAAGGCTACAGGCTGGTTAAGCATGGATTGACCCGTTCGTGATAGTCCAAAATCAACAACTGCCGCTTTTCCGCCGGAGAGCGTAATCCCCTTCATCTCCATGAGTTTCATCATCTCGTTGTAGTCCGACAATTGAACGACTGCAATCGTTTTATCGCTATTGTAGGCCTTGTAGTAACCAAGTTTAAGGAACGCTTGTTCAGTTGCAAGATTCGCCTCTTTAAGCGTGCGGTCAATCTGCTCTAAATTTTTCTGCTCATGACTATAGCCATTCGTGGTCGTGTAGGTAAATAAATAAGGATTATCCTTGACATTGTGGCCGCCAATCATCGATTGGAATCCGTATAACGTGCCTATCGAGCAAAACGAAACCGTAGAAATAATAGCAACCAGAAAAAACGAACGTGCATTGTCCTTCATACGATAGGCAAGATCGGAAAAAAGCAGCATATTTGTGTTCAGCCAAAAAATCGATTCCATCCTTTTCAGCTTCCGAATCGTATAGACGCTAAGCTGCGTAAAGAGCAGATAGGTGCCGATGCATACCATAATAACGACGGGAACTAGTAAAAACAGAGCTTCTAAGCCTTCGGCCCGCAAGCTAAGAAAGTAACTCGTTCCGAGCAAAATAGGCACTAGCCAAACTAGTAACACGGAGGACTTAGGCTCACTCTTTGCCTGCTTGTCGCCATTTAACAGCGTAATTAGCTTTCCACTCTGCAGTACAGCCGAAATAAAAAAGGAAATCAAAATAAATAGCAGCAAGAATGAAAGCAAGGTCAGAACAATGGCCTTGTAGGGAATATAAAAAGCCAGCTTTTCGTTGACGGCAAGGAAGTTTTCTCCTGCAAGCAGTATAACCTTGGCAAATACAAGCCCCAGAGCAATTCCGCCTATTGTAGCGGATAAACCAATCATCATATTTTCCAAAAAAATCATCAGACGAAGCTGTACCGTGGTCATGCCCTGCATCATCATGAGTCCAAATTCTCTTTTTCGCGATTGCAGAAATGTCCCCATGGAGTAAAGAACAAAAAAGAATGAGAAGACATAAATGATCCACTTGGATACAGAAAGGGCTAACGTCACGCTTTGATTATCCAGCCCGCTAAGTTCAGGATGATAGGCAAAGATCGAAAAAGTAAAAAAAGCCATGACCGTAAATAGACTGCTTAGGAAATAACCCGCATAAAGCCTTTTATTCCGGGAGACGTTACGGAACGCGAATTGACGAAACGTCATTGTGATGTCCCCCTAACAGCGAGAGTGTATCGATAATTTTCTGGAAAAAAGCTTGGCGGTTATCCCCCCGGTGTATTTCCGAATAGAACCTGCCGTCTTTAATGAAGACAACACGCTTGCAATAGCTGGCTGCCACCGCGTCATGCGTAACCAGCATCATCGTCGCTCGCTGCTCCAGGTTAATTCTCTCCAGCAATTCCATAACATCCTTCGCCGATTTGGAGTCCAAATTGCCAGTTGGCTCATCAGCGAGAAGCAGCTTCGGAGAATGAATCATCGCTCTGGCAACAGCAGCCCGCTGAGCCTGCCCTCCGGATATTTCATAGAGCCGTTTGTTCATAATCCCGGTAATCCCTAGCTTGTCTGCTATCGTTTTTACCTTTTGCTTCATATCACTGACCTTGTTCCCGTCCAGCGTCAGCGGCAGCACAATATTTTCTTCAACCGTTAAGGTATGGAGCAGGTTAAAATCTTGAAAAACAAATCCAAGCTCACGGCGACGGAATATGGCCAGTTCATTTTTGCTCAGCTTGCCCGTCGTCTTGCCATCATATAGAATCTCTCCGGTTGTCGGTTCGTCAATGGTAGCAATCAGGTTGAGCAGCGTCGTTTTCCCGCTTCCGGACGGCCCCATAATACCAACAAATTCACCGTCATCAATCGTCAAATCAATATCAGTCAAAGCCCGATAAGCGACTTTTCCATCATATACTTTACTAACCCGTCTTACTTGCAGCATATTTCCGATCTCCTTTCACAAGGCAAACAATTATTCTGTGATCAGTATACTGCAGACGATTGGCCGCTAACTATCGATTTGGCTTTCACTTTTATTACACGCTTGTAAGCTTTCGATAGGATGCAAAAACAATCCGCACCTGTGTACCGGCACCTTCCTCGGACGTCAGCTCGATTCGGTGTCCAAGACGGTCAGCCGCCTCCTTCGTCAAATAAAGCCCCATGCCAGTGGACTCACGCGTGCTGCGCCCGTTCTGTCCGGTAAAAAAGGGGTCGAACACCCGCTTAATGTCGGCAGCAGGGATTCCGATTCCCCGGTCCATAACCTCAATAACGGCTTCGTTTCCGCGCAAATAGAAGGAAACAACAACCTTCTTCCCTTCTACATCTGTACCGGCTGAGTATTTAATAGCATTGATAACAAGCTGAGACAGCATGAAAAACAGCCATTTCTCATCCGTCTCGACCGTGATCTCTGACGTATAGCCTTGAACCTCAGGGTATATCCGGTTGCGGATAAATAATCGTTTGTTATCGTGAATAACGGCGCTGACAATTTGCGACAGCACGACTGGCTTGACATGAAAATCTTGTTCAAAGGCGCGAAGCCGGGACATATAAAGAACCGTGTTCAAGCCTAAGCGCATTCTCTCCAGCTCCTCACGTATGCTGGCAAACTCAGGCTCGTCTATATTTTGCACCGTGAGATCAATGACCGACAACGGCGTTTTCATCTGATGCACCCACTGGTCCATGAAAATCAGATGCTCCTCCTGCTGTTTCTTGAGCGTGTAAAGCTGCTGCTCATAATGGCGGTACTGGCTATGCATTAGCTTCTGAAGCGCCACGGAGACGGGAGCATGCTCGCGCTGCTGAATGGAAGCATCAAACGATTCGAGAGGCTGGCTAAGGCGGAGGTAATAATGCTTGCGGCTGAAAAACTGATATACCAGATATCCGCATAAAATGAAAAAAGCAATAAATATAGAATATAAAACGGTTAGCAGCTCACGATAGCCGTCCATCCAATAAATCGAAACGATAAAGCCTAATTGCACAAGCTGGACGACAAGCAGCAAGGCGTGTTCTCGCAGAAACAATTTCACTCGCAGTTCTCCTTCGCCCAAGTGACGTTGAGCCGGTAGCCCATTCCTCTAACCGTCACTAAAGCATCCTCAATGCCCAGCTCCTGAAACTTCTTTCTCACACGTGTAATGTTCACATTGATCGTATTCTCATCGACATAGGTTTGATCATCCCACAGCTTCTCCAGCAAAGCCTCCCTGCTGGCAACCCGCGGATAGCGCTCGATCAGGCTTTCTACAATGTCGGACTCTTTTTTCGTAAGCGGTATAACAGTATCCCCAAGCTTCAGCTCCTGTCTTTCGGGATAAAGAATAAGCCCCTCCTGCTCAAGAACCCGCTCGCTGTTTCTGGCTGCATACTCTCCATAAGCACGCCGAAGCTGGCTTTGAATTTTGGCTACTACAATCCCGGCGTGAAACGGCTTCGTAATATAATCGTCGCCCCCGTTCTCAAGCGCCATAATCTGATCCATCTCACCATCACGGGCAGAGATGAAAAGCACCGGACATATCGAGGCGTTGCGAATTTGCCTGCACCAGTAATAGCCGTCATAGCTAGGCAAATTTACGTCCAGAAGCACCAAATCCGGCTTTGCGGCATTGAACTCCTCTAGCACATGCTGGAAATCATTGACTCGTATTCCTTCATAGCCGTACTTTTCTATTGTAGACAGCAGAAGCTCCGTGATTTTCGGATCATCCTCTACGATCAGTATCTTATGCATGTCATACTCTCTCCTTCTAGCGGTTGCCCTTCCGTTGAACGCTATTTCGACAAAGACGGCCGAATATCCTGTTCGCAGCCGGACACAGCAAAAAAACGCTTGGCTGTGCCAAGCGCTTCGCATTCTTCAAGTGACGATTGAGCCTCCGTTGACGAAAATGATTTGCCCCGACACATAAGAGGAGTCGTCGGAGGCAAGCCATACATATGCGGGAGCGAGCTCAAACGGCTGGCCCGGCCGCCGCATCGGCACTTCCGTTCCGAAGGTTCTTGTCTCCTCTGCCGTAAAAGCAGATGGAATGAGCGGCGTCCAAATAGGCCCCGGCGCCACCGCATTGACCCGAATACCGCTGGCAGCAAGCGACAGGGACAAGGAACGGGTAAACGATACGATAGCCCCCTTTGTAGCCGTATAATCAATCATGTTCGCCATTCCGGAATACGCGGTATCCGACGATGTATTGACGATCGTGCTTCCGGCCTGCAAATGGGGCAAGGCAGCTTTCACCATGGAGAAAAAAGAAATAATGTTCGTTTGGAACGTATTCATCAACTGCTCCTGCGTAATATCCATGATGCTAGGCTGGTGAAACTGTACGCCATGATTATTGACAAGAATATTAAGCCGTCCAAAATGCTTGATCGTCAATGCCACAACACTGCTGCATGCCTCTTCCAGGCGCAAATCAGCAGCGATGACTACGCAGCGCCGTCCCAGCTTCTCGATCATTAGCTTTGTTTCTGCCGCATCCTGATGCTCGTCGAGATAAGGAATAACGAGATCCGCACCTTCCTTGGCAAATGCAATGGCGACAGCTCTGCCGATTCCGCTGTCCCCGCCCGTTACAATCGCTACCTTATCCTTCAGCTTGCCGCTGCCGATATAGGCCGGATTATCCGATATTGGACGAGGATTCATGACATACTCATAGCCGGGATGTCTATTCTGATGCTGCGGCGGAAACACAACTGGAACATCCGTGCAGTGCCGCTCCCAGCCGATATAGGGATAGACAGGAAAAGGCATGATCTCATTCCCCTTTCACACTCGACTTCAGATCTATTGTATTTTCCTGTCTAGTTTTCATGCGGATAATTGCAGCATACGGATTTAATTTTCATTACTCTTTTGCGTAACCCATTACTTTCCCTAAAATATTGGTCACAGGCAGCGTGCCAAACAATCTGCTGTCGAAGCTTCTTGACCAGTTATCCCCGATTACGTAAATAGCATCATTGGGAATTAGAGTTTCCTTTAGCTTGAAATCAAACGTATTTTTATACGAATTTAAGCACTCTTTTTCGCATTTACTTCCGGGAGCCTTTTTTATCATTTTTAAAAATTCCTTCTTATGTAAACCTCCAGTGAGTGATTTTCCATAGAAGGTTTTCAATTTCTCATTGTTAGTATAGATTTGCCCTTTCTTAATACGCAATTTTTCGTTAGGAAGAGCAATAATGCGAGCTATATTGTTTTGAGGATGATCGGATTTATAATCTGCCGGAGTTTCAAAATAAATCACATCCCCTCTCTTTAAATCATGTGTTTGATAATAGTTTGGATCGATGACAAGGTCTCCATTATCAAATGATAAATATTCTGTTTTAGACAATTGCATCGAGTCAGACTCATTATTGAGTAAATACATCCCCTCCTTTAACTCCGTGTATGATGGATATTCAAATAACTCCGTGTATGACGGGTATTCAAATTCCACTTTTTCCTGTTCGTTCTGACAGCCTGCAATGATTACACTCAGGATAAGAATAATAAAAAGATACCTAGTATATACAAGCCTCATCACTCTATCCCCCCTTCCAAAAGTGGTAATATCTACTATTTTAACATCTCTGTATAAAAGCACAAAAGGCCCTCCTTCAAGCAATCTATTTGCTTGAAGGAGGACCTTTTATCAGATTAGCTTCACTTCGATCAGACTACTATGCCCCAAACTGCGATTCATAAAGCTTGCTGTAGAAGCCGCCCTTCGTAAGCAGCTCCTGATGTTTGCCTTGCTCGGTTATGCCCTTCTCCGTCACAACGACGATACGGTCGGCGTTTTTGACCGTTGCCAGCCGGTGCGCGATAACGAGAGTCGTTCTTCCCTCAGACAACTCGGCAAGCGATTGTTGAATCGCCTTCTCCGTCTCGGTGTCAAGCGCGGAGGTTGCTTCGTCCAGAATGAGAATCGGAGGATTCTTCAGGAACATCCGGGCAATAGCAAGCCGCTGCTTCTGGCCGCCGGACAGCTTAACGCCCCGTTCCCCAATAATGGTCTGCATCCCGTCCGGCTGCGAGCGAATGAACGTATCCAGTTGAGCCCGGCGTGCCGCTTCCCAAATATCCGCTTCCTTCGCTTTGAGATCGCCATAGGCAATATTTTCGAAAATCGTTCCCGTAAACAAGAACACATCCTGCTGCACGATGCCGATCTGTTCCCGAAGCGAGGCCAGCGTCATCTGGGCTGTATCGATACCGTCTATCGCAATTGTTCCGGACTCTGGCTCATAGAAACGGGGCAGCAAGCTGCAAAGCGTCGTTTTCCCCGCGCCGGAAGGGCCGACAAACGCAATAGTCTCACCCGCGCTTATCGACAGATCGATAGACTTCAATATTTTGGCTTTATTCTCATACCCGAATGTAACCCCGCTGTAACGAATATCGCCCCGCAGAGGGCCTGCATCCCGAGCTCCCGGCGCATCGGCAACGTCCGGCTCTGTCTCCAGCAGCTCCAGATAGCTCTTAAAGCCCGCCATTCCTCTCGGATAGCTTTCAATGACCGAATTAATTTTGTTAATCGGCCCCAAGAATACATTAGACAACAACAGAAATCCGACAAAATCTCCGCTCGTCATCTGGCCGTCAATAACAAACCAGGTGCCGCAGACGAGAACGAACAAAATAACCATCCGCATCAGAAAATAACTGATCGAAACATTTTGCGCCTGAATTTTATAAGATATAAATTTCGTCTGACGGTATTGTTCGTTGTTTGCCGCAAAACGGGCCGACTCATGCGCTTCATTCGTAAACGCCTGCACGACACGAATGCCGCCGACACTGTCTTCCACTCTTGCGTTAATTTCCCCGACATCCTTGAACATCTTCTGGAAGGCGCGAATCATCTTGCGATTGAAGTAGAGCGATAAATAAATCAGGCCCGGAATAATGACAACGGAGAGCAATGCCAGCTTCCAGTTGATCATAAGCATCAGGATAAATGCGCCGATGAGCGTCATAGCCGCAATAAATAAATCCTCCGGGCCATGATGCGCCAACTCGCCGATCTCCATCAGATTGTTGGTCATCCGGGTCATGAGATGCCCCGTCTTGTTATTGTCAAAGAAACGGAACGACAGCTTCTGCACATGATTAAACAGCTTTTTGCGCATATCCGTCTCAATGTTAATCCCCAGCTTATGCCCCCAGTACGTCACCACATATTGCAGCACACTATTTAGCGCATAGATCGAAAGAAGGCCGAGACAAGCCCATAGAATCATATTCCAGTTGCCGCTAGGCAGCAGCTTATCTACGAATTGATTAACGGCAAGCGGGAAGCCAAGCTCCAGCAGGGCAGCAAATACCGCACAGCAGAAATCGATTAGAAATAATGTTTTATACGGCTTATAGTAAGCAAAAAACTTATAGATCACGTAAAAATACTCCCTCCATTACCATCATACAAACGTAATAAATGACGTTTCCTGCACAGAGCGGCAGAGGCCGCTTGACATAAGCGGCCTCTGCTGCGCTCTGAACCTGAACGCCGGTTATTTCTTGCCGGTGACCGCAGCCACCACATCTTCGATTTGTCTGCTTTCCGCAATCGGGCCGGAAGACATCCAATGTCTTGGCGAAACTTTGAATACATGATTTTCCTTCACGGCCGGCATCACTTTCCACACCTGAAGCTGCTCAATTGCCGTCGAGGCATCCAGCTCCTTCTGCACCGTTTCCTCCGTATCGATGGAACCTCCATAAATAGCGAAAATATAATCTGCCTTAATCGAAGGCAGCTTCTCTAGCGAAGTGTTAATCCCCCAGTCATCAGAAGTTTCCTTCTGGAACTCGGCAATGCTGATATCCGGATTCAGACCAAATGCCGTGTAGACAAAGCTGAAGCTCGGGAAAAACACCTGCAACTCCTTCTCGGAAGGACGCATATAGACAACGGTTTTATCTGCTCCAACTGCAGCAGTGACCGCTTTTTTCGCTTGCTCGATCTTCTCATCATGCGCTTTAATAACCTCTTGCGCCTTATCTTCCTTGCCCAGCGCCTTGCCGATTTCAACAATAGACGACCTCCAGTCACTTGGAGCGAAAGCGATCGTCGGCGCGATTTTACTCAATGCTTCATATTTGCTCTGATCGATAGCATACTGTTGAACGATAATAAGGTCAGGCTGCGAAGCGAGAATTTCTTCATTGCTCGGCTCGTAATTTGTATCGTTAGACAGCTTAACATTCTGCTGCTTCAATTGCTCTTCCAGGTAATATCCCTTAAAGCCATAAGCGTACACCATGGGAGCCTCTAGTGACAGCATAATATCTTCTAGCCCGAATACGGCAACCCGCTTCGGATGTAAAGGAATTTCCGTCTCGCCAAATGCATGCTTAATTAATTGGGTTTGTGCCCCTTCATTTGAAGCAGTCGACGCTGGTGTTTCCTCAACCTGCTTAACATTTGTATTCGCTTGTTTGCCGCAAGCGCTAATGATTACTGCCATACAAATAAGGATGAGCAGCAACCCCAACCCCCGTGATCTTGTTTGTCCTAGCCCGCGCGCCCCTGCGCGAAAGGCTTTCTCTGTTTGATGCATGGTTTCGCCTCCACTGATAGTGATAATCATAATCATATAGATCATTATATCACCTTTGTCCCGTGAAGGAATGTGAAATCATGCCCGATTCCTCTCGTTACAGAGCACGAAATAAAGCATTGAGCTCCTGCAGCATATGGTCATGCCGGTTTGCCGTATATTCCAGAATCGGCTCTGCAAGCCAAGCATGCCCCGATGTATGATACACATGACGGCTGCGGACAGCGCGAAGCTTCCGCCAAGCCTCGGAATGCTGGAGCCGCTCCCACTCCGCCTGTGATTCCCGGTCCTTAAGTACATGAATGAGTATCGAATCCGCATCATAGGCTCCAAGCTGCTCCGCTTGGACATAATCTGTAAATGCAATCGCATCAACGCCCGGGGCGCAAGCCAGCTCCAAATCATCATACAGCACCGTTCCCGCCCGTCTTCCCCACACATTAATTCCGCGGGACGAAATGCTTATGATGAGCAGCGTTCCTTGTCTGAAAGCGGCAGGCATACACTGAGCCACAGCTTCAACCTGCTGATTGTACCGGGCTAGCCACCTTTCCCCTTCCTTCTCGCGCTCCAGAAATTGAGCGGTCAATTGCAGGTGCATCCGCCAATCTTCCTTATGCCATGGCAGGAAAAGAACGGGAGCAATTTGCCGAAGCTTCTGCTTTTCTTCCTCCGGCAGCATCTCGTCGAGCGCAACGATGCGGTCCGGGCGGGAACGCCGCAGCACCTCTAGGTTAAATTCATAATCATGGCTTAGCAGATGCTTTACATCGAAACGGTATTTTTTACGGTAATCATCGGACCAGAACTGATCGATTGGCGCGGCATACGGAATGACTTGAAGCGTCAGCAAATGTCCGATATTCGGCCAGCTGTAGGCTGCAGCCTTGCATTTGCGGTTTAACGTATAAGTTCTAGGTGATATTCCCACATGTTTGTTGAATTGGCTGCTGAAATATTGCGGGTCCTTGTAGCCGATTCTATCTACGATATCCCATAGGGGAAAGCCCTCTTCCAGCAATTGCTTCGCTTGATTCGTCCGGAGCTCTGTTAAATAATCCATCGCACTTTGCCCAAATCGCTCCTTGAACGATCTCATGAAATAATAGCGGCTCATGCCCGCCATTTCCGACAAAGCCTCAACCGTTACCGGTTCCCGGTAATGCAGTCTCATATATTCGCTGACCCGGTCCAGCGCTTCCTCATGCTGCCCCTGCTTTTTGAACAGCATATGAAGCAGTTCCTGAAAGCCCGCCTGGCTGGCAAACCGGTCAACCTCATCCACGCTATGCCAATGATCGAATATTTTCTCGCATAACGTTTGAAGCTCAGAAGGAGAAGCTGCAGGCAATCCCTCCGTTACCGGAGAAAAGTCCTCCTGCTCCTCCGCTCTAGAAGCTTCAAGATTCATTACTTCGAACGGGAATAGATACAGCTCTCTTGTTCCGACGGAGGAATAATGCATCTCAACCCGCTGACCGGGCTTTATCCAATATACTTTATCTGAACTGGCCGGGCTGAGTAATCCATCCACAATGATATTGCCCATTTGGCCGTTCAGCACGATAAATAAATGAGAAGGAGCACTTCCGTATAGCAGCTGATAATGATAGGTGCTATGGTCTTGCTTGGAAGCTTCCTTTAACCGAATCCACGCCTGATAAAGCCAATGCTTGCTCACAGGCTGGTTCGAGGACGGATGCTCAGCAATCGTCATGTCCATGTCACCCTTTCGTGAGAATGCTTCCTACTGATTGTAATTGAAAACCATTCTCAACGTCTAGTATGTATTAGATTTCTTTTGACTGCCTCAGCAGTAAGCCTTCCATACGGATATGAAAAAGATGCCTGGCGAGCCGCAGTAAGCGGTCGCCAGGCATCAAGTCTTTGTTACTATTATTTAGGTTCCTTGCCAAGAAAGCGCCAAAAGTTTTGATTCAGCATATCGTCCAAGTCCCGCTGAATTTCCGCTTCCGTCACGCTCCAGCCGCTATGATGCAGCTTTTCGTATTTGTCCGCCAGCACGCTGCCGATAATTTTCCGCGAATGCTCCCACTTGTAAATAAGCTGCTCAAATACGCGGCAGTCGGAATGCTGCGGGATCATGGAGGTGCCGAGCAGTTCAACGCGGAAACGAGTCATTTCCTCGACCATCGATTCAATGTGCAGGAACCACCAGCAGCCGAAAATCATCAAATTGCGGAATTTGCGGGCGAGTACCGTTAGTTCATGCTGATTTTCCCTCGCCAGCATCGTAATGAGGAACTTTTGCTCCGGATAACGGCGGCATAACGCTTCTACAGCTGTTACATCTGAGCGCATGCTCATATCGCCGGCCAGACCAAGCGATGGATTCACCCTTCTGCGGACGCCAATCATCAGCGCAAACGGAATGCTCTGTTCCCCGCATACCGGCACCATCACTTCATCAATCATTTTGCTCCAATGGTCATCTGCCGGGTAGACAAATTCGCCAGGCATGGATACTGCAAGGTAGAGGGCGTCCATTCTTACGATCCACTCCGACAGGAAACGGCGCGTCTCTTCTTTTGTCCGTTCGGTCCACTCTGTCTGCACGTCATATCCGAGTTTTTGCAGCTCTTTTACCGCATGAGGCCAATCGTTCAACAAGCTGTCTACACGAAGAGCCGCATAAAACCGAGGATCAGCGTTTCCTTGACCCGCCAGCCATACCGGACGTTCAACGGAATCGAAAGGATCGTTGGTCATAACGATTTTGCTCACTCCGGAAATTTGCATGACGGTATCGACTTGCTCCTGAACCGTACGTTTGGCCAGCGCCTCCCGGTAATCGTCGAGATTGCGGGAAGATACGTCCAGCCCCAGCCGCTGCAGAATCGTAATAAATCCGGTCGCCGCTTCACTTAACGGAGAATGATCAAGGAACAGCCTTTGCCATATCCAGTCCGCTTGTTCGCGCTTGGTCATCGACCAGAAATGGCTGTATTCTTCCTCCGACCACCGGAACGATTCCGAAATGAGATAGTGATAGGTAAGCAGCTCGTCAACGCCCCACAGCAGCAGATCGCCAAATTCCGGCGCATACAAATGGGTATGCATATCGGTAACAGGAGTTGTCATGGCCAGACGTTCCACCGTTTGCCGAAGCTCAGCCAAGCTTACGACTGCTTGCGTTTGCGTATGTGTCGTCATCTTCAGTTCTCCCCTTTAGCTTCTAGTCGTCCGATGGACAGATAAACCTCGTTATAGACCGTCTCCAGTGAAACACAGAAAGCTCTTGCTGCTTGCGCTGCATCCTCATATTCGGGAGATTGCCTGATGATACGGCCTCCCTCGAGCGCTTGTTTAACCCGTATCATTCCGTATTTTGTTTCCGCCTCGATCCATTGTCTGTCCAGCGCCCTGCGTGTCCATTCACTGCGCCTAACGCCAAAGGTCGACGTCTCTGCAAGCAGCGTATCCTCGCATAGCTCAGCAGTGGGCGGGTAGCATAATACGCTTATCAGAACACCCGGCCGGTTTTTCTTCATATATACAGGCGTGTAATACACATCAAGCGCTCCCGCTTCAAAGAGCCGCTCCATTGCATAACCAAGCCTTTCGCCGGTAGAATCATCTACCTGCGCTTCAAGGACGATAACCGTTTCTTTTGATAGGGTCCCTTGCCGCTGATCTTGTTCTTGCTCCTGCTTGTACAACACCGCCCGCACTACGTTCGGATGCTCGAAGTTTTTGGTTCCTGCCCCATAGCCGATGCGATCGATCGTGCCGGCGGGCAAAGTGGCGAACTCCGCCGCCAGTGCTTTGACAATACCCGCGCCTGTTGGCGTGGTCAGCTCCCCCTTGGCTGTAAACGGCGATAACGGAACGCCGCGGAGCAGCTCCGCCGTTGCCGGTGCAGGAATCGGGTACAGGCCATGAGCCATCCGAAGCCTGCCAGTCCCTGTTGGCACAGGGGAAACGATGATCCGGCTAACGTCAAGACTTTCCAGTGCAAGACAAACGCCGATGATGTCCAGTATGGAATCCATCGCTCCAACTTCGTGAAAGTGAACGTCCGCCGGATTCATGCCGTGGATTTTTCCTTCGGCCTCAGCAATGAGGTGAAAGATAGCCAGACTCCTTGCTTTAACCCGTTCCGGCAAGCTTGATTGCTCAATCATCTCAATAATGTCCGAAGCCTTCCGATGCTCATGATGGTGGCCGTGATCATGATGATGATCGTGCTCGTCATGAGTATGATGGTCATGGTAAGAATGATGATGGCTATGAGCGTGGTCATGATGATGATCATACTCGTCATGGCTATGATGATCATGGTGATGATGACTATGGGTATGATCGTGACTGTCATGGTGGACGTGTCCATGGTTATGCCCGTGTTCATGCGTATGAGAATGAACGTGAACATGGTTATGCCCGTGAGTGTGCGCATCGTGGCTATGATGATGATCATGCCCGTGATCGTGCTCATGCACGTCATTGTCGAAGCTTAGCTTCAGCCATTTTGCCGTAATGCCCCTGCGGTCCACACTGACAAATTCCATCGTGAAAGCGTCGATTGGCAGGCTGGAAAGGTGATGAACGATGTAGGCAGCGTCCGCACCTGCATCGACCAAAGCCGATAGCGTCATATCGCCTGCAATGCCAGAAATACAATCCAAATAGAGCGTCCTCATGCTACTTGCCCTCCGCTACTAGTTGTAGAATCATGCCTGCCTGAAAGCCTGCTCCGAAGCCGTTATCGATGTTTACGACGGTAACTCCAGCTGCACACGAGGTCATCATGGCGAGCAGCGTCGTTATGCCTTGCAAATTAGCTCCATACCCTACCGAAGTAGGTACGGCGATTACCGGTCTTCGCACGAGACCTCCAACGACACTCACTAACGCGCCTTCCATGCCGGCTACGCCAATGACAACAGAGGCTTCGCGAATTCTGTCCTTTTGGCTAAGCAGCCGGTCAATGCCTGCGACGCCGACATCGAATATCCGGTCCACCTCGCAGCCCATCCATTCGGCTGTTCCGGCTGCTTCTTCCGCGACCGGAATGTCTGAGGTGCCGCCAGTCAATACCGCTACTTTTCCCGGCAGCATTCGTGCCGATTGTCCAAGTGAGATAAGCCGCGACACCTTGTCATAACGCGCTTCCGGGTAGCTCGCGAGCACTCGCTCTGCCATTTCTTCTGTAGCCCGCGTAACCAATGCACGGCCATGAACTTCAGCCAGCCGGGCAAAGATCACCTCTACCTGACCGGCAGTTTTCCCCATTCCAAATACAACCTCCGGATGCCCCGTCCGCTCATCACGGCCAACGTCCAGCTTGCAAAATCCAAGATCCTCGAATTCATTCATCCTGCCGTACCCCCAAGCTTCAACGCCTTATTCATGCTGCCGCTGCGATAACCGGTCAAATCCATCGCAACGTAGAGATAACCCAGCTCCTTCAATCGAAAAGAAATTTCTGTCGAGTGCGCCAGCAGACGTTCCATGACAGCCGGCTCCACCTCGATCCGGGCAATATCGCCATGGCTCCTTACTCTCACTTGACCGAATCCGAGCGAGCGGATATATCGTTCAGCCTCTCCAACCCGTCCCAGCTTCTCGATCGTAATCGTCTCCCCGTAAGCGATCCGCGAGGAAAGACATGCGAAGCTTGGTTTACTCCATGTCGGCAGACCATGCTCGCGGGATAAATCACGAATTTCTTCCTTGAACAGTCCCGCCTCCTGCAGCGGTCCGCGAACTCCCCGTTCTTTGGCCGCCTGTACGCCAGGACGGTGCTCATTCATGTCATCGGCGATCAGCCCATAGACGATATGCTTGTAGGCACCGTCCGCAATAAACGGCTCCAAATGCTCAAACAGGCTTCTTTTGCAAAAATAACAGCGGTTGGCGTTGTTTTCCTTATACCCCGGAATGCTTAATTCCGACGTCTCGATAACCTGATGCCGCGCACCGATCTTTTTCGCCAGTTGGATCGCTTCCTCAAGCTCTTCCGTCGGATAAGTCTCGGAATCGGCAGTAACAGCCAAAACCCGGTCAGCGCCCAGCGTTCTAATTGCGGCATCCAGCAAAAAAGTGCTGTCCACGCCTCCCGAGAACGCAACGACAACGGATTCCATTTCGGAGAGAATCGTCTGAAGCTTAGCGTATTTATCATGCATGATTCTGTATTCCTCCTTCGGCTAACGGTTGCTCGCAGGCTGCAGCTTGGCAATGTCTCGCATCGGCTCTTTCAACCGGTCGTATAGATTCAAATAGAAAGGAAGCAGCGCTTCATACTTTTCGTAATTGGACAAATCCGGCTCATAGCGTGTGCCCTTCAATTGATTCCAGCGCAGCAGCGGGCCGCTGCAGTCTTCCATGGCATACAGCCCCAGTTGGGCAGCGCCTAGGCCTGAGCTTTCTACCGAATCCGGCACACTGACCGGAACGCCCAGCATATCGGCCAGCATCTGGCACCATAGCGCGGAACGGGCAAAACCGCCCGAGGCCCGAATCTCCTTCGGCTTCTCGCCAGCTTGCTTCATTAAAGAAATGATCGCCGCAATCTGGAACATTACACCTTCCAATGCAGCGCGCAGCATGTCAGTCTCCGTATGGGCCAAAGTCAACCCGAACATTACGCCCTTGGCCTGAGCGTCCCAGAATGGCGCCCTTTCTCCGGATAACAGCGGCAGAAACAACAAGCCGTTCGCGCCTGCCGGAGAAGCTGCAGCTAACGGAAGAACCTCTTCCAGCGGCTTGCCGGGATAAAGCCGTTCCGAAATCCACTGGGCGACAATTGCTCCATTATTGGAAGGGCCGCCGACAATCCAGTACGATTCTGTCAACGCATAGCAGAACAGCCGTCCCTCCGGATCAAAGGTCGGGCGCTGGACAGCTGTACGTACCGCACCGCTTGTGCCGATCGTAACTGCCATCACGCCCTCCTCTACAGCTCCAATACCGAGATTGGCCAATACGCCGTCCTGTGCACCAACGATAAATGAAGTATTCGCATCCAGTCCCATCCGCTTCGACGGCTCGCTCAGCAAGCCTTCAATACGGTGCGTTGTCGGTACGAGCTGCGGCAGCTGCTCCTCGTGAACACCAGCCAACTGCAGCGCTTCCGCATCCCAAGAGAGGGTTTTCAAATTGAACATCCCCGTAGCGCTGGCCAGTGAATAATCCATCACAATAACTCCGAATAACTTATTCAGCACATATTCCTTTATGCCGATAAAATGCTGCGCAGCATGAAACAGCTCCGGGCGCTCCTCCCGCATCCAGATCAGCTTGACGAGCGGCGACATCGGGTGAATGGGCGTACCCGTCCGGGAATAGACTGCCAGTCCTGTACCGTCGCTCAACAAGCGCTCCGCCTGGACGGCGCTGCGCTGGTCCGCCCAGGTGATGCTTGGTGTAAGCGGCGCGCCCTCTCCATCAACAAGGATCAAGCTATGATTGGCTGAGCTGAAGGCGACGCAGCGGATATCAGCCGCCGTCCAGCCGCCATTCTTCATTACAGCGGCAACGCCATCCAGCACCGCCTCGTATATAACGTCCGGATCCTGCTCGGCATAACCTGGACTCGGTGTGTGCAGCGGGTACCCGATAGAGTGGCTGCCATGAATGTTTCCGTCCGCGTCCACAGCCAGCGTCTTCGTGCTGGTCGTGCCGATATCGATCGCTAATACTATTTTCATCGTCATTTCGCCAAATATCCTTCCTCGTCAAACGTCCATTCATATGGGCCTTCCAAAATCTCAATCCGCGGATTCGCCTTGGCTTCCTCCAAGAGCGATTCCGAAATTTCAATTTCGCCGAGATGCAGCGTATCCCTGATCCGAGCCAGTCTGCACGTCGTATAGTCTAAAATATTGCAGGTCTTAATCGCCGCTTTAATCGCATCGCGGTCATCAGCAAGCGTAGTCGCCTGCTTCGTTGGCGCGCATACCGTGGACGTAAGGCCATTCGCATACGTTCCCGGCCAGTCCGTCTTGCCGACCAAGCGGCTGGTCGTAAAGTCAGCGGTACCTACCCCGTTGGCATTCCCTTTCGATTCTGGGGTAAGATCGAGAACGACCATTTTGTTCACATCCGGTCCGCCATGGGCGTAAGGCGTCGGATAACGGCCGGTAACGTTGGGATCGGCACCGTCGCCGCTAATGTTTTTACCGATATAATCAATAACGAGCACATCCAGCTGGGAAAAAAGAATTTGAGGCAGGCGGCTTTTCGCCTCGACAAGCAGCTCCTTCTCTCTCTCCTCCATCCTGTCAACGCCAAGCACCTCAATACGGCAAATTTGGTCATAGGCATTCTCTACGACGGCAACGCCGAAGTGAATCGGGAGCTTCTGAATCATCACCCGGGCCATAGCCGGAACATTCTCCGCCATATATTTGAAGCCAAGCTGATGGCAGGCTTCCGCTCCCTTTTGCTTGCCGAGACCGATGGAAATCATTTTGAGCAGGCCGCTTTCAATCGCTCCGCGAAACGCTGTATGCGGCTTGATCCGGTTGATCACGACGATAGCATCCGCCTCTGTCGCCGCTATTTTATCGCAATAAATCGGCAAGCCGTTAGGCAGCCGGTCCAGCTCGACAACTTCCATGGAGGAACGAACGGGACAGCCCATCCGCTCTTCATCGATGCCCAGATGCGCCAGCACCTCCGCTTGGCCTTTCGCGGAAGCGCCTCCATGACTGCCCATGCAAGGCACGATAAACGGCTCTGCTCCGATGCGCTTCAACTCATCAATGAGCGTCTTCGTCAGCTCCGCAATACGGGAAATTCCCCGGCTACCGACCGCTACCGCCACTTTTTGCCCCGCTTGGATTTTGCCCATAGACGGTTCGCTCCGCAGTTGGCGTTCAAGCTCTCCAAGCGGATCATCCAATATCGTGTCGTCAAAGGACTGGCGAATTTTCACCATCCTTGGAATCGGCGTATGCTCTACTAGGCTTCTCAATAAGTCACTCATAGTGTCATCGCTCCAAATCCTCCGTCAACCCGAAGCAGCGCTCCGGTGACAAATGATGATGCTTTGGCGGAAGCCAAATATACGACCGTTCCTTGCAGCTCTTCCGGATCACCGAAGCGGTTCATCGGCGTATGCCTCATAATCGACTCTACCCGTTCCGGCGATAGAATCGCTCTGTTCTGTTCAGCCGGGAAAAAGCCCGGAATAATCGCATTGACCCTTACCCGGTCCGGAGCAAACTCGCGGGCGAGAAACTGGGTGACACTATTGACGCCAGCTTTCGAAGCGGAATAGGTGAACACTTTGGAAAGCGGCGGCGACGAGGATACGGAAGAAATATTAATAATAGAGCCGCCTTCGCCTTGCTCAATCATCTGTTTGCCGAATACCTGGCAGGCAAGCACGACACTCTTCAAATTCACGTCCATAATACGGTCCCATTCGTCCATGGTGAGGTCAAAAAACGGTGTTGTGCTGTTCGTCCCGGAGGCGTTGACTAGCGTATCCACCCGGCCTCCCCATTGCAAAACCTGTTCAAGCACCGACTCCAGCTCGGCTTTGTTAGTAGCGTCCGCTTGGAGGGCAACCGCTTGACCGCCTCCTGCTTCGATCTCAGCGCATACCCGGTTGGCCTTTTCCATATCCCGGCCGACGACTGCTACCTTTGATCCGGCTGCCGCCAGCGCAGACGACATCGCGCCGCCCAGCACGCCATTGCCGCCGATGACGACAGACACTGTATTTTGCAAATTAAACATCAGCTTAACCACCCTTTTCACCATAATAACAACGTTGTTATTGTTATGATAGCTGAATCTTCAATTGCTGTCCAGCAGAAAATAATGCGCTTTCTTTTCTGAAAAAGCTGTATTATGATAAGCTCATTCTACGAACTCGTTCGCCAACAGTTTCCCCGGAGGTCAACCAAATATGGTCACCATTAAAGATATTGCCGAGCGCGCAGGCGTCAGCTTCTCAACCGTCTCCAAGGCGCTGAGAGACAGCCCGCTCGTGCAGGACAAAACCAAACAGCATATTCTGTCCATCGCCAAAGAAATGGGCTACCAGCCCAACATCGCGGCCCGCAGTCTCGTGTCCCGGAAAAGCGGGGCCATTGGCGTCGTATGGCCATCCATAGAACGCGCTGCACTCTCCTCGCTCTTAACGAAAGTGAATGAAGAGCTTGAAAAACAAGGCTATATTACGCTGCTGTCGATCAGCCATATGGAATCAGCCGTTGAGATTTTCCGCCGCTACCAAGTGGACGCTATTCTCGTATTTGGAGATAAGGACAGTATTGCCGGCTTCACCCGCGTAAATCCGCCGCAAATTCCGATTTTGACCTATGGCACAGCCGGACATACCGCGCATTCCGCGGTTGATGTCAACCGGGGTCAGGCGATCCGGCTCGCCGTCCGCCATTTGGTTCAGCTGGGACACCGGCAGATCGCCTATATCGGGGAACCGGATAGCCCCGATCCTCTGCAGACCGTCAAGATCGAAGCCTTCCGCGAGGAAATCCTTCAACTGGGCCTGCCTTATGATCCCGATACCGTTCTGCAGTTGAGCGGCCTGGAATTCCATGACGGCTACATGGCGGCTCGCGCCATGCTTGAGAGATCGGTTAGGCCCACGGCTGTCATAAGCGGCGGTATCGATCTAACGCGAGGCATGCTGCGGGCAATTGGAGAGCATGGCCTTCGCGTGCCGGAAGATATATCGATCGTCAGCTACGACAACCTTCCCCAGATGGAGGAAATCGGCGTGCCGATGACTGTAGTCGGCGCAGCAATCTCGACGATTGCTGCGGCTATTGCAGCTGCGATTTTCGAGCTGATTGAGGAACCCGCATCGGTAAAAACGGTGTTCTTAGAGCCGGAGCTCATCGTCCGCGCTTCTACCGTCCGGCTGCAAGCCTGATGGGCAGCCGGGCAATCATATTTGTGCTAGCAGGAAGCGGTTAAGACCCTCTGAGGGTCTTATAGCATTTGTATTTGCCCTCATGGGGGCCGGTTAAGGCCCTCTAAGGGTCTTAACCGCATGAAAACTACGCCTCGATTCCTTATTTTCCGCCCATCTGTTGGCGTTAAGACCCTCTGAGGGTCTTAACGCATTACATTTGACCTCATGGGGGCCGGTTAAGGCCCTCTAAGGGTCTTAACCGCATGAAAACTACGCCACACTCCGTTGTTTTCCGGCCATCCGTTGTCGTTAAGACCCTCTGAGGGTCTTAACGCATTGCATTCGGCATCATGGGGGCCGATTAAGTCCCTCTCAGGGTCTTAAACATGTGAAAACTACGCCTCGATCCCTTATTTTCCGGCCATTTGTTGACGTTAAGACCCTCTGAGGGTCTTATGGCATTACATTTGCCCTCACAGGGGCCGGTTAAGGCCCTCTCAGGGTCTTATCTGCATGAAAACAACGCCATACTCCGTTATTTTCCGCCCATTCGTTGAGGTTAAGACCCTCTAAGGGTCTTAACGCATTACATTTGACCTCATGGGGGCCGGTTAAAGCCCTCTAAGGGTCTTAACCGCATGGAAACAACGCCTCGCTACGTTGTTCTTCGGCCATTCGTTGACGTTAAGTCTCTCTGAGGGTCTTATGGCATTACATTTGACCTCACAGCAGCTGGTTAAGGCCTTCTCGGGGTCTTAACCAAGTGGAGACGAGGCTACACACAATTGAAAAAGCCGCGCACAGCGCGGCCTTAAAGAAAAGAGAACCGGCTGCCTTGTCAATGAAGGCAGCCGGTTCTCAAACACTCTAAAAAACAGAAGAAGGCTATGCTTCTTCTTCAGCAACGGCATCAAACGCCTTGTTCTTCTCCGCGAACCTCGCGTTATGCGACGAAACCTGCGCCCTCTGCGGTGCATCGGGGTCCAAATACCGCTTCGCGCTGTTAACCGCCAGCGCCGCATCGGTAAAGGCGCCGGCAAGCAAATACAATTTGCTGCCGTAATTGGCTGCATCGCCGGCTACGAAGATGCCCGGCAAATTCGTTGCCAGCTTCTCATCCGCTGTGAAATTCCAGTCCTCTCTCTGCAGTCCCCAGTCCACAACAGGACCAAAATCGCCCCGCATTCCATGATTAATCAGCACGGCATCCACCGCAATCTGCTCGGAGTTCTCTGACGGCTCTCCGTCCGCATTGACTGGCGCAATAGACACCGCTTCAATCCGGTCTCGGTCTCCATGGCTATGCAATTGAGTAACGGCATAGGGAATAAGAACCCGAGCGGAAGACTCCTTCATCCGTCTCACGCTTCGCTCATGTCCGCCGAACCGTTCACGCCGATGTACGACGGTAACGGATGAAGCGATGCTCACCAGCTCATTCGCCCAATCCACCGCAGAATCTCCTCCGCCGGATATGAGCACCCGTTTGCCGCGAAAGCTTTCCAATTCCTCCACCGTGTAATAAAGATTGGTCACTTCATATCGTTCGGCACCGGAAATATCCAGCTTGGCGAGCTTCAGCACCCCGTGACCGACAGCCAGAATCAAGGTTTTACTGAGATGCTGCTCCCCGCTTTCGGCCGTAAGCAGCATCGTCCCGTCAGCAAGCCTCTCCATTCCCGTAATCTGCTGTCCCAATACGATAGTTGGTTCAAACGTATACGCCTGCTCAATCAATTGCCGGGTGAGCTGGCTGCAGCGGATTGGGGTTACTCCGCCGACATCCCAGATCATTTTTTCCGGATAAATAAGCGTTCTGCCGCCAAGCTCCTCCTTGGCTTCAATCAGCTTCGTCTTCATATCGCGCATCCCGCTATAAAAGGCAGCATACAGGCCGGAGGGGCCTCCGCCGATAATCGTAACGTCATAAAGCTCCAGCTTATCTGTCATCTCACTTGCCTCCCTCTAAACCTTCTTGCGCTTAAACAGCAAATACATGAAAAAAGGCGCACCGATGCCCGCAGTAAATACGCCCGCGGGAATATCAAGCGGCTGGAAAAGCAGCCGTCCCGCCAGATCAGCCAATAGCAAAATAATCGAGCCCAACAGCGCCGACACAGGAATAATTATTTTATAAGAATTGCCTCCAAGTCTCCTCGCAATATGCGGTGCCATCAGCCCGATAAAAGAAATCATCCCGGCCACTCCGACTGCAGCCCCGGCAAGCGCAACACTATAAAACAATAGGATCATCCGGCTGAGCTGAATGCGGCTTCCAAGTCCGCGGGCTGTCTCTTCTCCCAGTGACTGCACATTCAATTCCTTCGCGTACAGCAGAGCGAGCGGGATAAATAGAGCTACCCAAGGCCAGAGCACTTTAATATAGCTCCAGTTCGTTCCGTAAATGCTGCCGGTCATCCAGTTCAGCACCTGAGCAGCCAAATAAGCCGGTCCGCTAATAAGCAGAAAAGTTGTCAGCGCCCCCATCGCTGTGGAGATGCCAATTCCGATCAGCACCAGCCGGAATGGCGACACGCCTCTTTTCCAAGCGAACACATAATTCAGCACAACAGCTGCGATTGCCCCGGCTATTGCGATGAACGGGACCCAGTGAATACTGTACCCTGTCATCAAGGTCATGAACGCAACGACTGCAACGGAAGCGCCTCCTGTAACCCCAAGCAGATCGGGCGACGCTAACGGATTGCGAATCACGCCTTGCAGAATAGCACCGGCAACAGCCAAAGCTGCTCCAATCAATACAGCAGCCAGTATACGCGGGAGACGGAACTGCATGATAATTAAATTACTGTTTTCCGTGTTGCTTCCCGTTAGTGAAAGCCAAATTTCGTGGATCGGCACCTTTACTCCGCCCAATGACAGGCTAAGAAGGGACAGGAGAACAACCGCAGCAAATAAAGAGAATAGGATGACGATATATTTCATAGAGCGTTGTCTAGACATGCCTCCTCCTTCTAGCCGCATGAATCAGAAACGGAACTCCGATTATCGCAGTCGCCACGCCCACAGGAACTTCCTTGCCATCTAGGATGAAACGTGCGCCCAAATCGGCTGTCACCAGCAAAATAGCCCCAATTACGGCGCAGTAAGGAAGCAGCCATCTGTAATCATTGCCGATCAAATATTTGCAAAGATGCGGAACGATTAGCCCGATGAAGGCAATCGGTCCGGCCGCCGATACCGAGCTGCCCGCCAGCAGGACGATTGCAGCGGCCGACAGCAGGCGGACGAAGGTCAGGCGCTGGCCCAAGCTTTTGGCACCGTCATCGCCAAGAGCCATAATGTTGAGCGATCCGGCAAGCAGCGCAGCGAGCAGCAGACCCGCAGCCATATACGGCAGCACCATCAGCAGATGCTCCAGATTTCTTCCCTCTACGGAGCCGATCATCCAGAACAGCGCCGATTCTAGCGATTGCTTGTCAATCAATATAATGCCGGATGTAATCGAGGTAGCGAAAGCAGCGATGCAGGCGCCAGCCAGCGTCAGCTTAATCGGCTCGAACCCTCCGCCCTGCAAGCCCAATACGTAGACGATCATCGAAGTCGTAATCGCGCCGGCAAAAGCGAGCCACACCATTCCGTTCATCGTTAGAGAAGCGCCAAATGTCGTTAAGCCGATCACAATAAATAATACCGCCCCGGCATTCACTCCAAATACCGAAGGGGATGCTATCGGGTTTCGTGTCAGCACCTGCATCACAGCGCCAGCTACTGCAAGACTGGCCCCTACCAAAGCAGCGATTAATGCTCTTGGCACTCGCGCGGTTGTTAGAATAAGATGGTCATTGGAACCGTCGAAGCTGCTGTACGCCAGCCACAAATCCTTAATTCCGTAAAGATGAAGGCCAAATAAAATGCTGCATAGAACGCTGATTAGCAGCAGCAGGACTGCTGCTGCAAGCCCTATAGTCTTGCTCTTGTTGCTTCGCATCACGAAGAGCTTATTTCCGCCCACCACAAGCCTCCTATTGGTCACAAGATCTGAAATCATTAAGAAGCTGACGCGACAACGACGCCAGCTTCACATCTAACTTTATTTCACGTCAAAATAAGCAACAATTTCGTCCAGCAGCAGATTAGCCGCTTCATAACCGCCTGCTGAATTCCAAATTCCCTCATCGACTTGAATGACTTTATCATTTTTCGTTACGTTCAGGTTTTGGAACAAAGGATCCTTTTTCCATTCCTCAACAACTTTAGCGGCATCCGTCTTGCCCGGATTTTCCGATACGAAGTAGAACATCACGTCGCCGTCCATGCTCGGAATCGTCTCCTTGGACATTACTTCAATGAAGGAATCCTTGTCTTGCGATTCAGGACGGGCAATGCCCAGCTGATTCAGCAGAACGCCCGAGAACGTTTGCTTCTGATAAATACGCACCTGTTTCGCTGAGAAGCGTACAACCGACACTTTCGTATCCGCTTTGCTGCCGAGCTTGCCCTTCACTTCTTCCACACGCTTATCGAAAGCAGCCATCGCTTGCTCGCCTTCCTGCTGCTTATTCAACGCTTCCGAATATAGCTTAAAGTTGATTTTCCAGTCTCCCGCCAAATCATCCGAGAAAACCGTCGGCGCAATTTGCTTCAGCTGCTCGTAGATTTTTTCCTGGCGGACCTTGTTCCCGATAATGAGATCCGGCTTCAGGCTCGCAATCAGCTCGATATTGGGCTGCAGCTCATCCCCAACTACCGTCACACCTTCCATATCTTCCTTGATATGATCATACCAAGGATCGCCGATCCAAGATTGTACGGCGCCAACCGGCTTAATGCCCATAGCCAGCAATGCTTCTGTACCTTCATTCGTCAATATAACGACACGCTCAGGGTTGCCGGTAAGCGTCTCTTCCCCCATCGCATGCTTAATTACTCGCGTTGTCGCCTCAGCAGCTGTGTTAGCAGCCGGGCTGGCTGTAGCCGTTGCCGCAACGTTGCCGCTTGGCGTGTTGCCGTTCGTTGCGCCTGAATTCGTTCCGCCTGTCGAGCATGCGCTCAAAAACAATGCGAAACAAAATAATAGTGTTGCTGCCATTGCCGTTCTAGACTTCCTGTACATTGGTAAATCCCCTTCTCGTTTAGATTGATAACGATTCTCAAACTCATTACCAATATAACGTTGATGCCTTCTCGCAACAATGGGATATTTGAACAAGTAGGATGGATTATTTGGACGCTGTTTTTGCTGCTGTGCTTTTTCTTTGAACAGGGTTGGCGAAACGCCCTCATGCTTCTTGAATATCCGGCTAAAATAATAGCTGTCCGCATAACCGACGCTTTCGGATATATCCTTCAACGTCAGCTCTGTCGTCAGCAGCAATTCCTTCGCTTTGTTCATCCGGACTTGAATTAAATAATCAATCGGGCTTGTTCTCACTTGCTTCTTGAACGACCGCAGCAGCTGACGCGAGCTGCAATCCAGCATCTCCAGCAAGGATTCAAGCGTAACCGGCTCCATATAGCGCTCATGAATATATTGAATGGCCTGCGCCACAAGATCCGGCTTCACGGACACGACACTCTGGCGTTCCATCTGTTCAAAAATAACATAGAGCAATTGATAAAATACCGATTTGATATGTAATTTATCTAACGTATCCGATCGTTCCCATACTTTACTCAGCATCGTCACGTTATGAAAGACCGGAATCGGATAATGAGGTGTGAACGAATATTGCATCCGGAAAGGATTGTTCTGCTCCATGAGCTTAACTAACTCTGGGCGGGCCGGAAGCGCAAGCACCGCTTTATACAAAATCATGTAATACTCCAATAACTCCTCTGCCGCAATATCCAGGCAAAGCCCTTTGCCGCCGTGAAGGATGCTGAACCGGCCCATCGTATGCTGCACTCCGTCTAGCCGAATCTGCGCACTGCCGCGTGTAATGTAGAAGAAGGCGCTGGAGGGCAGCCGATAGGCGCTCAATTCCTCACCTTGTTCCATCTTCGTATGGCGTACATCTATTATTTTTATGAGTGTATGATCCCATAGTCTGACGTGGTCACTAAGGTTCACCGCTCGTTCTCCCCTTCCTCTTTCTCTCCCGTTTCATCTATAAGTTACGCATCTATTATATGTGATAATAATTATCATTTTCAATAGTTTTGTTTACTCATTGAAAAAACAAGGTTCTCCTATTTGCTTGGCTGGAGCACCTTGAAGTAATTTTTTCGCTTTATCACATCTATCAAAAAAAACAGCGCGCACCGTTCGTAAACGGTACGCGCTGTTAAGGCAACTATTTCGCAAAGCTATGATGTCCTATCGTAACAATGACGTCCAGGCTCGACCAGAATGAGCCTTTGGAAATGTCGGGATTAAAGAAATAGATTGCGTCCTCGACATTGTTCTTGCCGTTCAATGCATCCTTGGCTGCGCGAAGGACGCTCGCGTTAGGCTTGCTCTTGTCGAGAATGCCGTTATGCGCCGGAGGGAATTGCTTTCCGGAGTAAATAACGTCACGAATCGTATCCGGGAACCTGCTGTCCTTCACCCGGTTCAAGATGACGTTCGCCAAGCCAAGCTGCCCTTGGTAGGACTCATAGCCAGACTCCACCATCGTAATCTTGGCAAGCAATTGCAGATCAGCGTCTGTAAACGGCTTCGCCGGCTGATTTAAGATGGACGGTACAACAACCTTAAGCCTCGTTCCTTGCTTAATCTGCTTGCTGTCTAGTCCGTTCCGCTTCAGAAGCTCCGCCTTGCTGCTGCCAAATTCCTTGCTGGCGTCATCCAGCGTGTACTCTGCCGATATAACGGCAGGCTGTACCTTGGCAAGCTCAACCACGTCAGCATTCATCTTCAAAGATCCGTGCAGCATCTCCGTTAACTGGCGCAGCGGTACAAAAATCCGGCCTTCCGAGGAGAACGGGGCCTCCTCCATCCGGTAGCGGTCTTCGTTGAAATAAACAGTTGGCACTCCGATTCCGAGTACAATTTTATCATTAAGTGCAGTATGTATCGTTACTTCTTCATTATCCTGGTCCCAGCTCGTGGTAGCGCCGAACAGTTCGGCCATCCGGTTGACGGGCACGTACAGTCTGCCATCAAGCTTGCGGACCGAGTCGGTCAGCTTCTTGCCGTCAAGCTTAATCGTTATGTCATTCGCATCAGCGGCTTCCCGGGCGAGTACATGCGACTGCGGCCCAAAGCCTAATGCAAGCAATGCCAGCACGATAGCCATTATATACGGCTTTCCAGCTCTAATCATGTGTACCTCCTTGTATTCCGGTTGGTGTAATCTCCCAACAAATATCCGATGGGCAAAATTATACCACAGCTTCCTAGGTCAAAAGGATTAACGTTTTCACAGAATTGAATCTTTTTGCTCATCAACAACTGAAAAGCTTTTTGAAAAGCATAACAAAACCCAATACCCGAGACGGTATTGGGTTTCTGTTCCGGTTATCCAGCCCCTAGTTAATCAGCAAGGAATTGCTCATGGAAAATCTTCAGCAAATGCTCCAGCGTAATCGGATCGCTATATGACGATGCTTCTGTATCGATCTCAATAACGCGGTTATTTTTCACCGCGTCGATTTTTTTCCATACCTCGGACTGCATAAAGCTGTTCTCAGCGGATTGCTTCCGGCTCAGCACGATAAAATCGCCTGCATATTCAGGCAGCAGCTCCAGCGAGATCGTATAGTAGCCCGGTGCAAGCGCATTTTGCTTCACGATATCCGTCATCTGCAGTCCCATAGCCTGATACAAAATCTCCGTTCCCCGCGCCCAGTTATTGCCGAGCACATAGAAGTTTTGCGAATCAGTCTCAAACACGGATACGGTCGTATTCGCTCCTGCTTTTGCTTGGATCTCCTCGCCAGCAGCTTTCGCGCGGCTCGTGAAATCGTCGATCCATGCCTGTGCCTCTTTCTCTTTATTCAGCACTTTGCCGATTTCAAGCTGCTGATTCAAGTAATCCAGCTTGCCCCATGTATAGACGATCGTCGGTGCGATTTCGCTTAGCTTATCGAGATTTTTCATCGTAGAGCCCGCAATAATAAGATCAGGCTTCAGCGCCAGCACTTCCTCGAGTTTCTCATCGGAAACCGTCTGAACGCCTTCCAGTCTATCTGCAAACAATGGATTCGCCTTCGTCCATTCATCCACACCAACAATATCGACGTCCATTGCCAATATGTTCGGCGCATTGGTCAATGCGACAATCCGCTTAGGATCGGCTGGTATTTCAATCGGTCCATTCTCCGACATGTATTCGCGAGTTCCGGATTTGCCGGCTGCTTCCTCTTGTTGCGGTTCACTGTTTTCTCCGCAAGCACTGATGACAAGCGTAAGCAACAGTATGACGGCTACGGCAGTTTTTTTCATCTCTAAAAATATCCCCTTTCAGCTATAAACGATAATGATTATCACTTTCACCACTTTAATGAGTTTTCTGCCGATTGTCAACATTCCAGACATAAAAAAGAACCATCATCTCCACCATACCGGTGAATTTGAAGGTTCTTGTACAGCAGCCTGCAACGCTCTGATTCCTAGAAACAGCAGCAGAACAGTCTTAAAATTTTATCTTCATTTTGCTCGATTATCCGTTCGACACAACGTCTTTCCATCGCTTGTTGGCCAGTATTTCCGCGTCCTTCCCCTCGAAGGCACGCATCGCATCGGAATCATTCATAAGCCGGTATCTCATCCAGGCTGTCAAATAACCTCTATGCTGGCCGCCGTCTTTCTCAATTGCAGTATGCGCCGCACCTTTGGCCATCGCCATCATGGCTGGAACATCGGGGTTGGCACCGCTAATGGCCAGCTTGTTGGAGCCAGACGGCGAAACAATGAAATCCCGGGTTCCACCCAGCACCAGAAACGGTACCTTCAGTTCCGACGTATCATAGACATCCTCCGGATCGCAATATTTCAGCTCTGGAAGCGCAATGGATACGACGGTCTTGATAGCGGCGCCGCGTTCGAAATGCGTATGGGCATTAATGACCCCTGTCGAGCCTTGAGAATGGCCGGCAGCGGCAATCTGATCCGCTTGAATTTTTTGATAGAATAGACTGGCAGAATTATTGTTCTCATCCAGCATGTAGGAGATGGAATCGATAATTTCTTTCCCGGTGCCCGTTGTCGTATTGTACGTATCAATAACGACAAATCCCCAGCTGGCGAGATGCTGGAACAGCCCGTCGTAATTTGCAGGAAGCGCCCCTGTTCCGTTGCCCCAGGCAATCAGCGGATAAGCTGCATCAAGCACGGAAGGGTAGTAGATTTTGTACAAATTTTCCCCATGCTCATCTGTGATTACTGCGGATTGAACTGCATACTCCCCTTCCGCTGCATATTTCGCCTCGATGCTCCCGGCTGCGAATTTGGGCGAAACCGAATTGATCAGAAAATACGAAAAAATAGAAAATGCCAATATCACTGCGAATACGATGACAAGTGCTCCTGTCAGCCACTTGTTTCTAAAGATTCTTCTAACGACTGCCATGCCTTCCCCTCTCCGGAAGCCCTAACAGCCTCCTGTCCAGCGTACAAAAACTATTCTACTATTCTAACATAGAATTGTTTTCCAGCCGAATCTCACGCCAGACAGGAAAGAGATTTACCCTTGTGCTGCAGCGAGCTGAGGATTAACCCCCGCTTCCGCCGGCTGATCCGCAGGCATCTTCGCTTTACGTGCTTCCCGGATGACAAGCAGCCCGATAATGAGCGAGACAGCGCCAATAATGATGAGGAGTGCCCCAATCTCACGGCTGTAAGCCGTAAGCGCTCCGCCCCGGAACGCCATACCGCGAATAAGGCGGTTCAGCCAGTTCATTGGAAGCGCCCACGCGGTAACTTGGAAAAATGCAGGAAACGCCAGCGGAGTCAGCTGAATGCCTGTTGCCAAGAACGAAGGGTATAAAACGAAGCTTGTTCTTAGGCCCACCTTGGACGCATCTTTCGCTGTGTAGCCAAGCAGCATGCCCAGAAGCGACAAAGCAAACGTATAGATGAGCAAAGGGATTATAAAGATATACGGCGCTGCTTCGAACCGCATCCCCCCGATTTGCTTCAATAGTCCATAGGCTAACAGCAGCGAAAGCGCGCTTAGAACGGCGTATGGGACGCTGCGAACCCACAGCTGCAGCGGAGAATCACCGTTCGCAAACAGCCTGCCTTCCTTACGTAAACGAGGAGCAACAGATCCTGCCGCAGACGTAGTCATCATCAGCACGATAATATTGACGAAGCCAAGCACCATGAAATCGACGTAGCTGGCAGTCGGATTAAACAAGATGCGCTGTTGAAGCGATAACGGAGCAATCAGCCCCTTTGATGCTTCAGCATCCCATCCCGTTTGCCCCAGACGGGTCATCGCGATCGTCGTATTTTCCGTCGTGACGATTTCTTGTATAGCGGTTCGAATCCCCATTAATCCGGAGGGCATCGTGTTATCCATCAAAATTCCGATGTTCGATGACTTGCCCTGCAGCTGACGCAGCTCCAAATCGGAAGGAAGCGTAATAACCGCCACAGCCTGCTCATTGGCGAGCAGCGTTTCAGGCTCCATCCGGTTTGCGAACACATTCGTCACCTTCATGTACGGGGAAGCATTCAGTTTGGAGATCAGCTCCCGCGAATAAGAGCTGTGATCTTCGTCAATAACGACGACCGGCGATTTGGTAATTTGGTTATGCGAGAACATGAAGCCAAAAAATACGGCTGCGATAAGGGGTCCTACAAAGATGGAGATGAGAAACTTGCTGCCTGCAACGTACTTCCATTCCTCAAGAAGCGATTTCATCAAGATCCACCTCTGCAGTCATACCCGGCATTAATTTCGCATCTGAAGCTATAGCCACCCGGACCAGATACATGCTCAAATCGGCTTGCCCCTTCTCACGGCTCATCCGCAAACTCGCGAATTGGGGAGCAGCGGCGATTGAAGCAATTACCCCTTCGGCATCATCCGTCTTTTTCACATTCGGAAAATGAACCTTAACGCTTTGATTGAGCTGCAGCTTTTGAATTTGGCTTTCTTGCACGTAAATATCCGTGTAATAGGCAGTCTTTTGCACAACAGCCAAAGGCATGCCTTGCGCAACGTCATCACCTGTGTTGGCTGCGATTTTAGTAACCAGCCCATCCTCTGGCGCAACAACCTCAACAGCGCTTCCTTCAGCTGGCTGAACCTTGAACAGCGAATCGCCCTTTTTGACTGTGTCGCCTAGCACTGCTGCCACCTCAATGATTTTCCCCGCATTGCCGCCATATCTTACAGCCGTCTGCTCCGATTCAAGAATGCCTTGTTTTCTATTCTCTGCTTGAGTGACCGCATCTCTTCCTTTGATCGCAAGCAGCGAGCCTCCAGCAATTAAAATCACCGCAAGAACCAAATATACCGTTGTTTTGACCTTCATTATAATGTCTCTCCCTCTCCCTGATTGCTTCAGGCTCTGTTTTTAGTTAATTTCCCCACAGCTTGCTCCGCCGCTTCCATAATGACTTCCCCAAGCGTCGGATGCGGATGAATCGTTAGCGCCAAATCCTCTGCTGTCGCTCCCATCTCGATGGCCAAAGCCAGCTCTGAAATGAGCGTTGAAGCCTCCACGCCAACGATTTGCGCACCGATGACGATGTTGGATGTCTGGTCTGCAACAATTTTCACAAAACCTTCTGTCGCCTGCAGCGCAAGGGCTCTGCCGTTGATTGAGAAGGGCGACTTGCCGGTGACAACCGCAATCCCCTTCGCTTTGGCCTCAGTCTCGCTTAAGCCAACGCTTGCCAGCTCCGGCTCCGAGAACATAACGAGCGGAATCGCTTTATAATCGATGGTTGAGGCGTGGCCTGCAATCGCTTCTGCCGCAACCTTCGCTTCATAGGAAGCTTTGTGGGCAAGAGCAGGGCCCGCCGTAATATCTCCGATGGCAAAAATATGCGGCACAGCCGTTCTGCCTTGTTCGTCCGTCTCGATGAGACCTCTGCTTGCAACGGACAGCCCGATACGCTCCAGCCCCAAACTGCCGTCCGTATTCGGTTTCCGGCCAACAGTAACCAGCGCATAGTCCGCTATAATGGCGTGCTGCTCCTGGTTCTGCGAATAATGCAGCGTTACAGAATCCGCCGTCTGCTCTGCTGCCGATGCAATTGCCCCGGTTATGATCGTTACGCCGTCTGCTTTAAGCTGCTTCAGCACAGGCGCGGTAAGCTCCGGCTCAAAGCCTGGCAGCGCTTGGTCAGCCCCCTCCAGAATTGTTACCTTTGTTCCGAATTTGGCATACATCTGTCCCAGCTCCACGCCAATATAGCCGCCGCCGATGATGACTAGGCTGGCCGGAATATGCGACAGTGATAACGCTTCTGTAGAAGAGAGAATACGGCCGCCGAACGGCAAAGCAGGCAGCTCGATCGGACGGGAGCCCGTCGCCAATATGGCATGCTTAAATGTAATATGCTGCTCCGTGCCCGCTCCTTTAATAAGAGCTGTATGCTCGTCAATAAAGCTGGCTTCTCCTTCTACAATTTGCACACCGGCATTTTTCAGCAGAAACCTTACTCCTCCGGCTTGCTTGTTCACGACCCCCTGCTTGAAAGCCTGTGCAGTATCGAAGATCGACGGATCATTCGCGTTGTTCAGCTGATTGAGCAGCTGATAACGATGTGATTCGGCGATTAATGCTTTTGACGGAATACACCCTACATGAGTGCACACTCCGCCAATCCCATTGCGCTCAACCACAGCTGTCTTCAAACCAAGCTGCGCAGAACGCAGCGCTGCTACATATCCCCCCGGACCGGAACCGATGACCAGGTTGTCTACCGTTTCATGCTGACTCATAGCTTGATTCCTCCTTAAAATATTATGACCGTAATATATTATAATCATCATATTTTAAAATCGTCAATCCCCTCCTTCTCCCTTTCCCGAATCCGGCAGGACAAATTGACAGGCTTTATTATGATGATTATAATATTTTAAAAAAAGATCGATTTCGAGCGACAGGAGTGATTGCGATGCCTTATCCTGAGGGCCATAAGCTCAAAGTTCGGGGGAAAATCATTGAAAGTGCCGCCCAAGCTTTTCGAACGAACGGCATCCGCGACATAAGCTTGCCTTTTATTATGAAAGGAGCAGGGCTGACTCACGGAGGGTTCTATTCGCATTTCGACAATAAAGAACAGCTGGTGGCCGAAGCATGCCGCTATGCGATTGGCGATACGATCGCCTACTTGCGGGAAGCGGCAGAGAACGCAAAGGGTGATCCCAAAATTCATGCGGTCATTGACTATTATTTAAGCCAATCTCATCGTGACCGGACAGAAATGGGTTGTATTCTTCCCGCTCTCTCCAGCGAAATATCCCGTTCTTCGGAAGAAGTCCGCGACGTGTATACACAAGAGCTGGAGCGGATGATCCAATTTATTGCCGATGTAGCTGGCATTGATATAGCTACAGGCAGCGCACTGCTTAGCACGATGGTCGGAACGCTTGTATTAGCCCGCTCCGTTAACGACCCGGCATTGAGCGACAGTCTGCTGGCCTCCGGCAAACGGCAAGCGAAAGAGCTGATTGCTAGCTAAGCTGGCAGCTATGCAAAACAAGCCATAATAAAAGCTGGCTGCTTTTATTATGGCTTGTTCATGTTTGTTCTATCATTGGTTATCATTTATTGTAATGACTACATTGCCTTTTTTCCGCCCCGTATCGACATAACGATGAGCCTCTGCCATCTGCTCCAGCGGATAGCTTCTGTCGATGACAGGCTTCAGCTTCCCCTTCTCAATTAGCGTTCTGAGGTAATCCAAATCTTCAGTCCGTTCACCGGCCATTCCGGAAATCACCTTCTTGCTGCTGGTCATCGATGTCCATACGCCGCGCAGAACCGGCTTCAGCGACATGACAGCCATCACATACGAGCCGTGCTCCTTCAGCATCCGTATACATGCTTCGAATGAGGTTTTGCCTACCGTGTCAAAAATAATATGATAGGTCTCTCCTCTGGCGGCAAAATCCTCTTTGGCATAATCGATAACATGATCAGCTCCGAGCGACTTCACCAGTTCCAGATTTGCTGAGCTGCATACCGCTGTCACTTCCGCACCAAAATGCTTCGAAAGCTGTACCGCGTACGTGCCCAGACTGCCCGATGCACCATAGACCAGCACCTTTTGCCCCGGCTGTATGCAAGCTTTCCGCAAAAAGCCTAGAGCAGTAAGTCCCCCGACTGGGACAGCAGCCGCTTCCGCATAAGTGAGATTGGATGGCTTGATTGCCAGAGGCGAGTTTTCTGGCAGACAAATATATTCGGCATAGGCGCCAAACCTGAAGCCAGTCGGGCCAAATACGGGATCGCCTTTCCGGAATCGCGTTACCTTGCTGCCTGCTGCCTCTATTTCTCCCGCCAGCTTGATGCCTAATATCGGATTCCTTGGCCTGTTGAACCCCAGCATGAATCGCATCGGAATACGGAACATGGGCGGAGGCGTCAGGCTTCTCACTCTGCAATCCCCTGCCGATACCGTCGTTGCATAGATTCGGATTCTTACTTCACGATCTCTAAGTGCCGGCTTATCTACCTCTTGCAGGCTGAGAACCTCCGGTCCTCCATATTTATAAAAAACAACTGCTTTCATCCCTTTATCCTCCTAAGGAAGCCAACTTATAAGGAATGTTACAACTGTTCGGGCAATACGTGCAGATACTAAAGTATGTTTTTACAAAATGGGATTGATAAGCCTTGCATTGATTACATCTGGAGCTACAATAGATCAAGCTCCCGAGCGCGAGCTACTGCTTCCGTCCGCCGCTGAACCTGTAATTTGCCGAACAGATTCCGGTTGTAACCCTTCACCGTGCTCAAAGCCAGAAAAAGCCGGTCACATATCTCCTGGTTAGACAGCCCCTCGGCGATAAGCTTCAATATTTCGAGCTCTCGCTCGCTTAACGGCTCAATGAGAGCATGCCGTGGAGAAATAGGGACAAGAGTTTCAGCTTTCCCTTCATGTAGCTGAACCCGTTTCTGCAATTCTGCTAACTCGGGCTGCCGCTGTACAAAATGATGCTGAATGATAAGCTGTTCTGTCTCGGATAAAATCGCAGCAGCGGCAGCAATTTTTCCCTGAGCGAGCTTCACGCGTGCGAATACTAACTTGCAAGATACGAAGCGATCGGTATTTTCGATCTGACGGGCAAGCAAGAGAGCTTGCTGCGCATGCTGCTCGGCCGTCTCCCATCCCTCCCGCTCCAGAGCGATACGGGCCAAGCCCAGATACGCTTCGCTTACGACCGGCAGCGGAGGTTCTCCCCCCAACTGCAGCGCATATCGATAGCTTTCAGCCGCTAGATCGGGCTGTTTATTTAGCTCTTGAACGTTTCCCAAACCAATAGCAGCCATAATAGCGATCATCCGGTGGCCGATTTGCTCGCTGTTTAACAGCGCTTCAGCATAGGTGCGGCCTGCTGCGGCATAATCTCCGCGAAGCTGCTGGGCATAGCCCAGCGTCCAAGCTGCCGCGGTGCGGACCGGAAGGTTATCCGGGTGCAACGACGCCAAAGCCAGAAGTGACTGTTCGTAGATGGCATCGGGCTGCTGCTGACCAACTGCCAGCGTAGCCCGAATGGAGGCGATATGTCCGATCAGATCCCGGACCTGCTCATTCTGCTTCTCATGCTGCAGCACCCGTTCTGCTGCCTGCAGCATCGGTTCAACCCCCGCTGTGCGGCTAACCAGCAGCAGTGCGGAGGCATGAGTTATATAAAGCGAAGGGCGTGCGTCTTTAACCGCCGGCGGCAGCGATTCCAGCCAGTTTAATATAGGGACGGCTTCACCGCGGAACTGCAGCGGCATCCCTGCTCCTTCAATCAAACGAGCGGACCGGTCCACATCACCTGCTTCGGCGGCATGGCGGAAGGCTTCCAGCTCCATGCCCTGCTCCTCATACCATTCACTCGCTGCGATATGCAGCCCGGACGCCTCACTGCCGGATAACGCGCTGGCACGGCGCTTCAGCTGCAGGCGCAGGGCATCGGCAAAAAGATGATGATAGCGAAACCAGCGCCGCTCGTTATCCAGCGGGATAATGAATAGATTGGCATGCTCCAAATATTCCAGTACTTCTTGTCCGAATCCCGCTAATTCTCCTCGTGTCCGGCTATCATTCGCTGCTTTACCCATAACGGCTTCACAAAGCGGACCACATAAGCGGTCAAGGATGGAGGTTTGCAGTAAAAAGGTTTGAATGCTTTCGGGCTGCTGCTTCAGAACCTCTTCTATTATATAATCCAGCACAAAACGATGGCTGCCAGTAAAGGTATCGATATCGCCTTCAGCCGAGCCTTCCAGGCCCCGCAAAGAAAGAGCAGCCAGCTGTAAACCGGCAGCCCACCCTTCTGTACGGTCAGCTAATCGGGCAGCATTCGGGGCCGAGAGGTTAAGGCCCATCGTCTGATTGAGGAATCCGGCTGCCTCAGCCGGAGTGAACCGCAAATCCGCTGCCCGCAGTTCCGTCAGCTGATTGCGGACACGCAAACGTGCAAGCGGCAAGTCAGGATTCTCACGGGCAGCAATGACTAGATGCATCTGGGGCGGCTGATGCTCCAGCAGAAAGGCAAGAGCTTGCTGTACCGGTTCTGCTGCAATGACATGATAATCATCGAGCACGAGGATAAATCGTCCGGCAGCCGCCGTAATTTCACGGATAAGCACGGCCATTAATGCTTCGGCTGGCGGCGGCTGGGGGGATTGAAGCATGCCAAAAACACCTTCTCCGATGTTAATCCCGATCGTCTGTACAGCAGAGAACAGGCAGGTCAGAAAGCGTGCTGGATCATTATCCCCTTCATCCAGCGATAGCCAGGCTGCCGGTAAACTGCAAGCCGCAAGCCAATCGCTAACTAAAGTTGTTTTCCCGAATCCAGCTGCAGCCGATACGAGAGTAAGCTTGCCGTGGAGTCCTTCATCCATCCGCTCATGCAATCGGATGCGATGGACGGCACGGGGCCGGGACGGGGGAATATATAATTTAGTTATTATCGGTATGTTCATAGAGCAATTATAATAATTCGCGCTTTCCATCGTCAATCGCAGCTGTGCTTGCCCCTTGACTTAGTCTGCTATTGGGACTGGCATACTCGACCTAAGGTGGGGGAGAATCCTGTTCCAAGGTCTATTTTGCGCCAGACGTTCTTCCGGTATAGTTCTCATGTAGAACAATTTCGGGAGGTTTAATCGTATGACGGAAGCCGTATTGCAGCTCCGCAATGTCACGAAAAAGATTGGCGGGCGCACAATTGTAGATAATCTTACCTTCGATATACCCGCAGGGGAAGTATTCGGATTTCTTGGGCCCAACGGGGCCGGCAAGACAACAACGATCCGCATGATCGTTGGCTTGATCTCAATGACGAAGGGCGAAGCGCTCATAAAGGGCGTATCTGTCCGCAATTACTTCGAGCTCGCAATGACCCATGTCGGGGCCATTGTCGAGAATCCGGAAATGTATAAGTTTCTGACCGGCTATCAGAATTTGACCCATTTCGCACGCCGGCACAATGGCATTACAAAAGAAAGGATCAATGAGGTCGTCACGATGCTTGGACTGCAGAACCGGATTCACGAGAAAGTGAAAAGGTACTCTCTTGGCATGCGCCAGCGTCTTGGCGTCGCACAAGCGATTCTGCACCGCCCTTCGCTGCTTATACTTGACGAGCCAACCAATGGCCTTGATCCGGCAGGCATTCGCGAGCTGCGGGATTACCTGCGAAAGCTGACAAGAGAAGAGGGAATCTCCGTTATCGTCTCCTCTCACCTGCTCTCCGAGATGGAGCTGATGTGCGACAGAGTCGCCATCATTCAAGGCGGCAAGCTGATGGACATCCGGTCCTTGCAGGAAACAAGGGACGCTGCGCAGACGAAGATCATTATTGAGGTGGACGATATTCCGGCAGCAGAGCAGCTGCTCGCCTCCGTCTTCGATACGGCTCGAATGAGCGTAACGGGCAGCCAGCTGGAACTAACAGCAGATAAAGAAGCCGTCCCACATATTACGAAGCTCCTCGTCAATGCGGAGATTGAAGTATTAGGCATTCACGCCGTGCAAAAATCGCTGGAAGATCAATTTCTCGAAATAACCGGGGGTGAAATGGTTGTCTAGTTTAACGAATCTTATTAAGAATGAAAATATGAAAATTTACCGGCGTCCCCGCACATGGCTGATGATCGGTTTTCTGCTCCTCACCGTCGCCTTGCTTAGCGGGCTTATGAATTGGGAAGCGCACAAGAACGCCAACCCGGACTGGCAGCAAAGCTTAACTCAAGACAACAGCCGGATGCAGCAGGAGCTGCAGAGCAATCAGGAACTTAACGACAATCAAAAAACGAGGATGACCGAGCAGATTAAACTTAATGAATACTACTTGGAGCAGGGCGTCAACCCCCACGAGCTGTCGCTTTGGGATTATGTGAACAACGCCTCCAACCTAATCATTCTGGTCACGATATTAACTGTAATCATTGCAGCTGATATGATCGCGGCCGAATTCACTTGGGGAACGATCAAACTGCTGCTCGTCGGTCCCGCTTCCCGGACAAAAATTATGGTCAGCAAATATATCGCTACGATGGGCTTCGCCCTGTTCCTGCTCTTGCTTTGCTTGGGATCTTCCTTCGCTGCAGGCGGCATATTGGAAGGCTTCGACGGGATGAATCAGCCGCTTCTGTCCGTTTCTGAGACCGGTATCGTCCAACAAAGCCCAATGATTCTCGAAATATTGGAAAAATACGGTTTCTCTATCATCTCGCTCATTATGTACGTCACGATGGCCTTTATGATCTCTTCCGCATTCCGCAGCTCCTCCATGGCGATTGCGTTCTCGCTGTTGTTCATGCTGGTAGGCAATACGGTAACGATGCTGCTAAGCAGCTACAGCTGGGTGAAATATTTGCTCTTCGCCAACATCGACCTGACGCAATATTTGGAGGGAGCTTCTCCTCTCCGGCCGGAGATGACACTGTCCTTCTCCATCATTACGCTCGTCATCTATTACTTGGCTTTCCAATTTATCGCGTGGCTTCTATTCACGAAGCGCGATGTGGCCGCTTAATGATCTGTATATGACCTAAAAATAGGCTGTCCCAAGTCATTAAGATGACGAAGGGGATAGCCTATTTTTTGTTGTTCAGATTAAACAGCATCCTGTGCAATTGAATGTTCTTCCGCTCGCCATTGCTCGGGGATTCCATTGAATCAACGAGTCAAGGCTGGAATCCCCTCACAAAAGTGAACGCTGACGCTTCTCCAGAATCATTCAATTGCTCCGTCTGCCATTAACCTGACTATTAAAAGCAAAATCAAAGCATTCCCCAGCACTTAATGCGAAGCCGAGTATTGTTCCTGCTCGGCTGCAGGGTCCAGCTTCTCTTTGCTCATGGCGAAGGACGCCAGCAATGCAATGACGGAGGGGATCAGCGCCCAAGCAAAGGTCTGAATGACGGAGGAGCTGAGCGCATCCGTAATTTGATCCAATACGGAAGCCGGGATGAGATCCCGCGTTTCCGGCGTTAATATTTTACGGGGATCGCTCAAATCCAGTCCTTCCGGCAGCCCGGCATGGCCCCCGGTGAATTGGGCATCCAGTTTATTTCGGAACAGATGACTTTGAATCATGCCGTATACAGTAATGCCAAGCGCCATCCCGAGTGCCCTCATGAAGTTAAGCGTTGAGCTGGCGGAGCCGCGCTGCCGGATGCTAAAGCCATGAATGGCCGCGCTGCTCAAAACGGAGAATGATGCCCCGATCCCGAGGCCGACCAGAATCATAAAGACCGTTACGATGAAGTGCGATGAACCGGACGTTAACGTAGTCAATAGCCCAATTCCTATGACTAGCAGCGTCAATGTCGGAATCATCA
Organism: Paenibacillus sp. NPDC058174; assembly: GCF_042883865.1. Classification (NCBI taxonomy): domain Bacteria; kingdom Bacillati; phylum Bacillota; class Bacilli; order Caryophanales; family Paenibacillaceae; genus Paenibacillus; species Paenibacillus sp. NPDC058174. Next base: position 2,002,726 of record NZ_JBHVUY010000001.1, read on the forward strand.
TCGTCCGGTACTTCAATTTGGTCATGAGCAGACCTCCGCCTGCCGCCGTTGTAACGGAACCCAGCATCATCGGGAGCAGCACTAGCGCTGAATTAGTTGCGGAGCCGCCAAGAACACCTTGAACGAAGATCGGGATATAGACCGACGCTGTAATAAATGCCGCTCCCGCGAACATCGCCATAATGTTGCTTGTCGTATAAAGTCTGTTCTTGAACATGCCGAAGGTAATAATCGGCTCTTCCGCTCGCCGCTCAGCGAACACGAAGCCGGTCATAAGCACGGCAAAAGCCGCGAATAAGCCTAATATAAAGCTGGAATTCCAAGCATATTGCTTCCCGCCAAGCTCAAGCGCGAACATGAGGCAGACGATTGCGGCTACCAGCAAAGCTGCGCCAAGATAATCGATTTTTTGCCTGGAATGAACGACGGACTCCTTGTAAAAGAAAGCAATCATGATGAACGCAATGAGACCCAAAGGCAAATTAATATAAAAAATCCAAGACCAATGAATATAGTCGGTTATGTAAGCGCCAAGAAGCGGCCCGAATAAGCTGGAGAGGCCAAATACTGCGCCGAATAAGCCGCCCATCTTGCCCCGTTTATGCACTGGAACGACATCGAACATAATCGTAAAGGCAATCGGCATCAGCGCTCCGCCGCCAAGCCCCTGAATCCCTCGGTAAATGCTCAATTGAACGATTGACTCCGCTGTTCCGCATAGCGCAGAACCGGTCATAAAAACGATAATGCCGAATATAAAAAAACGTTTCCGCCCGTACATATCCGACAGCTTGCCGAAAATCGGCATGCCGGCCATTTCTGCCACGATGTAGGCTGAGGTAACCCACATCAATTTATCGAAGCCGCCCAATTCGCCGACAATCGTACCAATTGAAGTGGCTACGATGGTGTTATCCATCGATGCCATAAGGATTGCCAGCAGCAAACCCCCGATAATTACGCCCATATGATTACGATTTGCCATCTTCATTACGTGTATGTCCCCTCCGCCTGCTCAATTTACCCGACTAAGGCAGCATCCGTTGTTTGATGAAGCTTTTCTTTATCCAATTTATGTATATTCTCAAAATCCATTCTCCCACCATCGAAACTTTACATGGAGAACAGCAAAACGCCCCTGACGTACCCGATTTTCGGATACGCACAAGGGCGTTTATTTGGGTCCGTCATTGTCTCTCAACGGTACCCGCTAATCTTTATTATTCATTGGTCAGATTATTGGCCAAGAAAGCTTTTAATGAAAAACTGAAGCTGATATTCCATGCTAATTGGATCATTGAAGTAGAATGCTTTAGCATCGGCTTCATAGACATGATTATTTTTTACAGCGTCGATACTTTTGTACGTCTGGGTGTTTTGGAACGAGTTGTCTTCTTCGGCATTTTTACTAAAGATGACATAGTCGCCGGAGTATTCGTTCAAAACTTCCGTCGATAAGGCCAAATAGCCGTCTGTTTTCGTCGCTTCCTTTACCGTCTCCGGCATTTTCAGGCCAAATTGCTGATACAAAATTTCTGTACCGCGGCCAAAGTTGTCCCCGTACACATAAAGCTGCTTGTTAAACGTCTCGATAACCGACACTGTCGCGTCTGCACCGATCTTCGCTTTAATGTCTTCGCCTGCTTTCTTCGAACGGGCAGTGAAATCATCCACCCAGGCTTGCGCTTCTTTCTCTTTGTTCAACAGTTTGCCGATTTCAAGCTGCTGGGTAAAGAAATCGACTTTGCCGTAAGTATAAATGACGGTTGGCGCGATTTGCTTGAGCTGCTCGACATTTTTAATACCGTCCAGTCCGATAATCAAATCGGGCTCCAGCTCCATGATTTTCTCCAGGCTTTCGTCCGTTACCGCTTCTACATTTGCCAGCTTATCCTTGAAATTAGGGTTTTCTTTGGACATTTCGTCAACGCCGACAACCGGTACGCCAAGTGCCATTACGTTACCAGTCAAGAATCGGGTGATCACGACAACACGCTGCGGATTCGTTGGCACTTCAACAGGCCCTGTCTCCGATTGATAAGTAAATGTAGCAGCTTCATTAGACGGGGATGCCGCTTCTGTCGGTGCCGGTGAAGATGCAGCATTCGCATCCTTATTTGATTTGTTCGCTTGGTTGGCGCCGCAAGCGCTCAGAATAATAACAAAAAGCAGAATAAATGGAACGGCAAGCTTTTTCATACGATGAGTCTCTCCCTTTTATATTGTCCCTTTGATGATGATGAAAATAATTATCATTTTCATTGTCTACACCAATTATAGGGATACCCTCTTCGCCGAGCCATGCCTTTTTGTTGGAAAATTAACTTGTACTATTGATTGGCCGTAAATAAATCAACTGCCCGCTGCAGCTGCAGGCGAATAGAAATCGGATTGTACGGAATCCACTCATCCAGATCAAGTACATGAACGTTCTGCTGCTGTACGGCCGGAAGCTCCTCCCAGCAGTTCGACTTGAATACCGCTTCAGAGTGCTCAATCGAGCCCTTAATATCGGGAAAAATAATGACGAGCATCCGATCTCCCGCGTATTCTGCCAGCTCCGAGAGGTCAACAGGTATAGAATGAAACCGGTCCCCAAGCTTGTCCATCTGCTGCTTGACCTTTAGCGGCGGATTAAGGCCCAGTGATTGATAGATGACATAGCCGAAATTGCGGTTGCCATAAATAAATAGTTGCTCCGGTTTAATGACAACGATCGTTATCGTCTCATTCGCTGCCTTGCTTTGCTTCACAAGTGAACGAGCCGCCTGTTCCTCCAGCTCGAATTCCGCCAGCCATTGCTCGGCCCGCTCCTGCCGTTGAATGATCTGAGCGATAATTCGCAAATGCTCCCTCCAGCCCATATCCATCCAGGATACTTCTGCAACAGGCGCCACAGCCCGCAAATGCCCTGCATGGAGACCGGATAGTTCCAAATGCTCCTGAGCTCCAATAATCAGTTCAATGTCAGCCTCGAGCAATAGAGACTTTACCTGTTCAATGGAACTATTAATGTTAATAAAGGTAATCGACTGCGGCGGCTGCAATTCCGATGTATGGACATATTCGCTGCTGTCCGAAATGATGATAGCCGGCTCCAGGCCAAGCAGCAGCAAATGGCTGGCGTAGGGTGAGAGCAGTACAGCTACGCGCTCGAACTTTCTCCGGTTATAGCCTGAAGGCGAAGCTCCCGTCTGCTGCTTGAACCGGCGGCTCAAATAAAATTCATCCTTATAGCCGACCTTCAACGCAATTTCTCTAAGCGTTCCAGATCCGCCAATCAACAGCTCCTTGGCACGGTGAACACGAAGCCGCGACAAATAGTCACTTGGCGAGAAGCCGGTCATTTGCTTGAACAGAATCGAATAATGCGAATGGCTCACGCCCGCGATTTCGGCTAATTGCTCTCGTGTTATTTTCTCGTTGAAATGGTTTTCCAAATAGGCAATGCTTCGTTCCATAGAGGGCTGCTCGCTTCCCGAGTACTTGGCCTCCTGTCCCTGAAGCAGCTGCAATATAATCTGATGAAAAATAATTTGGTTCTGCACATGGCGAATTTCATTCTCCGGAAGCCGGTGGACATAAAGTTCCTCCACATGAGCCGCAATCGCCGGTTCATTGGGCAGAAAATAAACGACGGAATTGGAGGCCGCCTCGCTCCTCTGCATCATAGCTCCCGCATTCAGGGAGCTTGCTCCCTCCCGCGCACGGATAGCCAGCGTGTAAGCATGAAGCGGATGTGCGGAACTCGCGGCCAGCTCCGCCTCGCTGTGTGCCGGAAGCAAAACAACGCTGCCTTCCGTCAGCTCATACACTTGATCGCTTGTCTTCAAGCTGCCTTTGCCGCTGACAATTGCAATCAATACCGATAGGCGCTCATGTATGTGATGCAGCGGACGGCTCGAAGTACTGTAGACCGAATGAATGCTGTCAGCCATATATAACGGAAAGTGGGACGCCTCCCACTCGGGGACAATCCTGTTTGTCACAACTAAAGCCTCCATAACCATTAAGTGTGAATGTATTCCATCCTTTTGACGTATTCTTGTCTAAAGGCCGTATAAGGGTGCACGGAACGTTTTCCTCTATTATAATGGATAAGCTGGCTCTTTTCAGAAGCGGCTGGTGAAAATATAAAATTAGGAGCATCTCAAGTGCGGGCACATCCCATCTACCTTTTACGTATTACTGGACTTTTAGACGGCATTTCATTATTAGTTTTGCTCGGTATCGCTATGCCTTTGAAATATATTTGGGGCATCGGGCAGGCAGTCACCATTGTTGGAAGCATTCACGGGGGCATTTTTAGTCTTTATGCGCTAACGATCTTATATGCGGCTATACGAGTAAACTGGAGCCTGCTTTGGCCAGCGGCAGCGGCTGCCGCAGCCTTCGTCCCTTTCGGCAACTTTCTGCTGGATTGGCAGCTCAAGAAGGCACAGACGAGGTACTCGATAAAGCCGTTCAACTATAGCCTGCTCGTGTACAGCATCGTATTCTTCTCCTTCTTTGATCTGTTCTCGCAGCTGCCGGTTATGAGCACCTTTGCCGCATCCGTCGGTGCAAGCTCGTTTGTTGCAGGCTTTGTCATCGGACTCTATTCGTTATCCAACACGATCGGCAATATTTTATCCGGCATTATGACCGACAAAATCGGACCGTTCAAAATTCTAATGGCCGGATTGCTGCTATCCAGCGGCGCCCTGCTGCTCTATCAATTTGTTGAGGAGCCATCCTTCTTAATTGTTGTTCGCTTACTGCACGGCTTTGTCGCCGGCTTAATCGTCCCTGCGGCATTTACGTTCTCTGCGAATACGACCAAAAAGGATGAACAGGGGAAAAAGGTTGCTTTTACCGGTACGTTTGTAGGACTTGCTGCCATTATCGGACCTGCATTTAGCGGAATCATGGCAAGCAAGACTTCTGTTCCTTTCGTGTTTATTTGCGTAGCCTCACTAGGGCTGGCACTCGCCATTCTGTCGGCTATTTTTCTCAGCAAATATAAAATACCGAAGAAAGAAGCGGATGCCGCTGCCGTTTCATCATCGGCTTCCTTATTCAACTCCGGTGTAGTCAAAGCTTATAGCGGCGCATTTTTCTTAATGTTCTCGCAAGGCGTCATCGCTTATTTGCTGCCTTTGCACATTCAAACACTGGGCTATGACTCTAGATTAAGCGGTACATTGATGAGTACGTTCGGGATTATCGCCGTACTGATCTTCGTCCTTCCTACTAATCGCATCTTTGATCGTGTAGCTTCCGCCTGGACGATGGCTATCGGTATCGGCTTGATGGGAGTAAGTCAGCTGCTGATTAGCCAAGCTACAACGACATTAACGCTATACATCGTCCTTGGACTTTACGGAGTCGGCTTCGCCTTCTTGTTTCCGTCAATTAATACGCTGCTCATCCAAGCTGTACCTGCAGAGCTTCGGGGCAAAGCATACGGTTACTTCTACGCCTTCTTCTCGTTAGGTGTCGTTGCAGGCTCTTCTGTATTGGGCTGGCTGTCGCTAGGCATCATCGACGGATTTAGGTTTACCGGCATTGTACTTCTGCTGTTTGCTGTCATCGCCGCTCTAGGCAAACCAAGAAAACAGTTGTTGACTAACGAATAGTATTCAACCAAACAAATGAGCCTCATCCGTCATATGGATGAGACTCATTTTGTTTATGAATCCAACCCGGCCTTACGTCCGGCGCATATAAGCGCGAACCGTGATGGGCGCAAACACTGCAACAATAACCGCTGCTCCAATCAGGGAGATTCCTAGATCCCAGCCTGCGGTTCCGGAATTCGTCAAATCCCTTACAGCTGTAACGAGATGCGAGATCGGATTAATGTTGACGAACCATTGCAGCCAGTTCGGCATCGTGTCGACCGGTACAAAAGCATTGGACAGGAAGGTGAGCGGGAACAGCACAATCATCGAGATGCCTTGTACGCTGGAGGCTGTACGGGCGATGACGCCGAAGAAGGCGAAGATCCAGCTTATTGACCAAGAGCAGAGAATGACGAGAAGCGCAGCAAGCGCTACATAACCAAGACCGCCTTCAGGGCGGTAACCCATAATATATCCCATGCCGAAGGTCAGCACCGTTGCAATCGTATACCGGATCGTGTCCGCGAGCAGTGCTCCCGCAAGCGGAGCGATACGTGCAATAGGAAGCGACTTGAACCGGTCGAATACCCCTTTATCCATATCCTCGCGCAGCTGAACACCCGTAACAATAGAGGTTGTAATGACCGTCTGTACAAGAATACCCGGAATGATGACAGGCAGATAACTCAATACATCCCCGGAGATAGCTCCGCCAAAAATATAAGTGAACATCAGGGTGAAAATAATCGGCTGCAGCGTCACGTCAAACAATTGCTCCGGCGTGCGCCGAATCTTCAACAACCCCCGGTAAGCCATCGTCAAAGAATTGCGTACCGTCTGGCCGAAGCTCGTATGGTTTTTCAATTTGCGGCCCGATGCCGCATTTACTTGAATGGTGCTCATACCGTTACTTCCTCCTTCTCGCGGGATGCCGGCGCATCCGAGGCGCCATGGCCTGTAATCGATAGAAATACTTCATCAAGGGTGGGCTTCTGAACACTCATCTCCGCCAGCGGAATTCCAGCAGCTCGCAATGCGATAAGCAGATCCGTTACCAGATCGGCGTTAGCCATCGGTGCCGTAATTTTACCCGCTTCCGGAGAGATGACCGCTTGAATTTGGAGCACTTGTTCCACGATTTGACGAGCTTTCTCCATCTGCAGCGGATGTTCGACACTAAGGTGAAGCGAGGAAGTGCCGACGGATGATTTCAATTCGTCTACCGTCCCTTCCGCTACGACTACCCCCCGGTCGATAACCGCAATCCGATCAGCCAATTGATCGGCTTCCTCCAAATATTGCGTCGTGAGCAGAACGGTCGAGCCCGTTTTTACGAGTCTGCGGATCGTATCCCACATCTGTGACCTTGTGCGCGGGTCTAATCCTGTAGTCGGCTCATCGAGGAAAATGAGCGGCGGCTGCGCAATGAGACTTGCAGCCAAGTCTAGCCGCCGCCGCATGCCGCCAGAGAAATTGCGAAGCGGACGCTTCGCCGCCTCGGACAAGCCAAATTCCTCAAGCAGATCAGCTGCCTTGCGCTTCGCTTCTGCACGTCCCAATCCCAGCAGCCGCGAGAAAATAACCAGATTCTCAGTGGCGCTAAGCGACTCATCTACCGAAGCATACTGCCCGGTTACGCCAATCAATTGGCGGACGATCTGCGACTCCTTCTCCACGTCATGGCCGAATATGCGAGCTTTACCGGCATCCGGCCTGAGCAGCGTAGCGAGCATGCGGATCGTCGTCGTCTTCCCGGCGCCATTTGGCCCCAGTACGCCGTAGATGGAGCCGGCCCGCACGTTCAAGTTCACGCCATCGACGGCCCGATTGTCGCCAAACACTTTTACAAGGCCATGCGCCTCTACAGCCCAGTCTCCATTATTCGGGTCTATTCTCTTCGTCTGAATTTGCCCCATTGCTATTCCTCCAATGTTTCTGAATTTAATGTCATCCTAACTCCGGTTTTTAAACTGAATTTAAACGACCGTAATAGACAGGTGTTCAAATTCGGTGATAGGATATGGAAAAGCAAAATGAAGGGGGAATTTAGATTGAATCCGCTGCTATTGGATTTTCCTGCTGAGTTTGAGACGGAAAGGTTATTAATACGAATGCCTAGACCAGGTGACGGGAAGCTTGTTTATGAATCGCTGCAAGCATCTAAAACAGAGTTAAAACACTGGCTGCCTTTTATGCAGAAGGAGCAAAACGAAGCCGATACAGAGGCTAACGTTAGAGAAGCCCATGCAAAATTTATAGCCCGGGAAGATCTGAGGCTGCTCATTTTTTTGAAAGACACTGGCCAATTTGTAGGCTCTTCAGGTCTGCATAACCCCAATTGGGATATTCCAAAATTCGAAATTGGTTATTGGCTGGATACTCGCCACAGCGGGACGGGAATTATGACAGAAGCGGTTGAAGGCATCATTTCTTTTGCCTTTAGTAAGCTAAAGGCCCGCAGGCTGGAAATACGCTGTGATTCACTGAATGTTAAAAGTCGGGCAATTCCAGAGAGGTTAGGTTTTACGCTAGAAGGGATTTTAAAAAATGAGGATTTATCAGTTGATGGCACCGAATTAACAGATACGTGTATCTATGCAATGATTCGTAAATAAGAATAAAAAAAGCCTTGGGGAAACCTCCCCAAGGCTCATTTGTATAACTGTCGCTTCACTTCAATATTCTACAAATTAAATCAGCTTCAAAGCTTTCAACAACGCATGCTCGCTTGTTGCGGCGCCTTCTTTCGAATAATGCGCATCCGGGAACATTGGTGATAAATGATGATATCCCGGGTATACATGCAGCTCTACTAAGACACCGTCGAATACCAATTGCTTCGCAAACAGCAGCGCTTCATCAATGAATAAATCAACGGTGCCTATATTAATATAGGTCGGCGGCAGGCCCGCTAATGATTTTGCACGTGCTGGCACGTAATACTCACTTACTTCTTCCAGACCTGGCTCATGGCCCAATACTGATTTCCAGCCAAAATAGTTGCTTCGGTTGTTCCAAATATATTCGCCCGCATAGGGATGATCCGGCACAACACTTGTACGGTCATCCAGCATCGGCCTTATGAGCCGCAGATGTTGAATTTCGAATTCCTTCTGATCCCGAATGTACAAGGCTACGCCAGCTGCTAATCCGGCGCCGGCACTGCTGCCTGCAAGAGCAACCTTCTCTTTATCGATTCCTAATTCCTCAGCATGCTCGATACACCACTTCAGTCCTGAATAGCAATCCTGCAGCTGGCTTGGCTGAGCATGCTCCGGCGCCAGGCGATAACCCACCGATACACAACAGAAACCATGCTGTACCGCAAGCGAGGCATTATTAATACGCTCGCCAACCGGACTTCCCATAACCATTCCGCCGCCATGAATGGAATAATAGAGCGGCAGCTTATCATACTTGGACTGCTTAGGCTTAATAATCTCTATTCGAATCGCTGGACCGCCAAAATAGCTAGGCACAGTCTTTATTTCAAAGGTAACCGGGAACTTCTCCGTTATATCGATCTGCGGCATCATTTTCGATTGATTCTCTCGTGATTCAATTAACTTGGAATAGGTCAGATCGGTTGTTGGTATTAAATCAACTGCACTCACAATTTCCGGATCAATCAGATGTCTGCTTCTGCTTGTTGGTTCACTCATCGTTCTTGTTCCTCACTCTCTTGTTGAATCCACCTTCATTATTTGCAGGTTATCATTTGTTTTATTCCGGGAATGCCTCAGCTCGCCATCGTCACTCTTCTATTGTAAGGATTGCGATAACAATCCGAAATGATAAAGATGATTTAGAATCATCATTGACATAAAAAACACTGATGAAATAAATCTCACCAGTGCCTTTCCTTACTTTTTATGCGAATAAACAATTCTCTTAATGGTGTCGGCTGAAAGGAAATACTCCTTCGCTAACTGCTCAATACTAATATGATTCATAAAAGCATTCCGTATCGCGTTATTCCGCCGATCCAGTAGCTCTCTTCCGCCGCTTATGCTGCCCCAGTCTTTATATTCCGTCTGCTGCTTAGGGATGTAAAGCGTCTCCCCTTGAATATATTTCTGAATCTCCTTGATCAGCTCTTTAGGTAAAACCTTTGATGCATTCGTATATTTCATTGCTGCCCGCTCCTTATTTTGAAGATTGAAAAATAAGGTGCAAAGCCCAACATATTAGGAAAGCTTGTTCGTTCAGCGCTATAGTAGAACGTTTCGCCCCATGCAAAGTATAGCTTTTCTAATAATAGGCTTTGCATGAGTGGAAGCAGTACCAGACAATCTTAAGTGATTCTCCATCAGTAAGCACCCCCTTTTTGATTCTAAAATTATAGCATAATTTCTGCGACAAAAATGATCCTAGCACCGGATATAACAAAAAGAACAACTGACCGAAATCAGCTGTTCTTTTTATGCTGCTTGTTACTTATTATTGAGTTGAATGCCTTGCAAAGTCGCTTCCAGCCCCCACCGGAACCGTTCACTAAGTTCCGTTCCTTCGGAGAACATTTGCTCATTCAGACTGCGAATGAAAGGGAAACGAATGGGGTCCGCATTTTTAAACGTTTCTTTCAGATCCGACGGTTGCATCGTCCCATTCTTCCTCCAAGTATGCTTCTCGAATGCTATTGAGGTCACATACAGCAGCAGCAGATCTACTCCCCAAGCTGCAGATTTCGGGCTGACTCCGCCCTCATGCAAGGCAGTTAGAATGTATTCGATTAGCTCCATATATTTGTCACCCCGCGGAATCGTGGAAAATGAGATTTCCGCAAGACCCGGGTTCTCAATCAATAGAAGGAAATACGAGCTCAACGCTCCGAATAACCGTTCCTTCCAGGAGCCTTCTCCGGAATCCGGCAGTACCAGTTCACCTAACCCGGAATCCAATACATATGAATTTAGTTCTTCCAAATTATTAACGTAAACGTACAAGGAAGATGGCCCTGTATCTAAAGCTTTGGCCACTTTACGCATGCTCATGCCCGCCAAGCCTTGCTCCTTCAGTAATTCATAGGCGGTTCTCACGATAAGTTCACGGCTTAGAGGATCTTTGGCCGGACGGTCCCGACGACTAACGATAACCCGATTTGTATTGTTCATATTCTCTTTATAATATAGCGCAGTGAGAAATTCAACATCTTTATTGCTGAGCGAATTGCTCATAAATCGAATTCATCATCTCAGCAAGCTTGGCAGCGGCATTATCTCCGAAGGTGAGCTGTAAGCTATCATCGGATTCCCTTGCCTTCTCAGCGGAAAACTGATACATAATCTCCTCATATTCCTCAATCGCTTTGCCAAAATCATCTGCATGCCGGGCAATCGCAAGAGCAAGCTCCAGTGCATCAAACATGGCCATATTAACGCCTTCTCCCGCGAAAGGCGACATAACGTGGGCCGCATCCCCAATTAGCGTAACACCAGGATTACGATCCCATTTGAAGCCGATAGGGAGCATGTAGATACGTCTGGGCAAAATGGCATCTTCAGCGAAACGAATATAATCTTTAAGCTGCTCATCCCAATCATGGAAAATCTCCAGCAGTTGCTCCTTGGCTTCTTGGGGCTGATCGAAGGAGATCCCGCTTGTCTCCAGCCAGCTTCTTTCCGCCTTAAAGCTGGCATATACTTTAATTCGTCCATCTCCATTGAGCTGACCGAGAATGCCTTTGTTGTCGTCCAGAGCAAACATCTTGCCGCGTTTATTGAAGGCTGCCAATTCAGGATGCTTCTCTGCTGCATCCAGTATGTTTAGCTCAAGCATCGTAAGGCCTGAATACTCGACATCGATATCTGTCAGCAACGGACGCACTCGGGAAAAGGCACCATCTGCCCCAATCAATAGATGAGCCGTTTCGACCTCGCCATTTTCAAAGTGAAGCTCGGTCATGCCATTTTCCAGTGAAACCGCCTTTTGAAGCTTATACCCGTACTTGATTGTACCGGGGTTAATCGCCTGCAGCAGCAGGTCGCATAGAACACCACGGTCAATTTCGGGACGCCCTCCTGTTTGTGCTGCTTCCAACTGTTCAGCTTCCGGCTCTTCATCAATATAGATTTTCCCGGTTTTATCCACGATACGGAAATCCTCTTCCTCATAGCGGGCTAGAGCTTGGAACTCCTCATACAACCCTGCTTCTTTGAGCGCCTTTTGTCCGGATTCCTCATGAATGTCCAACGTGCCGCCTCTTGCATGGCTTTGATCTTGCTGTTCCCGTTCATAAATAACGGCTGGAATGCCGTTACGCTGCAGAAGCAAAGCCAGTGTCAATCCGCCTGGGCCAGCTCCGATAATCGCAATTCGTTTTTGTTCATTAGATACTGTTGTCATTGAAATACATCTCCTCTGTTTAAATGATAAATTTATAAGTAAGTCGCGAACATCGTTCCTAAAGAACAGTGTTCGTAATCAAGCGAAAAAATAAATGCCTTTCTCCTCTTTTGACTGCTTATCAAGAAAGCTTTTTAGAAGGTTGCGGCAATTTTTTCAGAAACAAGCTCAGAACCAGAGCGACAATTGCAAAGGACAAGGTAATCCAGAATGTGTGGCCGAATGATTGTCCCAGCTGCTGCGCGGTATGATCGGCAGGCAAGCTCCTGATCTGATGGGACAGATACGCGGCTGTAATCGTTACTCCGAAGGAAGACATGATCTGCTGTGCTGAAGTCGTAATCGGTGTCACCCGGTGCACAAGCTCGATCGGAGCGGATTTCAGCACATGCGTATTGATCTGCATCATCGTTAAACCTTGGCCAAGCCCGACAAAAGCGAAGCTGCACATGATATAAAATGCGCTGGTGCTGGCCGTAATATGCGTCAAGGCAAAGAGTGCGCCTGTTAAAGATAAAATACCGATGAGTGCAACCGGCCGAATTCCGTACCGGTCAAAAAGCTTTCCGCCTACATTAATCCCGATTGTAGATAGTATCGCTTGGGGAATAACGTATAGTCCGGCCTCCAGAGGCGAGAGTCCTTTTGCCTGCTGCAAATATAGCGTGAACAACAATATGCTTCCGAACAAAGCAATTTGGTTCATCCAACTTAAAATAATGCCATGTGTAAAGGTTTTGGAGCGGAACACCCTTAATTCAAGAAGAGGCTGCTTCTGCTTGAACTCATTCCAGATGAACAGCAGTAAAGCAACAAGGCCTAACGCTAAAGACCCTAGTGTCCAATGATCCAGCCAGCCCTTCTCCCCTGCTTGGTGAACGGTGAAAACCAATGAAGCAAAAGCGATTGGAGCCAGCAATGCACCCGGAACATCCAGCTTCATTTCCTTGCTTGGCTTGGAGGCTGGCAGGAAGCGCCACGCCATTGCAAAGGCGATGATGCCTACTGGAAGGTTAATGAGAAAGATCCAATGCCAGTTAATGAATTCAATCAGCCAGCCCGACAGTACAGGACCAAGAATTGGAGCCAGCAGCATCGGAATGCCGAGAATACCCATCACGGAACCGCGTTTGTCAGGAGGCGAAACCTTGAACACCATTGCAATTCCGATAGGAGCGACCATTCCCCCGCCTAGGGCCTGTAAAATTCGAAACACAATCAGCTGCCCTGGGGTTTGAGCTAATGCGCAAAGCATCGATGCAATGACAAATAGTACAATGCTTAAAAGAAACATGCGCTTCGCGGAGAAACGGTCCGAAAACCATCCGGCGAGCGGAATAACCGCCGATAGCGCCAACGTGTAAGCCGTAATAACCCATTGAATCGTGCCGAGATCAGAATGGAAGTTATCCACCAGCTTAGGAACAGCCACATTCATAATGGTACTGTCCAAAATAATTAAGAACATGCCCGTTGCTACGGCCAGAAGAACCGGCAAAATCTTTTTCAGCGAAAATTCAGATGGAGCGTTTTGAGCTTGCATATTCAAACAAACGACCTCTTTTCTTAATTGGAATCTGTATGAAGCCGCATTAACGAAAAGCTTAACTTAGCTTAATTTAGCTTAGGGCTTAATTTAGTTTAGTTTGCAAAAGTAACTTGCCACTCGGGTGTATGCTTGCGCTTCGAACGAACCAGATTCGCTTTTTTACGAACCTTCCTTCGCTAATCCAGCCTTTGCGGCACTTGCCTGCTATTGGAGCGAAGCTATATTCGCTCTCCGTGAACCTTGGTTCTCCAATAGCGAACCCTACTTCGCTGTCGTCCTCCAGCTGCCTGTGAAACGATCATCGAACGAAGTTAGCTTCGTTATTTAGCGAAGCTGGTTCGCTGTCTCTATTGCGGATTATCTTCCTCCTTTAAACTCATCTTTAATGTCGACTTCTTATTTATAACATAACGAACACTGTTCGTAAAGAACTATGTTCGTTAAAATGTTGTAACGATAACCAGGAATAGAAAAAGCCCTGCTCCCTCATCGTAACAATGAGGAGAACAAGGCTTGCTTTTATTGATAATGAGTATCCGTTCATCACCAACTGGTGTTTGTCTGGATGAAATCAACGACATCAGCTGTCACTCGCGTAGCAATGTTATAGCTTGAGTTATACGAATCGGAATGAATGCCAACGATATGGGTATAATCGGCAGTGAGGCTTATAGGGCCGCCGCTGCTGCCAGATGAGGTATCTGCATTGTGGAGAAACCTTTTTGCCATTGCTGTGCCGACTGTGCCGGAATCATACCACAATGTTCCATATTTCTTGTCAGCGGGGTAACCATAATTGTAAATGGCTTTGCCGGTTAAGTTAGCATCGCTTTTAGCGCTTGTGCCAAAGTATCCGGTACCTAAGCTTGCGGGAACTCTGATCATGCCGTAATCATATTCCCAATTCGCATTGTTGACCCAAGCATTAACGGACAGCACGTCGGACGTAGTTGCGGTTTTATTGGAGGAGCCCGTTCCTCCGGGTATGACCTTGACGGAAGTTGCCCAGCCGTGCTTCTGGCTGTAAACGACATGCCCTGCTGTCAGAATAGCGGTATTGCTCACAAAAGCGCCGCTTGCCGTTCCTTTTGCCCCGCTTGCGTAAGTAATTTCTAGAAATACAACAGCACGATAAGGATAGGCATTGACGTTCGTGATCTGGCTTCGATTATCGGTTCCAATGACTAAACTGGGAGTGAATACGTCCGAGCCTGCTTCGGCAGCATCTGAACTGGAAGGTGTTGAAGGCTCGGTGCCAAATGTATTTGCAGAACGGACTGGTTTCCGGTCTGTAACGATTGTTTTACCGGTTGACGAGTTACGGGATACTACAGCTTCAGGGCCTGCATGCTTCAGCTTTTCTTGCACTTCAGCCCCAAGAGCCGCTTTAGGATCGAATTTAGGATTCACATTCGAAGTATCGGTTATAGCAGTCTCGCCTGCTGCTATTTCTGAAGCTATGGATGTGTGAACGGACTCGGTTGAGGCCGTCACTGCCCCTGCGATAATTATTGTTGATGCCAGCAAAATGGCGGATTTTCTGAGCCAATGATTGACTGCCATTACTAAGTTCCCTCCGTATGTATCAAATGGACTCCTGCGTTCTAGTTGACGCGATAATCGCAGCTTATGTTGCATTCAGCCTAATAATTAGGCTAAGTTGATATCCAAATGAAAGAGGGTGTCTCTTAAGCCAATGGCTCTGGAGACACCCTCTTATCATTTCAAGCTTTAATTCTGCAAGGCTCTTAGTATAATGGCCACCGCTTCAGCACGAGTCGTGTTGCCTTGCGGCTTCACCGTACCGTCTGTATAGCCGCTGACAATTCCTTTCTCGGCAGCTGCCGCAAGCGCTGCTCTAGCCCATTGCGATACTTTGGAGCTGTCCTTGAAGGTAAAGCTCTTCTCTGCTGCTGAAATGCCTGCTGCGCGTACGACGATTGCCGCAACCTGCTCGCGGGTAATCCACTCGTCCGGGCCAAACGTATTGTCGCTATAACCATTCACGATGCCAAGCGACGCAGCCGTCGCGATTGCGTCTTTTGCCCAATGCGTCTTGGTGTCGGCAAACCCTTTGCCTGCCGAGCCCTGCAAATTAAAGGCTTTCGTAATAATAGTAACGAATTCCGCTCTTGTAATTTTGTTATTCGGCTTGAACGTATCGTTCGGATAACCTGTAATTGCACCAAGCGCTACTAATTCATTAATGCCTGACTCCGCCCAATGACCTTTCGTGTCAGTAAATGTCACGGTTGGCTGAGGTTTAGAATCTTGTTTATCCGACATCAGTATTGCAAACTTGGTGAAATGGGTTACCGTTCCGGACACTTTTCCGTTCACTTGATCCACTTGAATATTGTCCAAAGAGATCCATTGTTTCGTGTCTTCGTTGAACCAGTACAAGCCCAAATTCGATTTCGATAAATTCACTTTCGACTTATCATAATTAAGTGTAATCGTAACCGGCTTAGCAAAGCTGCCTGCCTTGTTTTTAATAATCTCGTAAACTTCGCCCAGCAATTTCAGCTTGCCGTCAACAAACAGGCTGGAGGTGTTGCTCACCTTCGTTACTGTAATCTCGAAGCCTGCGTCAAGCGCGCCTGCCGGAACTTGAATGCCCGCTCCATTCACGGACAAGTAACCGCCCGCTGACGGAATATTTCCGGAATTAGCCGGGGTTGGTGACGGTGCCGGGGTCGACAACGATGTCGGTGTTGACGTCGGCGTCGGTGTTGACGTCGGCGTTGGTGTTGACGTCGGTGTCGGTGTTGACGTCGGCGTTGGTGTTGACGTCGGCATCGGTGTTGATGACGGTGTTGGTGTCGACGATGGCGTTGGTGTTGGCGACGAAGCCTTGTTCACCGTCACCCTATAAGTTTTTGTAGAACCGTTCCGCGCTGTAATGATAAACGGAATTTCATTTTGCCCTTCGGACAATTGGAAGGATTGGCTAGTTCCGTTTGTGTAAGGGCTGCCGTTCGCCGTAACAGCCGCTTTAGCATCACTTGCCTTCGCTGTAATGGCAATGGCATTAACCGTTGAATCAACCGACACATTGTAGCTGGATACAGCCGGATTGAAGGAAGGATTCAGCGTACCTGTATCTACAGACAATGAATCAAGTGTCGATACGTCGATCAGCTTCCCTGCCAGCATATCACTCTTAACGAGTGCAAAGTCAGCCACAATCTGATGCGAATAGTCTTCCGCCGCATTGATAATAAAGCTCTCAAGATCGCTCCATACTGGAACGATGTCCGTTACAAAACGGTCTTCAAACTTGTAATTCAGCTCATCGGACACCTGGTTCAAGCGGGAACCGGCATATGCGTATGCCTTAGCAGCATCGATCAAATATTGCTCCAGCTCCGCTTTGTTTTTGAAAGGCTTATCGGTGTAATCTCCCTTGAACGGCGACACTTCCCGGATCAGGAATGAAGCATTCAACGCTTCCAATGTGCCCAGGTACGAATCCACATCCATTGATGTTTTCAGATAAGCATCCTTCGAAATGCCGGCATCCCTCATCTGTGCCTTCACATCAAGCAGGATATCGTCGGTATTCGCGCCGCTTGGCCCTTCAATCAATACGTTGAACCGCATAACGCCGATACTGCCAATGCCTTGATGGATACGGCGCACAATATCTTTAATCGTAAAATACTGATTAAACTGATCGTCGCTCAGATTCGGGAACTGGCCTCTTACCTGCGTTTTATAAGCATCCCAGCCCGCTGTCAGTGCGGAGATCTCCGCTTCTGTTGCAAGTTCAAACTTATCGGCATTGCCTGCGATGTTCAATTTTCCGTTGAGCGCCCGTTTGCCTAGCAATTTTTGCAGCGCTTCGGCGTAAGACACTTTGGATACGCCGTCCATCATACTTTTCGTATAAGCCGTCACATTGTTTTTTGTCAGCTTGGTTGCTTTCTTGCTGTTGTCGTTATGAATCTCGATCAGCGTATCCTTATACGTCTCGAGGAATGTTTCAGATACCTCCCGGAAGTCGGAATCCTGCAAATTCACGATGCCAGAGCTGTCCTTATCGTATTTCACAACATAAATGCTCGTTACAAACCGGATCAAATCATCATAGAAGCTGCCGATTCCGGCAGAGTCCACATCATTCAGACTGAAAACCATCTCGCCGGTGCTGTCATTGAAAGACCCTACGTTTTGAATATGGGCATCACCTTGTGTATAAGCCAGAATGTCCTTATCCTCCCACCCGTCAATTAAAGATTCCGGAGACGGGATAAGCTTACTGGCTTGGTCCGCTTTAAACAAAGAATTAGTGCCGCGCAGGAACGTATATTCATTGGCTCCCATTGCACTGCTGCTGTATTTGTACTCTTTCGTAACGGCATCATTAAAAAATGTATTATCAGCAATAATGCTTTGCACGACAGCTTGCTTCCGCGCTTCATCCGTAAGAAGAGGCTGGCTGTAACGAAGCAAGCTGATTCCAATCGGCTCGGAAGTCAGGAAGCTGTTGTCCTGCACTGCGCCCGGATTCAAAATGATCGTAAGCGGTACCGTCTTCATGACTGCAGCGCCGGCAGTGCCTGAGATGGAGAATGTAATGGAATTGCCGCTGCAATTCCCCTCTGCCGAGATGCTCCAGCTGCCTGCAGGCAATCCCGATACGAGATAGTCATCCGCATCCAGCACACCATTTACAGCTGTACCCGCTGTGACATTCAGCTTAATGACAGCGTTCAAAGCTTTCGAACCGCTCATGCGGATTGCAGACGATAACGCATCCGGAGCAGCAGCAATAATATTAGACGGCGTGTATTTAACCAAGCTTAAAGTATTCGTCTTCTGGTAAACGCCAACCGGTCCTGACGGCGCGTTAACTTGATCCCAAGCAACTGGATTAATGTCGATCGTCAGGTTAGCGTCGGCATCCACATTCTGAGAGCTTTGCCCAGCTAACGTAATCTCGATATCCGATCCGTTGGCGCCAGCTGTCGCAGTCAAGCCTGCTGGCAGGCCATTAACCGTGAAATCACCCGCAGCCCATGCTCCTTGCTTGACAAGACCATTGAATGCAGTCAAATGAAATTTATTATTCGCAGGGTCTACAGTAGAGCCCGTATTCATTCGAATGCTCTGGCTCTCTCCCAACACAACGTATGCAGCAGAATTGCTGGAATTATGAGGAACCCCTGTGTTTACTTTCTCGAAATCCTTGCCATTATTCTTCGTATCCCAGTTGTGTCCGCGATTCGGAAACGCTAATGCCGTTGTATTCTTGGTCGGGTCAAGCGGGTCAAATACGAGCCGCTGCATCGTATTCGACTTGCCAGCCTGCTTCGCAGGCGTGCCCCAATAGGCATCCACTACAGGGTCGTAACCGACAAAGTCAACGATGTTGTCTTTCAAAGCATCGTTCATTGGATTATTAACGCTAAGAGGCTGAGTCGTATTGAGCAGCGCCAGCTTGCCGCTGTTATTGCCCAATTTAAAGGAACCCGCTGCATCTGATGCTGGCAGACTTCGCTGAACAATACCGTTGCTCCCCAAGGCTACCAAGTAATAGCCGTAAGCCGGAATGCTGTCCGTAGGCGCCCCTAGAGGCGCAACTTTCCAGACGCTTTGCCCATTGTCAGCAAACTGAATCGACCAGCCGTTTAACGATACCGGAACTGCTGTCGGATTAAATAATTCTACAAAGTCATTATCATACAGGTCTGCAGTATCATTCAGTTTTCCGCCGTAAAACTGGCTGATGACTACATTTTTGGCTAAATTGTCGGTATTAGCCGGAATTGCAGCAGCATAACCTGTCCCTGCAAATTGCCAGAGTACTTGAACGAACATCGCTGTCGCAAGAAATGCCGCCACCCAGCGCTGATTGGTCTTTTTCAAATGAATAAACCCCTCTCCCCTATAAACATTCAAGTTATTCTAGCAATGAAATGTCATAGGAAGGTTAAGAGCAAGTCATGCTGACATTAAAATTGGATAAATTAGCTTGTTAGTAGCCAAATGAACGATTATCGTTTATGATACTAATCAACTTGACCATTTTTAGTGGATAATCCAATTCAATATGAATTTTTAAGATTATATTTAAAGACTTATTGGAATATAACCATAAATATAAAGGAGGTCCAACTAATGGATCCTATTGATAAACAAATTCTGTTTCATCTTCAAAATCAAGCGAGAATGTCGATGACGGAGCTCGGCAAATTTGTTAATCTATCGCAGCCTGCCGTAACTGAACGAGTAAAACGGATGGAAGAGAAGGGTATTATCGAGCAGTACCGTACTATCATTTCGAATGAAAAAACAGGCAAGCATACTACTGCGTTTATGCTTTTCCGGACAAGCGACTGCCACGCCTTTCTTGATTTTGTCCAAACCTCTCCTCACGTCATCGAGTGCCACCGCATCAGCGGCGAGCACAACTATTTAATGAAGGTCATTACGGAATCCAATCGTTCGCTTGAAGAGTTCGGCAATAGCTGCGATAAATACGGGACGTATTCCATTCTGATTGCGATGTCTTCGCCTGTGGAAT
Organism: Paenibacillus sp. NPDC058174; assembly: GCF_042883865.1. Classification (NCBI taxonomy): domain Bacteria; kingdom Bacillati; phylum Bacillota; class Bacilli; order Caryophanales; family Paenibacillaceae; genus Paenibacillus; species Paenibacillus sp. NPDC058174. Next base: position 2,022,752 of record NZ_JBHVUY010000001.1, read on the forward strand.
ACAAAAACCCTATTTTCTCACTCGATGAATAAATTCAGCCGGTCTGCTTTGCAGTAAAACCGTATTTTTTGGACTGATACGTAATGAGCAAAGCGGCCAAGATGAGAATGAGCAGCACCCACGGAAAAGAACGAACGTCCATTACTTCGAGCAATAATGCGCCAGCCAGGCCGCCCGCTCCGATAGCCAGATTCCATGATGTAACCAGCATCGATTGCGCGACATCTGCGCTATCGCCGGCGGCTTCCGCTATGGCCGTCTGCAGCAAGGTTCCCGCTCCGCCAAACGTCAGTCCCCATACGGCAACCGCTAAATAAATGAAAACCGGCTGATTGCTGCCTATTCCAAACAACAGAGACGCCAAGGCGAAACCGGCAAGGCTGATTAAGACTAAGGAACGCTGCTTCCGGTCGATATACATGCCAACAATCCAAATGCCGGCGATGGATGTCAAGCCAAAGATAAGCAGAATCAGGTCTACCCGCCCCGCGAGTCCAACCCCGGCAAGATAAGGGGCGATATAGGTATACAAAATATTATGCGCAAGCACCCAGATCAGAACGACAGCGAGTACGGGTCGAACGCCTTTAATGACGAACACCTTTTGTAGAGACAACCGCTTCTCTGCCTGCTGTCCGGCAAAGTCCGGCATTTTCCAGATGATCCAGGCTACCAGCAGCAAGGTGAGCAGCGACATGACACCAAACGCAGCACGCCAGCCCGTCATCGTTCCGAGCAGTGTCCCTGCCGGAACGCCAAGCGCCATCGCAACCGGAGCCCCGACCATGGCAACAGCCATCGCCCGGCCTTTAAGCGCATCCGGCACCATCCGCCGCGCATAGCCCGCTGCCATTCCCCACAGCACGCCGCCGCACACGCCCGCAAAAAAACGGGCAATCAGCATCATAGCGATATTAGAAGACAACGCCGTTGCACTATTAAATAGAAAGAAGCCAATCATAATCGTCAGCAGAAGCGGTTTTCTCCGCCAGCCGCGTGTTGCTGTCGTTAAAGGGATCGCAGCCACCACGGAACCAATCGCATACAACGTAACCAACTGCCCAGCAATCCCCTCCGAGACGGCCAGGCCTTCACTTATCTGCGGCAATAGACCGGCAGGAATCGTTTCGGTGAAAATGCAGATGAAGGCAGCCATAGCTAAAGCAAGTAATGCTGCCCAGGGAAGGCGGCCAGTGTCTGCGTTGGCAGCGGCCGTTCCCGAAATTTCAGTCTTGTTTGATCTATTCATTTGAAGCAACTCCTATACATGAGTAGTGGATCGGTGCACCCGGCATCCAAGAAAGCCTTCGCTTTGCTTGAATCTAAGTGTACAAAATGAAGTTGCCATTTTACAGTTGGTAATAAAGGCAATTATGAATTAAAACTTATAATTTTACTTATTACGAAGAATTTTTCCGTTGATTTATAAGCGGAATAAAAGCAAAACGGCCGCCCCCGGTTAATACCCGGGAGCGGCCGAAGCTTTTCATAAATTTCGATTATTTGCCTGCCTTCAATAAATTCAAAATCATCGTAATAGCTTCGGCTCTCGTTGCCTTAGCACTAGGAGCAAACGTGTTGCCTTCTTTGCCTTTAACAATGTCAGCTGCTTTTATCGCATAGACTGCGCTTTTCGCCCAAGCTGGAATGTCACTGTCATCTGCAAAACCAGTTGTCTCTACGTCAGTAAGCTTCACTCCGCTTGCCCGGGCGATCATGACTGCAAGCTCCGCGCGGGTCACACTTGCCGAAGGACGGAAGCTCCCGTCGTTATAGCCGGTTATGATGCCGGCTTGCAGCGCTTTCGCGATCGCCTCTTGCGACCATGCGCCAATCTGGCTGCCATCGGCGAAGCTCAGTTCTCCGCCGGTTCCATCAAGCTTCAGTCCGTTCATCAGCATCACTACGAACTCTGCACGGGTTACGACTGCATTTGGCTTGAATGTGCCGTCTGTGTACCCCTTAACGATGCCAAGCTTCACAGCCTCGTCAATGTTGGCTTGCGCCCAGTGGCCGCTCACATCGGTAAACTTTGCAGCTTCGGCACCTGTGTCGCCCGGCTTGCTGCTGCCATTACCGTTGTTGTTACCCGTTCCGTTGTTGTTACCGCCAGTTTGGCCGCCGTTATTGCCTCCAGTGCCTCCACCATTATTGCCGCCGGTGTTGCCGCCATTGTTACCACCGTTGTTGCCACCGGTGTTACCACCGTTTTCACCGCCGTTATTGCCGCCGTTTTCACCGCCGTTGCCTCCCCCTTCATTAGGGTCCGCTGCCTTTAACGTGTAGACGTTGAAATCGTATACGCTGGCGCCGTTTCCGTTGGAATCCGTTACACTCAACCGGACATAGCGGGCCGATACGGCCGATGCCTTGCGGTCTTCATTTACTTGCTGCGTAGTTGCTGTGCTCGTCTTGTCCGCATACGCAGTCCAACTGAAGCCGTCTGTCGAATATTCAATCTTGTATTTATAGCCCGAATTCAGCTCAAATCTCGTTTTCACTCCGGTAATGTCATAAGCGCTGCCAAGATCAACCTTCAGCCATTGCGGCACCGTTAATCCTTCCTGCTGCGCCCATCTGGTCGCAGGGTCGCCATCAACCGCAAGCAATGGACTTTTGCTTTGCGAGGAAGCAGTAACCGCTTTGCTTAACGCGATATCGATTTCTGTACCGCCAGCCTCCGTTACGTTTACTTCCAGCGTACGATTGTCGCCTGCACTGAATTCAAAAGCCAGATTGTTTTTCCCTTCACCCAAAGCAGCCAAATACGAGCGAAGAATCGTCACATTGTTTCCAGAAACCGTATAATCAGTGTTAGGCTTCAGGTAGAGCGAGCGATTTTTAATGCCAGTCAGCGTATTGCCTTGAAGATCCAGTCCAACCGTAATATCCGACTGCTTGCTTGGCGTCTTATTGAAAGCAGCTGACGCTTTATCAATCGTAGAGTTCGGCGACACTGGCGTACCAAAGACGCTAAACTCGAAGATGCTTGGCCCCAGGCTGTATAGCGCTTTGATGCGCATATATCTTGCCGTTACAGGACTTGCCGAATTATCGTGATATGTCTGCTGCGTCGTCGTGCTTGCCGTCCGATCGGCATAGGTGCTCCAGTTCTCCCCGTCGAGGGAAGACTCGATTTTGTATTTGTATCCGCTAGTCAATTCGAACATCGTCGTAACGGATTTGATATTGTACACACCTTGCAGGTCAACCATGAGCCAGCCTTCCGTATTCCAGATCCCTTCCTGCTGCGCCCATCTTGTATTCGTGTTCCCGTCTACCGCAAGGGAAGGATCAAAGCTTTGCGAAGAAGCCGTTACCGGCTTGTTGAGCGCCACATTGACGGAGCCGTCATCATCAATAACGTTGACTTTCAGTTCGGGATCTGCACCCGATGCAAAATCGAAAGTCAGACTATTCTCCCCGGCAGGCAGTGTTTGGAGATAAGATTTATAGATCAGTACCTGATCCCAGAATAACGTATAATCCTGATCTGGCACCAAATCAGCCGTACCGTTCTTAATTCCGTTCAGCGTTCCGCCGTTCATGACCATCTTAACTTGGATATCACTTTGTCTAAGCGGATTTTTATCGAAGCTTACTTCATCCTTCAGAATTAAAGAGTTGGCTTCCGGAGGCGTGCCGCCTGCTCCCGGATATACGCTGAATTCATAAATGCTGCCGCCCCAATCATGGGTCATCGTAATTCGCATATAGCGCGCCATGACAGCGTTCACGTCGTTATTCGTTTGCTGAGTTGTCGCAACACCCATCTTGTCGGCATACAGCGACCAGTTGTCTCCGTCCTCCGAATATTCGATTTTATACTTATAGCCCGAGTTCAGTTCAAACATCGTGCTGGTAGATGCAATGGAATAGACATCTCCCAAATCTACGGTCAGCCATTGCGGATCGGTTCTGCCCTCTTCCTGCGCCCATCTCGTTCCCGTATCGCCGTCAACGGCAAATGCAGGATCTTTGCTTTGCGATAAAGCCGTTACTGGTTTTTTCAATGCCAGATTGACAGGCTCAGTCGGCAATGGCTGGGAAGCTTTGCCCGGCCCTGCAGCGGCGATAATGTCCTGCGCCTCTTGCGGCCAGTTATTGCCGGACACGCTAATGTTTCCGTAAGCCGTGCTGGAAGGGTTGACGCCGCCGAAGTCTACATTGTAATAGTTGTAGCGAATGATATTGTCATGTGCCGAGCCGGAGAAGCCATGCTCCGTATTATCGATCACATTGCGCTCCACCATCCTGTAGCTCGTCTCACCGTCTAAGTAAACGCCCATAATATGATTCCAGGCCGCGTAAGGGCCTTGCCGCATATTTTTAATATAATTGTGGTAGATATTCGATTTGCCGTCCATCCGGCCAAGCGTATAGATGCCTCCGCCATCTTGAACCAGCCTTACTCCATCATGAATATAGTTGTTATGCACCTGATTGTTCGTCATGCCGTGGTAAGTATCCGCCCAGTTCCATCCGATACTAATGCCGGAATACGGCAGGTTGCTGATCTCATTATGCGCAATCGTCATGTTCTGTGGCAGCATAGCTCCGATTCCGACCATATCACCGTAATCGAGACCGATATGATCGACTGTATTATGTGTAATCGTATCGTATTGGCTTTGACCGTCAGGCAGTGTATATGTCGGGTCTTGTCCTTCGTTGTCATCCCACAAATCTCCGACAATGCCCATTGCGATCCCGCCCCCGGCATTGTCACTGAGGTGATTCCAAGTAATCAGGGTGTGATCCGTACCCTCATACCCCATAATGCCCCAGCTTCCCGCATAACGAAATGCATTGTTCTGAATCGTAATATGGCTCGTATACTTCAGCTCCAGCATCGCTCGGGACGCCGTGTAGCGGGCAGTGTTGCGAATCTCGCTGTTGTTGCCGCCAGTTACGGACTGATACCGGAAGCCGGCTTGCACATCTACATAACCGTAGCTGGACGGTGCCAGCCAATTGCTGTGCATAAATTGAATGCCGGAGAAAGTGATGTTATGCACCTTGTCGCCAGCGCTACCTTCCAGCTTCACGACAGTCTCCAGCTTAGGCGCGATGATTCGAGTCGTATTCATCGTCTCATTGGCTCTAGGCTTATAGTAAACCGTAGCTTCTGCTGTATCGAGATACCATTCTCCTTCTGCATCCAGCAAGGATAAAGCGTTTTCAAAAAAATATGGCGAATTGCCTTGACCATGATGATTATATGAGAAACCGCTTTCAGGAAACTTAAAATCAACCTTACCGGTCGTTGGATTCATCGTGTCAATACGGCCGCGTACCTGGCTCCAGCTCTGCAGGATGACCATTTCAGCGGATGTGCCGTTTAACTGCTCCGCCCAAGCGCGCTCATTTTCGCCAATTACATAGGGATATTCCCCATTCTGGGCTCTGTAATAAGGGCCTTTGACGATATCATCGGTCAGATTCGGCTGACGAGCCCGAATGCCCCGGTCCTCGCCGGTATACAGCTGCCGGAAATTCCAGTCTACACCGGTCTTCTTATAAATATTCTGATCGCTGTCGTACAGCTCCCAGCCGGTGCTAATATCCACCCCGCCGCTAATGACAGGTGCAGCTCCGTCAGCTGCCGTATAAATGACATTGTATCCGTTGTTGCCGGAATCCAGGCTGTCAAAGGTCAGCGTGTCATTCAAGAAATACTCGCCGTCTTGCAAATAGACGTAAATATCATCTGTCATCGTCTGGTTGACAGCTCGTACTGCCTGCTTTGCCTTTTCAATCGTCCGAAACGGCGCTTCAGCCGTCCCGCTGTTATTATCGTCACCAAGCGGCGACACGTAAAAGCTTTGCGGTGCTGCGGCTTGCGCCCGCTGAGCGGCACCTGACAGCGACAAGCTTGTAAATACCAGGATTAGAGATAATAGCAATGCCAGCTTACTTTTCATCGAATTACGCCTCCTACATTTCTTATCAATTTGTTATTCGGTTTCTTATAGCCTTGCAGTCCATGCAGAATCGGATTAACCCCATCCTGCATAGACGATAACCGCAGCCAAAGTCAGAACTCAGCCCCCTTTCCAGAGAGTATGAAACAAACTACCCCTTTAACGAGCCTTCCGTCAGACCTGCAATGAATTGACGCTGCATGAATAGATAGAGCAGGAAGATCGGTGCCGAGGCCAATACCACCAGTGCAAACACATCCTCCCAGTTCGTGCTGTACTGCCCGACGGCTTGAAAGATACCGGTCGTAACCGTATAGCTCTTGGTGGAGCCTAAAATAATGACCGGATTAATGAAGTCATTCCAAATCCACAAGCATAAGAAAATGACTGCCGAAGCTGTTGCCGGACGAAGCAGCGGGAATAATATTTTCCAAAAAATCGTAAATTGACTCGCTCCGTCGATCTTCGCAGATTCATCCAGCTCCCGTGAGAGCGTACGAATAAACCCAACGAATATAAAGACGGTAAACGGAACGTAAAATCCGATGTTATAAAGGATGAGACCCTGAGGCGTGAACATCAGACCGAGCTTCGCCAGCACCTTCACAAGCGGAATTAAGATGACTTGCGGCGGTATCATTAGACCTGACAGAAGCAGCAGGTAGCATACCGACAAAAAACGGTTGCTCACGCGGGCAAATACGAATGACATCATCGAGCAGAGTACAATCAGCAGCACGACTGAAACCGAAGTAATTAATACAGACGTGCCGTACGCTTTGAAAATATTAAACGAAGGCGTAACCGCCGATCGGATAAAATTGTCCAACGTCAGCCGGAACAGCGGCAGCGAAAAAGGATTGTCCAAAATATCCGCTTTTGTCTTGAATGCATTGACCGCTGCAATATAGAACGGAACGAGCAGCAATAGCGATAACGGCATGAGGAACAGATGCCTGAGATAGGATGCGAGATTTCTCCTCATAACAGCCTCTCCTCTCTTCTGCGCAAGTAGACCGTCAAGGATACCGACAGAAGGCTTACGATAATGAGCATATAGACAGCCAGACTTGCCGAGTAGCTCAGCCGGTTCGCACTAAAGCCGACCTTAACCACTTGATAGGCGATCGTTTCTGTCGCTCCAGCCGGGCCTCCGTAAGTAAGTACAGCAACACGGTCATATTCCCGCATGGAGCCTGTGAACATAAAGATAATGCTCATTGTAAAAGCGGGCGCCAGCATCGGAAACGTAATATGTCTGAACTGCTGCCAGCGATTGGCCCCGTCAATTCGAACCGCCTCGTACAGGCTGCCCGGAATCGATTGCAGACCGGCTAGATATATGACAATGATAAAGCCGGTAGACTGCCAGATGGCGAGGAATGTAATCGTTAATACAGCCAGATTCGGATTGCCGAAAAACTCGATTCGTTCCGCGCCAAGCTGCTCAAGCAAATTATTAAGCAAGCCGTTATAGCTTAAAATACTTTTCCAGATAAAGCCGACCGACACCGTGCTGAGCAGCAGCGGGAAGAAGAAGACGGAGCGGTAGAAATTCGTCATCCGGCCTTTTTTATTCAACAGAACCGCAAAAGCGATACCTAGTACATTCACGAAGAAAGTAGAAACGACCGCAATAAATAGAGTAACCAGCAAGGCGCGCCTGAAGCCTTTATCCTGAAAAGCTTCTGTGAAATTGCTTAGTCCGGCAAACTGATAGGCTGGGCTGATACCGTCCCAGTTGAAAAACGAATAATAGACTAATAGAACAATAGGGATTAGAAGAAAAGCGAAATAGATTAGAATGCCTGGTGAGAACATTAATGCATAAGACAATCGATCCTTGTTAAGCAAACCGTACCACCGCCTTAATGATGCCATTGGGAAAGGGGCGAAGCGCTCTGTCCGCCCCTTCTGCTAGCAGCTTTATTTGTTATGTTTATCCCAATAATCGTCGAGTGACTGCATGCCCTTCTCGACATCCATATCGCCGAGCATCATGTTTTGCGCCACTTTATTGTATTGATCCTGAATGCCCGCAACAGGCACTCTGCCCACTTTATTGTTCATATGCCCCACCATCGGAGGATTGTTGAGCAGCAGCTCGTAAATTTCCGTCTGCAGCGGGGACATCTCCCATTTGAGCGGATCCTTCAAGTTCGAGAACAAGGCATCGGCTTGCAGATAGCCTTTATGAGCTTCCGGATCAAGCATCATAAACTTGGCGAATTTCAGCGCCGCTTCCGGGTTCTTGCTGTTCTTGGCAACTGCGTAGCCGCCCGCATTTTCCCCGCCTAGCAAATATTGCGTACCATCTTTCGTAGGTGTTGCGAACACGCCTACTTCAAAGTCCTTCTGAGCAACGGCTTCCGCTGCGCTAAACCACGAGCCCATCGGATACATCGCACCTTTGCCCTTCAGAAACTCCTGCTCAACAGCCGTGTAGTCGATGCTCAAAGCACCTTTGTTGAAATAACCCTTTTCAATCAGATTGCTGTAGTACGTTGCTGCTTCCTTCCAGTTCGCGTCGGTGAATTTCACTTTGTTGTCGAAGCGGTCGGCATACCAGGTTTTATTGTCCTTATAGATCGTTGGAGACGTCATAACCGAGAATGTGAATCCGGCTGTCCAATCGCCTGCCGTCAGCAGCGGCGTAATGTTTTTCGCTTTCAGCTTCTCGGCAGCTGCTTCAAGCTCAGCCCATGATTTCGGCGTGGATGTAATGCCCGCTTCGGCAAACAGCTTCTTATTGTAGAAAATAAGCGATTGCGGCTGTCTGATCGCCGAAATATTGTACAGCTTGCCGTCTATCATTTCCGCTTCATAGTTGTTAATCTTCTTAATGTCATCATCGATTGGAATTTCCAGCAGCGCGTCAGCGTCTACGAACATTTGAATCGTAGCGTTCTGAACGACGTCAGGGAAGTCGCCGGATGCCAGCAGCGTTTTCAAATAGCTGTCCGGATTTCCTTCGTTCGCTGGAGGCTGAATACGTTTCACCTTAATGCCCGGGTTAGCGCTTTCAAACTTCTTGATCAAGTTATCGTAATATTCAACTGTCAGGTTTGGCGTAATCCAGGATTGAAATACGATCTCTACATCCTTGACCGCCGGTTCCTGGTTCGTCCCCTGCTCAGCTGGGCTATTATTGTTTTTGCCCCCGCAAGCCGCCAATACCGCAGCCAGCATAATTATCATACATAGTGCGAACCACTTTTTCATCTTGACCACCTCTTCGTCTCGTTTAGTATTCTCGAATCTATTATAGGAAGATGTTGTGTAACGCTGCCACAGCATAAATTCCACTTTCACTAGAGCAATTAAACTTCTTTTCACGAATAGTTCCACCTGATATCCGCAGTCTTTAGCGCTAGAGTAAAAACCATATTTTAACTGGAAAAACTGTATCTGCACGCCTCCGGGCAGTTGACAGCGCTTTATTTTTGTTCATAAAATGACGTAAGATCAACAGCGAAGGAGTCGGCTCCATGTGGATAAAAAAGCTGTATCGTGAATGGGTCGGCAGATTTATATTTCGCAAGCTGAATATAGGCATTGGTGCCGCGCTTCTTGTCATCTTTTTGCTGCTGGGCCTTGTCGTCTACAACAACTTCTACTCTATTCTGGAAAAGAAAGAGCTGGAGCTGCTAACCTTTCGCACAGAGAAGCTGAAAATTTTAATGACCGATATGATGGAACGGTTCAAGTACGATTCGATGAGCCTTTATCAGAACGGCAATATGCAGACGAGCGTGTACGAGCTGTTTCTGCCCGAAAATATTCCGGATGCGACGGAAGACAGGAAAGCGCTTTTGGAACAAAATTACATTAAAAATGTAATGACGCATATGCTCTCCCGCAATCCTTACATTTCATCCGTGATGATGTACCGCGTGCAGGATAAGCGATTGTTTATGGAGTCCCAGCAGCAAATGTACCGGTCCCGTCTTTCGTTTCCTTATGAACCGTTTTTCGAAGCCTTTCCGAAGCTTTACCGGCATCCTTATTTTGGAAGCTCGGATCAGCTGCTAGCGCCGGAAGACCCTATGTTATATATCGTCAATCCGATCTATAATCCAACAAGCATTCACCCCGACCGGGTGTACGGTTATTATCTCGTTACCTTAAATACACACACGATTGCGAACGAATTCGATACCCAAAGCTTGGATTATCGCCTCATTATTAAGCAGAAGGATAATGTGCTGCTGGACAGCAGGCCGGAGGAGCCATCCGCTTGGGATCATTCCGATGACCTCATCTCCCGGCTCTCTATTGATAAGTACGAACTCGATATTATCGGCATCAGCTATAAATCCAATTTGCAGAGCAAGCTGTCGGACATCGCTTTCCGCATTTTTATGATACTTGGGTTAAGCTGGCTTGTCTGTATCGTGATCATTCATGTCATTCAGCGGTTTATCGTGGGGCGGTTCAATCTGATGAGCAAGCATTTCAAAAAGGTGCAGCGCAATCCCTTCGCCCCGTTAATGCCTGTAAGCGGCGAGGATGAAATTAGCGATTTGATGCTGCGTTTTAACCGGATGGCCCAGGAGCTGCAGAATCATATCAGCCAGGTGTACATAGCTGAGATTCGCAAGCGTAATGCCGAATTTATCGCTTTGAAGACGCAGATTCACCCTCATTTTCTATACAATACATTGGAATCGCTGCGTATGCAGGCCGTCATTAGCGATCAGCCTTTTTTGGCAGAAAAGCTCTATCATCTGGGAAGGCTCTACCGCTGGATGCTCCAGCCTACCGATGATCTCATTTCGGTGCAGGAGGAGCTTGCGCATACCAACTACTACTTGGAGCTGCTGATGCTAGGAAAGTCCAACGTCATTGAGCTTCAAGTGACGGCAGAGCTTAATCTGGAAAACTGCTTTATGCTCAAATTCACCCTGCAGCCAGTCATTGAGAATGCGATCCAGCACGGCCTGTTGGAGCAATACGAGAACCCAGTTATTCATGTGGCGATCAAGAGAGAGTCCGAACTGCTTATTATCGAGATTCATAACAACGGCAAACCGATAACAGCAGAGGAATACGACCGCTTGCAGCAGCTGCTGCAGACGGAAAACACGTTCCCGGAGCAGCATTTAGGGCTGAAAAACATTCATGAGCGCATCAAGCATTTTTACGGCAATGAGTATGGCTTGTCGCTGCCCGCGAAGCAATCCGGCGATCAGCCGTTCCGATTATTTATGATTTTCCCCTATAAACGTTAGCCAGCTTGCATAAGGAGGCAGATTTCCGATGACCCGGCTATTAATTGTTGATGACGATCAATATATTCGCGAAGGCTTAAAGCGACTAATTAATTGGGAAGAGCTGAATGTGACGCATCTATCGGAGGCCGAGGGCGCTTATGAAGCGCTGGAGCTGATGGAGGCGAACCGGTCCCATATCGTGCTGACCGACATTCGTATGCCGAAGGGCGACGGACTTCATCTGATTGAGCAGATTAGAATGCGGAACTGGAAAACCTCGATTGTCGTGCTGAGCGGATTCAATGAATACGCCTATGTGCGGCAGGCGATGAAATATCAGGTCGAGGATTACCTGCTGAAGCCAATCGATGCCTCGGAGCTTACACAAATTATCGCATCCTGCACCGAACGGTTTCAGGGGCAATATATCGAAGAGCAAATGCAGCGTGAATCTTTCCTGCTGCTGAAAAACAACATTTTGCTGCGCTGGGCGCAAAATCGGATTCAATATGATCAGCTACGGGAGAAGCTGAAATTTCTGCAGCTGCCGCTTCTCATGAATGAGCGGTATCAAATATGCATCATCGACTGGCATGACCAGCAGGAGGGCGAGCTGACGCAAAGCGAGGAGCAATACCGCTCCTTCGCTATTCTGAATAGCGTCGAGGAGGCGCTTCAGGAAAGCGGCCGCGGCATCGCTTTTCTCAACGAATATAGGCAAATTGTTGTACTGTTCACGGATGAAAGTCAGCAGGATGCCGAATGCTTCAATGCCGGCAACGTTAGCTGGATAGCCGACCTCTCCGCTCGGTATGGGGCTATATTGAAGACGCCATGGAGCAACTATTTCGGGACAGTGACCTGCCTGCCCAATAAGCTGCATGAGTCGTATGATGAAGCACTGGCGCAGTGCAGCAGCCAACCATCCGGGGATATTCATGGGGAGATAAGCGTGATTTCTCAGAATCCGATTACGAGACAGGTCGAACGGTATGTACAGGAGCACTATAGCGAGGAGCTGTCTCTTCAGCTGCTGTCGATCCAGTTCAACGTGAACAACGTTTATTTGGGCCGGTTGTTTAAGAAGGAAACGGGGGAGTTTTTCAACGATTATCTCAACCGCGTCCGGCTGAACCATGCGAAAAAGATGCTGACCGTTACGCCGCTGAAGGCGTCGGAAATCGCGACGGCGGTCGGCTTCCTCGACCCCAACTACTTTTTCCGCAAATTCAAGCAGGTGCATGGGATCTCGCCATCGGACTATCGGCTTTCGGTGAATAATGGAGTGGAGCAGTAGATACAGGATGGCTGCTGTGCGCCAGGCTCCGCTGCACGGGGTCGCTGCGCGTGAGGGGTCGCTGCGCGTTTTGGCTCATGCTGCTATTCTTGATTCCATAGTCTCATCGTTTTCTCGATGAATATGGATAGAATCTTCAAAAAATCAGCCTGAGCTCAAAACGCTCCGCTCACCCCAGTCAACTAGGCTGTTTGCCACCAGTGTTTAGCTCTTGCATCACTTACTATAGGGATTCTGTGAATCAAAATGTAAAAGTGCAGTTTGTTTGCTGCTTTTCCTCCGATTTTGAGCATTAAAATGCAAATGTGCAGTTTGATTGGCCTAAAAAGCCTCTAAAACGTGAAATCTAGCGATTTCAACTGCACTTTTACATTTTGAAGGCGATTTTGGGCCGTTTAGGCCTGATCAAAATGCACTTTTACATTTTGTTTAGTGAGCAAGGCTAGCCTACGGATCGTATGAGAGTCAGGTTCAGCATAACGCAAGAATAAGGTTGGATTATGGAGTTCATTAAGCAATTGGATGAACGCACCATACGATTCAACGATTACTCAGCCGTTCCGCCCACTTATTTGCGAATAGTATGAGCTATTCCGAACTCGAACGCTTTAGGAGTAGAAATACACTGTCTGACGCCCAAATGTGCTGCCTTTTCCCCGGAATCAATCCTGCCTGCAACATCATCGTATACAACAAAACTGCTCCCCGGCGGAACACCGGGAAGCGGTCTAAGAAAAATATTAAGCCTTCAACTCCAGCATAACAGGCACATGAGGCTCCAGCTTGAGCTCGATTGCACCGTCCCTCACGGTATAATCGTGAAGGAGTTCTTTACCGTTTTTCGTTAGGCGGTATACGGAGTAATCGGCTGCCAGCCAGCTCTCCGGCAGCGGCCATGCCCGGGTGACGCCATGCCTGCTGTACGCATAGATCCGGTTATCCGTCGGAATGAAGCGGTCGTGGTTTTCTGCGATGACCAGTGAACCCCATTTCACGGCGAGCTGCTCATTCTTTTTATCGATATTAACTGTAACGCCATCGCTGAACCGCATCATTACGCTGTGCTCATCCTCCCGCATCTCCACCATTTCTCTTTCCAAGTAGAAACGGTACAGCATGGAGCCTAGGTAAATAATATCGACAACCTGATTCCAATTATCATGGAAGGCCGTCGATTGCACCATCTCGCCTTCAAGGCGGGTAGGCTCGCCCCGGTACAAAATATCGGCATCGATGGAGGCCCCTTTGCCCCATGCGACTGCGTTCAGATCAACGCTGCCGCCGCCGACAATTTTGCCATGATACATTTGTGAAGGAGAGAAATGCCAGTACGCGCTGAAAACTCCGCTGTCCTCGATCGGCATGCCGTTCTGACCTTCAGTCGACACGTCGATTCCTCTCTCATTAAAATAGGCAATAATCGGCTTCATGCCGCACACGAGTTCTTCCAACGGCCCAATATATCCATCTGCATCCCAGCTTGTATTCGTATTTCTGAACGCATCCAAATGTACCGTCTTCTCCACAGGAACAAGCTCCAGAAATTGCTTCAGCCGCTCGAATGCGTGACCGCTCTCCACATCCTTTGTATGGGAGATGTGATATACCCACTGCTCGAGATCCAGCCATACACGCGCCGCTCCATCCGGATCACGGCTCAGATTGGCAGGGTTCCAATCCGGTGAATCTTCATAAGCATCATCCACATTAATATGATAGCTGATCGTACAATTATATTGCTCTTTAGCAGTTTGAATAAGCTCCAGCAGCTCCTCGCGTGCTCTGTCCGGGTTCACTGCCAGCTTCGGATTAATCACATTTAGCGAAGGATACCCCGTATCATGCCCGTCGAATTGCCAGCCGACCAGATAGACGATTTGCGGAACGCCGCCGGTAATATGATGAATTTGGCGGATGATGTCCAGCGTTTCCTGGAACGTTGTAAGTACGCCGCGTTTTCTTTCTGCACAAAACACTTTGTACCAGATCGCTTCTTTATAGATCCGATTCGCATCCGGGAACTTCCGGTTCAGCCATAGCTGGTAATCGCATTCGTCCGCCTTGCCGTCGCCGTTGCTGTCCGTCAGAAAAACGACGCTCATTTCCAGCGGCTCCATCACCTCATCGCGCACCCGGTACTGATACGTATTTGGCATAATCGCATAGGAATCCGCCCGGCCCGTATACTTGCCGCTGCCCGAAGCCTCGCTCAGAAGAGGAGTAACGGGATAATTAGTATGGACGAAGCAGCAAAGCTCATCATTGAACAAGCAAGTATGCATCGTCGGTACAGCAGCTAGATCCGGAACCGAATCGCTAATAAGCTCCTTGACCTGTCTCCGGTCGTACAGCCCCCGGCCCCCGGTCGGAATTAATCGCCAGCTCTTGGCATGAATCTCAGTTCGGGCATAGGAATAACTGCTATCGCTACAGGCAAGCAGGGGCTGTTCCAACCAATCGATCGTCTGCAGCCACTGCGAATGGTCCTCCGCCACCTTTAACGTGACCCGTACCTCATTCTGCTCCAGCTGATAGTTCACAGAAATCTCCAGATCAAATTCTCTCAATCTCATCTGATAGGCAACCACAGCACTGCCAGGATCATACGCCGCTGCAATCTCCCACTGCTCCCAAGAAACTGCATTACCGTTCAGCGCCCACTTGCCGTCAGAACCGCTGCCGTTCATCCTTGCACCGGTCTTTTTATGCACATACTGCTTAATCCCCGGCCAGTCATACAGCTCTACTCTTAGATCCTCATTCTCCAAAATATACATGCTATATCCTCCTTCTGACAGCAAAGGAGAGGGCAGCGCCCAGCTCTCCGCCCTCTCCTTACCCGTTCTCCCTATTGATTCGCAAGCTTTGCTTTATTATTCGCGTATTGCTTCGTGTACTCGTTCTCCAGCTTCACAATGCCGATGCTATCCGCAACACTCATCATTTCACTGTAGAGGGAGTCAAGCTCCGTCTCCGACTTCGCGAATACAAGCTTCGTCAAATAATCGGCACGCAGCGTATTGATTTTGGCTTCAATAACGCCCACTTCACTTGTGCTGTCGATTGTAAAGTTGAATTCAGGGAAAAACTTCATTTTCGGAGACATCAGCTTATCGTAAGCTAATTTATCCGGGTCCTGCGGATTCCAGAAAACGGTATTCGATACGGCCCAGTTCGCTACCAGCATAATAGGCTCGCCCATTCCCGCTTGCTTCCAGGAGCCGCTCCAATCCTTGCTCAGCTCATCGTTGAAGCCGGTTGTAAAGCTTGGTTTGCCTTGCGGGAAATAGTTGTTCGGAACCGATTGGTCATAATAGAAATGAGGCCCGCTTTCCAGACTTTTGAAATCATCCTTGCCTGCCCCTTCTACACCGAAGAAAAAGTCGGCTTGGCCTTCTTTGGATGCCGCATATTCCAGCAGTTTAATGGTACGCTCCGGGTTTTTGTTGCTTTTCGGAATGACAAGAGCCATCCAGCCCTTCGGAATCGTCGGGTACATATAGGTGGAGAATGGCGACAGCATCTCAAAGCTTGTGTTCGGATTGTCCTTTGGCGCCGCATTGTTTTTGGCAGCCGAGTTTTGAGCCGATACGATAACCGAGCCCGCCGCAACCTTCTGCGCGGTAACCTCGCCAGTGTTAACGAAGGATTCCTTCGTAAGCAAGCCTTTGCTCGCCATCGCATTCGCGAATTTAATCATTTCCTTGTACTGCGGGTTATGAAGCTTATGCTGAACTTTGTCACCGTTTACATAATAGTCTTCAATTCCGAATTGCGGCAAAAACCAGCCCAAGTCTTTCGAATGCTGCCCTTTATCGCCCAAATACGGAATTTTGTCGGGATGATTTTTGGCCATTTGCTGGAGCGCATCTAGAAATTTCTCCGGGGTCGAAGTGTCCGGACGGCCGATTTCATCATAATAATCCTTCCGGACTACGAACTGAGGCAGCCAAACCGGCGCCAGTCCGCCGTTCGCCTTCGCTTCCTCTAAATACTTTTTCGTCTGATAGCCGGAAATGAGCTTGTAGGTTTTGCCGTCTTTCTCTTTAAAATTGGTCAGTAATTCCTCGCCGTATTGCTCGTCCAGTATTTTACGCAGGTTTGGCGCATATTTGTCGATCAGCTCATCCATCGAATACAAATAACCGCCGTCGATTAGCTGATTGAGCATTTTATTTTCTTTATCGACCACCATCAGATCCGGCAGGCTGTTGCTTGCGATCATCAATGAAATATCTTTGCCGTCGCCGTCATCCTGAACCGGCTTTTTCACATTAAAGCTGATGCCCGTCTTGGCAGTAATCCGTTTCGCGCCCGCTCCAGTCCAATCGCTATACCACGACCGGTCGGAATAAAGATCGAGCGTAATCACGCCTTCGCTGCTTTCCCCATTTGTCCCGGGCGATGCGCTTGGATTAGCGTTACCGTTATTTTTGCTTGCACATCCTGCCAGCATGGCAACCAGCAGACTAGCGATCAATAACGCCGGTATTGATTTTTTCATAGTAAAATACCTCCCCTATGTTTTTATATCTAAAAGGTCGTAAACGATAGACCTTATGATACCCTATTTAAGCTTTGATAGCCCCGACCATCATGCCTTGAACGAAATACTTTTGAATAAAAGGATAGACGATCGTAATGGGCAATACCGTGACGATTAACGTCGCGTACTTAATCGCAAGCAAGGTCGACAGCGGATCGGTCCGCATATTAGGCGGAAGGTTCTGCATGTTGTCGATAATAGCCGTATCGGATAACATCCGGACGATAATCGTTGGCAGTGTCCATAGCTGCTGGTTGGATACAAAGTACGCGGAGCTGAACCAGTCATTCCAGTGATTGACCGCTACAAACAAAGCGACGGTAGCAAGAACCGGCTTCGACAATGGCAAAATAATTCGTGTGAAAATATAAAAGTCACCAGCCCCGTCCACCTTCGCGGACTCTTCCAGCTCTTTCGGCATTTGCCGGAAAAAAGCCATAAACAACAAAGCGTTAAAAATATTGAACAAGGACGGAATAATATACACCCAGAAGGAATTGAGCAGATGTACCTTTTGCAGCAGCAAGTAATTCGGAATCAATCCGCCGCTCACATACATCGTAACCAGCCCCACTAAGGAATAGGCTTTTCTGTACAGCAGCCGTTCCTTGGACAGCGCGTATGCCCCCATTGCAGTGAACAATACGCCCGTAACCGTACCGATAAGAGTGCGGGCAACCGTTACGAGAAAGGAATTCAATAGCTGATCATCTAGAAAAATGACGCTGTAATTCGACAATGTAAATTGTCGCGGGAACAGGTACAGCTGGCCGCTGGCCGCATCCACCGGGTCATTCAATGAATAGATAAGCAAATAATAAAGCGGGTAAAAGGTCGCTATAAAAGCGATTAAACCAACGATTATTACGGTAACGTTCACGATCTTGTCTTCTCGCGTCAGCTTTATAGGTGAACGCATCGCAGTCACTCCCATCAGTAATTTTAGAATAAGCGGTTGCCGGATACTTTGCCGGAGAACCAGTTCGCGAACAATACGAGCAGCAGCGACATTACAGCTTGGAACAGGCTGACTGCGGTGGCATAGGAATAGCGGGTAAGCTCCAATCCCATTTGCAAAGAATAATACTCAATGACGTAGGATGATTCTTTGTTAAATGAATTGCCAAGCAGAATGGAATGATCCAGATTGCCGGTAAACAACGTGCCGATTTTCAAAATAAACAATATCGCGAACAAAGGAATGAGGTTAGGCAGCGTAATGTGAATGATCCGTTTGATTCGCCCAGCCCCGTCCATCATTGCTGCTTCATAGAGATCGGGATTAATGCCCGCAACGGCAGCCAGGAAGATGATCGCTCCCCATCCGGTCTCCTTCCAGATGCTCACCAGCAAGGATAACGGCCGAAACAGATCCGGGTCCGTCCAAAACTCGATCGGATGCTGAATCAATTGGAGTGTCAGCAGTGACTGATTGACGACTCCCTGGGAGTCGAGCAAAATAATCCACATGGAAGCGACCATCGCAAATGAAATAAAATGCGGCAAATAGCTTGTCGTTTGCAGTATTTTTCTAAACCGTACAAATGGAATTTCATTGATCAGCAGTGCAAACAGCAACGGCGCGGGAAATACGACCAGCAAATAAAACAAGCTTAGGATGACCGTGTTCTTCATCGCCATATAGAAAGTGGGGTCCGAGAACATTTCCTTGAAGTGACTCAGCCCGACAAACTCGCTTCCCGTAAATCCGGAAATGATTTTAAAATCCTGAAAAGCGATAATGTTGCCCGCCAGCGGAATATAGGCGAATATGAGCAGAAAGAGCATGCAGGGCAAAATCATCATTTGCAACGTTAGTTGTGATTTGAATATTTTCCAGGTTCGATTGCTCTTTGGTTTCAATGATGCATCCAGTTCCTTCATTGCATTCCCCTCCTGTAAACAGGATACCAGCGGGGCTAATAGCTGCCTATGAGACAACTCTAAGCTTTACTGTTATAAATCTAAGGAATCACCCTACCTCCTGTAAAACATAAAAAAGACCCATGCACTATGCATGGATCTCCCTCAACTTTGGACTGCCTGCCATCTAGACAGACACTCCGCTTATTCTATTTGGACATTAGCCGTCCGTCCGTTTTTTCGTTTGTTCGTTTATTCGTTTGTTGGTCAGCTATCAAGCTCCGTTGTATCTTCAGGCAATACAGGATGCCAGAGAATGATTGTCGTTCCTTTGTTGATCTCGCTTTCGATTTCCAAACCATATGCGTCTCCGAAGTAATGCCTTAACCGTTCATGGACATTGATTAGCCCAAGCCCGCCCTCGCGGTCATGTCTCGTTCCTGCAGCAAGATCAAGCAGCGTTTGCCGCATTTCTTCCGGAATGCCCGGTCCGTTGTCGGTAATCCGGAAACAAATGCCGTGCTCCTCCAGCCCGCCTTGAATTAAGATCATGCCTGCATCCCCTTTGTCCGCAATGCCATGCCGGATCGCATTCTCTACCAGCGGCTGAAGCACAAGACGCATGAACGGCAGATTTAGGATCTCCTCCTCGATCATGTAAGTGATACGAACGAGGCTCGACTGTCTCACTTTTTCGATATTTACATAGGCTTTCAACAGCTCCAGCTCTCTGCGCACATTCGTAATTTCCTTGCCTCCGTTTAAGCTCAGACGGAACAAAGAGCCTAGCGAGCTGACAATTTCGCTAATCTCACCGATATGATGCGCTTCGGCTTTCCAGCGGATCGTATCGAGCGTGTTGTATAGAAAATGAGGATTGATCTGGTAAGCCAGTACTTGAAATTCCAGCTGTTTTTTCCGCTTCTCCGACTCCTTCGTCTCTTTAAGCAGCTTGTTGATTTCCCCGATCATATTGTGCATGCCGCGATAGAGCCAGCCGACCTCATCGCTTCTCTCCACCAGCTTCGTGCTGGACAAGCTGTCTTCCTTGAAGTTGTTTCTGGCCAGCACCTTCATCTGCCGGACCAGGGATGAGATCGGACTCGTATATTTCACCGTCAGGTATCCGGCAAGAAAAATGGACAGCAGGAAATAGAAAATCAGGAATGCCAGTGTCAATTTGTTCAAGACGGCAACGGGGTTGTTCAAATCCTTAAGCGGCACAATGCTGACCAGCCTAAGCTCGCCATCCATTACAGCGGAAGCGCTAATGAGTGAGCTTTTGCCCTCATAATTCATCGTCTTTGACACCTGCGAAGCAAGCAACACAGGCTTTAAGCTGTCCTCGATCTCCCCATACTTATCGTCAGTACTGTAGATGACTTCATTGTTTTTGTTGACCAGCATCAGCTTCTGATTGTCCAACTGCTTGACGGGGTATATAAACTCGGCAAGAATGGAAGGCCGGATCTCCATCACGACGATGCCGAGCGGCTGGAAGGTCTTTAAGCTGTGAAGCCGCTTCACGCTGCCAAGCGCCGATTGAACGAACTGGCTGGAATGATCCTCCGTCCCGAATACTTTCCAGAAAGACCGGCCGTTAGCCACGATGTCTTCGAACCATGGCACCTGATCCATAGCTGCGACATCATAGGCCGACTTCATGTAGACCGGATGCTCGTCCGGACGAAGCGGAAACAGGCGGATTTTAAACAGCTTATTGGCATAATTCAAAGTGTCGGTATACGCGATTAGCTTATTGGCATAATCGATCTCGTCAATTTGCCCGTTTAATTCGTCATTGAATAACGTCTGCATGTCATCCGACGCCATAATTTTGTCCTGCTCGTTCCTTACGTAATAAAAGAAGTTGTCCAAGTTTTTGCCGGTCTGCACAACCGAATCCAAATTGCTGTTATGAATCGTCTTCTCCGATTTGGACAACGCAATATAACCGACCAGCGCAAAGGGAATGGCGATCAGAATAAAGAACACGAACATAAACCGGTATCTCATCGACATTGGATAACGAAGCCAGCGCTTAATCATTCCCGTCAATCCCCTTTAAGTTACGGTATTCATTGGGGGTATAGCCGAATTTCTTTTTGAACAGCTTGGAAAAATAGACGGTATCCCGGTAGCCCACCTCGCTGCTAATCTGGTAAATTTTCAGGGAGACATCCTGCAGCAGCTCTTTCGCCTTCTCCATCCGGAGATGCGTAACATAATCCAGAAAAGTCATGCCGACATTCTTTTTGAACAACGTGCTGAGCCATTCTGGCGACAAATAGACATAATCTGCAACCATCTGGACTGTAATCGGCTCCGAAAAATGCTCCTGTATATATTGCTCGGCTTTTTGCAAAATCTGATTGCGCGGACTTCCCTGCAGCTCGGCATTCACCTTCAGCAAGTAATCGAGCACCAGCAAATGGAGTGCTTCTACCGTATCGAAGGCTTCGATTTTCTCCCATACCAGCAGAGGCTTTTTGCGCCACTCCTCGTTTTTCCATCCCAATCTTCTCGCATCGTCAAACACTTCTAGCAGCCATTCGAACACGAGATGATGCACGTCCCGCAGCAGACTAACGCCCCTCTCCCGAACCATGACGGGAAACAGCGACATCGCCTCCCGGACATCATGCTCCTCGCCATGCTTCAGCAAATCTGCCAGCGCCTTCGTCTCCAGCAGCAGATCGACGTCCCGGAACGCATTCAACGCTTCCAGCTCAAGCTCATTAGCCGCTTCCGCATCACCATATATTTTGGTCTGTGTTAACCGCTCCAGCGCGTCTTTATATAAATCCGGGAGCGTCTCCATCATTCCCTCCGGCGTCATGACGATCGTTGCCGTAACTTTCACATATTTCTTAATCCGGGAAGCGATCGTCGTTTTGAATGTACGAATCCAGTTGGCGAATGCCGACGAAGAGCCTTGAGGCACCCTGAACAAAACGACCCACTGGTCTTCAGATACATTACGAAAACGCACATAACGGCCGGCTTGCGCGGCTTGCTCCAGCAGTGAATGCTCCAATACATTGCCCATCGCAAACATAATCCGGTTCTGCTCCGTCGATGAATAGCCCTGATGGACGTAAGATTTCAAATTATCCGCCTCAAGCAGCAATAGCATCAGCTTATCGGAGCCGATCCAGCCGATGTCATATTGATCCAGCAAATGAGGGAGGGATAGCGCTGCACTGCCGCGTGCAGCCTGCTCAACCATCTCCTGCAGCATGTTCTCCCGCAGCTTAGGCATCGCATCCTCCATGATGCTCAGGCTGTGCTGCTGCTTTTCCTCCTTCTCCAACAGTAACAGCGCTTTCATAACCACCTGACCCAACTCCGTCATGTTGACCGGCTTTAACAGAAAATCGACGACCCCATAGCTCATCGCTTTGCGTGCGTATTGAAAATCGTCGTAGCCGCTAATAATAATGACTTTCCCGTCAAAGGCCAGCTCTTCATACAGCTTCTGTATTAATTCGAGACCCGACATATGCTTCATCCGAATATCTGTAATGATCAGCCGGATGTCAGGCCTTTTCCTCACGATATCCATAGCTGTGTGTCCGTCATCAGCTTCATGAAGAGGGCCAATATTTAATTCCCGCCACATCGGATGACTGCACAGACCGCTCCGAATTTCCTTCTCATCCTCCACGATAAGCACTTTACCCAGATCGCTCACCTCTCTCGCTGCTCACTCGTCTATTGCTATGATGATTAAAATATCAGCCCTTATTCATTAAGTCAAACGGCATATTGTTTTTATCCGGCATTCGCAGCGGCTGTACCAGCAAAGAAAAAAAGAGCTCTGAAGGCGAATCACGCCATCAGAGCTCTTGCTTTTATCACACCGTACCGTTCGTTAGAACGTAATCTGGTACAGCTTCGATTCCCGGCCGGCAAGCGACAGCTTCAGCTTGCCCGCTTCATCCTGAACCGGTTTATTCGTCCACATATCGGAGATTTTGTAGTTCCCGCTAATTCCTGCGCGGGCAAGATCTACCGTCTTCTCCGCTCCGTCTTTGCTGAAGTTGAATACGGCCAAGTAATAAGTACCGTTATCCTCCAGCACGTACGTATCCGACGCTGCTGCTCCTGTGTTGCCTTCCACCGTCCGGAACGCTTTACCTTTTACAGCCAGCTCGTTAATCCGGGGATTCGTCAGCAGTTGCTTCATCAGCTTCTGCGATTCCGGCTTATTCACGTCATCGGAGCTGAAATATACAGTACCGGAGATGACCGCAGCATTCACCCGCGTCTGCGAGCCTTCGAATGTCTCGCCCTTTTCCAGCGTCATATAGTCCGGATCGGTATACGGGTAGATCGTGCCGTTCTGCCACCAGCCATAGGTTAAGCTGTTCAACTGATACTCGGTCGTTCCGATCGAGCCGTCGATATCACAGGAAATCCGCCGGCTGTGCGCGTACTGGCTCGGGAATATCGGAGCAATCGAGGCGCTGATAAACATCGTGCCATCCAGCTGCTCCAACAGGTAAGCCATGCCTTCGTTGTAGGCCTGTATTCCCGTTTGCGCATTTTTATTATAATGCTCGCCTTCCAGCGTCGCATGCGTCAAGAAATCCAGCTTGAGAAATTCAAAGCCGTCCGCCTTGAACTTTGCGATATCATGATCGATCTTCATCTTCGTCCCAGGATGCGTCGGATCAAGAGCAATTCCCATCTGATACGGAACGATCTTGCCTTCGCTGTCCTTGAGGGCAATATCGCCGTACGTATACTTGCCGTTCGTCCCCTCTACCTCTTGGAGGAAATTTTTGCCCCAATAGACGAACGGAGTATGGTAGGAGCCTGCCTTCTGGCCGTTCTTATGAATGGTCGAGACAACATCCTTAATCTGCTCATGCGTCAGATTATCCCAGAAAGAATCCATGTTAATGTAAATATTTCCTTCATTGTTAAATGAAGAGTTTTGAATATGCTTATGAAAGAAATTCGATACATCGATCATTTTGTCATACGACAAATGCTCGGCATAAGCGCCCCAGCTGTTCCACCCTACTGGCACGCCTTTCGGTATGTTTGATCCGAAGCTGAGCGGAGGAGCAACGGCTGCATTCGCCCGCCCGTATTCCTCCATTCCGTCCCGGTAGTCGTTGTAAAATCCAACGAATACTTGAGGGGAACGGAGCGTCGTTCCTGAAATTTTGCCATGCTCCAGCGTATCGTAGGTGACGCTTTTGGAGGTGAAGCCTCCATATACCTGCAATTTGTTCAACCGGTCGTCCGAGCCGCTCCAGTGAATGCCCGTCTTCCAAGTATCATGCGAGACTGAGCCCATAATGAGTCCGTTGCGGCTAACATTGTCAAAGACCGCCGTCACTTCGGAGCTAATATTCCGTTCCGTATTCAAGCTCGTATTGATCGTCTTGGAAGCAAAACGGGCAAAAGCATCGTTATCGAAAGGCACAATTAATACCCGGTTATCCTCGTATTGCCCGATATCGACTCCGCCCTCGGTATCAAGCACGACAGGCGCCATATAGTTGCTGCTCAGCGGCTCATTGCCGCTCACTTCTTCCTCGGTTACGAAGTAGCCGATTTTCTCATAAATGTAATAATGCTGATCGAAGGACGGCAGACCTTCCTTCTCATTGCGGATCGTCAGCTTGATCCCCTTGCCGTGACCATCCTCTACCGGAGCGATCCCATCCCGCAACAACTGATGAGCGTCGTACTCATAGCTGTTCAGCAGCTTGTCGTCCTGCTTGAAGCTGCTGTATACCCCTTTGGCAATGATGCGGCCATTCCAAGAATAAGCCGCTAAGCCGTTCGAAGTATTGTACAGAATCTGATAGGCACCGTTATCGATCGTCAGACCATTCGTATGCTGAACGACCTTAATGGACCCGTACTCCTGTGCAGACACCTGCTCGCCAATATTGCCGGAGTCACCCCAGACTGTTCTCGGGTTTTGTCCTTCCGTGACGCTAGGCGCCTTCTTCAGGACAATCCGGTCCAGATTGGGCGAATACCAGTCTCCGTCCGAGAATAGAAGAACGTTGCTGCCGGCATTCAGCTTTACGGCTACATCATAGGTGCCAACCGATTCCCAGTCGTCCTTCGCTACGGCCGGCAAATCATATTTCTCCGACTCTCCGCCATTCACGCCTACGTAGAAGGAACGCGGATCACCGGAAATATAATGGATGGTGACGACGTAGTCGCCTGCTTCCGGAACTTCAACCCCATTGAATTGCACGGACCCGCCTTCGAATAGGCCGCCAACCTGTTTTCCTCCAGAGCATGGAGCACAATCCGCTATATTCGTGTGCGGCCCTTTCAATGTGTTGGCAAGGTCCTGCGCCTCATAAGCATACACAACCTCAGCAGTTTCCGGCATTGGGGAACTCTCCTCCTCTACGCTCTCATTCTGAACAACCGGGATTTCCTCTTTCGTCTGCCCCGGAACAGCGATCCGGTAAATAACGAATGATATACCGATGACGACAAGCAGAGCCGCAAAGTATCGCGTCCACCTTTGTCTGTTCAACTGCATCACCTTTCCCTTTCTGTATTGCGATACTTGGCTGCTGTTAGCTGGTGAACAATCAATTAGCCGACAAGACCGCTGCGCTCCATGCTTTCAACGAAATGACGCTGTACAAACAGATACATAACGATCAACGGAGTAATAGCCATGAGTACGGCCGTGTTCTGAATCATCGACAGATACAGCGGATCCGGCTTGAATGATCCTCCCGGCGGCGTCAGGTAGAACAAAATTTGTGCTGCCGCTGTAGACATCATCGACGACATCACTTTGGCATCATTCAAAATCAGATTCGTAAAGTAGGAATCATTCCACTGCCAGACGAACGAGAACAGCATGACCGTTACAACTGATGGCATTGCATTTGGCAGAATGATTTTGACGAACGTCCCGAAGGTGCCGGAGCCGTCCACGAGTGCAGCCTCCTCCATCTCCTTCGGAATGCCTCTGAAAAACTGTCTGAAAATGTAGACGAACAATCCCGTCTTCACTCCCATTCCAAGTGCGGACGAAATGAGAAACGGCCAGTACGTATTAATCAGATTCAATGGCTGCGTTGTAAAAAGAGTCACAATGCCCAGCACATCGAAGTTTTTGTACTGCAAATACGTCGGAATCATAATCGTCTGCGGCGGTACCAATATGGTGAAAATAACGCAGCCGAACAGCAGGCCGCTGCCGCGAAATTTAATTCTCGAGAACCCGTAGCCCGCGAGTACGCAGCACAGCGTCTGGAGAAACATGACCGTTCCGGACAGCAGGGCTGTATTCAGCAATATTTTCGGAAAATGCAAGGCATCACTAACGAGCTTGAAGTTATCCAGTGTAAAATGCTTCGGAATCCAGACGACAGTGGCATCATACAAATCGATTGGATCTTTGAATGCGATGACCACTTTGATCAGAATCGGATACAAAATAATAAAGGAAATGCCGCTAATGAGAACGGTCCGAACAAATATCCATAACCAGGATTTCAGCTTGGTTGCCCAAAAGCTTCCTTTGGACATCCGCTCCCACAGGTAATCCACAAAGCTACGCTTCGCGCCTTCCGTACTAGTCTTCATGCTGCCCCTCCTTGTCGATTAATCGTAATAGAACACTTTTCTGGAAATAAGCATCGCGACAACCCACAGAAAGAGCGAAATAGCAGCAAAATAAATCCACGCCATCGAAGCGCTAAGTCCAAATTGGAACGCCTTGAAAGCCGTCTCCTGAATTTGTTTGGTTGTCTGACTGCCAAGCAGGTTATCGATAATCGAATAAATAACGTTTGTCAAAATAAGCGGGCTGATCATCGGAAACGTAATTTTCCAGAATGATTCGTAAGCCGTTGCCCCTTCAATCTTGGAAGCTTCGTACAATGAGCCCGAAATGGACTGCAAGCCTGCGACAAAGATTAGAATCTGTACGCCCGAGGAGGTCACAATTTGATAGATTCGTTCGACTGCACCAACCAGGTACTGAACGATGTGATGATTCACTCCCGAATTGTACAGTAGCTTTGCCAGCTCCAAGCTTTGGAACATCGCGGATTCTCCGCTTGCTTGCTGGCTTGCGCCTTTGATTACGCCCTGCATATAATCACCACTCTCGATAGAGGCGATTACACCAGATGCGAGAATAACAGGCAGGAAGAAGATCGCTCGTGACAAGGCTCTGCCCTTAAACTTCTGGTTGAGCAGCACCGCTGCGAACAAGCTGAATATAACGATCAGCGGCACATTGATAACCATGTTCAGCAGCGATTCCGTCAGCCCCCGAACGTAATGCTCATTGACGAACAAGGCGTTCCGGTAGTTGGCCCAGCCCACAAACTGCATCGAAAAGCCCGTTTCATTAAGTTCCAGCTTGCTGAAGCTGTACCGCAGCGAATTGACAAGCGGAGTGAAAAATAGAAAGAGAAATCCCGCAAACCAAGGGAGAATAAACCAAACCCCTTTATACTTCTGCTTCTGATGCAGCGTCATTCTCAATTTGGGCAGCTTCAATTGCGAACGCCTCCAATCCGATATCCCATCGATTCGACGGCGTCACCATTCACGTTGATTGCATAATCATTGTAATTGACGACCACTGTTGTTCCATCCTCGTAGGTAGTTTGATAGACGCCCTTCTCCAGCAGCTCATGATCCGTAATAAACTGGTTCCGAGCCTGGCGAAGCACGTTATTAACCTCGTTATAAGCGGCCGCTGCCTCTCCGATCCAATCCTTGTACTGGGACGAATAGAAGTAATCGAAGTTAGTCTCCTTCACGGACGACGATTTAGCGTAAAACCATGTAAAGTACAAATTCGACCCTGTCTCCAGCGACTTTAGAACATGGTAGCGCATCGATTGCTCATCGGACATGTTGATTGCCGAACCCGCGTAGTCGATAAGTCCGTGCAGCGCGATTTCATAAAAGGGCACGCCGCCGTCGGAAATGTTGTAGCCGCTGTCGGAAAGCGGTGCATCAACAACGCTGTCCACGTACGGAAGCGAATACGCATTGCCGCCGGATACCATCAGCTTCGAGGAAGCTTCCTTCAAGCTGGCCAACTGCTCCTCCACGGTTCGTTTCGTTTCCTCCCGCGTCACTACTTGCTTCGTATTGAAATCGGAATTCAAATCGCTTCCCAGATCACGCAGAGATAGCGCATCCGCTTTCAGCTTGCTGTATCTGCTCGTAAAATCTTCAACAACACCTGGCAGTTTAGCAGGCGATAAAGCAAATGCCGGGTCGCTGGAGTAGGTATCCTTATAATAACCCGCACGGTCATACGGATAGATACTCGCTAACGTTCCAGTCATCGTGCGCGAAGCATCCCGCTTCGGCTTGAAGCCGCCGGATTTCTTGTTCACTGTCATAAAGCTGGCGTCGGGGTACAGCTCGACGCCATTGCTTGCCGAATACGCAAGCAGCTTCGCCAACCCTTTTTGTCCCCCCAGCTTTTTGTCGACCGAAACCGAGGATGGCATCGAATGGGCTACGCCTCCGTTAAACCATCCCGTATACCTCAGCTTGATATGATCGACGCCGCTGCCTTTCAGCTCATCCATAATTTCCTGCGCCTGATTGAACGTAGTCAACGGCTGATAGGAAGTGTAAGGCACGCCCAGAAAAAACTTTTTCTTCGGTACGCCGCCGATCAACTCCAGGAAGAAAGGCGTTTGCTCCTTCTGCTCCAATCTTTCCAGATGATACTTATCCATCAGATAAGTGCGGTAATAGGAGGCCATGCCGGAGTAATTGGCTTCCTCTCCTTGCAAAAAGCCGTAGCGAACCGTCAAATTGCCTTGATACGGTTTCACTTGGAATTTAGGTACGGTATTTGACGTCCAGTTGCCGGACAATGTCAGCGGCTCGAATGAATTGATCCCGTAGCTGCTGTGAACAAAATTGTACGAATGCGTTCGGCCGCTGACGTCCGCCTCCACCCGGGCGATACCGTCCCCGTCCTCGATAATGGCAACAAAAGCGGCATCGTCCCTCTTCATGCCAAATACGGGCAAGCGTGAAGGTGTTCCGCCAAGCGGCTTCAACTGATTGATACGAGTCGAATCAATTCCGTACAGCACCTCGTTGTACGGCGAAGCATCCAGCTTGCCATTATTCAATTGGATAAGCGCACCCGAACCATCCGGCACAAACATATAGCCTTGCTGATCTGCTCCCGCAGCGCCGAAGTAAGGAAGCACCGACAGCTGCTGCAAATAAAAGCCGTTATTCTCGATGTTCTCCGTCGACACTTGTACGACAAACTGTTCCCCATCCAAACGATAGGTTACCGGGAGGACGAATAGCGCCTGGCTTGCGGCTTGCCCGTCCGAATACGCCTCACGGTCGATGTTCATCTCGGCCTCGTCATAACCGGCTTCGGCAAGCAGCTTCAGCGCTTTGGTCAGAGCCAGACCGTTCAGCGCAGCATCCCGACGCTCATAAACTTTCTTGTCCGGGTTATGCTTGAACCGCTTTAATAGTTCGGTTTGATCCTTTTCCTGCAGTTTATCGAGAATGAGTGTCTGGAAACGCTCCTCGCCTATAATAGGAGGGATTTGCTCGACACCACGTACTTTCTCGCCTACGGTATACGTAATTTTAATGCCGTCGCTCAGCTTCTCGTACTCATACTGCTCATATTTCACACTCTGATTGAAATTGTTGAACTGCTGCGGTTTGCCCGAATTGTCGGAAAAGGAGAGCAGCAATTGGCTTGAGAGCATGGATTTATTAAAGGCGGATGCTTGAATATCCTGTTCGCGGTCTTGGGGATTGGAATACCAAACCGATCCGTCGCGCTTGTTCTTGACGGCAATCTCTGTCGTCTGGCGGTTGTAATACAAAGCCAAGTATTCGTTCTGAGCGGCTAGTTCCATATTGGCAAGCTCTGCTGTCTGCGTTACTGTATTTGCTGATTCGACTGCTGGTTGCACCGTCGTTTCTGCTGAAGTCGATCCTGCTGGCATAGATTCTGCTGGCGTCGTTTCATTTGCCGCTGTTTCACCTGAAGCTGTTGCCTCAGCTGCTTGCTCAGCGGATACGCTGTCTACACCGCTTGCCGCAGCAAGCATGCTGCATACAATGGCTGCCATCATCATTGTTTTCCATTTGCTGTTCATCCGTATAGCTACCTCCCTTCCTACAATCGTAATGAAATCTCTGTATAAATCGCGTACACGAAGCCCAGCATCTCTTGCAGCAGGCTAAAAAACAGCAGTCCCAAAAATATAATGATTCCCATGACCACTAAAGTCAGCAGCATCGTTACGATCGTCTTCATTACTGAATACTGATGAACGGTCATCGTCCCGATAAACAGCAGCCACACAAACCAAAGCGTAGCCAGCGTTTCAATCAAATAATAAAAGGAGGATTCCCGCAGCGTTACGACGTTGCTCAGGAAGGTATTGCCGAAGCGCATCAGCACAAGCGGCAGCAAGGCATAGCCTGTAGCCATGACGATTTCTTTAAACTTTCCTTCCCCGTCCATCAGCGTCGTCAACGACCAGTTGGACACACACCATAGAAAAAAGGGAAGCACGATATATTGAAGCTCGTTGATGCTGTTCAAATCGTAAGGATAGTTAAAGTTGACTACGAAGCCGGCGTATTGACGCAATATAATCGTTGCGATCGTCAACAGCAGCAGGATGGACAATGAAACCCGAAGCTTTCCCCTATTCTCGTATTTCAAATCCCAGAAGCCTTGGAACGGGTGAAGCAGCACATAGAACGGAAATTTTGTGAACTCAGATAACATTGGCCTTCACCTTTCCTGTTGATCGTCTTTTAATAATGCTCCAGCTCCAAAGGGCTGCGATGAGCACGAACACAACCGTCATGCCCGCTCCGAAATATTTTCTCGTCATTTCCTTGCGGTATTTCCCGAATGCTTTGGAGTAATAAACACGGTCATAGCCAAGCTTCAGATTTTCCATCGCAAGCTTATTCTCGCCCTGCCTCAGCATCGCTTTGCCAATCCCGACATAAGCAATCTCGTTATTGGCATCGAGGCGAAGCAATTCCCGCCACTTGCTCTCTGCACCGTTATAATCACCGGATACCAGAAGCGCATTGGCTTCGTTAATCAAGCTGCCATAACGAGTAGGGCTGAACACGTTAATCCGGTTCATTCCCTGATCCAATACAAAAAATTGACTGCCTCTGCTCTCAACGGCAACAGGCGTTTTGAATGTCCCTTCCTGCGTACCGATACGGCCGAAAACATACAATAAATTTCCGTCCTCGTTGTAAGTAAATACACGGCCTTTTCTGGAATCAAGCGCACTATAGACGCCATTAGGCCCAACTTGGACATCGATCAATATCGAGCTTGCATTGGGATTACTGGAATACACATCTCCGCGAGGAAAAAAGTAGCCTTCACGGCGAAGCACGTCCACGCCGGTGGAATTCAGCCGTTTGATCGGATCGGCAGAATTGACTTCAGCCGTTGTCGTGTAGATAAAGCCTTCCTGATCGATATCCAGATTGTTGAATTCAAGCGGAACGAATTGAGCCAGCTTGCTTCTTTGCGCCTTGGTCGACAGCTTCTTCCAGAAATAATCCCATACATCGAATTTGACCCGGTTTGTACCCATGAAGCCGCTAAATGAACCGTCGGAATCAAATTCGATAATGCCGTCAAAGACGCCCCTGCCAATGA
Source organism: Paenibacillus sp. NPDC058174 (assembly GCF_042883865.1). NCBI lineage: Bacteria > Bacillati > Bacillota > Bacilli > Caryophanales > Paenibacillaceae > Paenibacillus > Paenibacillus sp. NPDC058174. The sequence goes on from NZ_JBHVUY010000001.1 coordinate 2,054,268, forward strand.
CATAAATACGTCCGGCATTGTCCACGCCTACTTTTTTCGGAAAATATTCGAATCCTTCGCGAATGACCTCCGATTTCGGGGCTCCGATTTCCCGGACAAATTCACCTTCATTCGTTAATTCAACGACTCTGCTGTTATCGGTATCGGCTACAAAAATCTGGCCCTTTTTCGTTACAAACAGACCTTGCGGGTTAGCGAACTGATCCTGCTTGCCCCCGTTTTGAAAGCCGCGGATTTGTCTAACAACCTTCCACTGCTCGTCAAAAACGACGATTCGTCCGTTTCCTGCATCCAGTACATAAAGCTGGCCTTCGTCATCCACATACAGATCCGTCGGCTCCTTGAACTTGCCAATCCCTTGTTCGACCCCGTTAACGACCGTCTCCGGCAAATAAGCGTTTGGTGTCGTTGACGTCGTTCCCCAATACGAATAGGAATACCCCTCGTAGGGAGCCGCCGCCGCCGCCTGCAGCGGCGATGCGAATAATTGGAAGGCTGCAAGCAGCAGAGCCGCACTGGTCATTAACTTGATGAGCTTCATCGTGTCCCCCCGCCCTATTCCTTAATACCGGAAGATGCCATCGTCTGGATGATTTGGCTCTGGGTAATAATAAACATCACAACCGGAACGATCATCAGCAGCAAGGCTACTGCCGCCGCTACACCTGCACGGGCAATACCGCCCTGAATGATCTGTCCCATCGCAAAGTGCATCGTTTTTAACTCCTCGCTATAAATGAAGCTTCCTCCATCGGACGCCCACAGCATTTGGAACAGCAAAATAATAAGCGTGAACCAAGCCGGTTTGACGAGCGGCATTACGATCGACCAGAAGACGCGGTACTCGTTCGCGCCGTCTATCTTGGCCGATTCAAGCAAGGCCATCGGGATTTGCTCAATAAACTGCTTCATTAAATACAGTCCCAATGGAAAAGCAAATGCCGGAACAATAATCGCCCAATACGTATCAATCCATCCGAGCCAGGACATCGTCATATAGTTCGGAATCGCTGTAACCTGCGGCGAGAACATCAGAGACAATACAACGATCGAGAACAGCACCTTCGAGCCGCGAAATTTGTATTTCGCAAGAGGATAGGCAGCAGCCGAAGCCAGAAGAACATGCCCTATCGTCCCGGCAAGCGTAATAAACACGGTGTTAAAAATGTACCTGGAGAATGGAACCCATGATTTCGCCATCAGATGGAACAAGTCCGGAAAATTGTTGAGCGTAGGATTTCGCACAAAAATTTTGGGCGGAAACAAGAACAGCTCATCTAAAGGTTTGAAAGCATTGTTGATGGCATAAATCAAAGGGATGACCATAAAGGCCCCAAACAAACCAAGCAAAAGAAACAACAGAAAATCCACTTGCCAGGAACGGTTGATTCTTTTTTGACCGCCAAATCGGAGTGAAATTCTCACTGTGTCTAGTCACCCACCTTCCTGAGAAGCTTCTGAATAATCAAGTTAGAACCAAGCATGATCATGAACAATACCGTTGCAATCGCGGATGCGTAGCCCATCTCAAACCGGATTGTACCGTAGTCGATGAGATGCGTAACGACGGTATGCGCCGAGTACTGAACGCTTGGGAAGCCGGCTAAGTTCATCGCGACATCCGCTACGGCGAATGACGCCGTTATCTGTATGACCGCCCCGAACATTAACTGCGGCCGCATGGAAGGCAAGGTAATATACCACAGCTCCTGCCAGCGGTTGCGAATCCCGTCCACCGCCCCCGCTTCGAACAGCGTTCTGTCCACAGTCTGCAAGCCGGCGATAAAGGCCAGGAAGCTTGTTCCGAGACTCAGCCACAGCTGCACGATGATAATGATCATGAGCGTGTACTTCGGATTCTGGAACCATAATATCGGTTCACTTATAAAGCCGGTTCTCATCAAGAAGCCGTTAACAATGCCATACGCGTCGCCGGAGAACATGATTTGCCAGATGAAATAGATGTTCCCTGATATAGAAGGCGCATAAAATACGAGCGTCATAATGGCCCGCGCCTTCGGCCGAAGCTCATTAATGAGCCAAGCAAACAAGAAACAGGCAATATAACTGATCGGACCCGTTATAACGGCAAATATAAACGTATTTTTCAAGGCGATTATGAAAATGTCGTCATCCAGAAACAATCGCATATAGTTGTTCCAGCCAGCCCAGCGCGGAAACTCCAGCATGTTGAAATAGGTCAGGCTGATCAGAATCGATAACGCTACCGGCACTACCGTAAACAGAAAAAACAGGATCATATACGGACCGATCAATACGTAGAGATGCTTATCGCGCTTTACATCCGTCATTATGCGCCGGAATAGCCCCGGCTTCGGCTGCGCGGCCGTCTGCTGTGATCGTCCTTTTACTTGTGCGGGCAATGCATCTGTCTGCTGCAATCCGGTCACCTCTAACTCTGCTTCAAATTAAATTCTTTTTGTTTGAACTCGATCTCACGATTGATTTCTTCCACATAGTCGTACAAAGCGTCCCGCGGGTTCGTGCCATTGTTAATGACTTCGCGGAAGGCGTTGTCCAGATTTCGTCCGGTGTAGTAGCCGCCCGGAACTTCCGGAATGCCCTTCACCCACTCCCACTGCTTCTCCAGACTTTGATAGTCTTTGGTCGGCCATGGCAATTCCTTCAACGCCTCAATGTTGGCGGTCGGGTAACGGGCAGCAGCCCCCATCAGACCTTCCATCTCGCGGCCAAAGCGAACCTGCGTATCTTTGCTCGTCCACCATTTCATAAATTCCCAAGCGGCCTCTTTATCCTTCGCTTGATCCATCATAATGACTGCTGAGCCGCCGCTCGACACATCCCGGCGAATGCTGCCGTCTTCCTGCTGAACTCCCGGCACCGTAACGAAATCCCACAGCCCTCTAATTTCCGGAGCCGAGACCGACAACGTGTTGTAGAACGTGTAATCGGTGATCGCCATCGGAATTTCACCCGTTCTGAAACGGGTTGTCAGATCGAATTGGAGCGGAAGCTTGTAATTCATATACAGATCTGTCCAGCGTTTAAAAGCTTGCATAGAGGCTTCGGAAGCCAGATTGCTCACGCCGTCCTTCTCATAGAAAGAGCCGTCCTGCTGATAGAGCATCATCGCGAATGCTTTGCTAGGCTCCAGTGTAGAGACGCCTGACGTCTCGGCAATCGGCAGAGCAAAGTCCATATAATGCTTCTTTAACACCGGAATAACCTCGTAGATATCATCCAGCGTCTGCGGAACATCCAGCTTAAGCTCCTCCAGAATGTCCTTGCGGTAGAACAGCATCGGGAACACTTGCTGCTCCGGCAAGCCGAATACGGCGCCTTTATACTTGTAAGGAGTTAGTGCACTGTCACGGAATCTGTCCGCCACTTGCTCGAAATCGCTAAATTGAGTCAAGTCATATATCGCTGTGCGCATGCCGTAGTTGACTGGAATGTCATTCGATATTTGCATCGCTACGTCCGGCCCTTGGCCAGACAGCGTTGCTGGCATCAGAACATTCGCGCTGACCAGCTTCAGATTGACGCTAATACCCGTCTGCTGCGTAAAGCTGTCGTCAGACATCGCTTTCAGCACTTGAGCCTGGTCGCGGCCTGTACCGATCCAGACGGTTACCGACCGTTCATTTTCACTCGAATTGCCAATGCTGTTGTAATCGATGAAGAATGAGCTGAACAAGGTGCTAATCTCATGCTTCACTTTACTCGCAAACGAAGCTTTCGCTTTCGGCATGCGCTGCTCAGGAGAAGCGATGACGAGATAATCGATCTCAAGCGGCTGCTCCTTCACCTTCAGTATCCAGGTTCCTAAACCGCCGACGTTGATTTTGAAGGATTCCAGACGGGTTTGGAGCGATTCCGGCTTGGCGGCCAAATCTTCCAATTGATAAGCCAGCTTCGTCAATATCGCGACCTGATCGCTTTTTTCCCCGGTAATTTCGACTAACTGATCGGAAATGTTGTACAGGATTGCGCTTTGCTTGTTGAACACCTCTACCATTTCCGGAACCTTTTTCTCAAGATTATAATCACGGAACGGGTCGGGAACCCCACCTGTAATCATCAATATTTTGCGGTATATCGCATTCAATTCCAGAATGCTGGACTGCACTTCCCGGATAAGCGGAGCAATCGACCCCAGACTTACCTCAAGCTGCAAGTCATGTGTTCCCTGCGTTAGATAAAACAGATAGGGTTCGTCCCCGTTGCCAATCGTATTCATCTGCCATTCGCTCGAATAATAGAAAGGAATTTCACGCATTTCCTCAAACGGAATGTGACCATCAATCCTTAACGTTCTCGTCGAATACACGCCTCTTAACAGCTCTTGCCTTCCCTTAATCGCAATCTTGTACAGTCCATCCTCCGGAACATCGATCTTCCAAGTAATGGTGTCTCCCGGCATCCGCCAATTGTTTCCGCCTATCGTATTAATCCGGACTTCCGCAATGGATTGCGGCTCCGTATTAGGATTGGAGCGGTCGGTTATCGGATATAGCGTCGGCGATGATTTGAATTGGGCGCTTTCACCCTGAACCTTAATCATCTGTCCGTTCGTTTCTTTCAAGCCTTTTTGCTCGTATTGCTTTTTGATTTCCTCATAGGTTGGAGGCTCTTCGATTTGACCGATTTCGATCGCATCGATAATGACCGGCTCTTTCAACGAAACGAGCGTGATCGTATGCTTGCCTGCGGAAAAATAAAATGAATAAGGCTTCTCATAATAGCCTTCGAAATCGCGGAACGGCTTCTCCTGCCAGCCGAAAGCTTCTATCTGCCGGGGACGGATATCATTGCCCCGATTATCCTGTTCAATTGCTTTCTCATCAGTCCAAATGCGCGGAAACAGAAAGCTTCTCGCACCGGAAAACGGAACCTCGCCATCGATCATCAGCATTCTCTCGATCGAAGAAGCTTTGCCGTCCACTGTAAAATAGCGCAGAGACAAATTGTAAAGTCCTTCTTCCGGAATGTTGACCTCCCAGCCGATGGAGCCGGAGTCGCCCGTCTCTACAAAATTGCCCTGCCGGTCTCCCGCGTTGTTCACCTTCTTCGGCTCCATTCCTTCCGTAAAGGTATAGGAACCGCCCTCCACTACGATTTTCCGGTCTGGCTTGCCGGCGTTTTGATGCGTTTGCAAATAGCTGTCATAGCTGTTCGCTTGAAAAACGTCGCCATCTGTACGCTCCGATTTCCTGCTCTCTTCCGCATTTGCCAAATGCGGCCCTGCCGATGGTATGACCCATGTGCACAAAAGCAACAATGCAACCGCTACGCGCAACACTTTAGGCATATTCACAAACATCCCCTGCCCTGCTGAAAAATTATGAGGTACCCCTATCGCGAAGTACCTGTATACGAGGAAAATAAATCCCCACCCGTACTAAAAGGCAGGGATTTCATTCCATTGCTATCGCTTCTAGTTATTCTGTGCCTTTCAGCACCTTGTCTACGCTTGCCTGCATCACCGGCATCAGCTTAGCAACTCCGGAAGCAGGAGTCAGCTTGGAGTCCGAGATGTCACGAACGAGATCCCACATCGCATCATCGATGTTCAATCCGCCGTAACGAGCGAACTTAATAATGTTGAACGTATTCAACGCATTTTCAACAGAAGCCTCGTCCGTGAACCAGGACTCTGCAGTTGTGCGGTTGTTCTCATCGATATGCTCGAAATCTTGCAGGTCCTCCCAAATTTTGTAGACGACCTTAGGATCTTTAACGCCGCGCGGAATAACGTTGATGTGCATTTGCGGCTGACCCATAATAAATCCGTCCGCTTTTGGCCCTTTAGGGAATGGTACGAATGCATATTCATCTACCATTTCCTTCTGGAAACGGCCAACTTCCCAAAGTCCGGCCGGGTACATCGCAACTTTGCCTTCTCTGAAGTAGCGAACCGGATCTTCCCATGAGTTTCCTTCGTCGCGCTTCACGATTTTGTACTCGTTGTACAGCTTGTTCATCATTTCAAGGCCTTCCATCGCATTCGGCGAGTCGAGAGCAATCTTCTCAGTGTCCTCGTCATAGATAACGCCGCCGTTGGAGTAAATCAGGTAGGAGCCAAGCGTCATTTGCGATCCCGTAAGACCCCATTGATCGATTTTTCCGTTGCCGCTTTTGCTGATTGTCAGCTTTTTCGCCACATCAACGAATGTATCCCAATCCCATTTCCCTTGCTCTTGCAGCTCAGTAGGCGTCGACAAGCCTGCATCCTGGAAAATCCGTTTGTTGTAGAACAATCCGGTATTGTCATACATGGCAACCGAATTCAGAAAACCATAAGTTTTGCCAGTGCCATAGCTGCCGGATTTGATAATGAGATCGGACAGCTTGCTCTCTTCCTTCACGTTCATGAAGTCATCCAGCGCTGTATAATATCCGCCCTTGAGCAGGCTAAGTACAAATACGTGCGGTACCAGGACAACATCAGCGAATGGCTCGCCTGCCATTACGGTTGAGGAAAACTTTTCAGCCGTTTCCCACATATCCTGAGCGACGTATTTAATTTTTACGTTATATTTTTTCTCCACTTCGGCCTGCAGCGCCAGCGCCTTCTCGCCCTCTGGCGTATCAGCGTTTGGCGTACCGTCCCACCATGCGGAAAATCTGATTTCTCTGCCGCCAAGATCATACTTCTCTTCTTCTACTACAGGCTCTTTCTCTTCCTCTTGGTTCTTGTTTCCTTCAGCTTCCTGGTTCGTCGAATCAGAAGGTTTAGCTGGCGGCGGTGTATTCCCACCACTGCATGCAGACAGCACAAATAACAGTACGATTACCAAAGATAGAATTGAAAGCGTTTTCATTTTTGTCATCTTATAATACCCCTCTCGTTATCATATTCTCTTGAGAACGCTACCATTTGATTATGAAACTTGCCTGTTTAATCAGGCATCACCTCCCCTAATACTTTAATAAACTGCACTTTATGAACCGCAGCTGCTGCGCACAATCAGCTTAGCAGGCAGTGTCACCTGCAACGGAATCTCTCTTCCTTGCATCTGCTCCAGCAGCAGCTTCACCGCTGTCCGGCCCATCATTTCCGCCTGAATGCGAATCGTAGTAAGCGGAGGACTCATAAACTCGGATATTTCAATATCATCGAAGCCTACGACGGCAACATCCTCTGGAACCCGAACGCCCGCTTCCTTAAGCGCATGAATAGCTCCAATAGCAAGATGGTCGCTGGCGATAAAAAAAGCAGTTGGTAAATTGCCTTTATCAATCGCTTCCTTCATTAAGCGGTTGCCCTCCGGTGTGCCCCAGCCTCCGATAAAAATATGCTCCGGATTCAGCAGCCCCTTTTCCGCCATAATCCGCTCGAAATAATATTCGCGCTGATCTTTGCCGTATGTACGAAAACCGCCGATATATCCGATCCGGGTATGACCTAGAGAAATCAAATGATTAATCGCCAGCATCGTTACTCTTTCGAAATCGATGACGACCGAATCAAAGCTTTCCACATCGGGAGACGAGTCGATAAAGACGACATTCTTCACCTGGCTCTCATGCTGCACTGTAAAGTCAAACGACCGGTCAATAAAAATAACGCCGTCAACATCGTCGAAATTCAATTCCGGATTTGTGAACAAGGACATTCTCAGAATGTTGGTAGAGTTAATGCCCTGCGCAACGCATTCCTTCTCGATCCCCTGACGGATAGCGAGAAAGTAATGGTCCATCTCCTCCTGATGCTCCGTCAAAAACATAACGGTACCGATCCTGATGTTGGATAAATCTGAATTTTCTTTCCCCTTGCGGTTGCGCGGCGTCTTGTAATTCAACTCTTCCGCTATTGCCAGAATACGTTCCCTAGTCTCCTTGGAGACAGAAAGCGTGTTGTCCCGATTGAGAACGCGGGAAACCGTAACGCTAGAAACATTTGCTAAATTAGCGATGTCACGAATTGTAGCCATATTCTATTTCACCCTGTCTGGTTAATATATTCAGTTATATTTTATGTTGTTTATTCAGTGAAACACAAGGTGTAAATTTCACTGAATTTACAGCTCATTTTTTGAACAATTCGATCATAACAAATAAAGAATATTTTTACAATCAAAATTTAAAAACGCTTTTTCCTGCGGTTTTTACGATGATAGCGCTTTATATTTGGGTCAAGAAAAAGATCATTCCTTTTTTCACTTAATTATACTACACTTATAAAGTAATTATTCACTAAAATTTAGAAAGAGGCGAAGTTGATTGGCAATATGGTTTGATACGCAAACGTCACGTTGGCTGCTTCAAGGCAGCAATTTGTCCTATGGTCTCGGCGTAGACCACAATGGAACGCTGCAGCATCTTTATTATGGACCCAAGCTGCCTTTTGTTGCTGATTTGCCGGATGCGAATACGGCAATTCATCATTCCTCCTTCGAGCCGTCTGGCGGCATCACGCAGCAGGAATACCCCGCATGGGGCGGGATGTACTATAATGAGCCTTGCTTGAAGGCTGCTTTTTCCGATGATGTGAGAGATACAAGACTGGTATATAAAGAACACCGCGTAACCGAAGGCAAGCAATCCGATGAATTGGTCATTGTTCTAAAGGATACTTATTATCCGCTGCTCGTTCATTTGCACTACCGGATATTCCCTGAGCATGACGTCATCGAACGGTACGCCGTTATCGAGAATACAGGCCAAGATGCAATCACATTAGAGCAAGCGCTTTCAGGCGCTTGGCATGCGCCTAGAGGGAACCGCTACCGCCTGACGCATCTCGCAGGCAAATGGATTGAGGAAACGCAAATCTATCAGGACGAGATCACGCCGGGGAAAAAGACGCTGGAGAGCAAACGCGGCAATACCGGCGCACAGGCTAACCCATGGTTTGCCGTTGATCGCGGGACTGCCGATGAGGATCAAGGTGATGTGTGGTACGGAGCACTAGCTTGGAGCGGCAACTGGAAAATTACCGTTGAGTACAATCCATTCAAGCTGCTGCAGGTTGCCGGAGGCGTTCATGACTTTGACTTCTCCTGGCATTTGGCAGGCGGAACCTCGTTCCAGACGCCGGCTTTTGTTGGCGGATACACGCGCGGGGGCTTTGGCCAAGCGAGCCGTAATCTTCACCGCTATCAGCGCGAGCATGTGCTGCCTAAACCTATCGCCGACAACGTAAGACCTGTCCTGTACAATTCATGGGAAGCGACTTATTTCGACGTAACCGAACAAGGCCAAGCGCAGCTTGCTGAGAAAGCAGCCGCGATCGGCGTCGAATTATTCGTCATCGATGACGGCTGGTTTGGCGAACGGAATCACGACCGCGCCGGACTTGGCGACTGGACGGTGAATCCGGAGAAATTCCCGAACGGCCTTAAGCCGCTGATCGACAAAGTAGAATCGCTGGGGATGAAATTCGGCATCTGGGTTGAGCCGGAGATGGTAAATCCCGACAGCAATCTGTACCGGGCTCATCCGGACTGGGTGTATCACTTCCCGAACCGGCCGCGTACGGAAAGCCGCAATCAGTTGGTTCTGAACGTAACGAAGCCTGAGGTTCAAGCCTTTATGTTCGAGGCCTTGGATAAACTGCTCAGCAGCAACAACATTCACTTCGTGAAATGGGATATGAACCGTTCCATTAGCGAGCCGGGCTGGCCTGACGCGCCTAAAGAAAACCAAAAAGAAATTTGGGTTCGTCACGTTCAAGGACTGTACGATATTATTGCCCGCCTGCGGAAAAACCACCCGCATGTCGCATTTGAAGCGTGCTCCGGCGGCGGCGCACGGATCGATCTGGGCATCATGAGCCTGACCGACGAGGTATGGACCAGCGATAATACAGATCCTTACGAAAGATTGTTCATTCAAGAGGGCTATTCCATGGGCTATAATGCCCAGGCGATGATGTGCTGGGTTGCCGATGCCGGCAAATGGGTGAAAAACCGTCCCGCCTCTGTCGCTTACCGCTTCCATTCCTCCATGATGGGCTCGCTTGGCATCGGGGGCAATTTGACCCAATGGTCCGAGGAGGAATTAGAAGAATCCCGCTTCTGGGTAGAAGAGTACAAGTCCATTCGCCATATTGTGCAGAAGGGCGACCAATATCGTCTTCTTTCCCCAAGGGAAGGTAATACGACAGCTGTTCAGTACGTAACTGCCGATCAAAACGAATCGGTGATCATCGCACTGATGCATCCGCAAAAATTCCAAAACCCTTCGCCTCGCATTTATTTGAGAGGCCTTCAGGAGGATGCGCTGTACAAGGTAAGCGATATCGAAGAACCGCTAAGCGGCCGCGCACTGATGTACAGAGGCATCGACGTGAATCTGCATGGCGATATGGCGAGCAAGCTGTTGAAGATTAATCGGGTTTAGATGATAGCATGGGAGTTAAGCCGCAGTTGTCTGCGGCTTTTTTTGTTATGGATAATGCTTCTAGGACTGTACCCCGGGTCCGCTGCGCGTATTGGTTCGTGCTGCCGTTCTTGATTCCACTGCCTCATCGCTTTACGATGACTCATGGATAGAATCTGCAAAATGTCATCCCGAACTCAATACGCTCCGCTCCCCCTTCCCTACTCGTACAGTGCGGATACAAGAAAACCATAACAACGAATGCCAAGCTCGCACCTCGGCTGCTCTCCGATACAGCACATTAAAACACTCTACTTATACGTGGACACAGGTCCGCTGCGCGTATTGGTTTGTGCTGCCGTTCTTGATTCCATTCCCTCATCGCTTTACGATGACTCATGGATAGAATCTGCAAAATGTCATCCCGAACTCAATACGCTCCGCTCCCCCTGATCGCACAGTACAGATAAAAGCAAAGAATAACAACAAATGCTAAAGCTCGCAGCTTAGCTGCGCACTGTTACAGCAAATCAACACTCTACTCTCACGGGGACACGGGTCCGCTGCGCGTATTGGTTTCGCGTCTATTCACATTCAACACTAACCAGAGGCTGTGACTTTGCTAGTAGGGTTGGCTTTCTATCGGCTGTAACGATCAAAATGCAAAAGTGCAAGCTGATTTCCATTTTATGGGTGATTTATCGCTTCAAAATGCAAAAGTGCATTTTGATTGGCCCAAAAGCCTTCCAAAGAGCAAAATATGGCGATTTCAAATGTACTTTTACATTTTGATCGAGTTTTTGGGCCATTTATGACGAATCAAAATGCACTTTTGCATTTTGATTGTAAATCTGACAAAGATAGGACCCTTCCGCTACTAAAGAACTAAATCCGCTCTAGCCTATCTTATGCTACAATTAGTATATTCACTGCCATAAAATGGAGGGATTTGAAGAATGGGAATGATCGGCTGTTATTTTACAATTGACAACACGCTGATGCAGCAAGTTATAGAAGGAGAAACTTCACTAAATGATTTGAATCCTAATGATTATCCTAATCTGGATATCGATAAGTCCTGGGAGGGGATTCATTACTTGCTCTGCAAAGATATTTCGGATGGCGAGCCTCCCCTTAGCTATGTTGTACCTCTGATAACCGGTCAACACCTGGATTATGGTTCTTTCGGAGCTTTTTATTTGCAGGCCGGGCAAGTTGCTGAGGCATATCAAGCAATCGCTGAACTGGATGAAGCTCAGCTCCGCTTACAGTTTGATTTTCAGAAAATGATAGAAGAGGAGATCTATCCGTTTTCTCCAGACGAAGACGAGAATGAGCTTTTCGCTTACATCCTGCAATATTTTGAAGAAATCCGCCGTTTTTACAGTCAAGCAGCAGCTGAAGGCAAAGGCGTTATCTTTTATATTTTCTAGTCAAATTCAACGTTAAATAGCCCTTCTTGTGCCATAGCGAGGCGCAGGAAGGGCTATCTTATTTCGCTATACCGCTTCAAGCCCCTCATAAGGGCATACAATTAAAAGAAGGAACAGGCCTCCCGAATTAATGGGATGCTCTGTTCCCTTCCTCTCATAAAGCCTAATGCCAACATTTCCTGGGCAATGACTGCCCGCGTGCTGAGGCAAATCTTCAACTGCTCTTTTTCATTAACCTAAATTGTTGTAGTCGATTTTGCGGTCTTTAAAATAATAATTGATATCATGTTCATTGATGTTACGAAGCACTTTGCACGGATTGCCTACCGCAACAACGTTCGCGGGTATATCCTTTGTCACGATACTGCCTGCTCCAATTACGGTATTATCTCCGATGGTCACACCCGGAAGCAGGGTTGCTCCAGCGCCTATCCAGCAATTTTCCCCGATGGTAACTGGTGCATTATATTGATAGGCTTGTTCACGAAGCTCGGGTAAAATCGGATGTCCTGCCGTTGCGACAGTCACATTGGGACCAAACATCGTGTAGTCTCCAACATAGATATGTGTGTCATCCACCATAGTCAAATTAAAATTGGCATATATTTTTTTCCCGAAGTGAACATGCTTTCCGCCCCAATTAGCATGAAAAGGAGGCTCGATGTAGCAGCCCTCACCTATTTCGGCAAACATCTCTTTGAGCAGTGCAGTTCGTTTTTCATTTTCCAAGGGCCTTGTTTGGTTAAAATCATAAAGCTTCTCGAGACAAAGGGTTTGTTCTTTGGCTAATTGTTCATCTCCTGGCAAGTATAAGCTGCCATTATGCTGTTTCTGTTTGATATCCATTGTCACAATCTCCCCATTAGTCTTATCGTGCTACCATTGAACTTCATCGACACGCATGTCTTTATAGTAGTATACCTTATCTCGCTCTGTAATTTCACGGAGTACTCTGCATGGATTCCCCACTGCAATTACGTTTGGGGGTATATCCTTGGTAACCACACTGCCTGCGCCAATCACACTGCCTTTGCCAATTGTGACGCCGGGAACAATGATGGCTCCGCTTCCAATCCAGACATCGTCTTCGATAACGACGGGCAATGCGAACATGCCGCCCTCTCTTCGCACTTCTGGATGTACAGGATGATTCGTTACGGCAATCGTTACATTAGGGCCAAACATGACGTTGCTTCCAATCGTCACTTTATAATCATCAACAACCGTCAAATTGAAGTTGATATAGACATTGCTCCCGACAGTCGTGTTAGAACCGTACGCCATACGAATCGGCGGCTCCATCCATACATTCTCGCCAATACTTCCGAACAGCTCTTTCATCAGCTTCGCCCGGCCTTCCATATCATCCGGGTGCAGCCGGTTAATTTCATAACAAAGCGCTTTGCCGCGTTGACGGGCTGCTGCTAACGCCTTCGCTTCTTCAGGATAGTTGGAATCATGATCCGTAAACAGCTGGATACTCGCCATACGCTCTCTAATATTCAACTTTCATGCCTCCCCATCTAATTAGCTAATGACCGGCTACAGAAACCTCTCTTGTTATGTTGTTCAGCCACTTGAATTGACGATAACGATATAGAGCAACCGGAGATTTAATAACCTCGTCCAATGATAGAATGGCGAATAAAGCAATAGGCGGGAGCTGCCATACAAAGGCGCTTACATACCCCAGCGGCAGTATGATGCCCCACATGACAATAGTGTCGCACCAAAATCCAAACTTGGAGTCCCCTCCCGCGACAAACATGCCTCCAATTGTGGAAGAGTTTATCGATTTCGGAATACAGTAATACGCACATATAAACAGCATGCCGCTCAGATAGCTTTGCGCTTGCTCATTTACATTTATTATTTGAAAAACGAAAGGTTTAATTGCTAAAATCATAAGGCCTGCAAGAACGCCAAACAACACAGCGTAAACATTGATTTGGGTGCCGGCGCGTTTTGCCTTCTCGACCTCACCGTTTCCAAGATATTTGCCAACGAGTACAGCCCCGCCGCTTGCAATGCCTCCGCATAATACGATAGCCAAATTTTTGATAACCGAGGCGACAGAATTTGCAGCCACCATATCGGCATTGACGTGACCAATTATCGCTGCAGTTGCAGTCAAGGCGCAGCCCCACACGATATAATTCCCTTGAACTGGCAGCGTATACTTCATAAAGTCCTTCTGCAGTTTGCTCCGCAGCGTATCACGCAGAGCAAATTTGAAATTTAAATTTATTTTTCCCGAATAAATAAAACAACAGCAAACTTCAAGAACACGCGCAATAACTGTAGATAAGGCGACTGCAAAAATTGCTCTTTCCGGGTCGTTTGGAGAAAGAACAAAAATGCTCAGTGCATTAAGCAAAATATTTACAACGAGGCACATCGAGCTTATCCAAGCACTAAAGCGTGCATTTTCCATACTTCTTATCACACTGAAATACATTTGTGAAATTCCGCTTACCAAATAGGAAAATGAAATAACTTGCAGGAAAATCGATCCATATCGGATTAGCTCCCCGTCATTTGTGAAAAGCCTCATCAACGTGTCCGGCATAAAGAACGATATGGTAAAAAACAGAAAGGAAATTATAATCGAATACATACATCCGATATTAAGCACACGTTCAATTGTTTTTAGATCTTTTTTCCCCCAATACTGTGCGGTTAGGACACCTGCTCCTGTAGCTAATCCCATATAAAATAAAGTTAATACAAACGTGATTTGTCCGGCTAACGATACCGCAGACATCGCCGATTGATTGATGAAGCCCAGCATCACAACATCCACTGTGATAGCCAGCGCTGAAATCAGATTTTGCAAAGTGATTGGTATAACTAGGCTAATCAATTGACGATTGAAGTTTTTATCGTTTGAAAAACTCCATTTTAAAAGGCGCAGCATATCCCTTCTCCTCTCTCTAAACTTTAGGCATAGTAAAAAAATAATACATTTTCGTACGTATAACCATCAGAATTGACTATAATAATATCAAAATCGTATTTAAAAGAGAGGTAATCGCTACAGATGCAGCTGGATGTTTTTTCGGATTTATCTGAAAAATTGAACTACAATTTAAACAACTTCGACTTGTACGTGAAGAAGGGCTCGCTGCTTTCCTTTGACCAATTTTCTGCAGCCTGCCACTGGCATCCGGATTTAGAGTTCATTTCCGTAATCGAAGGATATATGAGCTTTTTCGTTAACGGAGAAACGGTTCATTTGGAAAAGGGATGCGGAATATTCGTCAATAGCAAGCGGCTGCACTATGGCTTTTCCTCGGATAGGACCGATTGCAGCTATATCGTCGTATGCATCAATTCTTCATTGCTTGGAAATGAGCGCTGGATGGGCAAACCCTATTGGGAAGAAAAGTTTGGGCCAAATACAGAGGATTTTATCGTGTTGAACGATCATATTCCCTGGCAGCAAGACGCCCTCCTTAGCTTAAGCGAGCTTTATGAGGAGATGCACAGTCCACAGTGTAATCCGCTCCAATTGCTGTCCAAGGCTATGTCTCTATGCGCAAATATTGGAGATCACATCACAGAGAGTAACGAACAGAATCACATCGATCCTTCGTGGATTTATGTGTGGAAGATGACTGCATTCATACACGGCAATTATGAGCACAAAATAAAGCTTGATGATATTGCTGCAGCAGGATCGGTAAGCAGAAGCCAATGCTGTATTCTGTTCGACAAGTATGTCGGACAATCGCCAAATGACTATCTAATCAAATACCGGATCAAAAAAAGCTGTGAGATGCTGCTCCATACCGACAGATCGATTAGTGAAATCGCGATATGCTGCGGCTTTCAAAGTGCAAGTTATTACTCCTATGTGTTTCGGAAAGAATTGGGCTTTGTCCCCAAGGAGTACCGCAATCAGGCTAGGTGTTAGAATAGCGGTCATATATGAAAAATGATCGCCTCCAATTATAGGGGCGATCATTTTTTATGGCTCTAATAAGCGTATAAGATGAGCATTATCACTTACTATTTTATAATTTTTGATCTTATTTTTCTTGCGATTATCATCATATACATGGATGTAACTTTTATCGTACACTGTTAGAAATAGATACTTTGCCCCGTTGTTGCTTCTTATCATGATTCGAATATCATCTGAGGGATCATTGTCAACTGAACTGATTTTTCTTACCTTTAACTGAATCAGCTGATCTAAAATAGACGCAATCTCGTGTGAGCCGGTTATATTTGTCTCGTTTTCAACTTCACCTGATATTGAAACAATCTGAATAGACGCCACATCCTCAGGCTTTAATGAAGCTGTGACGACCTCATGAAAACCAACTGAACGATTGTTGTACAGGTTCACCAATAAAATAACTAATAACAAAAAGGCGGACAGCATTATTTTATGGTTTCTTTTCATTGTTCTCCTTTGCAAAAAAACATAATAGAGGTGAATCCGGATGGCGTTAGATTGTTACCTTAAAGACCAGGCTGCAATAGCGGTCGCTCATTTTCCAATCGATGAGTTCTTGCACCGCGGGATCTTCAGCAAAAACTTTCAACCAATGGCGTTCCCTATCCTTGCCAGGCTAAAAGATTACTATAATGACCATTTCATTCAAGCGAATGAGATCCCCCTACTGATTGCTGAATTGCAGCTGCTAAAGCCTCAATTACCCGTACAACTGCAGCATCCTATAACTGAATTTCTTGATCTGTTAAATGACGAACGGATTTGTACCATCGAGTGCTTTTGTGATTAGGGAATATATCGCTATCTACATAAAACAGCTATACGAAAGGGTCAATCATGGTCTAGACTAACCATGATTGACCCTTTCGACATACTCAATTAAGACTCCTTCATTCCAAGCAATTCTCTTCGTTCCGCTATCAATGCAGCAGCATTCTCCGTTCGCTCAGGCCCTAACTGCTCGGTCAGAAACTTCACGAAATGACTGATTCCCCGATGATCAAGCGCGATCAGCATCGATTTCTTGCCAGCAACGACGACGATCGCTCCTCCAAAAAGTTTGCTCCGGTCAATACGAGTAATATCAGCGAGACGGATGGTCCGCTTTCCGTAAAATTTATACATACGGATCTCTTCCGGGTTGAACACATACTTAGAAATAATCGTTGCAATCCACCATAAAAGCATGAAAAACGCAAGAACTGCTGTAGCGAAAAAGATAATAATTTTATACTCGATTTCCTCATCATAATAGACATACCCGTCTGATGCGAATTCTACTTCACCTGCTACTTCTGCAAAGAACATCATACTCACAGTTGCAAGTATGAAGAAGATGACAAACTGAGCCCATTTCATCCAGCCGCCCGAAGTAAGAACCATTTCACCGAATTGATTGGTTTTAGCTGGACTCCTCAGGTAGTTCGCCCATGTTCGATGTATAAATTTGTGCATAAGGAATAGTTCCATTTCTGCCTCCACTTCATTGAGTTGGATTACCTTTTTCCTATTCGTCGATCCGCATCATTTACTTCGCAACCGTTGGACCGCCATCACCATCATTAGGAGACAACTCATCCTCAGCGGACTGCTCATTCTTCTTTGATTTGCCCCTAATTACTCGCCATAGCCATATGAACGGAAGGATAATAATAAACCAGAACTTTTTCATAAGCACAACCCCAACAGCAAGCAGGCCCGCTTTTTTCGCAGCGAGCAGTCCCACGCCTCCCAGGATCAGGCCGGTTAATCCATATTCCGCCTTCTTGTCCGTAGCCGGATCAAAGTCGCTATAGGTTTCTCCCGGTTTCACGCTGAAGTTGGAGATGATCTGGCTCTCGAACACTTTGCGGTCAGCCTCCAGATGCTCGGGATCACTGACTAGAATAGCCGATACATATCCTTCCCGCGTCAGCATCCGGATATTGTAGTTAATAATGCTCTCGTTATTGATATCATGGAATAAGATAGACCAAGTAAGGCTGTGCAGCTCTTCATTATAGGAAGGCTCCACGAACCATCTGTCTACGAACATCTTGTTGTCATCGGATACCTCCTTATTGACTTGCTCCGTCCCTTTCCGGTAGCTTTCCAGCAAGGCGTCGGCATCGATCTTATCCTTCTCTTTGTCCTCAATATGTCCGGAATCTGTATATTCAAAATAGGCTACCCATTGCTGATCCTCACTGGCTGGAAACACCGCGCCTATTTCTTTCTCACTAGGAATAGCGCCATAACTGCGCACATATTGTTTCGTGTTCTCCCCGTCAAGAAAACCATAATCTTGTTTCAATGTAAGCTGAGCAATTTGGCCGAGATCCAGCTTTTGCCCTGATCCTATGACCCATTGCAATTCAGTCTCCGATCCTGTCGCTGTCTCAGCTTCAGCCAGAGCAACAGTTGGTAAAGCAGCTATGCTTACGGCAAGAGCCAGAGTGAGCATAGCCAGTTTGAAACGATTCATTGATTTGAAGAAATACATCTTGATCCCCTTTCTTTTTTTGAAACGGCATACGTTCTCGATTGGAGCGAAATTCCATTTCTTATGGTATAAACTTCTATATCGGAAGATGATGACGTTTAATTTATACTTTATCCATCCTATTAAAGTAAAATTGAACCAAAATTTATGATTACTGTAGCAATGATCGATTTTTGAAAAATCATAATACAAATATGCAGAACTCGACTTTCGTCCAGCTATCATCTCCCCGCACTTCTAAGTTATAATTAAACCTCAACCGATTAGGCTCTGAACATATTGAAAAAGATTTTAAACGGACACAAAAAATGTAATAACTGTGTGTTGTGCTGTTGGACTAATAACGTTTAGAATGAAAAAAACTTCATAAAAGATCAAACGGGGGCTCATAATGAAATTATGGTTGAATAAATGGATCCATCTTTTGGGAATTCTATCCATTCCTATTCAGGGGTTCATTTATATGGGGATTGCCCGAACTGTCGGATCGGACGTTTTTCTGGATTACTTCTGGATTGATACAAAGATTCCGTTCAACAAATGGTTCATCTTCCCTTATATAAGCTGGATGCCTGTTCTGTATCTTAGTTTTTTATATCTGGCTCTCAAACACCGCAACATTTATTGGCGGACCTTATTGATTTATAACGTTTCTGTCATGGCTTGCAATGTCGTGTTCTTTTTCTTTCCTACCTATGTGCCTCGTCCTGATCTCCTTGGTACGGATCTGGCCAGCCGGCTTGTTCATTTCATTTATCAATCCGACGCTCCCTACAACTGTTTCCCGAGCGTTCACTGCTTAACAAGTTACTTGCTGTTCATCACTTTCAAGCGTGACCTGACTCTCAAGCTGCCTGTTCGAATTTTTATGTACACCCTATTGTGGCTCATTATTGCTTCCACCGTCTTCACCAAACAGCATGCGTTAATCGATGTCTTTGGCGGAATTTTGTTCGCTGAAGCGACTTACCAGCTTGTCCAGTATGTTGCTTCCCGCAATCAGCGGCGAGACAAACAGCTTACCACTAGCCTGTAGCATGTAAAAAAGAGGTTATTTCTCCGTCGGCTTTAACGGCCAGCAGTGAAATAACCTCTTTTTATTACAATGAGGATACCGTATTCATCAGTCATTGATTTCTAACGTCTCGTCAATGTCAAATGCCAGCTGTCTGAGCGGCTTAAACTTCTAGAATTACGCGCAGTATTTATTGCACTGACTAATAAAAAGATACGAACCTCATCCCCTGTATTGTTATTAAACAATACTTTATTGGGTCTTAAATCGCCTGCGCCACCTCTTGCAATAAAAGTGCCAGGTGAAGGCTGGGCTTCCACTTTTATCGCGAAGGCATCATTATTGAACAAAAAATTAATGTCCCGTAAAATTAGTTTTTGACCCTTTTTCACATCCAGCACGATCTGTTGCAGAAGAATGGTTTTCCGTCCGCCTACATTGATATTTGTGAGCCTGCCGCCGACGATTCCATTTAATTGAAACATATCCATCACCCCGAAAATTTAATACAATAAGATATGAGGATTTAATAGTTTTGGATTGGGTCAAGCTGGAAATTAGTTGCTAGAGTAAAGTATAAACATTAGATCATGAGGAGTTTAAATCATGGGAAAAGTCGGTGCTGTTATACAAAATCCATATTATGAACAGCCCTCTTGGATAACAAAAGTTGAATACAAGGAAATCACGTATCTTTCCAGACTTTCTACATCGGAAAATGCCGTCCTGTTTTTAACGTTGCTTTGCGGGTATAACAACATAGATATAAATAGAAAGCCTGCTGAGGTATTCAATGAACTCATAACCGTTGAAGAGGTAGCAATAAGTGGTGGATTAGCCTTTGAGGATGAAAGTAAAGTAATACTTCCGGGTTGTTGCTGCGGGCTTGAAGGCTGGAGAGAAGTGCTTGAGGCAGTTCTAAGCAAGAAGAATATATGGCTTGGTCATGATCCATACCCCACTCTGGAATTCACAAATAATTTGGTAAGAGTCTGGTCTGACGATTATTCTGGCACATTTAGAAAGGATTTGTCAGGGCAAGACTTACAAAAAATGTTTTATATCGAGTATGTACGGGATGACCTAATTAATAAGCTGCAAGCAATCGAGACAGATTTGTTAGAGTTTTATCACCATTCATTGGAAAAGGCACTCTATATGATCGATGACAACCTTAAAAAATCTTTACTTTCGCAATATTGCAGATGGTTCGATCTGAATTTAAGTTAAGACTACAAATAATTAAACGAACGGAATGCAAACAAATAAAAAAGAGGTTATTTCTCCGTCGGCCATTACGGCCAGCATTGAAATAACCTCTTTTTTATATTCATTTAATTTCGATATTTTTTCCATCATGGGCTTCAGCACTTCTACCTCACACATGCTGATATAGATAACGGACTTGAGATTTGCCAGGTTTTCAAACCCGCCTGCATGCCGAATATCAAAGACATCATCTTCCCCGTCCCAGTCAGGCTGAATGATATGATAAATTTCATTTCCGCCATCCAAACAATGCTCAGTTACTTTATCCAGATCATTTTTTTCAAGCAGCAGCCTAGAGAAAAACTCTAAAAGCTCTGCAATGGGTCCAGAATCTTCGGAATACCACTCATAGTTATCCGTAAAATCCGATTTCAGCTTTTCAAGCTCCTGTTCAAATGCCGGATTTTGATCAAGTAACGCATCGATCACAGCCAATTTAAAGTTAAAATCTTCAAACATCCCCGTGTGATCCGTGTAAGTTTGCATGGCTTTCCCTCATTTCATTAAATCATAGATTTAAACCCATAACTCCAATATAGTTCAACAGCTGACGGTTTACTACCAGCAACAGTCAAGGTTGCAATAATGTAAGTTTTTCACTAGAAATGAAAGGAAAATCGATGGCTGCTGCAAAGTCCGGACTGCTATTCTGATGGAGCAAAAGGTTAGATCTACTACAAATGATGGAGGTTCAGCAATTGTCTCTAAAAACAGAACATGCTCGGATTGACCTGATTGATGTCATTAGAGGATTTGCTCTGCTTGGCGTATTTACTGCAAACATGCGATTCTTCAACTCGTCATATCTGGGAACGGTTATGGGGCTCGAATTATGGCCCGGCAAGTGGAATGCGTTTGTAAAGACAGCGATTGAAATGCTTGTTGCGGGAAAATTTATATCGATCTTCTCGTTTCTGTTCGGCTTTGGGATGATTATTATGATGGAACGTGCTCAGGCTAAGAACAGCAAATTCACCACCATTTATGCAAGAAGATTGCTGGCAATGATCATTTTTGGCCTTATACACGGCCTGTTCATCTGGTTCGGCGATATTTTATTGCATTACGCGCTCATGGGGTTTCTCCTGCTCCTGCTATTCCGAAACCGCAAGCCACGGACCATGCTGATCTGGTCAATTGTGCTCATGTCTGTGCTGCCCCTCTTCATGCTGATCGTTGGCGGCGGATCAGAGTCATTCGATACAGAGCAATTTCAGCTTCAGCTGCAGCAGGCTGTACACACTCAAACGCAAATATACAGCCAAGGCAGCTTCGGTCAAATTATGGCTATGCGGTTCTCAGACTGGCTAAGCAGCTTCTTCAATCAAGTTACATTCGCCCCTTATTTGCTTGGCATGTTTGTATTGGGATGCTATTTTGCTAAAAAGAAAATTTTCCACCAGGCAGCGGACAATGGCCGATTACTGCTCCGTCTTTGCGGCTTAACTTTACTTGCTTGCCTTCTTCTCTATGGATTAAAACCATTTGTCCCGGAAAATGCAGGCGAGATGCTCAAGTTCTTAACCTGGCCGCTTGGAGCCATTTTCATGATGACCCTGATAGCGATATTGTTCCAAAAAGCACGGTGGCGCAAATGGCTGCTTCCATTCTCCTATGTCGGGCGGATGGCGTTTACCAACTACATTATGCAATCGGTTATATGTACTTTCATTTTTTACAGCTACGGTCTGGGGATGTTCGGTAAAGTAAGCGATGTGACTGGGCTAGGGATCACGATTGTCATCTTTGCCCTGCAGATGCTGTTGAGCAAGCTGTGGCTGAGCCGCTTCAAAATGGGGCCGCTGGAATGGGCTTGGAGAAAGTTTACTTACTGGGGCAGATAAAATCCGTCAGGCAGAAAGGAGACTCGCTTAGTCTCCTTTCTGCCTATTTCGGCCTTCCGGTTAATCTCAATACAGTCGTCAGTCATTTAACTTAATGGTATCCAGCCTTCCAAAAGAGCGCCCCCATCGGGATGATTGCGCGCAGTAAGTTCTCCTCCATGCTGCCTTATAATTCGTTGCGATATAGCCAGCCCCAATCCCGCTCCGCCTGTAGAGCGGTTTCTGGAAACTTCCCCTCGGTATAACGGGTCAAAGACACGCCCAAGCTCCTCCGCGCTAAAACCCGGCCCTGTATCCTGAACGGTAAATGTCACGTGCTGATCTTCCTTAGAGCACTGAACGAAAATTTGTCCATTAGCAGGCGTGTGTCTGACGGCATTATCCAATAGATTGTTTATTGCACGCTCCAATAAGTGCGGATCGCCACTCATTCTCATATCCTCTGCCGTATGATTGAACATTACGGAAATTTGTTTTTTCTCAGCTAACGGATGAAGGCTGTCTATCTCCTTTTGCAGAATACGGTTTAGGTCAACTGTACTTCTGTTCAGCTCCTCCAAATATTCCACCTTTGTAAAAGTGAACAAATCCTCCACCAGACGGTCCAGCTGAGCGGACTTTTCCCTGCAGACTGCTACATACTTGGCCAGTTTATCCGGCGTTTGAGCAACACCTTGCGCTATTCCGTCCAGATACCCTCGCAATGTGAACAATGGGGTTCTTAAATCATGAGCAACAGCAGCAATAACGAAGCGGCGCTCTTCCTCCAGCTTCCGCTGTTTCTGATCGGCTTCTTTAAGCCCCTCCATCATCACTTTGAAGGCATCTCTTACTTCGGTGATTTCAGTTATTCGGGACAAGGGCAGCGGAGCCTCCCAGTCTCCGGCAGCAACTTGTCTGACAGCGGAGCTCATTCTGCCCAGCGGCTTGAGAATGAATCGCCGCATCTCGACACCGACAATGAAAAAGCCAAGCAAAAGCCCAGTAATAATTGCAATCATAGAGATTATGCTCGTGTTCGGCTCATATATAACAATTCTGCCAAGCAGCTGACCGTTCTCGATAATAGAAAATTGCTCCTTCCGCGATAATGTCCGTTTGCGCTCGGGATCGGAATTATAAATTACTCCACCGGAGGCATCCAGAATAAGCGCATCCCTATTCATATTCTCTAATTGGGCTTGAAGCTGGCTTTGCCAAGCAACGCTGTGCCAGTTGCTGGGGTTTGTTTCAATGAAGCCAATCATACGGTTAAATTCCTTTTGCAAGGTCTCATTATGCAGACGGTTGCTGCCTAAGCTGAACGTACCGGTCTGCAAGTAATGGGCGGCAATGAAAAACACCCACGGCACCGTCAGGATGAACAATAAACTGAGCAGGGTAAATTTGCGGATACGAAGTGTTGTCATGTCACCCTCCCGCCTTCGAACCGGTATCCTACACCCCATACGTTAATCAGATAGGCGGGCTGGTTCGGATCCTGCTCGATTTTCTCACGGAGCCTGCTGAGATGGACGCGGATGGTATGCTTGTCGCCAACGCCATCCCAAAATTTATTGAGCAGCTGGTCGTAGGAAAAAACAATCCGCGGGTGTTCCGCAAATAAGCGCAGCAATTCGAACTCTTTCGGAGTAAGCGAGATACTTTGTCCGTCTATATAAACTTCATGGGTCGACAAATGAATTTGGAGCCGCCCAAAGTCCAGAACACGGCTTTTGTTCTCTTGATTAGACCCGGTGCGCCGAAGTACAGCTTTGACTCTCGCTACAATCTCTCCGATTGAAGCCGACTTCACAATATAATCATCGCCGCCAAGCGTCAGTCCCCTAATCTTATCCACATCGTCACTGCGCGCACTCAAGAATAGAATGGGCACATTGCTTTTCGCACGGATACGCCTGCACAGCTCAAAACCGTCAAGCCCCGGCATCATAATATCGATAATGAGGCAATGAACGTTGCCCTGCTGGAACACTGCAAGCGCTTGATTAGCATCAAAAGAGGTTTGTACTTCAAAATTTTCATTTTCCAAAAAATCCTTTAACAGCTCAACGATACTCGGGTCATCATCCACGACCAGAACCGTCACTGCTTCACTCACATCAAACGCCACCTTTTAGCCATGCTGGCTGCTCACGTTTATTTTCGCTATAAGTTTATCATTTATTTTCGATGAAACAACAATCCGTCTCGTTTTGTGATGGACTGTTTATTATTTTGTGACTTTTTCGCACCGCCGTTCGAGATATTTGGTTGTTATGCTTCTGTTGTGAAGCAATATGACGCTAATAACTGACATAGGAGGCTATTACGATGCAATCTGTTCAAATCGTACTATTTGACGGCTTTGATCTGCTGGATGCTATTGCGCCTTATGAGGTATTTTGTGCTGCGGAAATGTTGGCAGGCGGGGTAATGAATGTCGAATTTGTCACCGCGGAAGGCCCCCGGCTTGTCCCTAGCGGCATCAACGGTTTAAAAATTGAAGCAAGCGGCACGTTGAATCCGGAACGTGCAGGCATCATTGTTGTACCTGGAGCCTCTGGCGAAGTCGAGGGCAACGGCCCCCAGTCTATTCCGGCTATTCTGGCACGAGCGATGAATACAGCGTTGACCGGAATGATGGAACAAGCACTCAAGCAGCCAGATACCATCGTCGCTACCGTATGCGGAGGTTCACTGCTATTGGCTATGGGCGGGCTTCTGGAGGGACGAACAGTGGTTACTCATCATAGGGGCATGGATGTTCTGGGAGCAACCGGAGCTATTCCTGTTGCCGCACGTGTAGTAGACGATGGAAATCTGATTTCCGGCGGCGGTGTAACTTCGGGGCTTGATGTTGCACTATATCTGGTGGAGCATGAGCTTGGCCCGCGTATCGCGCATGCGGTAGAGCAGCTGTTCGAATTCGAGCGTAGGGGAACGGTTTGGCAGCCGACGGGAATTGCGCCAAGGACACATCAGGAATTGACTGTTGATCATGATGAAACAGACATGATAGACACGAAGAAGACCGCGGCATCGGGCGTCACCTTCCATAACCAGGCCACTGCCTCCACTGTCTTCGACGGCGACTGGGATACGACGATCGCTACGCCAGTGGGAAAGCTTCAAGTTAAGCTATCCATCACAACAAGCAATGGAATCATTCAGGGCAGGGCAACGCAGGGCAATGAAACGGTTGATTTCATAAATCCTGTACTTCGGGACAACAAGCTGCACTGGTCGCTGCAAATTACGAAACCGATGCGCTTGAATCTGAAATTCGAAGTTGAAGCTGGCGGCGAAGACATGACAGGTATCGCTAAGGCCGGTATACTGCCAGCATCCAAATTAACGGGCAAAAAGGTATCCTGAGCAGATGAAAAAGCCTTACACTGTTATTGCATGGATCACAAGTCTAATTATCCTTTATGCCCTAGTGAACAACTATCTCATCGATCCCGAAGCTAAAGCATTCCTAAGCCATAAAATCGGTTTAAAGCGGGAGCTTATTGTACCGGTCTGGCTCAAGGTGATGCATGTGCATGTTGCATTCGCTTGCATTGCCATGGCTGCCGGACTGCTTAACTTTTCGAATCGCATCTTTGAGAAAAGCCGCAAATTTCACCGCATCAATGGCTATATCTATTTCATGTCCGTATTGCTTGTCGTGCTGACATCAGGCTATATGGCTCCCTACGCAACTGGAGGAAAAATAAGCAGCATGGGCTTCAATGCCCTTAACATCATCTGGCTGTTTGTTACGATCACAGCACTCGTCCAGATCAAGAGGAGAAGAATCGTTCAGCATCGAAACTGGATGCTCCGAAGCTACGCTTTTTGCTTTACGAACATGCTGATTCATCTAATTACCACCCTCTGTCATCAAGGGTTTGGTATGGACTACGCTGCCAGCTATACGATAAGCATATATGGCTCAATTGGATTGCTGCTGATTGTTCCCAGTTTCATTATTAAATCTGGAAAAAGAAGCTGAAATTTCTGGACATACAAACGACGCTCTGATGAAACACCTTCGTTGTAAGCAATTCTGCAACGAAGGTGTTTTTTATAACTAACCTATATCGTAGTGATAAATGGCCTAATACTTTCCCTCAAGGGAGTGACGGAACCACCAATTAGCCGTTCCAGATCGGGCGAGGCAGAAGACGTATTAATTTTACGCAGAAAACCAAAGATCCAGTTTTGAATCTCTGCGTCCTCTCGAATAGTAACAGGCTTGCCTGACAGTTCGGATAATGCTGCCGCTAGATCATCAAAGGTCCATGAACGGGATGCCGTAAGCTCATATATCTTATTCCGATGATCTCCTTCTGACAGAACAGCCGCGATTCCCTGAGCAAGGTCTTCACGTGTCACTGTATTAAAGCTCCATTCCCCGGGAGAGATTCGCAGTTCCCCTGTAGCGACAGCCGCATCCAAACCAAGTACTCCAACAAAATCCGTATATAATGAATTGCGCAGAAACGTATACGGAATTCCGGTCGTAAGAATGGCATGCTCTGTTGCCATATATAAATGAGACATTGAAATTGAACTCTGTTCCGGGAAAGCAAAGCTTGTAAACAGCAAATGCCCGACTTGCGATTTCTTCGCCGCTTCAATGACATGGGCATGCTGGCGCAGCCGAATCGTATCATCCTGATTAGAGCTTGCAATGAATAAAAGCTTGAAAGCACCGGCAAATGCCTGCTCCAGCGTGTCCGGTTTATCGTAATCACATAGACGAACTTCAATTCCATACTCGTGAAAACGACCGGCTTTCTCTAAGTCGCGAACGCAAGCTACAATCTGATCAGCCGCAACCTTGCGAAGGAGCTGCTCTATAATCAAGCTTCCTAATTTGCCATTAGCACCTGTAATAACGATCGACATTTGCTCTCATCCCTTCTAGTCTCATTTTAGTTAAGTACTTAACTAAATGCCAAAAAAATTTTATATTCTCTGTAGTTTTTGCAACAAAACAAGAAGCTGCTTCAATTCATCTTCATCCAGCGCATTCATTTTTTCGGCAATTCGTTGACGATTCTCAGGCAGATTCTTCAATAAGAGGCTCTGGCCTTCACTCGTTATTGAAATGACCGTTTTTCTGCCGTCCTGAGGATGGCTCGTTCGACGAATCAATCCGTCATTCTCTAACGGAACAAGCAATAGCGTAATGTTCGGCTTCGTTACGCCAATTCTCTTAGCGAGCATGGAAGGCAGTATCGTGCCGCCCTCTTTCATAATTTCAACTAACAGGCGAATTCGGGCGCCATTCAAGCCTCTGGACTTCCAATATTTCTCCGATACATCGACCAAACTCGCCGTTGCCTCCACTAGAGAGAAAAAAACGAGCGAATGCAGCGGCAGTTCCTGAACGTATTCTTGCAGATCCTTCAACATGTCACCACCGTAAATTAGTTAAGCACTTAACTTTATTAAAAATACTACATCCGCAGCATATCTGTCAATTCCGTACAAGCAGATGTTTACGAGGCAGCCTTGGCTGCAAGCTTCCAGCGGCAGATAATCATGAAGGAATCGCCGTGCAGCTCGGCCGTCAACGTGCCTCCCATATTGTGCATCAGGCTTTTGGCAATGGAAAGTCCAAGCCCTGAGGTTTGGGCGGACCTTGCACGATCTGCTGTGTAGAACCGATCAAACAAGAGGCTGACATCACTTCCGGCCAGTTCCTTTGCTTCGTTGATTATCATCAAATCTGCAGTCTCCCGTTGCTGTTCGAAACGAATTTCTACCTGTCCAGACGTATATTTCACTGTGTTATTAAGCAAATTCTCAACAACTCTTCGTACAGACGCCTCATCAGCGTACACGGTCACCTTTTCCTCTGGCAGCACAATGTCAGGCGTAATGCCGCGTTCGTTGAACGAATCATAAAATTCGACCAGAATGCCAGAGATCAGGTCAGTTAACCCAATCTTTTCAGCTTTAAGGGGATAGTCCAGTGACTCGATCACAGACAGCTCAAAATAATCATTCAATAATGCCTGCAAGCGTCTGGTCCGATTTTTGACGGTTGCAAAATATTCAAGTTTCTCTTCAGGCGTTATATGCTCGGCCTCCAACAGTTGGATATATCCGATAATCGAAGTCAATGGAGTACGAATATCATGAGAAATATTTGCCGCTGCCTGCCGAGATTCATACTGGACTCGTTGTTTGCGGGCTTCTGCTTCGACGATTAGTTGAGACTGGCGATTAATTTGTCCGGCAAGCGCTTCAAGCTTCCTATCGAATAGTGCCACGTCGATTTTTTTGCCCGTTCCCCCTTCATTATAGCTTCGCAACTGCTCTGTCATTCGCCCTAGTTCCCGTCTTAGCATCAGCAGGTGGATAAGCAGGAGAACCGCTGCCGCCATCGATACGATCATTAATATGAACAGCAAGCTCTCCCCTCCATCTCTTATTTAATATCTTTCCTGCGGAATACGAAAATACCGATAATAGCGGTTAAAGCAATAGTCAGCAAAGGCACGAACAGGAGCGTCGGCAAATCACCGCTATGGATACGAGGTTCAGCGATTTCACCCACTAATTTAAAAATCGAATAATCATACAATGTACCAATGAATTCAGCCTTCGAACCTACTCCGGCAAGAACGATATCAATCAGCAGAAAGAAAATCATTGAAAACCCGATCGTTTTGCCGCTGTCTGTCAGAACTACAGTGAACAACGCCCCAATGGATGCGTAGGCCGCCGTATATAGAAGCGTAAGACCGAGCACTCGGGGAATGAACAGCGCAGTACTTCCCTCTGGCAAATGACCAAAGCCTGAAAGCAGCGTCACTTCCAGCGTACTAACGATTGGAAAAACGAGAGAAATCACCATCGCACCGATTGCGAATACGGTCAGCTTGGCCGCATATAGCCGCCCTCTCGTATTGCCCGACGAAGCGATCGTCTTCATAATACCGGTAGAATATTCGTTAGAAATAAAGAATCCGGCAAGAAATGCAACACCAAACTTCATTACATAAGCATTACTTGTGATAAAGGTAATCAGAAATTCAGCGCCCGTAAATTGAGGCTCTCCGCTGGATCGATGGTCAAAGTAGTATAACAGAGGGTAAGCCAGTGAAAGTACGGTAAGGGCAATAAGCAGTGTCCAGAACGATCTGTTCTTATGGAGTTTAAATAACTCTACTCTAATCAGATTATACATGCGAATCAACCCCGATCCGCTTACTGAAGTAGCTCTCCAAGTCTTCACCCATCGGTGTGAACTTCTCAATCTCCAGGCCCGCCGTGAAAAGCACCGACGATATTTTACTTGGCTGTTCCATATGGCCATACAGCTTGATCGCGCCATCCTGCATAACCTCGAAGTCAGTCGTACCCAGTTCGTTTTGGATGACGGCTGCCGCCTTGCCTGGATCACTCACTTTGATATAAATATACTGTTGGCATTTCCCGTCCAGCTCCTCAGCCGTAAATTGCTCCAGCAGCTGACCGCGATGGATAATGCCGTAATGGCTTGCCATCAGATGCAATTCACTAAGAATATGGCTTGAGATTAATATCGTCATGCCTAGCTCACGATTCAACTGCTTGAGCAGCTCCCTCATTTCTACAACACCCATCGGATCTAGCCCGTTGGTCGGCTCGTCCAGAATCAAAAATTCCGGATCACCCAGCAAGGCGATAGCAAGACCTAGCCGTTGCTTCATTCCAAGCGAGAAGTTTTTCGTTATTTTGTTGCCCGTCCCCTGCAATCCAACCTGCTCCAGCATTCTGGGAACGCACTCTTTGCCTGGAATGCCGCGCAAGATCCGGTTTGCCTCCAAATTCTCGCTTGCCGTCATATGCGGAAATAAAGCCGGACTCTCGATAATAGAGCCGATTCGTTTACGAGCCTGGATCAACGCCTTCTCATCGCTGACGCCGAACAGCTCAATTGATCCTTTGGTCGGAAAAGCAAGCCCTGTCACTAGGCGGATCAGCGTTGATTTTCCGGCTCCATTTTGCCCAATAAACCCGTAAATCGAGCCTTTGCGGATGGATAGATTCACTTTATCCAGCGCTCTATGGCCTTTGTACGTTTTGGACAACTGATTCGTTCGTAATACATACTCCTGCATCTTCATCTTGGCCTCCTTTATGTGATGGACCAAGTATAGAAACAAAAACATAAGAGGAACTAAAGCCAATACTTAAGAATGTATTAAGGCTTTAATCGATATCCCATCCCCCATACGGTCTCAATAAACTCGCTTCCCGGAGCCGCCTTAGACAGCTTACTTCGCAAGTTGCTCATATGGACGTTAATTATGTTGTCATCACCGTAAAATGGCTCTTTCCAAACTGTTTCATATAAATTAGACTTCGTGAACACCTTCTTCGGTGACGATAACAGCAAGGAAAGAATGTCAAACTCCCGGGCGGTGAGCGACAGTTCCGTCCCAGCTGCAGTAACCGACATGGTGTCCCGGTCAAGTACAAGTTCCTTATGTGCTAACACTTGAGGCAAAGCCGGCTGAGCGATTCGCGCATACATGCGAAGCTGGGAATCAATTCTAGCGGAAACTTCCTCGACATCGAATGGTTTTGTAATGAAGTCATCCGCTCCTCCGCGCAGGGCAGATACTTTGGTAGTTGGCTCACCCTTGGCCGAAATGACAATAACGGGCATATCATCACGTCTGTCGATACGATTGAGAAGCTCTTCGCCTGTCATGCCTGGCAGCATCAGATCGAGAAGCAGCATACTCCATTGGCGCTGCTCCAGATAGAGAAGCGCCTCCGTTCCAGAGTAGGCCGGCTGTGGAATATAACCGCTTTTTCTAATAATGCTGCACAACAGACGGCTAATGTCATTGTCGTCCTCGGCAACAAGTATATGTATGGGATTATTCATTGCTTCTCCTTTTACCCTCTAACGTTTATAGGTAATAGTATAAGATAAATTTTTACAATGATCACCTAAGAATTGACATCCACTTCGCCTTGATGATATATTGTGCATATACAACATACACAATTTTTAAAACGGAGGGAATCACATGCTGGCATTGGATGTTAAGAATCTCAATAAAAAGTATGAGCACTTTCAGTTGAAAGACGTTTCTTTTCAGCTGGAGAAGGGCTATATTATGGGCTTTATCGGAGCTAACGGCGCTGGAAAAACGACGACGATTAAGTCTATTTTAAATTTGATTCGGATCGACAGCGGCGAGATACACATTATGGGTAAAGCAATGCATACGCATGAGCTTGAATTAAAGCAGGAAATCGGCTCCGCATTCGGGGACATCAACTTCTATACGCGAAACAAAATCAAAACGTTAACCAACGTCATCAAACCGTTTTATCATAATTGGAATGATGAGACCTATCATAGCTATTTGAAAAAATTCAATTTGAATGAAAATAAAAAAATAGCTGAATTATCAACCGGGATGAAGGTCAAATACCGTCTGGCCCTCGCGTTGTCACATGGCGCTAAGCTGCTTGTTCTGGATGAACCAACAAGCGGACTCGACCCTGTCGCAAGAGATAATCTGCTCGACATTTTCCAGGAGCTCGTGAAAGACGGGGAAATCAGCATTCTATTCTCCACGCATATTACATCCGACTTGGAGAAATGTGCAGATTATATTACCTACATCGATAACGGCCAAATTATTAAAAGCGCCGATAAAGAAGAATTTATTGGGACCTATCGGCTGGTGAACGGGAGAGCGGAGCAACTGGATTTAATCAAAGACGCGTTAATTTCCTACAAGCAGAATTCATTTGGCTTTACGGGCTTGATTCACACCCAGAATCTCGATCCCTCATTGGATATCAAATCAACCATGCCGAATCTGGAAGAAATCATGATCTACGTCTCGAAAAAGGAGGACGCTCATGTATAACTTATTAATGAAAGAATTAAAAATAGGCGTAAATCCTTTCTTTTATTTATTGCCCTTTTTGACAGGCGCTTTAATGCTCATTCCCGGATGGCTGTATTTCATCGTCCTCCTTTACTTTTGTTTTCTTACGATACCGAATATGTTCGGCGGGTATAAGACGCAGAACGATCTGATCTTTACAAACATGCTCCCTGTAAATAAAAAAGATATGGTAAAAGCAAAGGTGTCCGTCATTGTCATTCTGGAGCTGATGCATATCGTCATTGCCATGATCTACGGTATGATTAGCCTCCGCTTATATCCGAATTTAATCTATTATTTCTACGGCCCATCCTTAGGCTTCTGGGGACTATGCTTCGTCATGCTTGCGCTGTTCAACGTGTTTTTTATACCGATATATTATAAAACAGCCTATAAATACGGAGCAGCCACATTTGCCGGAACAACGGCTGCTATTCTGTTCGCCGGAGGCGCAGAGTGGCTGGGCATACAGAATTCTTCCTTATTTAATTTGTTCAAAAGAACGGCAACGGATCATTTCGCCACCCATCTATTCATCCTGATAGCCGGAATCGCGATATTTGCGCTATTTACGATAATCGCTTATTATATTGCCATCAAACGGTTTGAGAAAGTGGAAACATAATGAACATAGCAATTTCGAACACCTCTGATAAACCGATCTATCAGCAGCTTTTCGAACAAATCAGTGCGCAAATATTGAAAGGTGAGCTGGAAAGCGGATATAGCCTGCCGCCCATACGCCAAGCGGCCACAGAGCTTCGCGTTAGTATCATTACGGTTAAAAAAGCATGGGAAGAGCTAGAACGGCTTGGTCTAATCTATACCGTAACCGGCAAAGGATGTTTTGTAGCGGATATCTCCCCCGACGAGATGCTCCAAAGACGTAAAGAGATGATTTTGAATCAGATGACGATTGATATTTCCTATTACAAATCATTTGGTTTCTCGCTTGAAGAAATTATTGAGCTATTGAAGGAAGTGTATTGAGGCTCGCAATAAAGAAACGTTACCGCATGATACGGTAACGTTTCTTTTTGGTATGGAGCAGACTGGGTTCATCCTTGCACTTCAGTCTTGCGTGCTGTAATAAGCAGCTGCACACCGATCATTGCAATGACAATGACCAGCATCGCGATAAGCGCAGCCACGAAGCTGCCGCTGTGGTCATAGATGACACCAATCATTAATGGACCCATTGAGCCGATGATATAGCCGCCAAATTGAGATAACGCCGACCATGTCCCTGCTTCTTCAGAAGAATTCGTCTCCACAATCGGCAGCATAAGCGCCAGCGGGAATAATCCTCCTGCTCCGATGCCGAGAGCAATGACTGCCGGCAGCATTGGAAGCTTGAGCAGCAGCATAACAATTCCGATTAACTCAAACACGCTGCAAAGGACCAGAAAAAATCTCCGTTTGCCGAACTTCGACACAAGTCCCGGAATCGTCAGCGACACCGGAATTTGAATAAGGGTAAACACGGTAAGCAGCATTGCCGCGCTGGAAGCACTATATCCGAAGTTGCGGGCAATCGGTGAAATCCAAGCGGTAGCGGAATAAAACATGCTGGCCATCAATCCGAAGAACAACGTTAACAGCAGCGCTCTTTTATTGGTGAATGGAAGCTTCGAACGTACAGAATGCTCGCTGCTCGCTTTTCTTTGGAGTAAAGCCGACCATACGATCAGAGCAATAATGCCTAGAATGGCCCAACAGGATAAAGTTAACGTTAAGTTATGGTTAGTCCGGTTATATAACGGAATCGCTGAGGCGGATGCCATTGCAGCCCCTAAAGTCATGGAAGCTGAATAGATGCTCACTATTCCGGGCTTTGTAGGGAAATACTTTTTAATAAAGCCTGATAGAAGCGGTCCCGCCAAGCTGATTCCAATTCCGCCGATTAAAGCCGTAACGACCAGTACGGAGACGGAACCAACCGTTCCCCGCAGCGCCGTTGCCCCAGTAATGAGCAATAAGGCGATAAAAATCGTACGCTCCAGACCAAACCGGTCCCGCAGCAGAGTGGTCATCGGAGCAAAAATGCCCATGCACAGTACAGGCAATGTCGTCAGAAGACTTGCTGTTAAAGCACTCATGCCCAGCTCATCTTGCAGCGTACCCAGCAGCGGGGCGACAGATGTAATAATCGGCCTTAGGTTCAATGCCGCAATAAATATGGCCAACAAGAGATAAAATTTCTTCATGGTGATGCGCCTTCTTTCTGATCTGTATCTTACAGTCTCAATTATATGGGCTGATGATTCATTGTACAATCCTATAATTTATATTATTATGATAGTAAAATACTATCGATAAAAAGAGGGCAACTTTATGGATACGCGCAATATACAGTATTTTATAGCCGTGTATGAACATCTTCATTTTACGAAAGCGGCCGAAGAACTCGGCATTTCTCAGCCCACCTTAAGTCAGCAAATCCGCATCCTGGAGGCGGAGTTTGGCACGCCGCTTTTCGACCGCATCGGGAAAAAGGTTGTCGCCACCGAAGCCGGACATCTCCTTCGTCAGTATGGAGAAAAAATGCTCCAAGCCGAACGTGATTCTAAAAGCGCTATAAAAGAACTTCTGTCCGGAGACCGCGGCACAGTCCGGCTGGCCGTACTCCCTTCCGATTTGGATTTTCAGCTCGTGCCGCTATTCGTGCAATTCAAGTCCAAGTACCCGGGCACACAGCTGCAGGTGTTCTCCACGATACATGTGCAAGATGAGGTGCTTAATCACCGGGTCGATATGGGAATCGGCATGAAAGGTCCAGTCGATAAAAGATTAGTCCAGATCCCGCTCGGGTCGGAGCCCTATCATCTATTCGTCAATTCGGCAAGCGAGCTCGCTGCCAGAGAGGATATCACACTGGAAGAGCTGGTTAAGCATTCGATCGTTATGTATCCGAAGGGCTATTTGGGACGTGATCTGGTCGATGAAGTTTTTCAAAACGAGGGAATTGAATTACAGACTGTTATGGAGACCAGCTCAGCCACTTCCTTGCTGCAATTAGTTTCTGCAGGTGTAGGCGCTACGATTCAGCCGAAAGGGCTGCTCAGCCAATTTCCGGTACGGCCGGACATTACAGCAATACCGATTACGGGACCTAGACCTGTACGCCACCTGGAGCTCATCTATGACGCAGACCGGTTCATCGGCAGCTCGCAGCGGCAATTAACGAATTGGCTCAAAGATTTTTTCAATAATCGTTTTCTGAATCCGTAACCGGACACTGAAATCTTGACAACATGATGCCCTGATCCTCCGCATATATTAATTAGGACGATCCTATTCATATAAGGAGGTTAGGGAGTGAAAGATAATAGCGAAATCCCGTCAGTTCTTCATTCGCAGACGGTTGGCGAACGGGGTCCTGTACTGGAGCAGGACAATATTTTGCATGAGACGCTGGAAACTTTTGTACATAGCAAAATCATCGAGAGACCTGTGCACGTTAAAGGGTTTGGCGCATTCGGCTACTTCGAAACTGTGAATAGTATGAGCGCGCATACGAAGCTGTGCTTTCTGCAGACGCCAGGCCAGCAGGTGCCCGTTACCGTAAGGTTCTCTCTTGCCGTCAGCAACAAGGGAACGCCGGACACTTCGCGGAATGTACGCGGATTTTCCACAAAGTTTTATACCGATCACGGTGTATTCGATCTGCTGTGCAATCATATTCCTGTATTTCTTGTTCGGGATGCGATCCGTTTTCCGGAATCAATTAAAGCCTTCCTGCCTTCACCGGTCAATAATCTGATCGATCCGGAACGATTCTGGAGCTTCATAGCCAGAGCCCCGGAAGCGACGAACTTCATCGTACGGCTGTATTCGGATGCAGGAACGGTCAAGAGCCTTAGACATATTCCCGGCCATGGCGTCAACACCTATGTCTGGATTAACGAAAATGGTCACCGCACTTATATTAAGTATCATTGGTATCCGCTTGAAGGTATCCAATACATTGATAGCCAAGAAGCCGCCAAATTGGCTGGTGAGAATCCGGATTACTCCGGTCAGGATCTTTATGATCATCTAGCTTCGGGAAAAACGGTAGAATACGGCCTATACGTGCAGCTTATGAACCCTCAAGACGAGGTTAATTTGCCCTTTGATCCGCTGGACGATACGAAGGTTTGGGATGAGAAGCAATATCCCTACATGCCGGTCGGACGGCTCGTATTGAATCGTAATCCGGACAACTTTATGGAACAAGTTGAGAAGCTCGCCTTCTCCCCATCCAATCTATTAGAAGGAGCCGAGCTATCGGATGATAAAATGCTGCAAGGGCGAGCGAATATTTATTGGGATTCGCAGCGCCGGCGGATAGGGCCTGATTTCCGCAGCGTTCCGATCAATCATCAGCATGATTGGACACCTGATTCCCTGGTGACCAGCGGTGCTGGACGGTATGTCGAAGGACACCTCGTCCGGTCCGAATTGTTCAAGACCGATGATTTTTCGCAAGCGGGCGAGTATTATGAAGCGCTGCCTCCCGAGCAGCAAGAGCATCTTGTTGCCAACCTTGCTGCCGACCTGAGCAGCGTTTCGCAAGAAACGCAGAACATTGTGCTGAGTTACCTCAGCCGGGCCTCTGCGGAGCTGGGCGAACAGGTTGCCGAGCAGATTCACGCGAAGAAGTAAAATTGTAAAAAAAACGCTAAACACGGGATTGTGTTTAGCGTAAGGCCGTCGAGACCATCTCGGCGGCCTTTATAGTCTATTTAACAATACATGTCAGGCGGATTGCGGAGTGGCTGTGCGTTTTGATCCGGTATATTTGTTCCTCTACGACTCCATTTGGGCCATCATGATCATGCGATCGGATAGAATACGGAACTCAGCGCAACGCGGCGAACTCTCGCTTATCATCAGCCCGGCGCGTTGCTCGCTCCCGACTGTTCCAATATCACGAATCAAAATGCAAATGTGCAGTTTGTTTTGCCTTAAATCGGCGATTTCGAGCTTCAAAATGCAAAAGTGCATTTTGATTGGCCCAAAAAGGGCTCTATAGAGTAAAATGGACGATTTCAACTGCACTTTTACATTTTGAACGCCATTTTGGGCATTTTGACGCTCATCAGCCTGCACTTTTACATTTTGTTTCTTGTT
This sequence comes from Paenibacillus sp. NPDC058174, assembly GCF_042883865.1. Classification (NCBI taxonomy): domain Bacteria; kingdom Bacillati; phylum Bacillota; class Bacilli; order Caryophanales; family Paenibacillaceae; genus Paenibacillus; species Paenibacillus sp. NPDC058174. The sequence continues at coordinate 2,091,582 of NZ_JBHVUY010000001.1, forward strand.
TAGCCCAGGAAGGCTGCTCCATGAGCTGATTCAGCATCGGATAGACGTTGCAGACAGCCTTACTTCGCACGCCCATAGAAGAAAGAATAACCGTCCGACTTCCCGAGCTTGGCAGTCTCTGTAGCATCTACAAGCTTTACTGCTTTCAATAATGATGTAACCTGTTCATGCATCAGCTTCACATCAAATTTGTCCATCTCTCTATTTTCACTGTCCACGGTCAAATAATCAGGCATCTGGATTAATCCAATGACGGGTATGCCCGCCTCGAAGAGTGGCTGACTTTCGCCAAACTGGAACTTATTATGTCCGCGCAACAACACGGTACGAGTGTTGTCTCTTTCCTCGACGGCCTTCAGCCAAATCGCTGCCATCATTTCGTTGCCTGCATATGTGAATTCTGTGCTGATTTTTCCCGTTGGACTATACTGCCCGGCGCTATTATCCTTCCATTCCATGCTGCCAAGATGCTCGACCGTGATTCCTGCTACTGCTTTCATATTACCGTCAGCACCATCCCACAGGTTACGATTGTCCTCCATCCAGGTGGAAGTCGCCTGTGAAGTGCCTTTGAACTCCGGCAATCTGAAATGTCCGGTTACAAAAGCGAATATGATCGTACGTTCCGGCTGCTCCTGCTGCAGGTAACGAATCATCGACAGCATGCCAATCGCGCCATTCTCCTCGACAACATTTACGCCATCCGTATGGGTATTGACGATGATCGACTCGCCTTTATTTTTCCCTTCTACCTTCACGTAAAAGGATTCCGTCAGCGCATTGTTCTGCGTATCCGCTTCTAGAATCACAGTCCCGTTCTTATGTGCGTTAGCAGCATTTATCACCTTCTGCCCTTCCGTTTCATTCACCCATACAGCAGGAATCCCCATATAATCCGTTGTAAAAGGCAAATACTGCTTGGCAAGCTTCGCATCAGATGCGCCCTTCCATACTAAAATAACGGCTTTAACTCCCATTCCCTTCGCCTGCTCCAGCTTAGCCTCTTTTAACGCTGAAGTAACAACGAGATCGCCATCGCTTGGAGTTTGCTGGACGTCCTTGGGATAATGATCCCGCACATTCATAATGATGCCGATAGGAAAGCTTTTCAGCGTTTCAATCTCAACGACTGCTATTTTCCCTGCCGCCTGCTCGTAATCGCCGCGTTTCGCAAACACCAGTTCACCCGTTACCCCGTTCTCATCCGTCTCCCCTGAATAGGGATGGGCGGAAGAAACCTGAATTTTTTCATTATCAATAAAAATAGAGCTGCGCTTTTCCTCCCAACGGTCAAACGTGTAGCTGTTCCGGTATACGGTAAGTCCCATATCTGTCACCTGCTGCTCGAGCCAGGCGATAAATTCATTATGTCCTACGGAGCCAGTGACCCGGCTTCCAAAAGCGTTCATCACTTCAATATCCTTCAGCATAACTTCTGCCGAATCCAATTTCACTTCATCAATTGTCACTGACAAATCAGCGGGCAGCTTCAACGGTGTTGTAACAGGCTTCGCATAAATATTAATTACCCATAACGCACTAATGACCAAGGCTGCAATGCTGAACAACACTTTTCCAATGCTCCGTAAAGAGGTTACTTTGTTGCTTGCTGACTTCACAAATAGCGCTTTCCAAATGCCGGTTGTCAGCAGCAATACCATAGACAGCACCAGCGTCCAAAACATACCGGTTAGCAAAAACAAGACTTCTGTAACAATGGCACCTGCAAGCATCATTTGCAGTGGCGTGCGCTTTTTTAATAACAGATAAGAAATACCTAATTCCGCTGCCAACAAGCTAATCGTTGCTATAGCAATTATCGTCTCATACCCGATAAATACAGCTGCACCTAATGCTAAAACCAAAAGCAAAACCGCCGACAAATGTCTATAAAATTTCTCTCCCCGCACTCTGCCGCTCCCTCCTGTTGTAACTGGACAAGTAATTTGGATACTTACCTATGTATCTCCTTCATACTTAGCATAATCAATCAAAGATTAGAAAACAATTCGATGTGTCTGTAAGGATGTCTTTAGATCGGAAAAAAATGGGTTGACACTAGCGACGACTTTAAATAACATTAGTTACATAACATATGTTATTTAAAAAAGGATGTTGAGAGCAATGCCTCCCAAAGCAACCATAACTAAAGAACAGATTTTGCAAGCCGCATTTGAAATCGTCCGGGTGCAGGGCCTGGAATACTTGACTGCCCGCAGCATTGCACAGAAGCTCAATTGCTCAACGCAGCCGGTATATCGAATCTACGCGAATATGGACGAAGTGAAGGATCATGTCTATGAAATGGCAGTAGACCTCATGCGGGATCAAATATTCAGCTATCAGGATGAGCAAAACTCGCCCGCGCTCAATATGGCGATCGGATTTTTACATTTTGCCAAGCAAGAAAGACATATGTTTCAGTTCGTGTATTTATCCGGGTACAAAAGCTTTGATTTAAATCAGGAAGTGTTCATAGGCGAGACATTAAGCATGAAACCGATGCTCCACAGCAAGCGGTTTCGGGCTGTTGACGAAAGTAAGCAAAGAAATATTTTCATCAAAATCTCGATCTATCTTATTGGCATTGGCACGATGATCCATTCAGGCACGCTGAAAATGGATTTCCACGAAGCTGTGGAAATGGTTAGAGACATGTATGAAGCAATCATGGCCTATGAAGGGAGAGCATCAACATGATGCAAATGGTTGGTAAAAAAGTCGGCGAAGGCGGTTGTTCCGAGGTATTTGAATGGGGCGGCGGAAATGAGCAAATTGTGAAAGTGGCGAAAGGCAACACGATCGCGGATGCGGTGAAAAGAGAATTTTCGAATAGCATGCTTGTCTGGGAGAACGGCTTGCCAGCCCCTCGTCCCTATCAATTTCTGGAAGTTGACGGCCGTCCTTCGATCGTCATGGAGAGAGTTCACGGGGAATCGTTAATGGAGCATTTCTTCCGTTATCTCATGCTAACTCCTTCCGAAATCGATCAAACTGACGATAACGAAGACGTGATAAAAATAACTGCAAGATTATTAAGTGAAACGCATCGTATAGATAACCTGCCTTTGCCTTTCCAAAGAGAAATGATGATACATTCTATTCAATCGGCTGGCTATTTAACCAAGTCCGAGAAAGCTCAGGTGATTGAGCATCTGAAGTCACTGCCCCTCAAAAAGCAAGTATGTCACGGCGACCCTAACCCGGGCAACATTATGGTTCGCGGAGATCAGGCAGTATTCATTGATTGGATGAATGCTTCAACAGGCAATCCCGAGGCAGATCTGGCCGAATACATCATCATGATTCGTTATGCCATCTTGCCTCCCCACACGCCAAGCAGCGCTGTTGCCCGCTTTGATTCGCTGAGAAAGCATATTATTGAAGTGTTTTGCGAGGAGTATCGCCGCTTGTCAGGCAATTCTCTGGATGAAGTCGAGGACTGGATTATGCCTGTTGCAGCCCGCAAGCTATGTGCGGATGCAATCAGCGAGGAAGAGAAAGCGCTGCTTCTCGCAGAAATCAGATCACGGCTCTAATTAATTGTGATTCGATCCTTATCATTTCATTTGGACATAAAGAAAACCCGCATGGGCTGCTTTTCTGGAAGCAGTCTGCCCTGCGGGTTTTCTTCAAATATGGTTGTATCTTGTTGTCTTGTTCCTATAATGAACCCCGCTCAAGCAAAGCAGGTTTCTACTCCATGAATTACTTCTTGAAGATTCCGAAAGGAGCGCCAACCGGCAGGAAAACACGTCCAAAGTGTGTGTTCAGCACAGCAGCACCACATCCGTAGAAGGATACGATAGCGATTGCCATTTCAGCATAAGCCGCCAAATCGTGAAAAGCTCCGTTCCCTACCCCGAAGGAATCTAAGCTTAATCCAATAAACAATAGATCAATTAACAGGAAAATCACGAACAGCACTTTATTCGTTTCCATTGCGCCAATGGTCATGAAGAGCGTAAAAATCAGATAGCCGGCGAACACAAAGCCTAACTGCTTAACATCAAGGCCGGAAGCCAGCTCTGGGCCAAAAACACCTAATTTAATTAACCAGCTTGATGCCATGCCGAACCAGAAGAACGCATAAGCTCCAAACGCAGTCATACCAAACGTGTTGTTATGCTTGGCATCCTGGATGCAAGCAAATAGTTGAGCGAATGCACCAAGGAAAATAGCCCATGGGATTACATAACTCAATCCGGAAGTGATGTCCAGCTTTTGCGATGAAGCAACGAGCGTGACGATGGCCAGACCGAATAATCCAATTGCGCTCGGGTCTGCTGTTACAATTTTTACATTTTGTTGCGGCGATGATGTCATAAACTAAGAAGCCTCCGATTACTAGAAATCAATTTGACCACTTATTTTATCACATAACGAAGGAACTTCATATGTCTGTAGCTATATTGACACATTTGAGGCAGAAAGCTGGTAAGGTTCGGGTCGACCGCAACAACCGCCGCCTATCCGGATCCGGATCCATTCCGCATCAAATCCGCTTCATATGCCTATCTCCTCGTACTCCGCGATAAACAAAATGTAAAAGTGCAGGCTGATCCGCCTCAAAATGCCCAAAACAGCATTCAAAATGCAAAAGTGCAGTTGAAACCTCCTAAACCCGCTCAAATGAGACGATTTGAACCAATCAAAATGCACTTTTGCATGTTGAAGCGATAAATCGTCAATAAAGCGGCTGACAACCTGCACTTTTGCATGTTGATATCCATTTGACCCGTTATACGAGAAATTCCAGCCCCTAGCTAGCTTAAATCAAGATCAACTTCTCTAGCAACAGAACTGAACCTCACAAGACTGGTTCAATAAAAAAACGCAGTCCAATTGGACTGCGCACGAATCTTTTATTAAAAATCAGCATTGACCGCAACATCTTTCCACTTCTCGAAGTTTTTCAGCGACTCGGTATATTTCTTCACCGCGAAATGGTAAGCATCTGCGCCAAGCAGCAAACGAAGCGGCGGTTCCTCAGACCCTGCGATGCTGATAATGGCTTCTGCCGCTTTTTTAGGATCACCAGGCTCGTTCCCATGGGTTTCTCCATTTACGAATGGAGAGATTAGCTGTTCGTACTCCTTGATAGCCGAGCTTGTCCTGGCCGCTGACCGTCCGGACCAGTCCGTACGGAAATTACTTGGCTCAATGAGCGTTACATGGATATCAAAAGGAGCAACCTCCTGAGCAAGGCTTTCTGAAATGCCCTCAACTGCATATTTCGAAGCGTTATAATAACCAACTCCAGGATACGATGTTAGACCGCCGATGGACGATATATTAATAATATGCCCGGAAAGCTGATTCCTCATAATAGGCAAAACAGCGCTGGTCATTTGCATAAGACCCCAGAAGTTGATCTCGAACATCTTCCGCGTTTCTTCCTCAACTGCTTCTTCAATCGAGCTGAAGTAACCAACCCCTGCGTTATTAACAAGTACATCAATCCGTCCAAACTTCTCTATAGCAGCCTTTACCGCTCTGTCCACTTGATCCGGCTTGGTCACATCAAGCTCTAGAGCTAGAACGCTATCCGTATTTCCATCCGCAAGATCAGCAATTGAATGAACATTCCGTGCTGTAACGACAACCTTATGCCCTGCATCTATCGTTGCTTTTGCAAGCTCTCTGCCGAAGCCTGTGGAGCATCCTGTAATGATCCAAACTTTATCGTTGCTCATCTATATCTCTCCTTAACAGATAGTTATTGATACAAACCGAACTCTAAACGTTAGAGTCTGGTCTAAGTCAAGCATCTGTTCCTGAATGAATATTGATTTGACTTAGAGCAAACTCTAACCTGTATAATCGATAGGTTAATGATAATTCACTATAAAAGGCGGAAAAAACTTGAGATATACAATCAGTCAGGTTGCCGATCGGACAGGATTAACTGCCTATACTCTGCGTTATTACGACAAACAAGGCTTATTGCCCTTCGTTGATCGCGATAAAGCGGGGAACAGGGATTTTAAAGAAAGCGATTTTGTATGGCTGGACATTATCACCTGCTTGAAAAAAAGCGGGATGCCTGTGAAGCAAATTAGAGAATATATAAAAATGTGCATGGAAGGAGACGTTACGTTAACCGAGCGGCTTACAACCTTTGAAGCGCATAAACAAGCGGTCTTAAACCAAATCGATGAGCTTAACAAATACTTGAGGAAAATCGATTTCAAAATTGACTATTACAAAACAGCTATTGAAGCAGGGACGGAAGCGATACACGCGCAAACAAACTGTACATGGCTGGATATTGAATAATTTGTAATCACGAAGCTTCATACTTGAATGGATAAAAAAAGCATCTAACAGGGCACTTGACTTCGACTATACTCTAACTCTTAGAGTTTTATTGGCATCAACAAAACTTTAAGCTGAGGGTGAGCATACATGAGTCAAAGCCGCAATTTGGACGATTACGGGAGAGCTATTGTTGAAGTAGTAAAGAATGTAATGACACTATGAAATATATGGCAGCCGTAATGATGGGATCAGCATGCTTTGGACTATTATCAACAATAGCTGTACTAGCCAATGAAAGAGGATTTCAGCTTGGCGAAGTCGTAGGCTCGCAACTGTTTTTTGGATTCATGTTGTCTCTTGTTTTCTATACGGTGAAAAAATGGAGTACAAGTAGGCAAAAGCAGAAAGCGGCATCCCGCCAGATGAACCATGCAAAACTAAGCTGGAAGCAAAAGCTTACGCTTGCCAGCGCCGGCATTCCACTCACTGGAGGCTTCTTGCTTTATTTCAAATCATTAACCTATGTACCTGCTTCTGTAGCTATCATTCTGTTATTCCAATTTATATGGATCGGCGCACTGATCCAATCGATTAGAAACAGACGGCTTCCGGACCGGATGACTGTTATCGTTATTTTCATTTTGCTAATCGGGACTGTGCTTGCTGCCGGTCTTCTGGATGATGGAATACGAAGCTGGAACCCGCTTGGCATTTTCTTCGGGCTAAGTGCCGCTTTATTATATTCCTTGTTCATCCTGCTAAGCGGATCAGCCGTACCCCAAGCGCCCGTAGCGACTCGAGGCGTATGGATGCTGGCTGGCGGCATGGTGCTCGTATTCATCTTGTTCCCACCGGAATTTTTGATTAACGGTAAAATCTTTGGAGAGCTGCTCATCTATGGATTCTCTCTAGGATTCCTAGGTTCTTTCATTCCGCCCCTATTGTTCACTTATGGCGTTCCGCATGTTGGAGAAGGAATGGCTGGTATACTAGGAGCTACCGAGCTTCCCGTCGCCGTACTTTCCTCGTATTTCATCCTTCATGAGGCGATTAGCCCGCTTCGCTGGGCAGGTGTTCTTATTGTACTGGGCTCAATCGCCCTGCCTGAAATTACCCGGCGCTTTAAGCAGATGCGCAGCTGCCCTAGTTCCAGTACCTATACGAGCTCTGGATAAAAAGAAATAAGCAAAGTTAATACAAAAACGCCCTCACATAACGTGATGGCGTTTTTTCAGTTTTGGACGGCATACATAGACTCGGCATTTACCTAATCATAAAATGATATTGATTCTCATTATTGTTTGTGATATAAATATTGTTAACTAGTTAATCATTATTGAATAGAAAGGCTGCGGCTAATGGATCGACAAACGCTTTTACGCCAATTTTATGATCAATACTTGCATCTGGTTCACATCACAGAACGCACCGTCGAGCTGGAGCCGTTGAAATTGAAGCAGCTGGCCGATGCGGCATCATTTCCGGCTCTCTCGATAAATATTACCGCCATTCATGTGCTCGACTGTATCGGACGATTCGAGCCAGTCAACGGGACAGCACTAGCTGCTCTCATGCGGCTTTCGAAGGCTGCTATCACAAAAATTAGTACCCGATTGACAAGTGACGGGCTGATCACGCGCAGTCAGCTGCCGCAAAACAAAAAAGAATACCTCTTCTCACTTACTGACCAGGGTAAAGAGTTGTTTGAGCTGCATGCACAGCTGCATCAGCAAGCGGAGAAGGAGTTCATGCAATTTTTGGAGGAATGGAGCAGCGAGGATTTAACGATCATTTTGCGGTTTTTTCAACACCTGGGGCATTCCTTAGAACAACGAGTCCATGAAGGAGAAGGTGAAGCATGAGTATTAAAGATTTGATTGAGAATCGCAGAAGCATTCGGAGATATGAGCACAAACAAGTGGAAACCTCTGTACTGCATGAATTGCTGCAATTGTCTGCTGGCCTATGTCCTCATCCGCAACGTCTGGCGGGTACCCGCTTCCTGCTGGCTAACGAGCAGGATACGAAATCTCGCTTGTCGCGCGGCATGACCGATGCTTTCTCCGTTACTAAGCTAGGCAAGTGGCTGCCAGACAAACTGTTGGAGGCGACCTACAATCGCTTCATGGAAATACCGGGGCACTTAATTGTCATTACAGAGCAAGAGGATGCATATATCGCTGAAGCCTGTTACATGATGCAGAGCTTGCAGCTGCTGGCGTGGGAGCGCGGAATAGGCATGCTGTGGGATACGGATGAGCTGCTCTATTCACCTAAATTGCTGGATGCCCTTTCTCTCACACAAAATGAACGGATGCTGGGCATTATCCATTATGGTTATTTCAACAAAACGCCTCGTCCGCGTAAACGTACCCCTGCCGCTAAACGCTGGACCGTATATTCAGCAGCCGAATAACTATAAAATAGGAGGAATGGCTATGACGCTCGTAATATCACCACCATTATCTGCTGTAAAATGGGCAGACCGCCCTGTGAACGAGAAAGATGTGCTCACCCTGCTGGAATCATCCGTCTGGGCCCCGAATGACGGACTTCGTGAACCTTGGCGGTTTATTTATATGAATGGAAACGCAGGCAAGGATGTATTACCGGGACATCCATATGCACCAGCACATTTAATTGTAGTAGCCTGTCTAAGTGAATCCTCCCATAAGCAAACAGAGGATCTATGCGCCGTATACGGACTTATTCAGAACTTCCGGCTGCTCGCTAATGAAATTCAGCTCGGCGTGCGAACGGCCATTCATACCGGGCTGAATGCAGAGGAATTCCGTACACGTTTCCGATTACAGAAGCAGGAACGGATCGCTGCAGTGCTGGATCTGGGCTATGCTGACCCCTCTTTCTCTCAAGCTGCAGATAGAGCAGGAGCAGACATTCCGCTGAGGATTGAAGCATTCTAGCTGTTATCCGTTCATTCCTGCCAGAGAGTCCGGCCCAATTACTCTCCATATCCAGCGAGAAAGCCCTGCTTTACGCAGGGCTAAATACTGTTTCTAGTTCAGAGTCTTCAATAGATCGCTGTCATAGGTTGCCCAATCCGACAACCGATTCTCTCTAACTTGGCTTACCCATTGCGGATTGGACAATAGCGATCTGCCGATGGCTGCCAAATCCGCCTCTCCTTGCTCCAATAATTCCGCAAGACGCCGGACTATTTCCGTCTGCTGCCAAAAGCTCTGATCCAAAGCAATCGAACCAACCGTAACGGTTGGACGTCCTGTTAGCTTCTTCGTCCAGCCTGCCAGATTCAAGCTGGAATGCTCGAATTCCGGCTGCCAGAACTGACGGGTGGAGGCGTGGAACACATCGACTCCCGCGTCGACAAGCGGGCTAAGCAATTGCTCCAGCTGCTCCGGCGTCTGAGCAAGCTTAGCCTCGTAGTGGCCGCCTTTCCATTGGGAGAAGCGAAACAGAATAGGAAAGTCTGGACCAACAGCGCTGCGGCAAGCTTGAACAACTTCGGCGGCAAAGCGGGTACGGCCTCTTACATCACCCCCGTACTTATCCGTTCTTCTGTTGGTTTGCGCCCAAAAGAACTGATCAATTAAATAGCCATGTGCACCATGAAGCTCGATGCCATCAAATCCATTTTCCTTTGCTGCGGCGGCAGCTTTTGCATACGCCAAGATCAGATCAGCAATTTCTCCCTCTGCCAATGGCTCGTTCACCTTGTTGCCCTCAGCATCCAATCCGGAAGGGCCGATCGGCAGCGCCTCAGGGTTAGGCAAGCTGCCGGCTTTTCTCGCGGTCCCCAAATGCCATAACTGCGGAACGATCTTTCCCCCTTCCTCATGAACAGCAGCAACGACTTTCGCCCATCCTGCAAGCGCTTGTTCGCCGTGAATATGCGGCCAGTCCGGATTAGCCGATGCAGCCGGATGATCGATAAGTGTTCCCTCCGTAATGATCAGCCCGACACCGCTTTTTGCCTGTCTGCGATAATAGGCTGCAACATGATCATCAGGAATTCCATCTTTGGAGAAGCCTCTTGTCATTGGGGCCATTACAATCCGATTATTTAAAGTAAGCTTGGAACTATTAAAGGGCTTGAACAAACCTTTCTGTAATGCTTCGATAAATTGATTTTCCATTTAAGATTCATCCCTCTATCATTATCGTTATTTCCATTCCTCTAAGAATGGATGGCTATATACTATAAGTGGCATGGTTCATAAAGCGATAGAAAAACTGGCGGGTGAGCTCTTGCTGCGGATCGTTAAAAATCGTCTCGGGCGGTCCTTGCTCAATGATTTTCCCGTCTGCCATAAATATAACGCGGTTCGCAACTTCCCTCGCAAAACTCAGCTCATGGGTAACAATCATCATGGTGATGCCTTCCTTGGCAATATTCCGGATGACCGCCAGCACTTCCCCGACCCGCTCGGGATCAAGTGCTGAGGTAGGCTCATCGAATAGAATGATTTCCGGTTCCAAAGCGAGTGCCCGGGCAATGCCGACCCGCTGCTGCTGCCCCCCGGAGAGCTGGCTGGGATACGAGTCCAGCTTATCTGCAAGCCCAACTTTCTCCAATACCGCTTTAGCTTTTTCCTTCGCTGCGCTTTTGCTTTGTTTCTGTGCAATCATTAAACCTTCCATTACATTTTCCAATGCTGTCTTATGCCTGAACAGATTATAGTTCTGAAACACGGTGGCTGTTTTCCGGCGAAGCTGAAGCACATCCCGGTTGTCTGGATTGTCGCAAGGAACGGTAGTACTCCCGATCGTAACGATGCCTTCATCTGCCCTGTCCAAAAAATTAATACAGCGCAGCAATGTGGATTTGCCCGAACCGCTTGGACCGAGCACCGCCATGACCTCTCCTGTCTGAACCAGCAGATCAATTCCTTTCAGCACCTCAAGCTTGTTAAATGATTTTTTCAAATTTGCCAGCTTAATCATGCTACACCTCCTCCGCTGTAAGTCTTCCAGCGCTTCTCCAGGAGGGCTGCTGCTCTTTCTATGAGTACCGCGATCCCCCAGTAGATCAGCGCAGCAGCGGACAGAGGTTCAAGAAAGCTCCATCTTTGGCTCCCCGCCATCATTGCCACCCCATTGACCTCAAGCAGAGAGACCAAATAAGCTAAAGAAGAACCGTGAAGGATCCCTATAGCCAAGTTGCAAATCCCAGGAATGCTCGCGCCGAGCGCCTGCGGAAAAATGACACGATAAACCGCTTGAAAAGTCGTCATCCCCACCGAATAAGCCGCTTCCAACTGCCCTTCCGGCACCGCCAGAAAGCCGGACCGGATAATTTCAGACATATATGCTCCGGCTGTAAGCGATAAAGCCGCTACAACCAGCAAATGCAACGGAACATCCTTGGAGTAGATGGCCCAGTTATAATGGTTTGCGACTGTGTCCCAAATCATAGGAAGGGCTAGATAGACGATATACAAATGCAGAACGACAGGCGTTCCCCTCGTAAATGAAACATAGAACTCAGCCAGCGGATGAAGAACTGCTGTCTTCTTCAGACGAATAATGGCGACAGTCAATCCAATGATCAAACCAATTGCCATTGACGAACACGCAATATACAAGGTTAGCGGCACAGCACCGATAATTTTATTTAATGTTTCCCAGAAAAAGATGAAATCGAATGTGATGTAGATCGCCTCCTGCATCCGCTTGAACAGCGGCTGCTTATGTCATAGCACGTGAATATCGCTGCATTCTGCGCTCCAACCGTGTAAACACATATTGCAGAATTAGAAAGACCAAATAATAAATAATAGCCAGACTGATATACACTTCAAGCAAACGATACGATACAAGACCGATCGCTTCTCCCCGGCCCATCATATCCATCACGCCTACAGAAAAGGCAAGCGAGGTATCTTTCAGGCTCGAAACGACGACATTCGATAGATGAGGCATCGCTACACGAACAGCTTGCGGAAAGATGATCCGGTAAAAGGTGCTCCAGCCTGTCATCCCGATAGAGGCTGCCGCTTCAGATTGTCCGCGATCAATGCTATTGACCGACAGCCGATAAATTTCAGCTAATGAAGCTCCGCTGTTTAATCCGAATGTCAGAACAACAAATACTGCAGGTGAGACTCTGGTTAAGTCCAGGCCAAGAGGTTTCATCAGCTCAGGCAAGCCATAAAAAATTAGAATAAGTTGAATGATTATAGGCGTTCCCCGGAAAAAGGAAATGATAGCCGCACTCCAGCCATTCACAAATCGCCATTTGTAAAGGCGGGGGGCAGCCAATAGCGCCCCCGCAACACTTCCAACAAATAGTGAGCTAACGAGAATTATCAATGAAACGGGCAAGTATTGCAGTAAAATCAGAAAGTATTTCCAGATCGATTGCCAATCAAACGCATTTCCCATTCATTCGACTCACCTTTTACTTTAGTGATAATCCCTTTTAAACCATTCGTTCGCCAGCTTGCTCAGCGTTCCATCTTCCTTCATAGCCTTTAACGATTCGTCTATCGCTTGGCTCAGCTCTGAGCCGTCCTCTTTGCGGAAAGCAAAGTAGACGCCTGAGTCCGCATGAAGATTCTCTCCGACCAGCTTTAATTGCGCATTTGCATCCTTATTCAAGCTTTTAGCAAGACCCGCATCGATTACCGTTGCATCTGCTCTGCCGGATTTGATTTGATTAACTGCATTGGTATAATCACCGTATATCACTTTAATCGCATCTTGGTGCTCCTTGTTGTATCTTTCGATAAGAGCAGCTGAACTGCTGGAAGCCGGAACGATAACGGTTTTTCCTTTCAGATCATCAATAGATTGAATATTCGTACTTTTCTCACTAACAGCAACTAATAATTGGGAGGAATCATAAAATTCCTGATTAAAAAGATATTTGGCTCTTCTTTCTTCATTTTGCTCCAGGCGCATTGCGATGAAATCAATTTTCTTGGCATCCAGACTTAAAAACAAATTTGGAAAATCCATCGTTTCGAATTCAAATTCATATTGCGGCAACCGGCTATCGATTTCCCGTACAACCTCAATGTCATACCCGGTCAGCTTTCCATTATCGTCAAGAAAGGATACGTTTTTAACAACTGCCGATGTACCCACTTTAATCACTTTTGCTTTCTCGTCCTTTACCGCAGGAGTGCTGCTGCTCACGGCAGCAGATTCATTTTTGGCAGAACCGCATCCTGCAAGAGCAATAGTTAAGATAAGTACAGCTAGAACAATGGCTTGATTTCTTAAATGAAATAGATTCATGTCACTATCTCCTATAAATCAGTCTATTGAATTACGCTTCACGCTTAGTTTGTCTCGTATTGATTCCGCGGAACCGGGATGCCAAGATTGCCGCGGAATGTCTCCGATTCATACTCCGTACGGAATAACCCTCTCTCTTGCAAAATAGGCACAACAAGGTCAACGAATTCATCAAATGCGCCTCCCTCACTTTCGCCGACAATAAAACCGTCTGCAGCTCCCGTCTCAAACCACTTCTGAATTTCATCTGCAACCTTCTCCGGCGTTCCAATGAACGGATGACGCGGGTGGGTCATATTTAATGCGACTTGACGGAGAGTCCAGCCCTTTTCTTTTGCTTCCTTCTTAAGCTGCTCCTTCCCGCCTTGAAATGCATTTTTGCCGATATCTCCAATGTCAGGGAACGGCTCATCCAACGGAAACTGCGAGAAATCGAAATGATCATAGAAGCGTCCCAAATAATTCAAGGTATCCTCTGGGCTGAGCAGATCTCCGATCGCTTGAAATTTGGCATCCGCTTCTTCTTGTGTTTTTCCCAAGACGGGCTGAATGCTTGGCAGAATAGCAAGCGAATGGGGGTCTCTACCGGCTTCCGACGCCCTTTTCTTTAAATCCTGATAATAATCCCTGGCTCTCTCAATCGATACGAGGTTTGTGAAAATGCAGTCGGCATGGGTGGAAGCGAATTTACGGCCGATAGGCGATGTTCCCGCTTGGAAGATTACCGGATGCCCTTGACGGGATCTCGAAATATTCAAGGGGCCCCGCACTGAAAAATATTTGCCTTGGTGATTCAGCGTATGCAGCTTGGCGGGATCGAAAAAGACCCCTTTTTCCTTGTCGCCGACAAAGGCATCGTCCTCCCAGGAATCCCACAGCCCTTTCACAACCTGAAGATATTCTTCAGCTATATGATAGCGATCATCATGTTCCGGGTGCGCCTTGCCATAATTCAGCGCAGATCCTTCTAGCGGAGAAGTTACAACATTCCAGCCGGCGCGGCCTTTACTAATCTGGTCGAGGGAAGCCAACTGCCTGGCTATCGTATAAGGCTCACTATAGGAGGTGGAAATGGTTGCAACAAGTCCTGTGTGCTTAGTTACTGCTGCCAAGGCGGATAAAATCGTAAGCGGCTCAAAACGGTTAAGAAAATGGGGTAATGACTTTTCATTAATAAATAAGCCGTCCGCGACAAAAAGCAGATCAAACTTTCCCGACTCCGCCTTCTGTGCTTGACGGATGTAATGATCAATATCTACGCTCGCTCTAAGATTCGCTTGAGGTCTGCGCCATGCTGCCTGATTGGCTCCAACTCCGGTTAACCCCAATCCCAGTCTTAATTGTCTATTCGTTGTCATTTCGTTACTCCTCCATCAACATGATGTACGATACCGGCGGACAGCCACTCATAGGTCTGCATCCTTTGCTCCAGCGCATGTGCGGTTGGCAAAATCATTACTTCATCAACGTTATGAAGCTGGCTTATGGCTTCGATTTTAATTAACACGGTCTCTTTCGTTCCATAAATAATGCTCGCAGGCACGGCATTAATTCTAAAAGGCTCCTTAGCCTGTTCCCCCAGCTTTTGCGCAAGCTCTAATGAATAGATGGAGAGTGTTTTCCCGCTTTCAAAAATCACCTTATAGTTCACATGTTCCTCTGCCTGACGCTCAGCTTCTTCCTCCGACTCTGCAAAAAGAACCGATACGGCCAAAATCAGCTCGGGCCTTCTGCCCTTAGAAGCATTGAACTTGGACCGATACACGGCTAAGGAATTCTGAAGCAGCTCAGCATCTCCATTAATGAAATGCGCATAAACATATGGAATCCCTTGTTCAGCAGCCAGCTTAGCACTGGACTCCCCAGTTCCGAGCATATACAGTGCAGCCGGGATGGATGGAACTGGCTCCGCTCGAAGCCCATCATCGTCTTGCGAACGTAAATATTGATCCAGCTGCTCTACTTTCTCTGTAAAGGAAATAGATTCAGATATGACAGCCGCTTGCAAGGCTCGCGTTGAAAGCGGCAATCCGCCCGGTCCTCTGCCAATTCCAAGATCTACTCTGCCGGGAGCCAAAACAGACAATAGATTAAAATTTTCTGCGACCTTATAGGGACTGTAGTGCTGGAGCATCACGCCGCCGGAGCCGATGCGTATCCGTCTGGTTTGTGCAGTCAAATGAGAGATCAGCACCTCGGGAGAAGAACCTACAAGTATGTCCGAACCGTGATGCTCTGCAACCCAAAAGCGGTGAAATCCTAATTCATCGGCCCGTTGAGCCAGTTTAACCGTGTTCAATATACCAAGGACGGAATCCTCGCCCTTCATGACAGGACTTCGGTCCAGCACACTTAATTTGACAGGCATCCTTTCACCTCATGTTTGCGACTTATATCAATTTCTTCTCAAGAATGACCGAATCCCCGTGTTCCCCTATTTCATGAACGACGTCATAGCCGCGTCTTTTGTACATGTCAACAAGCCAAGGATGGTGAATGGAAGTAGCCAGCGTAACCGCAGCGGCTTGCCGCTCGTTGCGAATAATGTCCTCTACGCCATCCAGCAGCCTCCCGCCAACCCCTTGTCCGCCATAAGCCGGGTCGGTTGCAAACCACCAAATAAAAGGAAGCTCAAACGGGTAATCGATGACTTTTTTTACCGACTCGGCTTGAACCACCGACACTGTGGAGACTATGACATCATGAATGGTAAATACTTAACATAGGTTGTTTGTAATATTGTTATTGACCATCTCTAAATCTGCTGATGCAGCAGGGAATTGCAGCCCAAGTTCACGAATCGATTCGTACGCCCGATGCGTTAATTCCAGCAGTCTGGGAGCGTCGGAAAGCGATGCGATACGGATACCCTCTTGCATATAACAACACCCTCGTTTCTATTATCCGCATAAGTATAATCGGATTTAATGCGACATGAGTGTAACTGAATCAGTTTCATCCAAGACATAAAAAAAAGAAACCTCCCTCGTTACCTTGGATTGTTTCCGTTTATACGGTCAACATGAATATGCAATTCAATGGATGAAACTGGCTTTTACTAACTCTCGCTAAAACTACTATAGTTACATCCAGATCATTTGTCAATTAGCAAACTTCTATCAAATGCAGTCTCCCGTTTACTAAGGAGGACATGCTGAATAGCCCTGTACTCCACAGGAGGCCACAAGGCTAATTATGCTTGTCCATTTCGGACGAATTGCCAATTATCCCTGACTATTGAACCGTATCCAATAACAAATCGGCAATGGTTGACCGGGACAAGCTCGTTCTCATTGCCTGTTCTGCTGCATGATAATACGGCTCCAATGAAGTCTGAATGTTTCCGCCAATCGGACAAAATTGGTTTGGCGTGCTGTGATGGTACTCAAACAGCTGCTTCTGCTCGACCGCCTCGTAAACATCCAAAAATGTAATTTCATCCGATTTTTTCCCCAAACACCAGCCCGATCCCGTTCCATACTTCACTTGGACGAGTCCCGAAGCCGATAAGCTTGATAATATTCTGCGTATAAATACGGGATTCGTGTTTACACTTTTTGCAATAAAATCCGAAGTCAAATAAGTACCGCTTCGTGTGGAACTATAGGCTAAAAGGGTCAATATATGGAGTGCAACTGTATACCGGCTTACTACTGCCATCTTACTGCTCCTCGCTATTATGAACTGTTCTTCCAACCAATATAGCATACAATTTAGAGATCAACTATACGTTGAATGAACTGTAATCCAAACAAAGCTCTAATGATAGGAGCAGCTGTCCGGCCGCTGGCGGAACGAAAAAAAATGGCGCCGATAGCGAATCGGCGCCATTCCTGTTGCTTATTTAGGCTGAGGCATTAGCCACGCATGGTCCGGATCATTCCAAAACTTCCATGTGCGCGTTGGTCCTGCCATCACATTCAAATAATACACATCATAGCCAGGGGGCGCTGATACCGGGTGATATCCTTTCGGAACGAGAACAACCTCACCATTATGAACAGCAAGCGTTTCATTTAAGGAGCGGTCGTCCGTGTACACTCGTTGTATGGCAAAGCCTTGCTCAGGCTGAACCTGATAGTAGTAGGTTTCTTCCAGGAAGGATTCTTCCGGCAGCGCGTCGCGGTCATGCTTATGCGGAGGGAAGCTCGACCAGTGGCCGCCCGGTGTAAAGACCTCGACGACCAGCAGACTGTCAGCCGGCTCCGACTCTGGCAAAATATTATGAATAAGGCGCTCTGTCGAGCCTTCGCCTCGCATTTCTACCCCAACATGCCCAGGCGCGATTAGACGCGCGGCATGAGCAGTGCCGCCTGGCGCCCAGCATACTGCAATATGAAGCTCGGTTGCTGCTGTTACGGTAAAACGGTCTTTGCCGGGAACATACACCGAGTACGGCGGTATTTTCTCAAATATGCTCATCCGCTCGCCGATATTGTCCCAAGCTTCATGCGCCGTCTTGATATCGGCTCTTCCGCTAAGCAAGACGAGACAGGCTTCGCGATCCGACGTTTGCCGGGTTAAGCTCTGGCCTGGCTTTAAGCGGTATACCTCAAAGCCGACATACGTCCAGCCAGCGGATGCAGGCGTAACTTCAAGCAGCTTCCCTTCATGATCCGGCGCCGCCGCCGGTGTTACGATTAACGAACTCATAGCTATCGCCCCGTTTCTGCTGGATTGTGCCTTTCGGTTTACCAGCGTGTTGTAATCATCTTTTTGCGGGTATAGAACTCTACGCCGTCCGTTCCGTTGGCATGAAGATCGCCATAGAACGACTTTTTCCAGCCCGAGAACGGGAAAAAGGCCATCGGTGCCGGAACGCCCAGGTTGACGCCAAGCATACCGGCATCTATATTTTCGCGGAATTGTCTAACGCTTGCCCCGCTGCTTGTAAAGATGCAAGCACCGTTTGCAAATTCAGAACGGTTCGAGACTTCAATAGCCTCCTCCAACGTTGCAGCACGCACTATAGACAAGACCGGCGCAAAAATCTCATCCTGCCAAATCGACATCTCGCAGGTCACGTTGTCAAAGATCGTTGGACCTACAAAGTAGCCTGCTCCGTCTGCCGCTTCATCTGAACGGCCGTCGCGAAGCAGCTCGGCACCTTCGCTCTCGCCGGCTGCGATGTATCGAAGCGTACGATCCTTATGCGAATCACGAATAACCGGGCCAAGGAATACTTTTTCATGCATGCCGTTGCCGATCGTAATTGCATTTGCAGCCGCAAGCAGTTTATCGATCAGCACATCCGCTGCAGCTCCAACGGTTACGACAACCGAACAAGCCATGCAGCGCTCGCCGGCTGAACCAAATGCAGCACTAATAATTTGTTTGACAGCTCCGTCCATATCGGCATCAGGCATAACGATGGAATGGTTTTTGGCGCCTGCCAGAGCTTGTACCCGTTTCCCGCTAGCCGAAGCTTTGGTATACACATACTCCGCTACCGGCTGCGAGCCGACAAAGGAAATCGCCTTCACATCCTGATGCTCCAATAGTCCGTTGACAACGTCATGCGCGCCATGCACGATATTCAGAACGCCGTCTGGAAGACCGGCTTGCTGGAACAGCTCTGCCAAACGATTAGCCAGCAGCGGCGTACGCTCAGAAGGCTTTAACACAAATGTATTGCCGCAGGCTATCGCAAGCGGGAACATCCAGCATGGAACCATCATCGGGAAGTTAAACGGCGTGATGCCGCCAATAACGCCGATTGGATAACGATACATGCCTGACTCCAGATTAGTAGCAATATCCGGCAGCTGCTTGCCCATCATCAGGGATGGCGCGCCCGCGGCAAATTCCACGCACTCGATTCCGCGCTGCACTTCCCCGTAAGCCTCTTCATAGCTTTTACCGTTTTCGAGTGTTATCAGCTTGGCTAGCTCACTCCAGTTGTCTACTAGAAGCTGCTGGTATTTAAATAATACACGCGCTCTGCGAGGAACCGCTGTCTTGCTCCAAGATCCAAACGCCGCTTTAGCGCTGGCTACTGCCGCATCAACATCTTCACGTGATGAAAGCGGCGTATACGCCAGCAGTTCTTCTGTTGCCGGGTTATATACAGGCTCTGCAGCCTCAGCAGCGGAAGCTGTCCATACCCCGCCAATAAAATTGCGGAGCGTTACAGGTTTATTGTCCTGAGTCATTGCTATATCTCTCCTTAAATTTAAGCTCTTCCTGCGGCTTCTATATAGGCATCCACCTGCTGGCGGGTCGGCATGGCGTCAGAGCAGCTATGGCTGGAAATAACAATCGATGCTGCCGCACTGCCGAACGACATGCTCCGGCTGATCGGCCATCCTTGCATTAAGCCGTAAATAAAGCCTGCTGCATACGAGTCGCCTGCTCCGAACGTTTTTACGACTTTAGCCGGGAAAATTTCACTGGTATGGCTGCCGCCGTCTTTGTCATAAGCGATCGAGCCATCCTTGCCGTGCTTAATAATGACGATTTCGGCATGGCAGTCAAACCACTGCTTTGCTGTAAACTCATCGCTATGCTCACTGTTGTTGCTGAATTTCTCCAGCATATCGAACTCTTCTCGCGTCCCGATAATCATATCGCTTTTCTCCGCAGCAAGATTATAGTAAACCGCTGTTTCATCCGCAGATGTCCATGTATAAGGACGATAGTCGATATCAAGTACGACCTTGGTGCCATGCTTGCGGGCATACTGCAAGGCAAGCATGACCGCTTCGCGCGAAGGGCTTTTTGCTAGCGCGGTTCCGGATACAAGCAACACCTTGCTGTTCGCAATGAGCGTCTCGTTCACTTCGGCAGGAGCTAGAAGCAAATCGGCGGCATTATCGCGATACATCAGAATACTGCAGTCCTCCGGGCTTTTGATTTCAGTGAACGCAAGACCGGTTACAGCACCCGTATAGTCCGTACTAATGCCTGTGGTATCGATACCAGAATTCTGCAAATAAGACTGAATGAAGCGTCCCATTTGATCATCCGCCAGCTTGCCGATGAAGCTTGTTTTCATGCCAAGACGAGCCATACCAATACAAATATTAGCGGGAGATCCGCCCACATATTTCGTAAAGGTAACCGTATCCTCCATCGGACGATTAATTTCGTTCGCGTTCAAATCGATACACAAGCGGCCAATGGCTGTAAAATCCAGCGGCCGGTCTGCTGCAAATGCAATAGAATCCATTATGGCATGTCCCTTCTTTCTTCAAGACAGTTAGAGGCTTACCACTTTAGCCTCTGATTTTTAGTAGGGTCTAGCTTCTTTAAGATCTGATTTCATCTGTTCATGAGCCTGCGTTACTTTATCGCTGACCGATACCTCCGGCACGCCGACATGCCACCACGATTCATAGCCGCCTGTATTCGTACCCGGCAGCACTTTCACTTCAATGAGCACTGGCCCGTTCTCCGCTTTGGCTAAGGCAAGCGATTGTTCCAGCTCCTCTGCGTTAACAGCCTTATAAGCTGCTGCGCCCAAGCTCCGCGCATGTGCGGCAAAGTCAATTGGCATATAAGCTCCGCTTAGCTTGCCAGTCGATGGGGAACGGAAACGGAACTCATTGCCGAAGCCTTCGCTGCCATGGCCGCGCTGAAGATTATGAATACACTGGAAGCCATGATTGTCGAATAAGACAACCGTCATTTTGACTCCTTCTTGGATAGCTGTAACAAGCTCGGAATGCAGCATTAAATAGCTTCCGTCACCGACCATCGCATATACTTCGCGGTCAGGCTCTGCCAATGCTGTGCCAAAAGCACCGCTTACCTCATAGCCCATGCACGAGAAGCCATACTCCATATGATAGGTTTTAGACTGAGTCACTCGCCATACGCGGTGCAGATCACCCGGCAGGCTTCCGGCAGCCGCGACAATAACATCCTTCTCGCCAAGGAAGCGGTTAACAATGCCAAGCGCCTTCGTTTGTGTAAAGCCTTCATCGCTTTCCAGCGCATACAAACGGTCTACCTCGGCATCCCATTCCGACTTTAACGCCTTCAGCTCGCCATCTTTGTACGAAGCCTTATAGCCGATTTCCTGCAATGCCGCTTGAAGTACGGGCAGTGCCAGCCGGGCATCTGCAACAACCGCTGTTCCCTCCAGCTTCACCGCATCAAAGGCGCTCACGTTAAGATTAAGAAAAGAGACCGACGGATTGCGGAAGGCCGATTTGGAAGCGGTTGTGAAATCCGATAGCCGCGTCCCAACCGCGATGATCAGATCCGCTTCCGCAGCGAGCCGGTTGGCGGCAAGCGTTCCTGTTGTACCTACACCGCCAGCCGCTAACGGATGATTCCATGGCATGGCGCTTTTTCCGGCCTGCGTTTCCGCCACCGGTATTTGAAGAGCTTCGGCAAATGCATGCAGCTCATTGACCGCCTCCGCATAATGAACGCCGCCGCCCGCAATGATAAGCGGACGCTTCTTGCCTGCTGCAAGTGCTGCAGCGCGGGCAATCGCTTCCGCTGCTGCCGGTCTGCGGTCCATATAATGAACGCGTCTGTCGAAGAAAACAGCCGGATAATCATAAGCTTCTGCCTGTACATCCTGCGGCAAAGCAAGCGTAACAGCGCCAGTGTCGACCGGATCGGTTAATACCCGCATCGCTTGCAGCAAGGATGCCATCAGCTGCTCCGGACGAACGATCCGGTCCCAGTAACGGCTTACCGCTTTAAAGGAGTCATTCGCCGAAATCGTATAATCATTCGGAATTTCCATCTGTTGAAGAACAGGGTCCGGCTGGCGTGATGCAAAATGATCTCCGGGCAGCAGCAATACCGGTATACGGTTGACCGTTGCTGTCGCCGCCCCAGTGACCATATTCAGCGCACCCGGACCAATTGATGTCGTGCAAGCATAAATTTGCTTGCGGTTTTTCTGCTTGGCGAAGGCAGTGGCGGCATGCACCATCCCCTGCTCATTTTTCCCTTGGATAAAAGCAAGACTACCCGGCTGGCGCTCCAGCGCTTCCCCGATGCCAGTCACGTTACCGTGGCCAAAAATGCCCATGACGCCCGCAACAAATTTGGTTTCAATACCATCAACGGACAAATACTGCTGATCCAAAAACTTCAACAACGCTTGTGCCATCGTTAAACGAATCGTTTCCATTGCCATACCTCCCCCATGTAGATTAGTCGGCCAAGGCAAGACAGGCTGCTCCAACGAACAGCCGACTGACGCCTTGGCCGATTTCTCCAAGATTAGCCTCCCAGTCGAACCAGGAACGTTTTGATCTCATAAGGCTTAAGCTCAAATACAGGAGCGGACAACACACTATCCGCTAGCGCCTTTTCCATCAAATCGCATTCCTGAATGGACGAGATGCCATAATCGCTTCCAAGCTCCACCTGCGTTCTCACGCCGGCAAATTCATGCACGCGCAAGACCAGCATATCGCTGTCCTCCGCCTTTTTAACCGCATCCACCATCACATTAGAAGCAGATAGCGTAAACAAGGAAACTGGCGCTTGCGCATATTCCGCTTTGCTAATTGTCAGCGGATTGTTCAGCGCCCATGCTTCTTGCACCGTTCCGCCGGCATACCAGTCGCCGCTGTGCGGATACAAGGAATAGATAAACGAATGCTCACCGATATCTGCATTTGGATCCGGATGAATCGCAGATTTGATCAGCGACAAACGAATGACGTTATCCTTAATGTCATAGCCGTATTTGCAATCATTCAGCAGGCTGACGCCATAACCGCGCTCGGACAGATCCGCCCATTGGTGGCCTACCGTTTCAAACCGCGCCCAATCCCAGCTTGTATTCCAATGAGTTGGACGTTTGACGTTGCCATATTGAATATCATAGGTTGCTTCGGTTGAACGAACGTCCACAGGGAACGCAACCTTTAACAGCTGCTGATGCTCCTGCCAATTGATTTCTGTCTTAAAGTCGATTCTGCGGCTGTCCGCATAAATCGTCATATATTGCGTAATCAATGAGCTCGCATAACGCCATTTGAACAATACCGTAGCAGCCAGCGGGCCGTTCTCTGTCAGTTCTACAGAGATCAGATCCGTTACTTCACGCATTTTTTCCTGATAAAAGATATCTACATCCCATGCATCGAAATGAAGCGGCTTATCTTCAAACACTTGAAGCACGTTGCCGCGAGCACTCTCTGCCAAGACGGAACGGTTGTGATCCAGGTCGAAAATACGAACGAGCTGGCCGTTCTCGTTCCATTCCAGCTCATAGTGCGGCGTCACCAGCTGGCGGCCTTCCAGTCGGAATGGCGACTCTGTTTCTGCTCTAGAGCTTTCAGCAGCTTGGAATTGAATACCCGCCATCCCAAGCGCAGGCACCAACGGCGCTTTAACGAGCCAGCGGCCATCCGAATATTGCGCGTCCAGCTCTTGGCCTTCTGCATTATACCAAGCGCCATCAGCTTTGCCTTCAATAACGATAAGATCCTCGCGCAGCCAAGATGAGCTGTTCAGTACCGTCATTTGCCCGCCAGCTGCCTGAGCTCCACCAAGTGCGCTTGCCGCATTAGCCCAAGCTTGATCGGCCAGCTGCTGTGCTTCTGCATATTCAAGGCGGCTATCCTCATAAACCTCAGCAATCGATGTGCCCGGAATGATGTCGTGGAACTGATTGCGAAGAATAATGACCCAGCCGCGATTAATGTCTTCCTGCGGATAGCTGCTCCAATCCTTGCGGACGGTTGCCGACAGCGCATGCAGCCATTCTGTTTCACGGTAAAGCAGCTCCAGCTTGCGGTTCATCTTTTTGTTGTACGCTTGGCTTGTGTACGTTCCGCGATGATACTCCAAGTAGAGCTCGCCGTCCCACACATGAACATAACGATCGGTTTCTTCCACCGTAGTTACCAAGCGCTTAAAGTAGTCGTCCGCTCTGCCCGTCTTCACATTAGGAAGCCCTGGCATATCCTCCAGCCGACGGCGCATTTCCAGCATCTCGCGGTTTACACCGCCGCCCCCGTCACCATAACCATAGGACAATAACAGCTCCTGGTTGACCTCTTTATCCTGATAGGCATCCCAGGCTCCTTTTACCGTCAGCGGAGAAATCAATCCGTTATACGTATAGAAGAAGGAATTGGCTTCTTCCCAGTCATCTGGCGTCGTAATGAAATGCGTAACGACCTCGGAGCCGTCAATACCGCGCCACTTAAACGTATCATGCGGCATGCGGTTAATTTGGTTCCAACTGATCTTGGTCGTCATAAAGGCGTCAAAGCCTGATTTGCGCAAAATTTGCGGAAGCGCCCAGCTGTAGCCGAATACGTCCGGAAGCCACAAATAGGTGCTTTCTACGCCAAACTCATCGCGCATAAACCGTGTACCGAACAGAAATTGACGGACGAGCGATTCTCCGGAGGTCAAGTTGCAATCCGCCTCCAGCCACATGCCGCCGCCAATCTCCCAGCGGCCCTCGCGAACCCGTTCTTGAATTTGCGCGTACAGCTCTGGATAATCCTCTTTAATATAAGCGTACAGCTGAGGCTGCGTTTGCAGGAACACGTAATCTGGAAAACGTTCCATTAGGCGCAATACCGTCGAGAAGGAGCGTGCGCATTTCTCGCGCGTATGCTTAAGACGCCATAGCCAAGCTACGTCAATATGGGTATGTCCGATTGTAGTAACCGTAACGGGATGATTTTTCTCGATTTCATTCAGCTCGGCATGAAGCTGCTCGCGGGCCGCATATACGGATTCGCAATAAGCCTCGGAGCCTGGCACGGCCCAATCAATAAGCAGAAACGCACGGTCAAGAGCCTTGAGCAGCCGCATACGGTCAGGGCTGTTCGGGTCCAGCACTTCGATCGTCTCCAGCACGGCGCGGCCTGTATAATACAAATCGTCGATCTTCTCATCCAGCCAGCAAAGCTCGGCCACATTTATCGTATGCTTCTGGTCGCGGGGTACTCCGCCGCCTTCAAGACCGGACCACAGGCGAATATCCATCCTCCCTGTTGTTCCTGCCGCATTCTCGGGAAGAAAAACCTCCTGATGGTTGGAATCGACGCCTTGATAAGGCGTTCCATTCCAATACAACAGCGACTCAAAGCCGCTGTTATTCCCTCCGCCGGTCTCGCCAAAATCAAAACGGCCCATGATCGCTTTGCCCGCCCATGCCGCAGGTATCTCTGCGTTAGCAGTCAGCCACAAATAACGGTCACGGCCAACCCAGCTTTCGCCTGTCATAAGCTTCGAAGAAGAGGCTGCAGCAGGCGGTCTGCCGCCGATCGCACCCGCTTCATCTTCAGCAGCCCAGAAGCTCTCCAGCTTGATAACGTCTCTATAGCGAGTATTGCTCAGCTCTTCAAGCCTTGCCTTCAACTTTTTTTCTGTAAATAACATTGGCTCTTACCCTCCTAAAATCCTAAATAACGTGCTGCTTACAGCTGTTTCTCTAACTTCAGCAGATTTTCCAGACTAAGCGCCAAGCTGTCCAGCGGGCTGCCCGGGCAATAGTCCTGTTCGACCGCAAACCATTCAACACCATTAGCCAGTCCCCAACGCAGGATAGGTACGAAATCGATAAGACCTGTTCCGATTTCTGCAAAATACTCTCTGCCATCGCTCGTCATATCTTTCAAATGCAGAATAGGCATCCGTCCTGCATAGTTGCTAATGAAGGTTAAGGGATCAAGTCCGCCCTTCCGGACCCAATACGTATCAATTTCCGGATAAACAGCCGGATCCTCGAGCAAATATTCAAGCGCATATTTTCCATCAAGCTTAGTGTGAAATTCGAAATCATGATTGTGATAGCCCGGACGGAAGCCCGTCCCCTTTACCCGTTCAGCTACGCTTAACAGATCACGGCGTACACTTGCATAGCCCTCTGGCGTCTGCAGACCGTCCGGAAGCGAGTGGCAAATAAAATCTTTAGTCTGGAATAGACGGCCTTCCTCCAGCACGGCTTCCAGATCATTATTCATTCGTTCAAGGCCGACATGCATGCCTGCTGTTCGGAGCCCCAGCTCATTCATTATGGCGGCTATGTCCTTTGCCGGATTGCCGTGCAGGCCGTCGATTTGAACGGCGGTCCAGCCCATTTTATGCAGCTCGCGCAATACGCCTTCAAAGTCCTGCTTCAGTTCCTTGCGAACGGTAGACAGCTGCGCTGCCAATTGATGTCTGATTCCCATGCTTACAGCTCCTCTCTGATCAAATCAAGCCATTCTACCTCTTGAGGCGTCAATTCCAGATTCATAGCCTCAATCGAAGACTGCAGCTCTACTTGACTGCGAGGACCAATAATCGCATAAGTAGGGAACGGCTGATTCAGTACGTAGGACAAGGCAACCTGAATCGGCGTTATCCCTTTCGCCTCCGCAAGTTGAACGGAACGGCTATATCGTTCCCAGTTATTGTCGTTGTAATAAACACGAACCATTTCCTCATCGGTCCGGTTGTCCGGCGTAAAGTGGCCGGAGAAGAAGCCGCCCGCTTGCGCCGACCAGGACAGCAGCGGCAGCTGATTGCCGGCATGCCACTGGCAAGTGCTCAAGTCTGCGGATACACATCCCTCCCAGCGAGGCTCGTTAGGCTTGGCTAGACTAAGATTAGGGCTGTTAAAGGTAAAACCCGTCAAGCCGCGGGCAGCAGCATAATCATTAGCTTCCTGAATCCGCTGATGGCTCCAGTTCGAGGCGCCAATTACGCGAATGCGTCCGGCAGCCAGATGCTCATTAAGCTCCTCGATAACCGGACCCACTGGCGCAGCCGGGTCATCACGGTGCAAGGCGTACAGATCCACATAGGAAGTGCCTAGACGCTCAAGGCTTTCCGTCAAATCCTTGCGGATGGCTTCCGGGTTCACGCGCGCGCCCGGACTTCCGTCATCATGATGAGCGCCCTTTGACAAAATAACGACCTTTTCCCGCAGGTTATGTTCAGCAAGCCATTGTCCAAGCACCTGCTCCCTGCCGCGATATTGATGAGCAGTATCAAATACGTTGCCGCCCGCTTCAATATAGGCAGCCAGCATCTGGCGCTGCGGCTCCTCCAATTTCTTTAAGTCGCCTGTACCCATTACTAACCGGGAGAGAGGCTTGTCTACACCTGGAATATGCAATTGCTTCATTATGAACTCCTCCTTTGATGTCTCGCCAATCGCAGGCGCCGCTATTTATTGCTCATCCTCGCTGAAGATCGGACGAATAGTCAGCTCGAAAGCAAAGGCTTGATCCTTTAATTGATATTCGGGCAGCAGCTCGGGACCACAAGAGTTCGACCCTGCTCCGCTCATCTTGTAATCCAAATGAATAATCGTTTCTTTGCGCGCCTTCAGCTCACAAGTATGCATCGCTGCAGTGAGATCCTCCGGCGTGAAATGGGAAGCGTTGAATGAAAAAGGATCTGCAGCTCCAAATCGCAGGCCCATGCCTTGACTATTTGCTGCAATCGCCCACTTCGTTCCATAGCGAGAGCCGTTTTCTTGCGGCATGACATAGTTTTCGAACATGTCATTTACCGTCATATGAAACCGGCCCTGCCGTACATATTGACGCTTATCGATATAACTCTCATCCGGACCTAGTCCTTCATACTCGATCTGCTCCATTCCTTGCGGCAGTACAAGCTGAAGTCCAAAGCGCGGAAGGAAAGGCTGGTCCTCGGCAATCTTGATTTCGGTCTTCATCGCCATTTCACCGGTTGCGGAAATCTTCCATACCGCTTTGCCATGAAGAAGAACAAACTTGCCAACCGCTCCCATCGAGAAGGAGCTTTCTACATGGATAGAGCCGTCAGCCTGCTGATTCCAATCTGTACGGTACGTTTTCATTACCGCCCGGTCATACCCGGCATCCTGCCACTTATCCCTGATTTGCATATCGTTATCTATAGGCGCCCGCCAAATCTTGTATTGTGCCGGAGCCGACAGCATCGCAACGCCATTGCGCTCGATTGACTGCAGCATGCCGGTTGCAAGATTAAACGAATAGCAGAAGTCAAAGCCTTCCACCTGCAATAATTGTCCCTGTTCGGCCGCATGCAGCGGGTGCTTCGGACGGAACACAGCTTTCTGCGGTGCCGTCTGCGGAACTGGAAGCTCAAATTGAGCGAAGGCAAGCTCATAGCCGCTCTCTGCCCACGATGTCTCTTCTTTAAGCTTGAAGGACAACGTAAGCAAGTTTACATCTCTATCCGCTTGTTTCAGCTGATATGGAATCGATACCTTATCCGCGCAGTGAGGCGCGATGTTTGGCGCAGTCATACGGCCTTGTTGAATAACGCTGCCATGCGATTCTACTTTCCAATAAAGCTCCAAATGAGATAAATCAACAAAGTCATAGCGGTTCTCCAGCTCAAAGACGCCTTGTTGAAGATCAAGTACCTTCACGCCAACAGGAGCCATCACATACTTTAGCTCCAGCAAGCCGGTATGCGGTTTGCGGTCAGGTGATACCAATCCATCGATGCAAAAATGCTTATCGTTCGGACTGTCGCCAAAGTCTCCGCCGTAAGCATAATAAGGTGAGCCGTCTTCCGCATGCTGCAAGATGCCGTGGTCGCACCATTCCCATACGCATCCGCCAATCAGCTTCGGATGCCGGTAGAAGGCCTCCCAATACTCGCGAAGATCGCCTGGCCCTTGCCCCATAGCATGACTGTACTCGCACATGAACAACGGCTTGCTATTGTTCTCATCTGTAGCATAAGCTACGATGTCTGGAACAGAGGTATACATGCGGCTCTCGACATCCAGGCAAGCTGTATCCGTCAATCCTTCATTAATAGGCGCTGCGCCCTCATAATGAATCGGAATCGAGCCGTCACGCTCTCTCGTCCATTCCGCCATGGCAATATGGTTGGCACCATACCCGGACTCATTCCCGAGCGACCACATCACGACGCAAGGGTGGTTTTTGTCCCGCTCCACGACCCGCATGATGCGGTCCAAGTATGCTTCACGCCACTCCGGACTAGCCGACAAGCGGTGAACACTCTTCTGGTTCCAATCGGGACCAGCAATCCCCATACCGTGTGTCTCCAGATCCGCTTCATCAATCACATAAAATCCGTATTCGTCGCACAGCTCCATAAACCGGGAAGCATTCGGATAATGCGCGGTACGAATCGTATTAATATTGTGCTGCTTCATCAGTACAAGGTCCTGAATCATATGCTTAACCGGTATCGTCTGCCCAAGCTCCGGATGGGAATCATGACGGTTCACACCCTTAAGCTTGATCGATTGGCCATTAACGAAAAACTGGCCGTCCGCCACCTTTATTTCACGGAAGCCAACCGGAAATCTCAATACTTCTTCCCCGCTCGTCAGATAGAGCTGGTACAAATAAGGCTGTTCCGCATTCCACAGCTTTGGCTGCTCTAATTCAAAGGTGAGCGTTCCCTTGCCCTTGCCGTCAATGACCGCATTAGCTGAAGCAACCGTGCGGCCTTCAGCATCCTTGAGCTCACCTGCAACAGCCGTTGATCCGGTCGTCTCGATTTCCGTTGTGAGGACTGCTTTGGCATAGCCCTCTTCGAAGGTTTGACGGTTAAAGACGTCCCGAACATGTACTCTATCACGAGCAAGCAAATAGACATCACGGAAAATCCCTGTATAACGCCATGCATCCTGATCCTCCAGGTAAGAGCCGTCGCACCATTTCAATACGAGAACAGCCATCCGGTTTTTCCCCGGGCGAAGCTGAGATGAGATATTAAATTCAGCAGGAATACGACTTCCTTGGCTGTAACCGGCAAACTCTCCGTTTACCCACAAATAAAAGCAGGAGTTCACGCCTTCGAATACGACATACTTCTCTTTCGCTTCCCAATCATCGGCGATATTAAATTCCCGTACATAGGTTCCTGCCGGATTGCTGGCTGGAACAAATGGCGGGTCCACGTTAAACGGATAGTTCAGATTCGTATAGTGACGCTGGTCATAGCCCTGCATCTGCCAGCAGGAGGGAACGATCAGATCATCCCACAGCTGTGTATTCGTATGTTCCCCATAGAAACCGGCCGGAACATCCGCAATGCTGCTATAATATTGAAATTTCCAAGCCCCGTTCAACAGCTGATAGTAAGGGGAATAACCGCGTTTACCCGAGCTTGCGCCTTCCATCTCGCCATAAGGAATGTAATGAGCTCTGGCTGCCTCTCGATTCACTTGCAAGACGTCTAAGTTTTCCCAATAACGATTGAGGTTCAACACCCGTTATCCGCTCCTTTCAGGTTCAGGCAATCAACTAGTTAAAATAGCCCTTCATCATCAATCTGTGAATCCATTCCGCGAACAAGCTGTTTGCCCATGCAAACCACGGTCTTGTATAGTTGGCAGGTTCATCAGGATCGAAGCCCTCATGCATATAGCCAGTACCTGCATCCGTCCGTTTAAAAGTGTCCAGCAATTCTTTAATTTCCGCATCATCCTCGGAGGTGAGGCCCTGCATAGCAAGACTAATAGGCCATATATAGCCTTTTGGCGTATGCGGACTGCCGATGCCTCGCGCATATTCGCCGATATGATAATAAGGATTATCTGTACTGAGCAAAAATTGCCGCGTGTTTCTATAGATCGGATCATTAGCATCCGTATACCCGAGATAAGGGATAGACAGCAGACTAGGCACATTGGCATCATCCATCAGATTATAATTGCCGAATCCGTCCGTCTCGTAAGCGTAAATACGCCCGTACTTCGGATGAAGAACCGTTCCGTAATTTTGAATACCGAAATCGATCTCCTCGCGCAGTTCCTCAGCCAAAGCAGCAAATGCTTTATCACTCCATACATCATTGGCTATTTCCACTAGATAACGCAGTACGACAACAGCAAACATATTGGATGGAATCAAGTAGCCAAAGGTGCAAGCGTCGTCGCTTGGCCGGAACCCGGACCAGGTCATCCCGGTATAATTAACCGGCATTCCCATCCGATTGTTGCGCAGCGTATCGCTTGGCGGACAATTCTCACGGGCAAACCGGTAAGGAGATTGCTCGAAGTGGCGCTGCTCGACCTTCCAAAGCTTAATGATGATACTTGCAGCCTCACGGAACTTATCCGTAAATACTTCCTTGCGTCCTGTCGCCTTCCAATAGAGATAAGCAAGCTGTATCGGATAGCACAGCGAATCAATTTCATACTTGCGCTCCCAGATCCAAGGCGTCAGCTCCGTCAAATCCTCATCGTAACGATTGCTGTTCGGCTCTACATTAAAGGCATTTGCATAAGGATCGATATGAATATAATCAACTTGACGTTTGATCAGTCCCTCGACAATTCCTTGAAGCTCCTGATCCTCCGCTGCAAGCGGCAAGTAATGTCTGACCTGCGCCACCGAATCACGCAGCCACATTGCAGGTATATCACCAGTAATGACGAACGTTGTACCGTCCTGCAATTCAGATGTTGTCGTCTCTAGTGTATTCGGATAACAGTTTCTAAACAGCTGGAGCAGCTTTGGCTCATGGGCCAGCTTCTCGTTCGCTTCTTCCAATAAAGCAATTACTGAGCCCGGGAGTTGCATGCGTGATCCGCTCCTTTATCCGCTTGCTGCTGTGCAATGAATTGCTGCAAATCCGCCCCGTCAATCAAGCCTGTGCTTCCGCCAAACGCTGACACTGATTTTGCACCGCAAGCATTTCCGAGAATAAGACTGCTTGGCACATCCTTCCCGGTCAGAAAGCCCATCAAATAGCCGGCGTTAAAGCAATCCCCTGCTCCGGTTGTATCGATGGATTCCACACGGAACGCAGCTTGATGCGTAATAACGCCGTCTTTAATCGCTGCAGAGCCTTGCTCTCCCAGCTTGATCGCAACATTGCCGCAATATTGGGACATATAACGCAAGCTTTCATTTATATCCTCAAGACCTGTGTAATGAAAGGCCTCGGTTTCATTCATTAAGAACACATCGGTATAAGTCATAAACTCAAAGATGCCTTTATACCATTCTCCTGTATCATCCCAGCCGACATCACAGGATATCGTCATCCCTCTTGCTTTCAGTTCCTTGGCCATTTTAATATAAGCCTCATGATTGCTTTTGCCCTTGTATCCCGTAATATGAGCATGCCTGCCTTGGGCAATTTGCTCATAATCGAGTTCATTCATGCGCAGCTCAGCAGTCGTACCGGCGTAACTAATAAAGGAACGGTCCTTTTCGGGATTAAAGGCAATCGAGATGCCTGTCTGATTCGATTCACTCGTTTTTACCATTCTGGTATCGATACCATATTTTAAGAAATGTTCCCGAACATAACGTCCGTAAACATCATCTCCAAGAATACCGTTAAACGCCACACGCAGACCAAGCTTAGCTAGCGCCAGGGAAAAAATAGCTGCCCCTCCTCCAACGTTCAGCAACACATGGTCCACATAAACCTCCTGACCTGGCAGCGGTATTTCATTTGCTCCTACAACCGCCAGATCGACATTGGCATCCCCAATAACTACCGCATCGAAAATTTTAACCATTCTGTCTCCCTCTTCCAGTCCACATTTATGTCTGCGATTGCACGCCAATCGGTCTGCAGCTTTCACGCACGACCAGCTTATGCTCAAATATAACGTCATGATTAGCGATATTCTGCTCGCCTGAAATTAGCTTCAGCAGAACATTGACGGTTTCTTTCCCCATCTCCTGAATCGGCTGCTCCATTGAAGTCAAGCGCGGGCGCACCAGTTCAGTTAATTGGCTGCCGTCAAAGCCCATCAAAGAAATATCATCAGGCACCTTTAAACCATGATCATGAATACAGTTCATTGCCCCAAGCGCCATATCATCACTGACCGCGAACACTGCGGTTGGACGCTGTTCACACGCAAGCAACTGCTTCATAATCTCATAGCCGCTAGGCGTTTTATAATCTCCAAAGTGAATATATTCCTTAACAACTTCAATATTATGATCCCTGAGAGCCTGAATATAACCGGCATAACGGTTCTGCCCGGAGGTCACGTCCCGCATATCCCCGCCTATAAAGGCTATTTGCTTATGCCCAAGCTCAATCAGATGACAGGCTGCATCATAAGCGGCATGAAAATCATCAATAATGACAGAAATAAAAGGCTGTTCAACCGGCTTTACGCTGGAAAAAATAATCGGAACCCCAAGCTTGCCAATCAGCTCGCGCGTCTCGTCATTCAGCTTTTCGTGCATAATAATAATGCCTTCCACGCGCATCTCCTTAAATACCTGCAAATATTTATATTCCTTGTCTTCGTCCTCCATAATGTTGCATACAACAAGGTTATAGTCATTTAAGCTCGTATACCGTTCTATGCTGCTAAGAATCGAGGAGTAAAAGCTTGACGTTATATCCGGTACAATAACCCCGATCAAATTGGTTTTGTTACGAACTAAACTGCGGGCAATATGGCTGGGTGAATAACCAAGCTCATCAATTGCCTTTCTGACTCTGTCCTTCAAGTCGTCCTTCACATACTTTTCACCATTCAACACTCTTGACACAGTCGTTACAGAAACACCCGCACGTTTAGCAACATCCTTAATTTTCGGTGCCATGATTACCATCCTACCTTCCGTATAACGTTTTAGCTTTTTACCGCCCCCTCCATAATTCCTGCAATGAACTGACGGCTGACAATTAAGAAAAATATAATCAATGGAATGGTAGCAAGCATCGTGCCTGTCATTACCATTGAGTAATCAGATGTATGAGCAGCCTTCAACTGCTGAAGAGCAAGCACCATCGTAAATTTAGATGAATCAGTCAATACGATCAGAGGCCACAAATAGTCCTCCCACACGCCTACGAATGTAGTAATAGCCAAGAAGGCGAGCGCAGGGCGCAATACCGGCAATGCTACATGCCAATATTGACCGAACTTGTTGCATCCGTCAATTCTAGCCGCCTCTAGCAAGTCATCATAGATAGCCAGTGCATACTGTCTAATCCAAAAAATACCAAACGCTGTTGCAATGCTCGGGATAATCAATGCTACATAGCTTCCAAGCCAGCCTAAATTTTTCATAATAATAAATTGAGGCACTAGAAGCATTTGACTCGGAAGAATCATCGTACCAATCATAATATAAAACAGAATCTTTGAACCAGGAAATTTGAATTTAGCGAAAGTAAAACCCGTAAGCGAGTTGAAAAACAATTGAAGGGTTGTGCTCACAACTGCAATAAATACGGTATTCAAAAAGGCTCTGTAAAAATTCATGTTCTGCATGACATTGTCATAGTTAGTCCAGAAATAACTGCCGAAGGTCAGTTTGGGCGGAAAGGCGAACATTGCACTGGTTTCGTTTGTTGACATGACTACAAGCCAATAAAACGGAAACACAGAAATAATAACTCCAACTATTAACAAGGTGTAAAAAAATGCTTTCTTCGATAAAGTTTCAACACTCATATGCTGTTCACCTCTTTTTACTAATCCTCCGACTTGTTAAAGAACTTCCAGTTAATAAACGAGAAAAGACCAATAATGATAAACAAAATCCACGACACGGATGCGGCATAACCGAAATGCTGATATTTAAAGCCTTCACGGAACAGGTACAAAACAACAGTATCCGAGCCCGGATATGGCGATTGAGGACCAGCTAACACCTGCGGTTCCGTAAAGATCTGAAATCCGCCGATTGTCGACATCATAATCGTGAACAAAATAATCGGTCTAAGAACGGGAAGCGTAATTTTCGTAAATTGCTGAAACAAAGTGGCGCCATCCAGCTCTGCTGCCTCGTAGTAATCCTTCGGGATTTTTTGCAGGCCAGACAGATAAATAATGGCGTTGTAGCCCATATAACGCCAGCCAATCATTAAAGCAATGACCGTCTGTACGCCCAGCTCTGAGTTAAACCAAGCGACTTTATTCAAGCCAAGCTCTGTCAGCAAATAGTTCATCAGGCCAAATTCATTGCCGAAAAACGATTGGAAAATGATTACGACAGCTACCATCGCTGTAATATTAGGCAAGAAGAAAGCGATCCGAAAGAAGCTTTTAAACTTAACGAGCTGCAGATTAATAATAAAAGCGATGGCTAACGAAATGATCAGCATCGGACCGTTGCTAAGCAGCCATAAAATAATATTGTTTTGAAGAGCCTTCCAAAACACCGGGTCATTAAACAGATAGACGAAATTGTCTAAACCAACATATTTCATTTCCCCGATTCCATCCCAGCTTTGTGTAGCTAAGTACATGGAAAAGAAAATCGGGAATACGGAAAAACATAAAAACAAGATGTAAAACGGAGAAATAAACAGATATAACGTTCTGCTTTTATAAATCTCCTTTAAGAGTCCTCCCATGTTTATTCCTCCACTAGTAGGATGTACAGGGAAAGCTAAGGCGCTCTCCCTGTGTTGTAACGATTTAACGATTAACGTGAAAGCTGGCGTTTAACTTTCGTTTGGGCTTCTTCCCATGCCTTGTTAGAATCCTTTTTCATGGTGTCTACTTGGGTCAAGCCTTCAACAATCGTATTCAGAACCATGATGTCTTGCGGATTGGTCGGCGCAACTTGCACATCCTTAGCCGCTTCACTAAACACTTCATTCAAGTTTTGTCCGCCGAAGAAATCATTTTTGCTTTCCATTTCCGGCAGGTTATAAATTCCCGGTGTGGACGGGTAATTGCCGAATTCCTTATAGGCTTGAACCAGGTTATCAGGGCTTACCAGGAACTTGATCACTTCATAAGCTTCTTTTGGATGCTTCGTATGCTTCAATGCGCCTAAGAAAGAGCCCCCTTGGTTGCCAACTCCGCCCGGAGGATAAGCAATTCCCCATTTACCCTTTGTATCCGGTGCAGCGCTGACCAAATCGCCAACGCTCCACGAAGCGCCGTTAAAGGAGTTAATTTTGTTCGCATTGATTGCTGCATTTTTCTCCGTATCACTCGTGAACGGGAAGGTCAGTCCGTCTTGGAACGCTTTAACCGAAAGATCCCAAGCGCGTTTCACATCCCCTTGGTCACCAATATATTTCCCGTCTTTATCAAAGAAGTTTTCTGCGCTTTGACCAACAATCGATCTGAAGATATCCGCGATATTACCGGTTTGGCTGCCGGTTTTATCCTTTACTTTCTTCAGCAATTCAAAGTAATCTTCCCAGCTCTTCACTTGCTCGTGAAGCTCTTGAGGCGTGCTCGCTACACCGGCTTGCTTAAACAAATCTGTGCGGTAGAACAGTACGACCGGTGCTACGTCAATCGGAAGCCCGATTAAATAGCTATTTTCTTGATCTGCAGCCAGCTTCCATTTCCAGTCCAAGTATTGGGATTCAATGTCACGGGCGCCCTGGTCATACAAATTCACGAATTGATCTTTGTACTGCAGCATGGAGGAAACCCAGCTGTCCATCGCTACAATGTCCGGGCCATTACCGCCGCCAGCAAGTGTCGTTCTTAGCTTTGTCAGATAATCATCGCCGGATGGAAGCTTTTCGGCTTCCAAATTGATATTTGGAAACTTTTCTTTTGCCGCTTGAAGCGATGCATCAGAAAAAGCGCCGTTCCAGTACCATAGCTTAAGCGTAACTTTTCCATTATCGCCTTTGTTTTCGTTATCTGTTTTAGAAGTGTTTTGAGAGCAAGCTGAAATGACAAGTGCAAGGCATAGTGCCAATAAAATACTGGAATAGGCTTTCATTTTCATTGGTATATTCCCCCTATTTAGTAACGATCATTTGCTTAGCTTGTTAATGATTCCATCCTTCATTTTCTTCACATTCATTTATTTATCTTTTGCATCACCTCCTTCAGTCATACAACCTTTCATTCGGCACTTGACTGGAACCGATACCATATTTGAGACCATTAGTATGGTATCGATTCCAGAAATGATTCTGGCCATTCGATCTGGTATCGATTCCATATTGTTATCAAACTTTACGATGAAGTATAATTTTAATCCCTCATTTGCTTCCCTTGGTTTTCTCTGGTATCGATTCCACATTCACTGCAAACGCTAACATATAAACCGCTTTCATCTTGTGATCATATTATATACGCCCCTTTTTACTTTTACAAGTGCCTTTTTATTAAAAATCTTTTGTTCTTGAAGTTCCATTTAAACTTGTATTGCCGTCGTCTTCTCGAAGCCGTATTTACATGACGAGAACGGTACCGATGTTCAACCACTGTTATTTCTACCTATTCTTGAATATCAGTCATGCATCAACTATAATTCTAATTGATAATAATTATCATTCACAATATAAGTTGGAGGTGTCCTTATGAACAATAATAAGAGCAGACCGATAACCAGGATGCCTGACTATACGTATTATTTTCCTGTTAAAATTCGCAGTTTACTGGACGCCTTCTCTATTGAAGGTCATTTGACAAGCCGTGAACATCCTTCTTTACTGGTCGTTATGGATGGCAGCTTACGACTTCGTGTGAATAAGCTTGAGCAGTCTTTAAAAGGCCATTCGGTATTGTTATGCGATAAAGGTTCCAGTCTTCAAATAATAGAGGAACAGGTACAACGGGCATTTCTCATTGAATACAGTTGTACAACACTGAATCATTCTGCTCCCAGGCCGCTGCCCAACAGTATATTGCCCCTTGCTGGCTCTTATCGTACGGCTATGCTGGCTCTAGGGTTGTATACCGCGTGGCAGTCGAGATCCGAGCAGCCTTTTCAAGCTCAGCGGCTGTTTCTTGAACTTATTGAACAGCTTCTGCTTGAATTGGAGAAAGCCGTCTGCCAGGGAAGTGATTGGCTTCGCAGCGTGCTAAGCCATATCCATTTGCATTATCGCGAAGAGCTTACACGAGAGCAGCTTGCCGCGCTAGGAAGCATTAGCCCGGAGCATTTCTCCCGGACTTTTCATAAACAGATTGGCAGCACCTTCAGCTCTTATATGAACACGCTGCGCATTAGGGAAGTCCAGCAACAACTGTTAACTGGAAATCCAAGTAATTTGCATGATCTAGCTCTGAAGGTTGGTTACAAAGACGGCTATTATTTAAGCCGCAAATTTAAGCAAGTAGTAGGGATCTCCCCCACTACATTCCTTCGCAAGCCAAAACGCATTTTGTCGACAAATTACAACTATACCGCGATGCTGCTTACCTTACAAACCCAGCCGATTCTGGGTGCTTACTCCGCATTTGTGCAAACGCAATATTCAAGTACACCAAACGATCAGGGACAAGAGCTTGGGTGGGATGGGAACTACGGCAGCTATGAACAGGTACAGACGCTGATGCCGGATGTCGTCATTGGCTTCGAGAAGTTGTCCGAGGACATGAAGCTGAGAAGCATTGCCCCCGTAGTTGCCTTGCCGTTCATGAGACTCGATTGGCGAGAGCAGTTTCGTCAAATTGCAGAAATCGCCGGAAAGCAGCAGCAGGCAGAGCATCTGCTTGAGCAGTATAATCTGCAAGTGAAGCTTGCCAATATTCAACTGGATAAGGCACTCGGCGGCCGCGGAAGCCTTATTATATGGGAAATACAAGAGAATACGGCCTATGCGTTTGGCAATCGTTATGGCCGCGGCGGGCATGTGCTATATGATGATCTTGGTTTTGAGATGCCTGATCTCTTAATCCAAAAAGGAATACGTACAAGCGGTTATATCGAAGTGCCTCTGGATGAGATTTGCAATTATCCCGCAGATTATATCGTGCTCTTGGATTCGCCCTATTCTCCGCAGACAGAACGGCTATTTGATTTACCAGACTGGCTTGCTATGGAGGCCGTTAAGCAGCATCGTGTTGTGATTCTGAAGCATGCCGATCTCTTCTATGGATTTGACCCTCAATCCACCTTGCAGCAACTGAAACTATTAATGGCCAGTTTCATATCATAAAATGCCATCCTTCCATATCATTTTATGACATGGCGATAGGATGCATACAAGCTTAAAGTAATC
Organism: Paenibacillus sp. NPDC058174; assembly: GCF_042883865.1. NCBI lineage: Bacteria > Bacillati > Bacillota > Bacilli > Caryophanales > Paenibacillaceae > Paenibacillus > Paenibacillus sp. NPDC058174. Next base: position 2,130,852 of record NZ_JBHVUY010000001.1, read on the forward strand.
AAGTGAGGATGATTATCATTATTAGAGATTGAGGGGAATTAAGCACATGAAACAAAACAAATGGAGTTCTTCCTGGTTAGGGCTTGCTTTACTCATGCTTGTGCTGCTTCTGGCAGCTTGCGGAAACAACAATTCAACGGCAGCTGGTAACAACAACGTCCCTCCGGCAGCTGCTGCGACAGCAGATTCGTCTGCAGATGGAACGACAGCATCAACGACCAAAATCGTATCCACAAAAAATGGCGATATTGAAATCCCTGTTAAGCCGATGCGCATCGTAACCGATGACTATCTGGGTTCTCTAATTGCGCTAGGGGTTACGCCTGTTGGTACACCTGGACTGCATTTAAAAAATCTCTATTTTGCTGAAGCGCTTAAAGGTGTTGAAGATATCGGCGACTATGGCAACGTTTCTCTGGAAAAGATCCTTGCGTTGCAGCCGGATCTGATCATCACAGCGGAAAATGATCCCGCCAAATATGACAATCTGTCCAAAGCAGCTCCTACTATCTCTGTCCCTTATGGCGATTTGAAAAACGCCCGAGAAGAATTGACCTACTTCGGCAAGCTGCTTGGCCGGGAGCAAGAGGCTGAAGCTTGGCTGGCAGCGTATGAGGACAGACTAGCTAAAGCGAGAGAGCAAGTGGATCAAGCGATTCCTCCTGAAGCTACCTTTACGATCTTTGAAGATGTCGAAAAAGCCGTATATGTGTATGGAGATAATTTTGGCCGGGGCGGGCAGCCAATTTATCAGGCGCTTGGCCGCAAGCCGCCTTCCGGCGTAGCAGCTGAAATTATGGAGAAGCAATATGTGGAGCTGTCCAAAGAAATGATGACTCAATATGCTGGCGACTATATCATTCTAACTTCAAACTCACGGACACTTGAGGATTATAAGAAAGATCCGCTGTGGAATACGTTAGACGCTGTCAAAAATGACCGTCTATATGTGTGGAAGGAAGAGCGCTCCTGGTACTATGATCCCATCGCAGTTCTCTCACAGACAGAGGAGCTTGCGGCATGGCTTTCTCAGAAACAGTAAGCTCGGCGGAAGGGTAGCTAGATCAGAAATGATCAATAGGATATGAAAAATAGCCATACCGGAGCTTCTCCGATATGGCTATTAAAGCTATCAACTTCTTTAATAATTGCGTTTTTCTCAAATCTATTACTGATTTTTCTCGTACAATTCATTCATGAAGTTTCCGGTACTGATTACGCCTTCTTGCGCTTCCTCCAAAGTGGAATGAAAGCTAAGCCAGTTGTGGAACATGGAAGGCCAAGATCTGAAACGGATATCAACACCTGCCATTGCAGCCTGAGTTACAAACGTCAGAGCTTCACTCAGCATAAGTTCAGACTCCCCAACCATTACGTAAATCGGCGGAAGCCCTCTCAAATCACCATAAATCGGTGACGCATAAGGTACATTCGGGGAAACTCCGTTCAAATAATTGTCGGCCAGCTGCACGAGGGCTTCTTTGGTTACGACAGGATCTACTCCCTCTTTCGTGACATAGGTTTCACCTGTTTGTCCCAAATCAATCCACGGTGAAACCATGACCCCTCCGGCAGGCATAGGTGTCTTGGTGTCCCTGATCTTCATCAATAAGGCAGCTGTTAAATTTCCTCCTGCCGAAACTCCGCCAATGATTATATTATGAGGTTTATACCCTTGATCCAACAGCCAGTCATAGGCCTTCAACGCATCTTCAATCGGAGCAGGAAACGGATGCTCCGGAGCCAGGCGGTAATTGATCGACAACACGCGTGCTTGAGCCGCTCTACCCATTTCACTGGATTCGATCCGGTAGGATTCAATACTCCCGTACATAAAGCCTCCGCCGTGAAAGTATAGCAGCACGCGGTCATCTTTAGATTCCGGAAGCAGTTGCCACTCCGCTTCCATGCCATCGATGTCTACCTTTTCTGTAACTAAATCGCTTGCTACAGGCAGCAGACCAAACATCGCTTCTACACCTGCCCTCAACTCTTCAATCGATGCCGGATTGCTTGGCAAATTTTCTTTAAACAAACGATGCGCTTGGCGCAATGATTCCTTCATGAAATATTCCTCCTGATGTGGTCTCTTGTTGCTTATTACTACACCATTATTATAAAAGTTAAAAACCGAATATTACATAGATATGTATAGGTATATTGGCAATAACGCATATATAAAAAAGTTATTTTAAGAATTTACATTGATTTTAAAAGAATATACTTTCCTTCCTGAAACAAAGCCGGATTTGCAGGGTCAAGCCCATTTTTAGCAGCGCAAAAAGAACAAGCCATACGCATCATACTCTGCATGGCTTGTCCTTTTTTTACAAGAAGCTATAGCTTAAATCGCTTCACGAGCAGAAGCATCTCTTCCGATATCCGATTCACCGAATCTGCCGAAGCGGAGATCTCTTCCATCGCCGCAAGCTGTTCGGCCGTTGCGACAGAAATTGTCTGTGCCAGATCATTGGATCTAACCGACATGTGATCAATTTCTTGCAGGGAAGCGTTGAACTCCTGAGAGCTTGCAGAAATCTGTTCAGCTGCAGCAGAGGTTTCTTTTACATGAAAGACGGCGCTGCGTGTTGCGATCAGGATGCGCTGGAACGCCTCCCCCGAATGCCGGATGGAATCAACGCCAGCCTGTACCTCCTGCTCGCCTTGATCCATAGCAAGGGCTGCTTTATTAATATCAGCGAGAATGGCCTGAATCAGCTCGGTGACTTCCATTGCGGATATTCTGGAGCGCTCCGCCAGCTTCCGGATCTCGTCCGCAACAACCGCAAAGCCTTTGCCCTCCTCGCCAGCCCGTGCAGCCTCGATCGCTGCATTAAGCGCCAGCAGATTGGTTTGCGACGAAATAGCCGTCATCGCATCAATGATCTCACCGATCTGATGCGACCGCTCATTCAACTGATTAACAATTAGTGCAAGGTCGCCCACCGTTGCAGATACGGCAGCTATTTGCTCTGTTGACTGTGAGATCAGCCCGTTTCCATGTTCGGCATGGGTTAAAGTAACCTGTGAAGCCTCAAGAGCTGTCGATGAGGTAGATGCAATCCGATGCGCACTGACTGACAGCTCTTCCATCGCATAAGTGCTCTCTTGCAGACTTCTTTTTTGCGTGTTATTGCTTAAAGCCACTTCTTGTGCGGATACGGAAATTTGATCTGTCGCTGCTGTTGTCTCCCCGAAGGTGACGGACAAGTCACGGGAGGCCAAAGACAGCGCATCCGCATGGGAGAGCAGCCCCTGCGACAGCTCCCTTAATCCGCTATGCATGATCTGAAAGGAGTCGTACAGGTCGCCAATTTCATCTCGGCTATGTATAGCAAACGCTCGTTGTGACAAATCGCCTGCAGCCACCTGTCTGGCCTGCTGTGTCAATTGGACAAGCGGCCGGGTAAGACGCATCGCGAACAGGATAATGATAATCCCGCCGGCTGCAATACATCCCAGCAGCGTATATACAATACCTTGGACAATTCGCTGTTGTCCCGCGTTATAGTCCTTGATGTAAGAGCCGGCTACTATCGTCCATCCCCATTCCTTGTTCCTTAGCGAATAGGCAATTTTCATAGCGTCTGCTTTCGAATCTGGCAGCGGCCATCTATACACGGTAACACCGCCGCCCGGCTGCTGCCCTTTCTGGAGCATATCCCGGATATGATAAAAGCCGTCACTGGTCTGCTTGTCCCAGAAAGGCTCCCCTTCCTGCGACGGGTGGGCAATCAGATCACCCTGATCATTCAGCACAAAAAAATACCCGTGCTCGCCAATATCTATATTTGTATTAATGGTCCGTGTGCCATCCCCCTGCTTTGGCCCAAGAAGCAGCTGCTTCATCTTCTCCTGCGCCTCTTCCTTGCTTATTGAGCCTTTCTTAACGGCATCCTCGAACGAGACGATCAGCTCCGAAGCCATTTGTACCGTGTTCCGAAGATTTGTCTCCGTCTGCCGATCGCCTTCTCGCGCTGACACCCAGATGCTCATGCTCCCTACCAGCAATGCCGGAATGATCAGAATTGCGAGCGAAGTGACCAGCAATTTATTCCGGATTGTGAACCGCCATTGTCTTCTGTTCCCCTCTGTCTTTCCTTTCATGATGATCCCCCCGTTGAAATAAATCCCGTATCATACAGCGTATCGCCTGTATACGCCGGATTTAGCTGTATAACCCATTAACAGCAGTCCAAAGTTCCCTTTGAACTGCTGTCATGGATTTAGAATCGTACAATTATTTCAATGCCTTCAGCAAGGCGGAGACAAAGCCGATATGATCGGCTGCATGCAGCACCGTGGAGACAATCAATTCACCGAACGTCTCCGCCTTCAAAAAGTTTTCTTTTACCGGTACGTCCAGCTTAGTCTCCAGCAATTCCCGGATCTCGTCCGGCTGTTTCCGTAATTGACCGATCAGCAAATCCCATGCGGGCGGTTCGCTCTGCCAGTCTGCGGGCTTCGTGCCATAGGCGAAAAAGTCTTGATAGCTTGCAGGAAGCTTCTGATTCTGTTCAAATTCCGAAAGGCCAAACACATGAAATTCTGTCACCGTAAGCACATGTCCGATATGCCAGTGAATGCTGTTCTTGAAGCCTTCCGGCACAATATTACGCTTATCCTCCGGACACTGGGCAACCAGCTCTATCAATTGATTATGACGGCTCTTCAAAATGTCGAAAATAAAATCGTTTCTCATCGTTTATACCTCCTCATATTGGTCGACCTAACTTTCCGTATCCTTCTAGTATTACTGCTCTTCGAATTGCCCGGCATAATCGCCATAGCCTTTATCTTTCAGCTCTTCCTTCGGAATGAACTTCAACGATGCAGAATTGATACAATAGCGAAGTCCCGTAGGCTCAGGGCCATCATGGAACAGATCACCCAAGAAAGAATCGGCATCTCGGCTTCTTACCTGGGTAGACTTAGAGAAAAAGCCGCCTTTTTCTTTCAGCACAACATGATCCTTGTCTAGCGGCTGTGTAAAGCTAGGCCAGCCTGTTCCGGCATCAAATTGGTCCTTGGAGCTAAACAGCGGCTCACCGGAAACAATATCCACGTAGATACCTTCTTGCTGGTTATCCCAATATTCATTCTCGAACGGCCGTTCATCTGCGTCTTTCTGGGTTACGTTATATTGAATCGTAGTCAATGCTTTCAGCCGCTCCGCCTTATTGAAATCCTTCACGGCTTTCTCTTGATCAGCAGCCTCTTCTGTCCTGTCTGATCCCCAAGTTCGATTCAAAAAGGAATCCCTCCCCGACATATACTGGTTAAGCTTATAGAGAAACGGATTTTTTTTGTAATAGTCCTGATGCTCTTCCTCTGCCATGTAAAATTCAGTTGCAGCAGCAATCTCGGTCACTATGGGCTTGTCGAATTTCTCAGATTCTGCTAGTGCATCTCTGGAAGCTTCAGCGGCAGCTTTTTGCTCCTCGCTGTTGTAGAACACAGCGGTATGATATTGCGGGCCGCGGTTGTCGAACTGGCCGTCTGCAGTTGTTGGGTCAATGCTGTGCCAGAATACCTGCAGCAGCTTGTCATATGAAATCTGGCTCGGGTTAAAACGAACTTCCAGCGACTCCAAATGTCCAGTTCCTCCAGAGGATACTTCGTTATAGGTCGGATTCTCGGTATGACCTCCTGTATATCCGGTTGAAACACTGAGAACGCCTGTAAGATCCTCAAAGTACGGCTCAAACTGCCAGAAGCAGCCTCCTGCAAAAATGGCAGTTTCATATTTCGTTACGGGACCGGCATGTGCAATATTTACAGACTTATGTCCCTCCATCATCAATGCGGATTGGTTAGGCCCATTGTAGAAGTAGTAGGCCATGACGACAGCCAGAGCAACCGGCAATACGTAATATCGGTATTTTTTAAACCTCATTTCTGCCACCTCCATATGATCTCGCCTGTCTATAGCTGAATTTTAACAACAAAAAACCCGCAGCAAATGTGCGGGTTGTCATGGATTTATGTATACATTTTTAGTGAACGGACCGGAAGATTTTCACCCCCCTGCCAAAAGTCATGCTATTTAATTACTTATAATGACGGACTGAGAATACTGCTGCTTGTGTCCGGTCGCGCAGCCCAAGCTTGGACATCAGGCTCGATACGTGGTTCTTGACCGTCCCTTCTGAAATAAACAGCCGGTCAGCTATTTCCTTATTATTCAGGCCTTGCCCCAATAAAGCCAAAATTTCCTTCTCCCGGTCAGTCAGACTTCCCAGCCGTTCTCCATCATTCTCATTCAACAGAGGCGCCGGCACAGACGGGACAGCCGGCATTTTCTTCAATTCCTTCAGCAGCATGGCCGTAATATCCGGCTGAAGAACCGTTCCCCCATTGTATACCGTTTGGATGGCACTGACGATAGCCTCGGAGGGCATGTCCTTCAGCAAATAGCCATGCACACCCTTCTCCAATACGCGCAGAATCAGCTCTGCATCATCAAAGGTGGTCAAGATCAATACTTTCATTTCCGGGAAGTGCCTTAGAATCAGCTCGGCGCCTTCCACCCCGTCCATGCCTGGCATGCGGATATCCATTAATACGACATCCGGCTGCAATTCAGTTACTTTAGCAAACGCATCCCGGCCGTCGATAGCTGTCCCAACCACTTCCATATCAGGCTCCAGATTGAGGATGGTCGCAAGCCCCTCCCGCATAAGCCGCTGATCGTCAACTACCAGAATTCTCAAGAAGCGGCACCTCCGTTTCTGTGTTTGGATATGGAAAGTCTGCTTGCACCGCAAACTGCGTCCGGTCAATCTTCCCGAAGGATACCCGGCCATTCCATTCCTTTACTCGCTCTTGAAGATTTAATAATCCAAAGCCCGGCTTCACTTCGTCCGGCACGCTGCCGTCATTGGAGATGCGAAGCGAGAACCCGCCCTCCGAATAGACAATTCGGATAACCGCATGTTCTGCATCTGCATGCTTCTTAGCATTCGTGAGCGATTCCTGTACGATGCGGTATGCCGCGAGCTGAAGCTCACCCGGCAGCGGCACCGTGCTTCCTTCAGCCTCAAATCGAGTCTCAACCTGCGTAAACTTCGTGAACTCTTCCGACAGCTTGTCCAGACTTTCATGCAGAAACATCGGCTGAACCGGTTCGTCCCTGATCGTCCGGACTGTAAGTCGGACCTCCTGAAGAGCAGATCGCACCAGATCCTCGCTCTCCAGATAGAGCTTCTCGCTTCGCCCCGCATCTATCTGACTCAGCTTGCGAGCGGCCTGCATTTGCACAATCAGGCTCGTCAGCTTATGGCCCACCGTATCATGAATATCGCGAGCAATTCGCACACGCTCTCTAGCAGCTGCCCACTCTTCTGCCTTAATCGCATACTCCTGAAGACGCTCATGAGACTCCATCAGCTGCTCGTATAGCTTCTGCGTATCCTTGCGCGCCTTCTGATAGAAATGAATCAGCGAGCTGACAATACCTGCAAATATAATGAAAGAGCAGGTAATGAAATAGCTCATGCTATCAAACTGCCCATATAAATACCAATCGACACTGCCCATCGTCACCAGATAGAGGATCAGCAAAAACAGGCAAGTGAGGATAAGCATGCGAAAATTGTTTAAAAACATAAGAATCGCTAGTGCCGTAATGCCAACGAACAGCTGATTCGGAAAGTGTCCGCCGATAAAGATATAGCCATAAGCAGCGGATACTAGAAAATCCAGAATGAGCAGATGAAACAGCCATTTTTTCCGCTTCTCTGCATTCGAATAGAACAGATTGACGAGCAGAAACACCACAACCGAAAATACTAGGAAGCTGAACCGCCAAAAGGCCTCAATTGACGTCTCAAAATAAAAAATACCGGAGACGAGCAAGCCAAGTATGAGCTTCAGCCCGAAAAAGAGCTTCCAGGACAGAGGCCCGCCTTTTATAAACTTCTCATCTTGAAGCATTGGCTGTACCTCCCCTTCTTCATGGTGTCATTGTCATGGCGATTATATCATATAACTGATTGGCCTAATATCAAGAAAAGCCGCTAATTTAGCGGCTTTCCACTTTTTCAGTGAGCTAATCTTATACAGCTAGTGAATATCCTTTTTCTTAAAGGTGCCGCCCTTAACCTCAGCTACATCATAGACGATGATAAAGGCATTAGGATCTATTTGCTGGATAATTTCTTTAATTTTGCTTTCTTCCATCCGGTTAATGACACAAGTGATTTCTTTGAACGGCTCGTTGGAGTAACCACCATACACATCGGTATAGGTCGCTCCACGGCCTAAGCGGTCCCGAATCGTCTCGATAATGATATCTGGCTGCTTCGTAATGATCTTAAACGTTTTCGAGCCGCTCAAGCCTTCTTCCACAATATGTATAACCTTAGATGCAATAAAGTAAGCAAGTGCCGACAGAATAGCTCCTTGAAGGCCGAACACCGTTGAAACGATAATAAATACAAACATATTTAAGAATAGAATCAGATCACTCGTTCCAAAAGGCAATTTCCGCGACAGCAGTACCGCTAGCATATCTATTCCATCCAATGCTCCGCCATTACGCAGGGCTAAACCCATCCCGAAACCGATAATAATCCCGCCAACAACGGTAACTAACAGCGTATCCCCTTCAATAATTGTAGGAACATGGTGCATGAGTGTAGTGCTGACTGCCAGCGAGGCGATACCGATAACGGAATAAATCGCAAAGCTTTTACCGATCTGCTTATAGCCTAACCATACAAAAGGAATGTTGATAATTCCAATAAGCATCCCTAATGGTAATCCGAACATTTGTGAACCAACGATACTAATGCCTGTCACGCCGCCGTCCGAGACGTTGTTCGGTATTAATATCGCTTCGAGACCGTATGCCGTGATAATGGCTCCGATCATAACCAACAGTACTTTTGAAATGACTTTTACTGCCGGTGAGGTTTGTTTTTTGCTGTTCATGCCGTTTTCTCTCCTGACTACAAATTGATAGTATACAGTATATAATTATTTGCAACGAATTGGCAAAAAAACGTCACCTCTCCCGTGCCTGACACGGTGAGATGACGCCCGCCTAAAACTTCCAATTGGCTCTTTCCTGCACCGTTACCCGAGGACACGTATAACAGTAGGAACGATTTGTTCGTTTGTATTGCAAGCAGCATGTATTTTTGATAGCCAGCTTCTGCCCTGCCGCCAAGGGATGATCAAGAAACCGGACCTTCACTTGAAAAGGATTTCTGCGCAGGCCGAACACTTCTGGAGCAAGCACATGACACATATAGTTATCCGACTCAGCTAGTTGGCTTAACTCCTTATCCATACCCTGCGCGGAGAACATGCCATGCAGCTTTTCCCGGTAGTTTTGAAGCGCTGTCGGCAATTGTCCCCATAGAATCGCTGCCTTTATTCCGCTAGCCTCTGACAGGAATGCAAACAAGGGCTGAACCGTTTCACTGTAGAAACGTCGGAAAATTTCCTCACGCCAAGCCTGCCAATCCGTCCAATTGTCCGCAGCCAGAACTTCATCCTCTGCTAATTGAAAGGCGATACGTACAAAGTTCTTCTCTTGTATAAGATGTACGGTTAGATTGGATATGGGCAACTGCGGGGCAGCCCGGTGTATGGCTAGACTGTAAAGCAAGGCTGCAGCCAAATCTCCAAACCAGCTGCCGAAATAAGCTGCGCCAACAGACAGGTCTTCTCCTTCAATAAGCTGACTGTACAGGGTCAAAAAATGTCTCATAGCCTCTCGGTCCGTCAGTTCAGCTCCGGTCAGGGTACAGACCGCTTCCTTCTCCTGCTGCAATTGGATGCCGAAATGGCTGCTTAGCTGCTCCCATAGCCCATTATTCATTACTTCGCGAATAATCTTACTAAATCATCAAGCATAGAATTTGCAGCATTTGGACCATAACCGCCAAACCATGAATCGGAAGCAACCGAATATACCTGATCATTTTTAACAGCCTTTAAATTTTTCCACAACGAGAAGCCCGCCAGTTCATTGTAAATTTCATCATTGTCGTTGATGAGCAGAATGTAATCGGGATCAACCTCCGGAAGAATTTCCTTGGACAACACTTCATAACGGCTCTCCGGGCTCGTCACAGGATAAACAGCTGGCCGTGAGAATCCAAATTCATCATACAGCCATTTATAATCCATATCACCGTAGTAGCGAATATCATTTCGGATACGGAGCACCATTAATGTTTTACCAGCAACCTTATCATGGATTTGAGCTATAGCCTCTTTCATATGCTTGTCATAATCCTGGATGACCTGCTCGGCTTTAGCATCTAGCCCAAAAGCAGCCCCCGTTGCACGGAAGGCGGTCTGCCAATCAGGGGCAACATAGCCATTTTCCAACATAGCAGTTGGCGCGATTTTTGCATAATGGTCATAAATATCGATGCTGTTCGTATCGGTTATGATCAGATCAGGCTGCAGGTCGAGCAGCTTCTCCAGGTTCACTTTGCCTTGCTCGCCAATAATGTCTACCTGGTTCAAAAATGGCTTTAAATATAAAGGGAAATCCTGATTTTGCGATTTCACTGTCGATGCCGGTGTAAGACCCAGCGCAATCATATGGTCTGTCAAATAAGTAACCGTTGTGGCGATACGCGCAGGCTGCTTATCGAGAGAATGTTCACCCTTTGTATCCTTGAATGTAAATGCCGCTTCTTGGGAGGTGCTTGAGCTAGCCTCAGGACTAGCCGTCGGTTCTGGTGCAGATTCATTGCTTGCCTGCCCGCATGCAGCTGCGACCAGCAGCAAGGCTATAATAATAAATGCTGAGTAAATAGTTTTAAGTAGTGTACGTGACATCATACAGTTCTCCTTCAATCCGTTCAATTTGTTTTCATTAAGACGGTGCTCGTTCTCCAGCCCTTCACATTGACAAGCTCCATATAAAACGTACAATTTCCACCGGGCAAAGGAACGGCTGCCTTTCCTTGCTCTGCGCTCGTTTCTTCTTGCATCAATTCAGCCTGTACACAATTCCAGCTTGTCCTTCGCCAGTCTGAAGCTTCTTCGCACCAGTATAAAACAGCCTCCGCGATCTCAATTTGAGATTCAAAGCTTACCTGCAGCAACTGACCGCATTGTTCCGTTTGTGTAATCCGAATCAATGGAGAGCCTTTCCCTGTCATACTATCGGCAAAAGCATAGCTTTCCGTGCAAGACCAAGCGGCGGGATAACTATGCGGCAGCCCATGCTGAATGCTAATTCTGCTATGCAGATGAGCATTGGCATCGTTACTCGTGTGCTGCTCATAAGACTTCATAAAGATCGATAAGGGAAAATGAGTGTCCTGATTGCCATTCAGCCACAGCATCGGGATTCGGCTGTCATGCAAATAGGATGACGGGTCCCAGAGCCTTTTAATTTGTTCTGCAGCATCCGGCGGCATGGCGGCAAACCCCGCACCGTAAAATGTGCCCGGCTCATACAAATAGCCGCAGCCATAAATGGGCATAGCAAACTTAAGCCTGTTATCCAGACCAGCCATTAAGCTTGTAATAATGCCTCCCCAAGATATACCGGTCATACCGACCCGATCCGGGTCTACGCCAGGCAAGCTGCGAAGAATCGTATGCGCAGACAGTACTGCAGCAACAGCGTGATAGAACCATTGATCCTGTGGCGGTTCCGCATAGTCTGCGAATACCCCCTGTTTGGACGGACCGCTCCATGGGTGCGGAGAAAAATCCGCCGGGACAGCACTTGTTTCAATGCAGCGATCTCCGTTTAATATCCGTTGCAGTTCATTATAGCTGGAAAAAGGAATTTGCCCTTCCAAATCCATTGCAATCGCCGCATATCCCCGGTCATTCCACTGCTTTACCCACTGTGCAAATGCACTCCCCGCGCCTCCATGAACCAATAGGATGGCTGGTACTAATCCTGTTGCTTCGGGTACGCCAAAGTAAGCAAAAACACGTGTCTTCTTGCCTTTGTAAGAAACCCCGTCATAAAAAATAGCTTTTATGCCGTTTGCCTCATCCTCAAACAACGGATAGATAGAAGGCATTTGGCTCAATTGTGCAAGGTTCCAAGGAGAGTCAGCGATTAGATGTACCTCCTCTCGTTGGTGACAATGATTTTCTTTCTCAATAAAAGATAGCACTGCGTGCCGTCATTTAACATGGACAATAGGAACTTCTATTTTGTACTTTTGTTACTTCACTTACTCTGGGCCTGCTTTATCGTTTCCCGAACAGCTCGGCAAAAAAAGATAAGGAGCGGTCATGCGACCACGCCGAATACTCGAACAGCTTCTCTGTTCCGATCTCATAAATGCTGCGGTTTTTCACAGCATTCATCATTTGCCATGTCCTGCTGCTTTGCAGCGTCCGCCAAGCAGCTGCTGCCTTTGGTGACGGATCAACCATTATAATAAGCGCGTCAGCATCGTATGAAGCTAGATCCTGCTCATCTACCGTAGTGTACACATCAATCTGTTTCAGCTCATGACCGGCAGATAGACGCAAATCCTGATAGAGAACTGCCCCTGCATTACGATCTCCATATATCCGATATTCTTGCTCCGTAATGCGGCAAATATTAATCGTCGCACTTCCCCATAGGTGCCGGATTTTACGACTGATCTGATCTGCTTTACGCTCATACTCCTTCAGCCAGTGCTCTCCGTCCTTCCGGCAGCCTGTTGCTTCGGCTACGAGAAGCAATTGCTCCCGCCAATCCGCCTTAAGCCAAGGCACACGGATGACAGGCGCAACCTGCTCTAGCTCATACTGCGCTTCGTCTGACAAAAAGTCGGTGCAGAAAATAAGCTCGGGAGCCGCGTTTTGCAGCATCTCCACATTTTTATGCCAGGACTGTCCCTTTCCCGCTTCATTCGCATGCAAATGGAGCATTTGCGCGTACTTCTTATGAGTGGGATAAAACGCCGCCGCCCTGGGCAGAAGCTGCAGGGCGAGCAAGCTGCCTGATATCGGCTCCGATACACTGGCGATATTCCTTCTTCTGCTCTTCATGTATGCGACTGGCGATAAGCCAGCATGCTGCTTAAATTTTCGGCTAAAGTAAAACTCATCTTCAATGCCGACTTGAGCAGCCGTCTCCTTGACGCTATTTCCATATAGCAGCATCTGCTTCGCTCTAGCAATCCGCAAATCGATCATAAATTTGGTCGGGCTTATTCCCAGCTGCTCCTGAAAAGCACGGGAGAAATAGCCTTGGCTAAGACCTGCCATCTGAGCCAGTTCAGCCCGTGTGAAGTCCTGACCGAGGCGCTCCCGCATGAAATTGGATACCCGAACAATAGCTTCAGCTGTTGTCTCTTCTATGGTCTCTGTTTTCCTGGAATTTTCGATAAAAGCCATCAGCCGATAAAACTCGCTCTGAATGCTGTATCCGTTAGGCTGCTCCATACTGAAGGTATGATGTAAAGTATCGCATAGATCCGTCAATGGTTTGACAGATTGAACGCTCAGCCACTCATGACGTGTGCTGGTTGGCTTTATTAGCATGCCGTTATCCTGCTGAACATAGGAGTGGTATTGAATGAGCCATCCTTTTAAAGGAGCACCGTCACCTGTGCGCAGCTTCAGCTCGCGGCCCGGAGGCTGTACGCTAATATCTCCTTCAGCTAAGGAAAGAGCCTCTTGCCCCCATTCGAGCAATCCTTGCCCATGTATGCAAATAATGAGATTGTATGCATCTGAGTTTGCATAACTCTTCTCCCCGTTTACTGCAAAATCAATGCGCTGCATATCGATAACGTGCAGGATCTCCCTGCCAAATCCATTGAGTGAGTTCAAGACAGCATACCTCCGCATACCCGTTGCCGTTGTCATTAGTAATTCTAAGTATACCGTCAACGTGATACGGCTGTCTTTCTGTTTCGCTATTTTCCACAACTAGGCAAGCACTCTTAATTTACGACTGCTTTAATTTCTCTATTTCTAACAACGGAGATAATGATAAAGCCGTTGAAACAATGGCGGAAAATATAATGATAATGGAGTTCACCGTCCCACCTCCAGATCTTTATAGATCAAACCCGTACACTTCATTTTCTCTTACGAATGTAAAGCCTGCTTTTTCCGCCAGTTTTCTGGATGCAAGGTTCGACTCCACACAATCCCACTGAGCCGTCATTCCTCTTCTTACACATTCGTTCACAAACTTCTCAGTCATTATTAGTGCCAAGCCTCTATTCCGATGTGCTTCCTTTGTCTCTATGTCAATCGCAATTACGTCATTGAACTTTGCAGTTCCTGCAATGACCGCAACAATTTGATTCAAGTATGTCATGCAATAGGCTAAGCTTTTTTCGCAAAAATCATCAAAGCTTTCCCATGACCCCAGTATTCTCTTCGTGACAAAAGCTCCATTTCCGACCTTTCCTTCATCGATTAAATTCCAAAACTTCTCATCTATTTGTTGAATCGTATATTCCGCTGGCAGACTTAGCAATTCGGGAATTCCGTCCTTTTTCCTGAAGCTGAATTCTTGTTCTTTCTTTATATTTCTGTCCCCGAACATCTTCAGCACACGGCTTCTTAAATTATCATTTTCAATGGAAAATTCAAAGTAATTAATCCCTTTCGATTTCAGCCATGCAAACAGCTCTTCATGGATAAACCTTTCAACTTCTTTGTATTGTTCTTCGGATGTAATCTCTCCAAGAAATGCAAAGCCTCCAACTGCATAGGAATTCGCAATCGCAATATTCGCATTTTCTAAATGATCAACCCATAATTCTCCCTTGCATTCACCAGCAGCTATTCCTGAGAAACTGGGGCAATGATCGCTTGTTATCTTCTTATAATGAATAACCTTATGCGAACTATCTGCTTTAATCATCTCTTCCTCCTTATTTGAGGAGATATTTATAATAGGCCGGGAATTCTCGTATTAAGGAGTAAATATCTCTAAAATCAAAAATTTTAGCATGGGCGGAATACACGTGCTTCATATCCATTTTGCTAAAAGCTAATTTGGTTCTCGATATATGAAAATATTGCGTAATAATCATAACCGAATCTAAATTCAAATCTTTCATAATTTTGCTTGTATTCTGAGCGGTCATATAGGAGTTGTACCCGTTGTTATCCTCGATAATTTTATCTCCCGGAATTCCCTTATCTACTAAGTAAGCCTTCATAACCTCTGCTTCATCAAAGCCTTCCTTGCCAATACCGCCGCTTACAATGACGTAATTGTAATAGTTCTCTTTATAAAGCTCTACAGACCTGTCTAATCTGGCCTTTAACCGGTCAGCAGGCTGACCATTCGTTTCTACTTTATTCCCTAGTACTACAGCTGCATCAACAGGCTTCAATTCATCATTCAACCCATCAATGATTATGATTGTCGTGTGAATGATAAACCAGAGGAACAGAACTGCTGCTGCTATTAAAAATCTTCTAACGAAAACTGATTTCAATCTCTCACCTGCAATCTATCATTTATTGTCCAACCCTCCCTAATATTACCACACTTGGGCGTGTGAAACCTTCCACCTCATATCGAACTATAATCGTGAATCACCGCTAAAATTGGCTATGACGTGCTCACTGGAATCATAGGCTTTAAACTCGTAGCCGCTATCATGGAGAAGCTCCAATATTTTCGGCAGTGCATTAACGGTCTGCTCTCGCTCATGCAGCAAAATCACTTCCAGATCCCGATGCACGCTATGGCTAACCTGCTCCACGATCTTGTCTGGCTTTCCCGCCAAATGCCAATCCATGGAATCTACCGTCCAGTCCCACATGCGAAAGCCGGCTTCGGCAATATCGCCGCGAAACCCTTCATCGATATGAGGTTTGCTTCCATAAGGGGCACGAATGAGATCCGGAGCAAAGCCGACAAGATCTCCCACCAGTTCCTGCTCCTGCTTGAATTCCTCAATAAAGCATGATGAACTGCCGCTCTTATACAATTTATTCACATCATGCGACATACTGTGAAGGCCCGGGTAGCTGCCCTCCTCAACCATTCGAATAACCGCGTCTGTATGGCGATTTAAGTGAGAGCCAATCATGAAAAAGGTCGCTTTTGCCCCGTTCTGCTTTAAAATATCCAGAATATCATTCGTATATTTGCTGGGGCCATCATCAAAGGTCAGATATACCACCTTATGCGCAGCCTGATTATCATTTGGTGTTGGCGACACATCGATATTGAGGTGATTTTCTATTGATTCTCTTACAGGTACATCCGTACTTAAATCATGCTTTCTCCATGTCGTTATCAGATCAGCTGACACATAAACCGTCCCAAAGATGATCAACAACAATACAACCGTAACGATGATCATTTTTCGGTAATTTCTCTTTCTTTTCCGCGGGTGCTTATTATTCTGCGGTGTAAAATCCTCACTTGATTTTTGATAGGAATATTGGAAATCCATTTTGCTACACTTCCTTAACGTTCATACACATTCTCTTGAATTGTCTTCCGGCCGGCTTGCAGACGCATCTTCCCTGCTCTTCGCTGATTAATATTATTACGGATTAAGGCGAAAATCACCAGCAAAGCGCCATAAAATTCATAAATGCTTATTGTATAGCCTTGAAAAATCATAATGACAAACGTTGTCACCGGAACTAAGCTGATGAACAAAATTCCATTTACGGGAGTCAGTTTCTTTAGACCGGCATTCCAGCTCAATAATGCCAGTAGTCCCGGCATAATAACCATGAAAGACATCTCGTACCTAACGGAGACTAATGTCTCCCAAGCTGGCAGAGGAATTAGGTTGAATAGGGTACCAAACAATACGATCACCACTGAAACGGATGTCCCCAGCAGACAGGTTAAGGTTGAGTACCTCAGTGTCGACCATTCTGCAAACTCACTGCCCCCTAAAGAATACAGCACCCAGCCCACAACACCGAAAAATATAAGAGTTACCGGAACCAAATGTTGAGCAGCCATAGAAAAAAACGAAAGGTTCCCGTCCGTTATGACGAGCAATGTGCCAGCTAAAGCGATACATATGGTGATTAGTGTGGCTCTAGCAGGTCTTTTCTTCGTCCTATACCAAAGAATGAGGATGGAAATCAAAGGCATAAGCACCTCCATAATCGAGGCTGTAATCGTGCCTGAATCTCCCATAAGCTTCTGGCCTGAGAATACCAAAAAATTGTACACTGTAAATGCCATTGTCCCATAAAAGAGGAGCTTTCGTCCTTTACCTTCAAATCGAAACGCGGAGCGTCCCTCTTTCATCCAAAGAATACATACGAGAATCATGGTTACGATCAAATAGCGAATCATAGAAAAATAAAACGGATCAATGCTATGTAATGCACTACGCGCAACCGGGAACATGGCCCCCCATGAAACGCTGGCGGTCAGACATAATGCTGAGCCCAATAAAACTTGCTTGCTTGTCACTTCTCTACATCTCCCTCATGCTGTCTGATCTCTATAACGTTCTTAATCATAAGGGTTCGCAACTCTTGAGTAAAACGATTGAAAATAGACATTACTATCATTTAAAATGATACTTATTCAATCATATATTTATAGGCTGCAAGGTGCGCGGGGGAAGTACAATGGAAATTAATGACTTGAAAATCTTCAAAGCGGTTGCTGAATTTGGCAGTGTAAGTCAAGCTGCACTTGAATTAAGCTATGTCCAGTCCAATGTAACAGCGAGAATCAAGCGGCTGGAAAAGGAGCTCCAAACGGAGCTGTTCTACCGTCATAAGCGCGGAATGGTTTTGAATGCAGAAGGCAAGCGATTGCTTGAATATGTTGAAGATATATTAGGGAAAATGGAAGAAATAAAACGTGCTTTTCAAGGAAGCGACGATCCCTCGGGGATTCTTAACATTGGGGTTGTCGAACCCATCTTCAGTTTGCCTGGATTGCTGTCCGAGTATCTTGAGAAGCACCCCCATGTAGATTTATCGCTGACAGTAGGTGTGACCGCACAGCTGCTCCAAGACGTAACAAGCATGAAATTGGACGGGGCATTTGTTACAGGCCCAGTGAAGCATCCGCTCATTGATTGTTATGAGGTTTTTCGGGAGGAGCTTATACTCGTTTCAAAAAATGAGGATTTTTCAATGGATGATCTCCTGAAGAAGCCGCTGCTGCTCTTCAACAAGGGCTGCGGTTATCGTGAGAGACTGGAAGGCTGGCTGAAAGACGAAGGAATTATTCCGAAGCAGATTATGCAATTCGGATCGTTTGATACTATTATCGGCAGTATAACGGCCGGAATTGGCGTTACGATTGTACCGAAATCATCCGTCCGCCGGCTCATTGATGAAGGAATGATTAGAGGCTACAGCATACCGAAACCGTATCATGAGGTCACAACCGTATTTATCTGTAAAAAAGATTCCTATCTGACCCCTACTCTTCGTTCTTTTATCGAAGAATTACAGCTCGTTTAAATAACACACCAATAATTACAAAAATAAAAATAAAAATAAAAGCAATCGTTCCGTCACCATTACGTGGCAGAGCGATTGCTTATTATCATTCCGTTTATTCTTCCCACCATTTTGAAGCCGGAAACTCTTCGGCTCCGATAATGACCGGTTCTCCTATTTTTGGGGTCGCCAGTGCAGTACCGAGCTGTTCTGCAGCCCGCTTAGCCCTCTCTATCGGATCTGTCCAGCTGTGCAACGCTAACGTGAACGCTCCCCAGTGAATCGGAACCATGAGCTTTCCTTGCACTTCTTGATTAGCCTGCAGCGACTCTTCAGGAGTCATATGAATGTTTGCCCATTTCTCGTCATATTGACCCGTTTCTATCAGCGTAAGATCAAATGGCCCATATTTGCTGCCAATCTCCTTAAAGTGAGGCGCATATCCGCTGTCCCCGCTAAAATAAATTTTCGATCTGTCGCCCATAATGACCCACGAGCTCCATAAGGTCGAGCCTGAATCATTCACGCTGCGGCCGGAGAAATGTCTGGCAGGCGTGCTGACCACCGTAAGTCCCTGGAACGGCTGCTCTTCCCACCAGTCAAGCTCCACAATACGCTCCGGATCGATCCCCCACTTCGTTAAGTGGCCCGAGACTCCTAACGGCACGATAAATTGCTTTACTTTCTCTTTCAGCTTGCGGATAGAGTCATAGTCCAGATGGTCGTAATGATCATGCGAGATAAGAACAGCATCAATCTCAGGCAAGTCCTCAATCGTTGCCGGGAGCTCGTAGCTGTAGCGCTTTGGACCGAAGTAGCGGACCGGCGCTGCATAGTCGTAAAATACAGGATCAATTAGCAGCTTCACTCCGCTCACTTTCAGCAATAGGGTCGAATGGCCGAACCAGATGACTTGATCGTCACCGCTATCCGAGAAAGCCTCTGAATCAAACGGAACGGAAGGCAGGCTTTTCTTTGGCCGGCTATTGGGAGTTCCTTTCACCGTTTTATATAAAGCTTCCACGGTATCCTTGAAACTATATTTCATAGGGGTGTCAATTTGATTGCTGAACTTCCCATTGGCAAAGTTCGGAGAGTTGTGAATTCGTTTTTGACTGTCTGCCGAGCTTTTACCGCCCAGCGGCGGATAATATGCGATAACCAAATAAATCAGTAAAGCGATTACAACTAAAATAATGATAAACTTCCACATTCAAGGCTTCTCCTTCTTTTATCGGGATGAACACGGGCAGCTTCTATTGTAAGCCTTAAAGTGAACTTTAAGTCAAGTGTTGGCCTAGGATTTGACGAATGCTTAGCTATTCTGCCTTCTGCCAGCCAATATCACGTCTATATAAAATGAGGGGCAATCGATGATTGCCCCTCAGGCTGCCAGGAAAAGTCCCGATCGCTTTTGTACCTGTTAGCTCTAGTTATGATAGCTTTCGAAAGATAAATGATTACCGGTTGCATCGGGTTAATTCGAAGCTTGAGGGATCGTGCCATGAGGGATGTTCAGCAGCACCTCACTTTGTTCCCACAGTGACTCCGCAAGCGACGGATTAATTGCCCAGTTGCGAACACCTCTGCGCTCACTGTAATCATCAGAAACCAGCTCCGCTATATCACTGTCTTCGCAGTATACGCCGCCCTGGCCTTCTAATATTGAATTTGCTGCACAGAAGACCGTAGTAGCGGCACCTTCCTCGACGGTTTTAAACCCTTCAGGGGAAATAAAGTTTCCTGCAGCATCACGATGTACGCCCCAGAGTGCGAGCACCTCATCCGATAAATGACGGGTTAAGCCTGTCAAAATACCTCCAGGATGGACAGCAAATGCGCGGATGCCATGCTGCTGCCCCCGTTTATCCAGCTCAATGGCAAAAAGCGAGCATGCCGTTTTCGATTGTCCGTACGAAATGTCTGTGTTATACGGTCTGGTGTTAAAGTTAAGATCACTCAATTCAACCTGTCCGTCCATATGACCGATGGAGGAAAGCGATACGACCCGGGCGTTGCCCGAGTTTTTCAATGCCTCCCAAAGTCTGACGGTCAATTGAAAATGACCCAAATAGTTGGTCGCCAGTTGCGTGTCATAGCCGCGAAAATCTTTAATTTCCGGCGGCGCTGTAACACCGGCATTGTTAATTAACATATCAAGCTGACGATCGGAATTCAGAAACTCGGCAGCAAACGCATCGATGGAGGCTGGGTCGGAAAGATCTAATTGAAGGACTTCTACGCTGCTCAATTGACTTACTTGCTGCTGTGCCTGCTCTACATTCCGGGCTCCGACAATAACGGTAGCTCCGGCTTTCGAGAGAACTCTGGTCGTTTCAAGTCCAATGCCTCCATGACCGCCTGTTACGATGGCTATTTTCCCATGGAGATCACGCCCCGCCAAAGCTTCCTGTGCTGTAGTATGAAATCCAAATCCGGATTGCAGCGGCTTTTGTTCTGTACTCATCGTTATCATGCTCTCCTTTTGAGGTTCATTTATTTATACAACTAGACAAAATACGATAATTGTCTATATGCGTATAATAAACGAGTGGACAAATATTGTAAAGTGTCTATATAATAAAATGACAGTAATCAAGACTGGGGCAGTGTTAAATGGACGAGCAAAAGAAGCTTCACATTGTTTCAACCGCGCTAGAGGTATTTTACAAATACGGATATAAGCGAGTTTCAATGAATGATATTTCTCAGGCCGCTGGAATTTCACGGGCCGGTCTTTACTTATTTTTCAACAGTAAAGAGGAGATATTTAATTCAGCCATACTATATAATGGGGACAGCCTGATAGAGGAAATACAAAAAGGGCTGCCGAAGAGCGGCACACCGAAGGAAAAAATCTTTTATGCTTTTGAGGTTTGGGCGATTAATATATTCGACCAAGCGCTGCATTCACCGGAAATTAGAGAAATTACAGACAGCTCCTATGAATTCGCCCGCGAGGCGTTAGACGTGAGCTATCGGAAATTCGAACAGATATTGGCTTCATTGATAGAAGAACAATTCGAGCTTTATGGAAAACGTGAAGGGCTGAATCCTCAGCAGCTGGCTTACCTGCTAACAAGCTCCTTGCGCGGGTTCAAAATCGTTGCTAAAAATTCAAACGAGCTGCAGCAATTAATTCAGCAGCTGGTCGAAGTCATTCTCGAACCATAACAAAGGATTCAGAATCAGGACGGCGAGCAGCTTTATGAAACAGAAAAACACGCCTTAATTCGGCGTGTTTTTCTGTTTCATTCAATTCTGCCCCACTAAAAGCCTCTACTTCCGGTATTGCTGATGTTTAATTTGCGCTTGGGCTGCCCTTACTCCCCGGACGATGGCTTGCTCGAGCACAACGGCTGCGGCAGTGCCGACTGCAGTTACGGCAGCATTGCCAATAAGCCCGCTAGTATCGGTGCAAGTCGCCATACAGAATATAGTGTCCCCGTCAGCTTGAATATGCACCGGGGAAATCGCCCGCGCCATTCCGTCATGGGCAAGGGTCGCAACCCTTCCTGCCTCAGCTTTGTCTAGCTTGGCATTCGTAGCGATAACAGCGATCGTTGTGCTTCTGTTCTGGGTCGAATTCGTCATTGGCGGTATTCCTTCAAGAATCGCCCTGGTCTGATTAACAAAATTCCCATTAGGCTTGAGCGCCCCGGCTATAATATGATCATCATCCCAAATATCTCCCAGAGCATTGACGACGACAATAGCAGCTACGATTGGCCCGCCCGGGATTTGCCAAGAAGCGGTTCCAACACCGCCCTTCATCGGTGTACCGTAGATTTTCCCAACTGTTGCACCCGCTCCGGCACCAACACTTCCTTGCGCCACATTACCGCCCTTCGCAGCTTGTGCCGCCTTGTAGCCCAGCTGTGTATCTGGCCTTGGCGAGCCTTTTGCATAATAAAGGTCAAATATAACAGCCGCAGGCACGGTGGGGACTGGCCCGGCATCTGTCGGGGTACCATACCCGTGCTCTGCAAGCCAGTTCACAATTCCTGCTGTTGCCGCAAGTCCAAAGTTGCTGCCGCCCGTTAGAAGAACCCCCTGTATGAGATCCGTAGACGTTCCGGGTTTAATCGCATCTGTCTGTTCCGTACCCGGATAACCGCCTCTCACATCCACACCGGGAACTGCGCCTTTCGGGTACAAAATAACGGTACAACCGGTACGGCCGCTTTGGTCCTCTGCATGCCCCACCAGAATGCCCGGAATATCGGTAATGCTCCCTTTGCCCTGAACCTTTACTCCCCGGCCAATTAAACGGCTTGCACTTGGCCCAATCGGATGATTAAGTATGCCGCGATCATCTTGATCTGCTGCCTTCTCGGGATGCTTCCCGCTCTTATAAATGTTGTTGTACTTTTTAGAAATTCCTTTGCTCCGGTACACCGCTGCTGGTTTCATTTTCGAGGTCAAATTTACTTTCTTTCTCTCCATGATTTCAACTCCGATTTCATGCAAAATGGTACTTGCTTAAAGCCGTATCCATGACATTCACCTATAAATCATATGTTTGCGATCATAAATGTGCGCTTTAGCCCTACAAAGACAAAGCAAAAAGGATGCCAGCCTTGGCTAATCGCCGCTGACATCCTTTTTGCTTAAAACTCCGCAGCCAACAGACTGCAATTGTGCAGACTGATTTTCTTACTTCTCATTCATCTCCAAAACACGGAGAAGAATTGTGATGACTTCCGCACGGGTAGCCACGGCATTGAAGTCAAACTTGCCGCCTTCCTTGCCCTGCATAATGCCTTTTTCAGCTACTGCGCCAATCGCGCCCTTTGCCCACTCTGGCAGTTTGTCTTGGTCAGTAAAGCTTGCCGCTTTGTCCTTTTGGTCTTCCAGCTTCAAAGCGCGAGCAATCATTACTGCAAGCTCAGCGCGTGTCAAACCGCTATTTGGACGCAATGTTCCATCCGAGTAGCCGCTCAAAACTCCCGCTTCTACTGCCTGAGCAAGCGCTTCTTTCGACCATGAAGCAATGGCTGAATCATCTTTAAAGGTATGCTGCTTTCCATCGCCTTGTACAGTCAATGCGCGGGTCAACATCACGGCAAATTCCGCACGGGTAACCGCCGCATTTGGCTTGAAGGTATGATCCTGGTAGCCAAGCACAAAGCCTTTTTCCACTGCTTTGCGAATCGCATCTTCTGCCCAGTGTCCGGCAATATCCTTCAATTCAACTTGATTGCCGCCATTGTTACCACCGGTGTTGCCACCGTTGTTACCGCCGTTGTTGCCGCCGTTGTTGCCACCGTTGTTGCCGCCGTTGTTACCGCCGTTGTTACCACCGTTGTTACCACCGTTGTTACCACCGTTGTTACCACCGTTGTTACCACCGTTGTTGTCAGGCGTTGTATCAACGACCGTAACCGTCAGCACCTGCGGCTGGCCTGCGCTAAACTCAAATGTCAGCTGCGCAGTACCCTTTTGCAATTGGGCCAAGTAAGACGACTTAATCGTTACCTGATCATTATTCACAACATAATCGGTGCCGGCCTGCAGCAGAGTGCTGCCGTTCTTAATAGCTGTCAGCGTATTCCCTTTAAGCTCCAGTTGAATGACAGCTGCTTGCTGCTTGCCAGGGTTCAGGTCAAACTGGACAGCAGTCGGGCTGATCTCGCTGTTGTAGTGTTCGACAAT
Source organism: Paenibacillus sp. NPDC058174 (assembly GCF_042883865.1). Lineage (NCBI taxonomy): Bacteria > Bacillati > Bacillota > Bacilli > Caryophanales > Paenibacillaceae > Paenibacillus > Paenibacillus sp. NPDC058174. Next base: position 2,154,849 of record NZ_JBHVUY010000001.1, read on the forward strand.
ATTGAGCTTGTTAAGCAGCTCCGTCTTCACTTCACCGTCGGCCAAAATAGCAACAAAGTTGCGAGCCACAGCGAGATCGGCAGCCGTTCCAGACCCGAGAGCCTTTGTAACGGCAGCATCCGCTGATGCTTCAATCATTTCATTGTATTTGCCTGCGTTTAACAGATACAGATCTGTAAATAGACTCGAATTTTTTAATTGTCCGCTTTCAACTTCAAAAGTCGTTCTGCTGCCGTCAGACTCTTGCGGACCGTCTGATTCATTGAGCATGATGGAGATTCCGATTCTTCCGTTCGCGAGCTCCGATGCAGGATTATTGAGAACGGTATTAAACGGAATTTTTAGACTGTAAATCGTCTTTTTCGCAGTTTCATCTCTCGTAATATCTGCCGCGATATCTGTTATCGGAGCAGTTGGGGCATTAGCGCCCGTAGGACGCGTCCAAGCCCATTTAATCACTTGCTTGTCATTGGTGAGTGCAAATCCCAATTCATTCCGTGTATTACTGTTGGTAGCAGGATTGTGCAAATCAATGCCTAGCTGCAAATTATCCTCTCTCCATATATTTCCGCCGGTCTGGCTATTGTAGTGCACGTCATCTGTAACGACAATGTACGCATACAAATTGCTGTCATCCCATGCGAAATGCGAGCCTACACTAAGGTCCTGCGGACCATCCCAAGTTCCGGAAGTGACATAATCTTTGGTGTCCATCACATATCCCGGAGTTGCGGCATTCTTTGCCGGATTCTCCGCACCGGCATTACTTACTTTCTCCGCATAAGCTGTATCAAATTTTGCCGTATACGTGTATGCTTTTCCGCCTTCGAGCTGAAGCTCAAATGTGACCAGACCTGCAACATAATACGGTAAATCTATAGTTACGGATTCGCCTGCCGCAAGCGAGTTAAATTGGATTGGAGTAAAATTATTTGCATAAGCCGACGGGGAAGCAATCTTCAAAGTACCAGGTGCAGAAGCTCTTCCTCCGACATTATACTTAGCGCTGAACTGCTGTTTATCTCCGTTCTTAGTCAGGTTAAATACAAACGGTTCCGCCAATAGATCTGAGCCGTAAATTCCGTACGGATTGCCTGCTGGCGTGCTGTTTCTCAGACCGGATGCGTAGTAATTGTTGCTAAGCTCGATCGATGTGCCGCCCTCGCGCAGCATTGCGTACACATTATTATTCTGGCCGTTCTTCGTCGGCTGGAAGTACGAGGAGTACACATACGCTTTTCCGCCTTGAACGTCTATACCCGGATTATTGCCAGGCAGCTGAGTAAAGTTTGCTTGCTGGAAGCGAACCTTACCGTTATATACGACCGCTCCGGCTACAGTCGGGCTTCCCCAGAATGCGCTGTTGTACAATACAAGTTCAGCGTCAGGGTGAATTTTTGCAGGATCAGCTGCATCACCCATTTTGACATAAGCCCGGTTCGGCTCCGTCGCAATGTTTGTATTAACCAATTCCGAGTTGATCGCGATAATTTTGGTGTGTTCGTCCGCATCTTCCACATGCAAAGCGTACGTAGTTCCGTCCGAGCCGTGGCCGATCATCGTCATTTTTCCCGGATATGCGAATTGGCCATTGCCCAAGTCTCTCTTCAGGAAGTGTATGCCGTATACCGAACCGAACACGAAATTGTTGAAAATCGTCTGGTCTTCCACGTCGGAGAATTTGAGCGCACTGCTGTACCTTTGTACGAATCCGTACAAATCGCCGCTAGGGGCCGTATAGCCTTGGCCTCCTGGAAGTCTCAAAGCGTAATGCGGATTGAATTGCATATTTCGGATAAATCCGCCTTCTGCGCCTCCTCCGACCCAGATGCCTGCTCTCAAGAGCGTGCCGCCTAAATAGTCCACATAGTGGCCATCTGTTTTATAGGAAGCCAGATCTATACCTTTATCCCCAATCGGGATCGTTAAGTTGATTGCATATACGCCTGCACCTTGACCCTGTACCATGAACGGAGTTTTAAGCGTTTGGTTAGGATTATCCAGGCTGACGCTGGTTAAATTCGCTTGCGTAAGGTTAAGTCCTCTGATGCCTGCATGTGCTTTAAGCTGAATGAGAGAGCTTCCGTTTTCTCCCTGGGCACCGCCGGTGTAAGCTGTAAATATTGCCGTACCGCCGCCTTGTGTATGGTGCTGTACGTCCCATGTTCCTCTGAGCTCAACACCCTCTGGAATGATGACCGGATTATTCAGCCTGTATCTTCCGCCCGGCAGGTAGACCGTGCCGCCACCATGATTCGCTTTAATATAGTCTAGAGCTTCCTGCAATTTTGCAGATATATCCACGGTTGGTGCATTGCCTGTTAACGAGCGCGGGAAGTCCAGTCTGAGCACAGCGCTTGATGCTGGTCTCGGGTGCACATCAATATCTGTTTTTACGTTTTTCGGAATCGGTTCAAACAGATATTCCAAGTCATTAACAACCTGTACTGTGGTGCTCGTACCGCCGCCCTTAACATCAAGCTTAAGGTCATCGATATGAGCGGCAAGGTTAGCGCTCTCAATGTTCAGGTTATAACCGGAATTGACTGATTTGAATGTTCCGAAGTTTGCTCCGAGATTGACATGTTTATCTGACTTCTTGAAATTACTTTGGCTGACCAATGCGTTGCCTCGGCCCAGGAAGTTCAGCGCGAAGTTGTCATATTGATCGAACGTGCAATCCTCGAATGAAAGAACTCCGCCTCTCGCGTTGCTTACAATCGGACCTTTGAAGTCAACTCCGTTGAATTGAACGGAAGTGTTGAAACGCTCGTTGACATATACGGCCGTGTCGCCCCCGAATTCCGAGCCGGAGAAAAGCAGACCGAAGCCGTTAACGTTATCAATATAAATGCCTGTTTCACTGTCTTCAATTTTCAATCCGTAGAATTGCGCGTTTGGAGCTTCGTCCCCGCCAGGCTCTCTTCCGATCCACATCCCCGTCTTATATCCGGAAACGTACAGACCTGATACGTACTCCCAGTCAGAGCGGTGCATCATGAATCCGACAGCATTCGCTCTTGTGTACGCTCTCACATCCGAGAGAGCCGGTGCGCCGTCAAGTCCTGAATTCGCCCAGTATTTCGGATCGATGTTAACGTTCTCGATACGTCCGATATCTGTACAAGTGTGAACAACGATGCCCTTGTAGAGAGCCGTCATATTGCTGTTCACAACATAATGCATTTCACTCGGCAGGGAAATGAAGCCTCCCCATGCGTTTACAAGCGTAACGTTATCAAGCGTCGCGCTGTTTCCGGTTCTCTGGAAGAACGTCCAAGGATATGGAATTCCATGAATCGTCTCCATTTCTCCTGTCTTCTGGCCGTCTTCTCCCCTTTTCTCAACGACAGTTTGAGCATTAATATCCTGATTCGGATACCATACGGAGAGGTTCGACACCCCTGTGCCTTGTTCCATGTCTATAAATCTGTCGGACACGTTAGCTACTTTTTTGCCGCCTGTCTGATTCTCTCTCTCGTCAGAATCAACATACGTGTCATAGTTGGCGGTATTATGTCCGGCATATACAGCGAGAACAGTCCCGTCGATTTTACCGTCATAATTACCCGCATCCGGGTTATCCCATTCGCCGCGAAGCTGTACGCCTGCACGCAAATTCAATACTTGTTTGTATTCATAGGTTGTGTTTCCAGTCGTGCTTTTAACGCTTACTGCTCCGGTCGTTTCCGAGTAGAACGCATAGGTTCCCGCCGGAATATAAACGACGCCGCCGCCGTCATTATAAGCCGCGTCAATCGCCGCTTGGAAAGCCTCTCTGTTATCGAACTCATCTAAGCCTTCCGCTTCTGCCATCGCTACTGTTTTCGCACCGAAAGCAAGAACGTTAAAGTCCGATATCGCCCAATCCTTCGCATCATGCTGCTGAGCGATTGCCGTTCTCATATGCTTGGCATAATCATATCGATCCGGAACCTTCAACTCGAAGGTTTTCGTCTTGATTACAGGAGCGGACACCGGCCCTCTTTTTATCGTCGCCGTCAGCGTAACATCACCGCCGCCGTCCGGACGGTTTGTCGGGATCACGCCTTCAGTCGTTATGAGAGCAGCTGCGGATGTCGTCCATGTAATGTCCGTCATATTCTCGCCCATTGTCGGAAGAACCAAATTCGTCGTTACATTATCCTCAGAAGCATTTACGCCTTTGATTAAATCCCATGTCAATTTGTTCAACATATGGTTTACCGCATCCTCATCGTTTCCGATACCTGTTCCGCGAACGACTATACTAAATGTTTTCACAACAGGAACTGCTGCACCTTTGCTTATTGTCGCCGTGAGCGTTACGGCCGTATTGGCTTCTTGACGGCTTACTGCACCGGTGTCGCTGTTTATTACCGTGTTATTGGTAGATGTCCAAGCAATGTTCGTGCCCGCAGAACCTGCCTTAGCAAGGGTCAAATTGGTTTCAACCAGATCCTGTCTCGTATTCGTGCCCTTGATAGCATCCCATGTCAGTGCACTTGAAACCAGTTGAACCGCTTCTTCATCCGTTGGAGGAATTTCAGTTATCCGTATGCTCTGAATGATTGCGCCAGCAGTACCGATGCGGAAATGTGCTCCTTGGTTTTGTGCGCCTACCGCGAAATTAGCTCCGTTAAGCACAACTTTTGAAGTTACCCAGGAGTTGCCGCTTCCTGCCGCTGGAATGCTCGCTGACCGGTACGCTTCAAATCCAGAGAAATTGCCTGGATAGATCGTGTTATACTGCAGCGAAATACCGCTTGCTGCGCTTGGTCTCCAGTATGTGACTGCTAGTTCAACCTTGTTTGCTTGCTTAAGCTTAGCGTTGTCAACAATTACGTACATAAAGTTGCCGACCTTCACAGCCCCTACACCGCTTTGAGTAACTGTCTCCACTGCGGTGCCGCCGTCTCCGGTAAGGCTAACGCCTATGCCGTTGCCCTGAAGCCCTGGGAACGGTCCTGCCGGATCTCCGCCGTCGCCGAATCCGCTTCCGATTGCATTAACTGCGGTAAAGGTTCCGGAATTGTTGAAATCAATGAACACTTCTGCAAGCTCATTCGTAATGCTGGATACTGTCAAACTAAAGGTTTTAGTAACAGGTGTAGCACTGCCTTTGGATATTGTCGCCGTAAGCGTTACCGCTTTATCCTGGTCAGGGTCGCGAGTTACGCTGCCGGTTGCAGTATTTACAATACCAGCCGGTGCAGCCGACCATACGATAGCCGTATTATTCGCACCCGTAACCGGAAGAGTCAGCTCCGTTCTTACTTCGGATTGAAGCGTGTTCGATTTCCGGATTGTGTCCCATGTCAGTTTAGTCTTCGCGTCCGCTACTGCTTGGTTGTCGTCGAGATGCTCCACTTTGACTCTTGTATGCGTTCCTGCGAAAGGATATTGCGTATTCTGAGCCGTGCGCGCGAATGTATAATAAGTGCTTCCTGCTGGTTTTGTAAATGTCGCACTATACTCGCCTGCATTAAGGGTACCTGTTGTCCAATCTCCTTCTGCCGGAGCATTGCCGGTGGTATTGACTGCAAATTGGACAGCCTGGCCGTTTGCCGGCGCTGCTGACGATAACGTAATGCTGCCCGCTGTTTCAGCAGCAGCAGGAACAGGCTTCGGCGAATCCGCAGAGCTTTGGAACCGAGGGTTCTTAATATAGATATCGCCTTGAGGCACAGATGACCATTGCATTTGCAGTCTCGCTGCCTGTACCGTATCCAAATTAACGGGATTGAAACCATTCGGAGAATTTGCTGATGATAATTGCGCATAAACCGTAAACCATTCATTTACCTTGCCATTTCTCATGTCACTAACATTAAAGTTAAGACGGGAATTGGTATCAACGTTGTTGCCGCCAGCTGCCACAGCAACCCAGTTGTTACCGTTGAAATTCAAAAGATCGGCATGCGTAACATACATATCAAAAACAAAATATTGATTCGCGTAGCCTAATAAATCCTGATTGCCGCTGCTATTAATAAAGCGGGCATCCCAAAGCCGTTCAGCGCCAGCGCCTGTTTTTCCTGCGCCCAGCTTAACCGCACTATTTCCGTCTGGTGCAGCAGTAGCGACCGTTCCCTCTTCAATATTAGGGAAATACGTCGCAGCCCGGGCATTTACCGCCGCCGGCACAGCTTTCACTTCAACCGTAATGATTCTCATAGCACTTGCATTACCTTTGGTAATAGTCGCCGTGAGTACTACGGTTTTGTCTGCTTCTCTGTTAAATAAACGATTTACGCCTCCGGTGCTGCTTATTGCCGCATTGTCCGAAGACCATGCTACGTTAGTTGTTCCGATTGCTGTCGGAAGATTAAGTTGTGATTTTACATCGTTTTCTCCAGTATTACTTCCTTTAATACTATCCCATGTCAGAGATGCCGCCGCATCATTTACCAAGGTTTCGTTGTCAATAGACGTTACAGTCGTTCTTGCAGATGCGCCGATGAAGTTGTAATTGCCGCCTGCTTTCGCGCGCGCGAACACGTAGTAGGTGTCTACTGAAGGTACTGTGGCAAATTGATGAGTATAAACATTACCATTTAGACTTCCATCCACCCAACCAGATGCAGGTGCGTTACCATCTTCGCTAATTGCGAATTCCACAGCTTGCCCGCTAGCCGGTGCGTTAGCCGTTACTGTTTTTGTTGCTGTATCAAATGCAGGAGCAGTTGACGGTGAAGCCGGAACACCTAACGCACTTTTTTGGAAACGCGGATTTTTTATGAAAATGCCAGTGCTAGGAACACTAGTATCCCATTGCAGATGCATAGCCAGTCTGGTTACTTTGTCCAGCCAGGCATCATCGAAATTCCCGGCTACCGTACTTGACGAAGACAGCTTCGTATAGACCGTCGCCCATGTGCCTACCGCTGCATTTGTAACCCCGCTCACATCAAGCTGGAGACGAGAATTGTTGTTAAACTTGTCCTCAGCGGGATTACTGTCACTTACGATAACAAGCCAGTTATTGCCTTGCATATTTTTAAAACTCGCACTAGGGACGTACATCTCGAAAACAAAATAGCCGTCTTTATAAGCGGATACATCTCTTAGAGGCGCAACGCTTGGCGTGAAGAGGTTATCCCAAGGGCCGCCGCCCTTTGAGGTTCCTGTGTTTAAGCTCCACGCTTTCTGTCCGTCCGGCGCATCGGCGTTTGTCGCTGTATTGCCGTCTGTACCCGCATTTACGGTCAACAAAGATACATTATCGCCCCAAGCCGCGCTGACCAGCATAGGCGGAGAAGCTAAAGTAAACAGCATTGACGTCGCAAGTAAAAGTGCTAGAAACCGTCTTTTCATCATGCTTAAATTTCCTCCATATTTCATATTTTAGGTTTTGAAGATTTCGCTGACTCTTTAAAACCCTCTTCACTTCAATATCAAACCTCCAGTAGCGTTGCATAAAAGCAATCTGTAATTTTATGCTAGCCGCCGCATCACCTCTACTATTCCTTATGTATAATCTTGTAAAAGCGCATCCGTCCACAACCGGCCCGATGTTAGCGTTTTCATGAGCTCAAAAAAAGAACAGGATCCAAAGAGCGATAAGCGTACGTGCAAACAACGTAATCTCACAACTTCTTTTAAACCCTGCCATACTCTTCCGGAACATAACCTGTATATTGTGGACTTACCTTATCATACGAGTGTTGCTATTGAGTTCCAATGGGGCAGTCTTATCCTTTACGGGGGCAATATTACATTCATGAAAACGCTTGCTTGTTATGCTAGCCGTTCAATGCCTTCAATAATCCTTGGATTAAAAGCTAAAAAGACAGCCCGAATCCTAGAAGAATTCGGGCTGTCTGGCTTTACTAACAGATAAATACAGATGCTTAAAGCTGATTCTTAAGTACATCTGCTTCAATAATGGCATCAGCATTCTTTTCAAAGGTGCTAAGAAGGGCACGTACTTCATCCGTTGACTTTGTACTCATCAATTGATTTCGCAGCTCACTTGCCCCTCGAAATCCTTTGACATATATTTTGAAAAATCGCAGAAGCGCTTTAAACGGGCGCAGCGTTAATTCCGCTGCATATTTATCATGAAGATCCAGATGCAATCTTAACAGTTCGAGCAATTCGTCACTGCTATGCTCCCTCGGCTCTTGTTCGAAGGCAAAAGGATTATGGAAAATGCCTCTCCCAATCATAATGCCGTCCACTCCATATTGCTCTGCAAGCTTTAAGCCCATTTGCCGGTCCGCAATATCTCCATTGATTGTGAGCAGAGTATCCGGCGCTATACGATCACGAAGCTGCTTAATTTCCGGAATCAGCTCCCAATGTGCATCTGCTACGCTCATTTCCTTCCTTGTACGGAGATGAATAGACAGATTCGCAATATTTTGCTCCAAAATATGGGTTAACCAGTCCCGCCACTCCTCTACATCGTTGTAGCCTAGCCGAGTTTTGACACTGACAGGCAAGCCTCCCGCTTTTGCCGCCTGAATAATCTCTGCCGCAAGCTCCGGATGCAGAATAAGGCCGCTTCCCTTGCCTTTCGTGGCAACGTTATGGACGGGACAGCCCATATTAATATCCACGCCTTTGAAGCCAAGCTTAGCCATACCAATACTCATTTGCTCAAAATATTGGGGCTTATCCCCCCAAATATGCGCAACCATCGGCTGCTCATCTTCCGTAAAGGTTAGACGTCCTCGTACACCATAGGTCCCTTCTGGATGACAGAAGCTCTCCGTATTTGTAAACTCTGTAAAAAACACATCGGGCCTGCCTGCTTTGCTTACTACATGCCGAAAAACAACATCCGTCACATCTTCCATCGGTGCAAGTATAAAAAATGGCCGTGGTAAATCACGCCAAAAATTGTTTGACACTACATACTCAAATCCTCTCACTATAGATACAGATATAGTATACCATCTCATCTATTGTTTACGAAGCATCCAAGTTATGTAGTCTTCTAAATTCCTCCTCTAGACAAGTTAGGCCTTTACATCCAGTGTATCTCCAATGCGTGTCGGCACGTAATAATCCTTTTTCGTACTTTCATCTATAGAAAGGTAATCAATGAATTTGTTCCAGGTTTCAGCATAGCCCCGAGTGATGCTGTCGGCAAAAGCAACTTTCTTATCTTTCCCGACATCCCCCAGAATCTCCGGACCCGACAACAGACTTGCTTTGACTTGTTGCTGTAGTTTGAGAAAATTTTGTACGAACAATTTAGAATTGATGGTGCTCAACTTAGCAAACTGTTCTTGAATGAATTGGGATGGGGAAGGTTTATAGTCATCGCTCTTCATATACCGTTCTACTTTCAAACGCAATTCATCTGTTAGGGGCTGGTTAAAAGAAAATCCTTCCTTCCCTCCGCTTCCTAGACGAAGTGACCACATTGCATCCTGGAAATTTTGAATTTTGATTTTGTTGTCCATTGCTCTGTCGAGCGTTTCAGTAATTTTGTTTTTGACAAACGAGCTCATTGATGTATTCGCAAGATATAGACCAACCATGGCCTGATCAAGCCCAATTCTAGGAAAAATAAGTTCTGTTGAGCCTATAGTGGATAATCCATAGCTGCCCATTTTAAAAGCATTAAATGTTCCAACAAGATCACGGTAATTCAGCTTATCAAAAGAAACAGAATCCTCCGTTTGCTGATTAAACATTTCTGTTTTAAGCTTCTTTTCTAGCTGCTCTAACCCCACTCCGCCTGAAGTCAAAATTTTGTCCCACTCGGCATCGTTCGGCTTGGACTGGCTAAACAGTTCCTGCTCAGCATGAATCATATCCACAAACTGCTGCTTTAGCCCCTCTTTGTTAAATACAGGAGTAAAGTTCTGAAGGAACTTTTCCCTCTCGCTTTCAATCTCATTGAATATGACCCGTGCATCACCATTCATAATATCGGTGATAGAATTACTTGCCACATTGGCGATCCAATCCACATAAAGCTCACTTTCATAATCGAAACGTTGAAGCTGCTGCTTCTGTTCCTCACCGTCTGTATTTTTAATAATCTGATCACGCAGGTAAGCTTGCTTCACAACGAAATGGCTGGTCCAGTTCTCGAGCTTTATATTCCAATATGAACTTGAACTAAGTTGGCCAAGTGCTGCTTCTCTTAGTTCCTGAGTAATCTTGCTCTTATCAAAAACATAGGAAGACGCAGATTGCACTGGATCCGTATTTACAGAATTATCGCCGCCAGATTCTTGCGTCAATTGATTGATCTGAGTTGTTGGCGGGGTCTGCGGGTTTGGAATTGAACTTTTGTTATAAATTGCGGCTGGCTGTATTCCTGACACTGACATGTGGTTGCTCCTTCAGAACAGATTCTATATCCATCTATATCGGTTTTTATAAGCCATATTTTAACAGTAATCCCTATAATATTTCCACAAGAAAGTACATTACGAAGCGCATTTCGCTATCTTACGGATCGCTAAACCATTCACTGCATAAATGAGTTGGTCATAGAAATACCCCCTTTTCGAACAGCTTGTGCTCGAGAAGGAGGCTTAAACAGCATAATATAGTTTATAAATCAAATTATAGAGACCCTCATGATATGCTAAAACATTACTTGCTCTTATACGTCATCATCTTGAGCAAGACAGTTACAGCCTCAGCTCTTGTCGTTTTATCGCCAGAAGCAAATTGGTTTGCTCCTTTGCCTTTCATAGCTTAATCATTCATGGTAAAAGTGCGGTAAAACAGAGCAAAAAAATAAACGGCCACCCCCGGTTCAATGCCGGATGCGGTCGTATTAACTGATTTGAAAGCTGTATTGGCAGGCTTCCTGTTGCTCAGGCTTGAATGCCCTTGTAATCTTGTTTTATTTGATAGCTAGGGTGGTGATCCCGAATTTTTTCAGCCTATCCAAATGCTCTCTCGTTAACTTCACTCCTGCCTGTAGCAGTATGCTGTCGCTGGCTGTCACAACCTGTCTTGCAAGAACATCTCCCGGTTGGGCAACTTTAATCGATATGGTCTTCACCAATTTCAATCTACCTTTCTCACGAAATTTGTTATAAGCGTCCTCTTGTACAAATTCATAGTAATCTTGCAGGGTAAATTACTGGTAAAATGAAATAAATCTTCTCGACACCCGTCCCTTCACGCAAAAAAGCCTCAGAGCAATTGTCTCTGAGACTAATCTTTATGCTATATCATTTCACCTAACCAAACATCACCAGCTTTAACTTTAAAAATAATTTCCATTGTTCAATCTGTTTGATTCTGCGTTTCCATCCTCGGATTTTCTTACTATTAGAGCAAGAATTTTTTCTCATCGTTTTGTAAGTGCAATTCTAAAGCCAAGATCATCGATCTTGAAATCAGGCATGCTTTTCCTCCTAATCGTGGAACCACAATTGTTTTCAGCTTCTGCCCTGAACCATCCCCAAATATTTACTATCATATCATATAGCCCCCATGTCTTCATTTAAGTATATATCATAAATTCCAACATCGGATTTGAATCGTACAACTTGGATATCCAACCCTTCTTTAGAAAACTAATTGAATCATTTACCCTACAATTGTTTATAAACGCCAGGAATAATTACATTTTTGGTTTATACTACCTCCTGTGATTGCTTTCAAATTCATGCAGCTGCCTGTGGTAGCCATCCCGAGATAAAAAACACCTCTTCAGTCTAGTTATGTTTGCTCAACAGCTCTCACTCGACTAATTGAAGCGGTGTTTTCTGTTTTGGAAGCTATAGATTTATACCAATTCCCCTCGAGGAGGACAATTCGATGGCAACTAAGCATTACGGCTTCAAGCGGTCCACTATTCATTTCTGGGTGAACAGCCTTCTGATCATGTCTATGCTCATACTTGTCTCCTGCACGCAGCATCAGGTGATCAACGCCACATCTAATGAAGAAGATGAAGAAGAAGTCAGCGTCACACTGGGCGGAACCCCCATCGAGAACGGTATTCATCCCTTTGCCGGAGACAATCCGGCCGGACTCATAACGGGCACGATAGCTGGAAAAAGCTACTGGCAGACGAACAAAAATTCCGACGTGCCTCGCACAAACTATCTGTATATGAACGTCAGCGATACCTATCTCAAAAACAATACGGAATTTGATGTAGAGGTTAGTGTTACCTACTTCGATTCGGGCAACGGGAAATTAATCATGCAATTCGATTCCTCGACGGCAGCCTTTACGAATGCGCCAATAATTTCCTTCACCGGCACGGACACCTGGAAAACACAAACCTACCTGCTTACGAACGCTTTCTTTGGCAACCGGGCAAACGGGGCAGACTTTCGGTTCTCCATTCAAGGAGGAAGTAATCCCGGTGCAGAGTTGAAAATCGCTTCAGTGAGCGTCGTCAAGAAAGTTAAGCCGCTTCCCGGCCAGGAGATTTCCGTTACGGATCCCAATCTTAAATTTGTAGGAAGATGGGATAAGAGCTCACCCTCTGTGTACAAGAGCTATTGGGGCGGTTCGTATATGAAAACAAATTTTACGGGCACTCATGTCACCCTTAAGCTTGGCAGATCGGCCAGCATTTACGTTTCTATCGACGGCGGAGAGGATGTTCTATTTAGCCAAGTGTCAGGCACGGTGTACTTGACCCCAACTGCGCTGGCAAACGGTTCGCACTCCCTGCGAATTACATCAGCTTCCGAGAACGATATGCTGGAAATTCAGGGCCTAGAACTAGATGCGGGAGCAAGCACACAGCCAACTACTCTCAGCACCCATCTCATTGAATTTGTCGGGGATTCCATCACATCCGGCTACCTCAATTCGAAAATAGCGTTGTCAGACTACGCATGGCTCGTCGGTGAGCAATTAGGTGCCGAGCACACCCAGATCGCTTTTCCGGGCATCTGCCTAGTGGATAACATCCAATGCCATTCACCGAACAGTGTCGGCATGAGCAATCAGTTTTTCAAGATGAAATCCGTGTATGACAATGACTCGACGTTATGGAATTTCAATACTTATCAGGCACGTGCAGTCGTGATCAATCTCGGCACGAACGATAACGGCTTTAATGTGACCGACAACGACTTCAAGCAAACGTATATCACCTTCTTGCAAAATATAAGAGCCAAGTATCCGTCGGCGGACATTTTTGTAATGAAAACGTTCAATGGCTCCATGACGTTACCGACACTATTAGCCTTCAATACTGTCTATAATGGCGGGGACAACAAGCTGCATTACATCGATACAACAGGCTGGATCACAGCGGCCGATACTGTAGACGGTACTCATCCAAGCGATGCCGGTCATGTCAAAATTGCAGAAAAGCTGGCTCCGCTGCTGAGTCCTTATACGAACTGAATGTACAATATCCTGACAAAAGCAAAAAGAACCGCTTCTCACGAAGCCGGTTCTTTTTGCTTGTAATATAGGATTAACGGAAATCAGGCAATTCGATCGATACTTCGCGGCGTGCTTCTGCCGAACGCAGCACCCCGTCGATGATTGCTTGCTGAATGAGAATTTGCTCGCCTGGAATTGGAGCCTCTCTGCCATCCCGAACCGCTTCTGCGAAATCATGCACTTTCCGGTCAAACAGATTCAATTGATGCCCAATCGTCGGAATCGGCGTTGAGGTTTGTGTGCCGTATTCATCATGATACAACGTGATGGAACCTACTGATCCATCCCATACGCCCGACCATGGCCCCGTTCCAGCCGGTGTTACTTTCAGGCCTGCGTCCGTACCGAGGAACATCGTCGCACCAAGCGTGTCCATATGCATAGCCCAAGAGATTTTGAACTGCAGCACGAGATCATTCTCGAAGCGAACCATAGCGACGCCGAAATCTTCGACTTCAAACTTGCTTGCTTCCGGATGGTACAATGGATTGGTCCCGAAGTGGTTCGTCGTGAACGCCGATACCGAAACCGGACGAGGATAGCCAAGTGTGTTCAGCGCCATATCCAGTGAGTAACAGCCAATATCGGCCATAGCGCCGGCACCCGCGAGTTTTTTGCTGATAAATGTGCCTCCCGGCATGCCGCGGCGACGTCCGCCGCCTGTCTCAACATAATATACGTTGCCGAGACGTCCCGATTGCACAATCGTTTGCAGAAGCTTCATGTTCGGATCATAGCGCGGCTGGAAGCCCAGAGTCAGCATTTTCCCGCTTTCCTTCGCTGCCTGCGTCATTTCGATGCCTTCTTGCAAAGTGATGGACATCGGCTTCTCGAGCAGCACGTTTTTGCCGCTGCGCAGAGAATCGACTGTTGTCCGGTGATGGGAAATGTTTGGCGTACATATGCTGACACCATCAAGCTCCATACGAAGCAGCTCAGTATGGCTGTCGAATGAAGCCGCTTCCGTCAAACCCTGCGCCTGCGCGAAAGCAGCCGCCTTATCCGGAATGACGTCCGCGACGCCTACGATCTCTACATATGGAAGCTTTTTATACGCGGCAACGTGGGCATTAGCTATGCCACCCGTTCCGATAATTCCTATACGCAACTTTTTGCTCATTGTCCAATCCCTCTTTCTATGAATGTATATGAACTGACAATAGCATATAGTAGCGATAAAGTTTACTCTAACTTGATGTCTTTCATGTATGAAATTGCGACATCACGGGTTGGAAGCTATTAATTTACGGATTCAATTTTTCTAGAGTTCGTTTTCATGATCTACGCCAAACAGTAGCAACGCTACTGTTGGGTGTACTTCAGAATAAATCAATACTCTACTAACTGTATTTCAGCGCGAGTATTTCGCATTCTAGCAAAGTCCTAGCATTTGTTTTTATTTAGAAGCCAAATATTGATCGAATTGCAACTGTTTATCGGCGATAATTTTATCAATACCTGCAGCCTTCAACAGTTCGATGTACTCAGGAAGTATCTTATCCGGGTCTACCATCCCCGTATCGAGCACAGGATCGTATTGTTTCAGAATGCTCTGAATGACAGCGCCTTCTGTCTTAATCTTATCCGCATTCACGGTAAACCCTAGTGCGATGGACTTTTTGACGCCGTTGTTGAACTCCCTCAGCTTCTCCCACTTCTGCGGATCTTCAGTATCCCATAAATAATTAAGAAATTGATTGCCGAACATCCAGCTTGCGCCCGGTGCATAATCCTTCGTTCGCTCCGTTGCCGTAATGATTTCTCCGTTGCGGGTATAGTGAACGCCCTCAATCCCGAAATTGATTAGATTGTTCAAATATTTATCCGTATGCAGCAAGTTAATAAACATCATAGCCTCTTCCGGATGCTGGCTTGTCGCCGAAATGCCCAGCATGGATCCCGTAATTTCTCCAGTCGATACGGTACGCTCCGTCATGACGATTTGCTTCAGTTTACCCTGCAGGTTGTAGGCGCTCGCTAACTCCTCAGCTTTGCCTGGTGTTAGAGAGGACGTAATCATAAAGGTGTTCCCGTTCTTTAAGAACTCTCCGGTAGACATGCTCGTCGTTGCGGCATCGGCATTAATATATCCTTTTTGCATAAACTCGCGGGTAATCTTAAGGTTTGTCTTATACTGAGCGAGCTCATACAGAGGGACGACCGTTTTATTGTCTTTCGTCTTGTCGATCACTCCGGGCAGGAAGATATCTCCCAGATAATCGAACTGGGTAAAATAATGGGCGTTAAAGTTCTCCCCTTGCCGCAACGCCAATGGAATGAAATCCGGCCGCTTCTGCTTCACCTGCTCCAGTATCGGACCAAGATCATCAACCGTCTTGACCTTCGACATATCGAGATGCAGTTCATCAGCTATGTCCGACCGGTAAATGACTCCGCCTTGAACGGCAAGCTCCTTATTCGTCGGTACTGCGTAGTTTTTGCCGTTGATTCTGGCGCCTTGAAGGAAGGTTGGGTCCAGCGTATTCAGAATCCCTTGGCCATACTTCGGCAGCAGGTTCTCCAGTTCGACAAACACCCCTTTGGACACATTTAATGCATGACCGTTCCATTGAGCGGTGAAAATAATATCCATCTCTTCGCCGGACGCGATCCTAAGCGTAATGTCATTATCCCATTGTGTCCAGTCTATCGGCTGCAGATCAATAACGGCATTAATTTTGTCTTTCAAGTACTCGTTCATAACCTCTTCCACGACCGCTTCATCCAATTGCGGCATCCCCGGATACAGCATCTTGAGATGAACCGGATAGGAGGCCGCCCCCTCGGATTGACCCCCGTTTGCAGAACGCGTATCGGCAATATCGAGAGCTTGGGAGCTACCGCTAATCTTATCAAAAATGTTCTGTCCATTATCGCATGCCGATAAGGTGAGAGATAGACATAGAACTAGCCCAAACCACCCCATAATCGCCCACCATCGTCTTGCCATTCGTGGTGCCAACCTCCTTCATCTAGAACCGTATACCTGAAAACCGCTATCTTGAAATAGAAGCCCTTGCCTTCAAAGTCTGTTCAGCAACGTATTATACAGCATAATGGATAGTTTCCCTAGCAGATTAACGAAGTCCAAGCCGCCTGCATTCCCGGTTTCGTGTAGTCGAGCCGGATTTCGTAGCAGTAATATTCTATATTACCTTGTATCCGAAAAGGCAACTGCCATTTTTATGACTAGATATAACACTTTGGTCACTCCTAGAAGCGCATGAGAAAAACTCCTATCGAGCTGGCAACAAAAGAGGCTGGTAAGCCAGCCTCTAGCCTCTCTCAGCCTTCTATTGCCCCTGCTTCTGCAGTAATCCGTATTCTCTTTAATGAACTTGCCGCCATTCAGCTGTTTGCGCGTGGGTGGTCAGAATGTCCTTAAGATAGTTGCCCGCTTCCGTCAAACTGCCGTCGGGTCTAAAGATGCTAGACGTTTCCGCTTTATCGTTAATCGCCCAGTTCGCCCACGAAACTTGATTCTGATCCATCCACTGGAGCCATTCGCTGGTGGAAGCATAGTTGATGCCACCGTTGCCGTCTGCGTTGCAAGAGCCCCACTCCGTGGCGAGCAGAGCCAAGCCATTATTCATCGCGGTATTGCCTTTGTCTCTTAAATACTGCATATGAGTTCCCGCATAGAAATGCAGCGTGTATGCAATGTTGCTAGCGCTTGTGATTGGGTTAAACGATGCTTGATCCACCTCTTGGGACCATGAAGGCGTGCCTACGACAATTAAGTTATTCGAATGCTGGCGGATGACAGGAATAACTTCTTCGGCGTATGATTTAATCGTGGACCAAGGAATTTGCAACGGTTCATTATAAATTTCGAAAATAACGTTGTCGTGGCCGCCGTATTCCTGTGCCATCTTGGCGAAGAAGGCTTTGGCTGCCCCTATATTATATTGCGCGCCATGCGTATGCCAATCGATAATGACATAGACGCCTCTATCAATGGCTGCATTAACAACATCGCGCACTATCGCTTCATCGGCCGGATTGTGAGGCGTCCCGTCGTCGGCTACTCCATAGGAGGCCCGGACAATTTCCACCTTCAATTCATCCACCATCCGGTCCACGGTAGCGGCATTCCAATACTGGCCGGACCAGTTACTCCAGAAAAAGCTCATCCCCTTCACTTGCATCGGAGCTCCTGTCTTGGAGCCGTTAATCCGATTGCCGCTGACAGTCATTTCGCCGAAATAACTGACGGGGCTGGCAGTGGGGCCATTGGGACCCTCCCCTACTCGGCTCAGCACAACGTTATCAATTATCACGTTGCCTGATTGGCCGCCCATATTAAAGTCAAGCCTAGCGTTACTGTCCGTCATGTTCGCGGTGAAGGTGTACGTATACGTTTGTTTGCTGCCCGTCAGATTGACGGTGTGGTTCCAGATCGTCGCGTAATCGGCCGGACCGCTATTGATACTTACTTCCATCGGCCGGACAACGGAGGCTCTGGCTTCGAACGTGAGTTTATACAACTGTCCGTTCGTAATCGCAAATCCGTCCTGAACCAGCTGCGGCATATACGTCTGAACGCCCGGCGTCGTAACCGCAATTGCAGCTTCGCCGTTCGTAACTGCCACTGAAGCATTCGCCGTGTTCACATTAAAGTCCCAATCGGTCATTCCGTTCGCAAAACTGCCGTTCGTAAGCAGATTGACGACCGGCGCAGGATCAATAGAACCGCTAGGCGTTCCATACACTTCGAATTCAAATAGCGAATTCCCGTATGGTGTGCCCCTTGCAGTTGCGTGCATTCTCACATAACGCCCTGTTCCCGCAACAGTGAGATCATCGATCCCGCCATTGCCGGTCGTCGTGCTATACACATCGTTCCAAGCCGTTCCGTTAGAAGACACTTGAATCTTGTACGAAGAAGCGTAGGCTGCCTCCCAATTCAACTTCACATGTGAGATATCGTATACTGCGCCAAGATCGACCGAAATCCATTGCGGATCGGCAAATGACGAAGACCAGCGGGTTGCTGCTTTGCCGTCGAACGCATTCCCTGCACCATTCGCAGCGCTTTCCGCAGATGAAGCAGTCGCAGGCTTATTTAGCGCCACGTTGACCGGTGTGGGCGGATTTCCGCTATTCCCTGTAAATTGCATCGCGTTCACATTCCAGCCGCCATTCATCGCGCTTATTCGCAGCGTCTGCGGACCTGCATTCAGATTGACATCAGCGGTTACGGTCGTCCAGGCTTGCCAGCCTCCCGTATTGGGAACGCTTACAGTTGCAAGCGTGCTTGCTCCGTTCTTAAGCTGAAACGCATTCGCTGCTCCTGTCAAGCTGGCCACTCGGAAGCTTACTTTATAGGACCCTGCGGCTGCAGCATTAACTTGGTAATCCAGCCAGTCCCCGTTATCGATATATCCGACATTGCTGCCTCCTTCCGTGCTCTCTTCGATTGTAATCCCATTGGAAGCGGAATATGCTTCAGCCTCAATCTTACCCGGTATGCTGTGAATGACCGTATCTCGTCTCCATTCCGCCGTCAAGGCATGCTTCGCTAACTGGTCCTTGAAATATTGTCCGGCAGGAGTCAGGCCTCCGTCCGCACGAAAGAAGCTTGCCGGCTCATCCTTATCGTTAACAGCCCAGTTCGCCCAAGAAATTTGGTTCTGATCCAATACATTCATCCATTGGTCAGCCGTCATCGGATCCGTATTCTGATTCCAGAATCCCCACTCCGTTGCGAAGATGGCTGCTCCGTTGTTCAACGCGGTATTCAATTTGTTCACTAATCCTTGACCGTGAGTACCGATATAGAAGTGCAAAGCATAGGCGATATTATCGGCATTAATCTTATCGAAAGAAGCATTATCAACATCCTGCGACCAAGTCGGCGTGCCGACTACAATAAGGTTGTCCGAATGCTCGCGGATCACTGGGATAACTTGCTCGGCGTATCCTTTGACCGTGGACCAAGGCACCTGAAGCGGCTCATTGAAAATTTCGAAAATCACATTGTCATAGCTTCCATACTGCCGAGCCATTCGGGAGAAAAAGTCCTTGGCAGCGTTCACATTATATTCAGCGCCATGGGTATGCCAGTCGATAATAACATACACCCCTTTATTAATCGCTGCGTCTACTACTTCACGCACCTTGGCTTCATCCGCTGTATTGTATGGCGTTCCTCTGTCATCGACCCCATAGGTTGCTCTTACGATTTCGCTCTTGAATTCATCGACCATCCGGTTGACCATGCCTGCATTCCAGAAGCTGCCGGACCAATTGCTCCAGAAGAAGCTGGCACCCTTCACCTGCATAGGGGCGTTCGTCTTCGAGCCGTGAATGCGATTGCCGTTGGCCTTCATTTCGCCGTAATAGCTGACGGGATTAGGTGCCGCGGCTGAAGCTGTCGATGGGATAATGCTGATCAGGCTGCTAAGTATTGACGAGTATAATAGTACAAGCGCTAAAGCAGGAACCTTCATTTTTTTCATAAACAAGATTGCAGCATCTCCTTCCAATGAATGATTCGTCTTCTTCAACTACTCGCTTCCTCTACTTCCTTCCTGTATGACTTCTTGTGGTTATGCCACGTACCACCACCTTTCGGTTATTCTCCAGCCGCATATTCAAAAGCGATGGTCAACACGAACGAGCAGCCTGCCCTATTCGTCTTGACCACCGCCGTCGTCATAAATCTGTTATGAATGAGGCCGAAGTACTATTCGTTCCATAGCTTAACCCGAGCTTGAACGAGTTTCGTATAACCTTCCTCCATCTCTTTAACGCCTGCCTTATCAATTTCCTTCATATAGCTATCCCACAATGCGTCGAATTTCGCAGGGTCGGCAAGAATTGCCTCTGGAATGCGTTTCCAAGTAATGTCCTTCAGCTTCTCGGCAATGACATTCACTTGGGAATTAGCCGGAACAGAAATATTCCATGCTGCGCCCCAAGGCTTAACCGGGAACTCGTCCTCTTTCGGAAACAGGTCTTTCCACGTCGAAATACCGTAGCCTTGGAACACTTCTTTCTCAATATCGTTATAACCGGCTACGATCTGCTCTGGGAAGTTCGTTGTAATATAGTTGCCCGTCGAATCCTTCACGCCGTCGCCGTAATGAGGCGACATTGTCGTGTAGAATCCGATACCCGATTCCTTCGAGAAATTGATAGCATCGTTGATCTTTCTGTCATTGACGTCGGCCGGAACCTTACGAATACCGTCTTCTACAACATAATGTTTGCCTTCAATGCCCCAGTTCGTCAGCACCTGCCCTTCTTCCGATGCAAGGAAGTCCAGGAACTTGATCGCCCGTACCGGATCTTTGCACGTCTTGGAGATCGCAATGCCGTAACCGGCCAAATAACCGGTCGACTGGAACGAATGGTCCTTATATTCTTCCGACAGCGTAACTGGATAGTGGCCGTATGCATGATCTAATTTCCCGTCCGCCTTCAAGCTTCTTTCTCCGTCTCCATACTCCCAATCCTGGTCAATCAAGCCGAGTACGCGGCCAGATGCAATCTTCGCAATATATTGATCATACTTTTGAACGAACGACTCGGGATCGAGTAAGCCGATATCGTGCATATGGTTAAGCCAACGGAAATACTCTTTCTCTTCCGGACGTTTGAAGTGATAGGTTGCTTCGTACGTCTTCGGATCAATATAGTACTCTCCGTCATCCGGAGCCCCCGTCGTATAGAATGCAGGGTTCGTCACCGAAATCTGGATTCTCCAGTCGTCTGCGAGCAGCGACAAGCCAATGTTCTTTTCACCTCTATCATTCGTTGGATTTTTCTCCAAGTATGATTTAAGTGCATTCTCATAATCCTGCACCGTTCTGATCTTCGGATAGCCCAGCTCTTTGACCACGCGGTGCTGCAGCTCGAAGCCTCCCGATGCTATGAATTGCTGGTGATCAACGCCTGCATATGTCGGCAGGACGTAGATGCTCGAATCGGTATCGCTGTATCGAAGACGTTTCATATACTTGCCGTACAGCTTCTTGATGTTAGGCGCATGCTGCTCAATCAGATCGGTGAGGTCTAGCAAGGCATTCGCTTCGACAAGCTTGTTGACATCGTTCTTGGCGCTAATCAGATCCGGATATTTGCCGCTTACGGCGATCAGGGAGACCTTCTGGGCAGGATCTCCGACGGCGAATTCCGCATTGAGCGTGACGCCTGTCTTCTCGGTAATGGCCTTGCCGATCTCATCTTGCATCTTCATCCAGTTCGGATTCGGATCCGACGCGTAATAGCTGAATGTGACCGGATCTTGATTCCCATCGGCTGCTGTCCCTTCACCATTGGATGGTTTATTCGATGGCTTTCCGGCATTTTCTGTCGAGTTGCCGCCGCTGCATGCGAACAACGTAGTCGCCATGCACATGATGAGTAACGCCGTTAATAATTGTTTCGTTTTTCCCCTTTTCAACTGTTCCGCCTCCCAATATGTGGTTGGTTCGTATTGTATAACAGGCAAGCCTGTTGATACCGAAGGTCACGATTAGCTTTTGACTGCTCCCAAGGTCATCCCTTTGACAAAATAACGTTGTAGAAACGGATAGATGACGAGGATCGGCAGCGTGACCACAATCGTAATGGCCATCTTGATCGATTCCGGTGACACTTTGTTCATGACCTGCGTTATGCTTTGATCGCGGATGCTGTTCTCGCCGACCTGCGTGCTTTGCAGCACCCTCATCAGCTCATATTGCAGAGTTGTCAGATGACTCGCCGTGCTATTGAATAGAAAGGTATCGAACCAGGAATTCCACTGCCCTACTGCTACGAATAGCGCAACAGTTGCCAATACAGGCTTGCAGAGCGGAAGAATAACCTTCCTGTAGATCGTGAAGTCGCTGGCACCATCAAGCTTGGCCGATTCTTGAAGCGCAATCGGCAAACCATCGATGAAGGAGCGGATGAGGAACACGTTGAATGCGCTGACCATGCCGGGAAGGACGTACACCCAGAAGGTATTCATCATGCCCAGACTTTTGATGAGTACGAATCCAGGAATCAATCCGCCGGAAATGTACATCGTCAGAATGACCGCGGTAGACACAAACTTTCTCGCTTGAAAGTCGCGACGGCTTAGAACGAACGCCAGCATGGACGAGCTCAATAACCCGAGTATCGTACCAACAGCCGTTCTCAGAACCGATATCTGAAAGCCCGTCATTAAGCCATGAAAGGAAAAGATCGTTTCGTAATTGGCCCATGTAAACTTTCGGGGCCAAATATAGATGCCGCCCTTAACAGAGTCCATGGAATCGTTCAACGATATGGCCAGAACGTTCAGAAAGGGGTATAGCGTAACGACGAACACTACAATCATAATGAGGTAATTGCCGATATCGAATAACTTGTCGGATGCGGATGCTTTCATAAGTTGGCCTTGATTCCTCCTTACATAATGCTTTCTTTGGAGATTCGCTTGAAAATGGTATTGGCCGTGAAGAGCAGGGCAACCGCAACGACCGAGTTAAATATATTGATCGCCGTACCGAACGAATACCGTCCGAGTTGCAGACCGTAATTCAAGGCGTACAGATCAAGAGTCTCCGCTTTATCCGCAACCATCGGATTGCTCAAGAGGAATTGCTTTTCAAAGCCGATATTAATGAGATTACCGATTGACATAATCATCAGAATAATGATGGTGCTGCGGATTCCTGGAAGCGTAATATGCCACATCTGGCGAATTCGCGAAGCTCCGTCCACCTTTGCGGCCTCATACTGCTCCTGATCGATAGAAGTCATCGCCGCCAAATAAATGATCGTATTCCAGCCGGTTTCCTTCCACAAGTCGGATCCGGTTACGATTCCCCAGAACCAGCTCGACTTGGCCATGAACTGAACCGGCTCTTGAATAAAGCCCAAATTAACGAGTATCGTATTCAAGCCGCCATCAAGAGAGAGCATCTTGCTCACGATTCCGGCTACTACAACCCAAGATACGAAATGAGGCAGATACGAAACGGTTTGAACGACTCGCTTAAATATTGGAGCTCGCAGTTCATTCAGCAGCAGAGCGAAGATGATCGGAATGGAAAATCCTGCAATTAGACCCATGCAGCTCATCGCAAGCGTATTCTTAAGAGCTGCGAAAAACCGTTCGTCATGAAACAGCTCCCGAAAATGATCGAATCCGACCCACTGCTGATCCCAGAACGATAATCCGGGCCGGTACTGCTGAAGAGCCATCGTCCAGCCCCAGATCGGCAAATAGTTGAATACCAAGATCCAGAGAACAAACGGAATCGACATAAGGTACAAATATTTTTGGCTTAGAAACGTTCTCCAGAATCGACCGCCCGGCTTGGACTGTTTTATGAGCTGCTGTTCGACTGATACATTTGTCATGCGGACCTCCTTGATGACTGTTAATGAATTTCTCTTTTACCTAAATCAGCTTGAAATCCCCGGTACTCCAATTCTCTACCAATATGTCTAGCCTTATTGTAAGACAGAGTCTTAGGTTGCCTCTAACTGTCCTGTGACCTGCATGAACACAATTGTGACTAAGAAATTTGTCGTGAACAGGGACGGATCGGCACAAAAAGCCCCCAGTTCAAGGAACATGACGTCCTTACTGGGGGCTGTTACGGCACAACGGAATCAATCCTGGAACGTTTTACGGTATTCCTGTGGGCTAACGCCAGTTATTTTCTTAAACATCTTGGCAAAGTGAGAGAAATGCGTGTAGCCAACCGCATCCGCAACCGTGCTCACTAGTTCGTTTGTTTGCGACAACAGCAGCTTCGCCTTATCCATTCGCAGCTTCAGAATATAGTCAGTTAAAGAGACTCCGGTTTCTTTCTTGTACAAGCGGGACAAATATGCCGGATTCAAAAAAACACTGGATGCGATCTCTTCCCGGGTCAGCTCTTCATGCAAATGCTCCTTGATATAGGTTCTTACTCGCGCCACAACTTCGTGAACGGAATCATGCCTTACAGAAAAGAAATTCGCTCCGGCATCAAGCACCTTAAATGCCCAAGGCCGCAGCTGAGCGGCCGTTCGAATCGTCATTTCTTGCCCGGCTATCGCTTGACCTGCCAAGATGTCTTGGACGCTGACCGATTTGCGTCGGGCAACTTGATATAGCATGCCGATGATGCCGTAATAAAGAGATTCAATCCATTCGGGATGAGTGCCAGAGTGCTGCATGCTTTTCATATATTGATCCAGGCGGCTGAACAACTCTTCGGTTTTTCCGCTTTCCAGGAGCATTGCCCATTCGTCGAGAGGCGCCTCCGGCTGCAAGGCAGGATGCTCAGTATGGACTGTCTCAGCAGCGAATGAACGCGTATCAATGACCTGGTTAATACGGATGGTGTTCTTCGTTTCATACCGAAGCAGATTTCGCACTGATTCGCTAAGCTGATAGACTGGAACCGATAACCCCACATAACAAGACAGCTTGCAATGGAAGTACCGGTCATTCTCCACGATATAATCTTCACATTTGCGAAGCAGCGCTTCATATTGAAGCGGTTGATCGTCGGACTCGTACACCAGGACGAGATTAACGCCGCTGCGTTCCTGAATGACTGCCCCTTTGAAAGAGCCAAGAATAATTTCTGACGCCGCATTACGAATCGCGTATTCCATAATTTCCTCATCACGCGTGCTGAGATCTTCCTTCCACTGCTCGATACTAATCAGAACCGGCAATACTTTGCCCTTCTCATTAAGGGGAATATCATACAGCTCATAGCCTCTGGTCAATCTCTCGGCATCAGTTGGCCATCTCCCTGCAAGAACATCGATCCAAAAGCACTCGACTAGAATCGGCAGCTGATTTCTCCAGTTATTGTAATTTATTTGGTAAATCTCATGGAACTGAGCATGCTCGTTCTCCTGGCTTACTTTCTCGAATGCCCTAAGCACCATCTCCTTAAGCACCGAATAATCGACCGGCTTCAACAAATAGCCGAAGCAGCTGTGATGGATCGCCTGCTGGGCATAAGAAAACTTGGCATGGGCCGAGATAAAAATCGTCTCCGTTGACGGCGAATGCTGCTGGACCCATTCCAGCAATCGGATCCCGTCCTCGTCGGGCATCTCAATATCCGATATGAGCACATCAATCGATTTGGATCGAATAAGCCGCTTCGCTTCTTCTGCATCCGTCGCCTCATAAATGTTCTGGATGGGGGTATCCGACCAATCTATCCCCTGTGTAATCCCTTTTACCGCATAGATTTCATCATCGACGACGAGCATATTCCAATTCATGCAGAATCCTCCCCAATGCCTTGCTGCAGGATAGGCAACGAAATGACTACCTCCGTACCCCCGCCATACGCATGTGCAAAAATAACGTTCGCTTGCTCCCCAAATCGCATCTGCAGCCGATGTCTGACATTCCAAATACCGATATGCTTGCTGAAGGAATCATGCTGCTGCAGCTGATTCAATTTTTGCAAAAGCTGGTCGTCCATTCCGACCCCGTTATCGGTAATCGTCATGATTAGAATCCGGTCATCATTCTCTTGCCGGATGCTGCCCGATATATGAATCGTGAACTTCTTCTTTTTTTTCGTAATGCCATGAATGATCGAGTTTTCTACAAACGGCTGCAGCGTTAACGGAGGGATCCGAATGAATTTAACGGCCTCCTCCAGCGATACGTCATAATCGAGATGGTCCGGGAAACGGATCGATTGGATGTTCAAGTAATTCGTAATGTGCTGGATTTCCTCTTCAATCGAGACATCGCTCTGGTTCAGAATCGTGAAGCGGAAATAGTCCGCCAGATACAGAGACATCTTCTGCACGGAAAGAAAGTCCTTAATCCCTGCTAAACTATGGATAATGTTAAGTGTATTGAGATAGAAATGAGGATTGATCTGCATCTGCAGCCGTTTGAATTCGACTTGCTGGACGCGTAACTGCTCCTCATATACATCGATTTTCAGCCGTTCGATCTGCGAAGACATATGGTTAAACACGCTGCTGATAAAGGCGAATTCTCTGGATTTTCCAGGCTTGATCCGTACATCCGCCTGTCCTGTCGCGATTCGGTTCATCCCGTTGATTAGCCCGCTCATCGGCCTAAAAAACACGCGCTGCATGAACACCAAATAAAAGACGAGAAGCGCCGCTGTAGCAATAGGGATAATAATCATCGCCCGTTGGAAGAACGGCAAATAGGCCAATATTTCTTTCTCCGGCACCATAACGTTGAACGAAAGGTCGGACATCTCCGAGCGCTGGCGAAGCAGTAAGAATTTCTCATCGGTATCTGAATCGCTGACCATAAGATAGGGCTTGTCCGTTACTTCCCCCTCCGCCTCCGCAATCATTCTGATCTGACTTCCGGTTACACGCATATGGGAGATCACGTTTGATCCGTTCATCATGAACCCTTTGCCAATCTCGTCTTTCCAGAAAGCCATCTCTCTATTATTCTCGTTAATCTGTATGAGCGCCCCGACATAAGTGCTGTCATAGGCTTGTATCAATTGAATCATCGCATACCCGGACCCGGACGGAATAACTCGCCACATGGGGGAAGGCGATTCCTTCATCCTGCTGATAACCGAAGGAACCTCGCGCTGAAGAGTGTCTGTCGTTTCTTTGTAATTCCCTTGCGTGGACAAAATTAAATTGCCGTTCCCGCTGTTATAAATGAACATACTGTCGGCGATATTGTACAGTCCGATATACAAGGACAATTGATTAAATATTCGCTGCTTCGTTAAGTTATAATCGTCGCTTCCATCCAAGTAAGCGCCTAATAGCATGACATCCTGATCTTGCGTTGCAATCCTGTACAAATAAATGAGCGTCTGCTTCAATGTATTATCGATCTGATTAATCTCGCTTCTTAACAGGTTCGCATTGGACCTCGATACCTGGTCACGGACAACATTCATAGCGTAATAGTTGTTGTAGAATAAGAAGAATACTAGCGGAAGAAGAACAACAATAAAACCGAATACAAATTTATAACGAACGGACCGCGAAGCTTTCATGATCAACCACCCTGTTGAATTTAGATTATTCTAGAATATTACGGCGCTATTCGATCATCTATCATTTTGATGACGAATGTAAACACTATTGTTACTGATTTAAGCGGTGTTTGAGCAATGTGAGATTGAGGTAGTGGTCATATATCGTTAACGCCCACGATAATGAAGGGTTTGTCATGTTTCATCGTCGCTTATTTATCGGAGATAATAAGTCCTCTAGGGACTGATTGTTGATTGCCTTCGTAAATTGGTTTGTAGCAATAAACACCACGTAAAAAGCCCATGCTTCTAAGAGCATGAGCTTCTCACTTTGTTAATTCATAATCGTTATTGGCTCAGAGGCAGCAATAATCCTCCAACAAGCCACAATGCATTGGTCTGCACACAATATCAAGAACAGTCCTGTATAGGGCATCCTGCCCAAGCAACTTATCTTAAAATAAAAAAAACGGCAAAGTCTGCCGTTTTGGTGTACGGTGTTGGTGGATTCCAGGGTGATCACCCCCTGACTCCATTACTGCCAGCCATGCGCTCTCCCGCTATTCATTAGAAAACTTTTTCAAAATGAACTCGTTGATAAAAGGCTCCATCCCCGGCTGATCCTCGTGGATCCATTGTTCTTTAAAGACCTGACACTTCATCGCTTGATAGAAATCGAGCAATGCTTGCTTTAATGTCATATTGTGCAGCATCAGAAGTTTCGGATCGAGCAATTCTCTAAATACGACGTCTAATTGAATAAGCAAGACTCTGGAGTTCAGCCGATGAAAAACACCGAGCTCCATGCCGCTGTCATAATAAGACATCAGCTTATGCCGGCAACGCTCCAATCCTTCTGTAAGCGTTGCCGCTAATTCGGGATAAGTATTGTTCAAATCTTCAAGAAGAACATCGCTTAAATAATAAGCCAGCTTCATCGATATTTTAAAAGTAATGTTGAAGGTTTCTCCATAGAGCATCATATCCCGATGAGTAGGTTCCGATTGTGCCGTTAATTTTGATGGCACTTCCGCCAGCAACAGTTGATCGATGTAGGTAACGCTCTGAAGAACCAACGATTCAATAATTTCATCCTTGGAAGAAAAATATTTGTACATCGTTGCTTTGCTTATGTCCATATATTTAGCGGCATCATCCATTTTCAATGAATTGAAGCCGTTTTTTTGAATATAAGGTAATATTTTAATAATAAATTTCAATTTATTTGTCTGCTTCTTGGCTTCTGCTTCATCTAAACCTTCGCAATCCATCATATAATCCCGCCTCCTGCCTATGTAAACAAGTATAGCGTAAATCAAAAATAAGTACACCGTTTAAACCAATTAAACTAATTTTACGTTTTTAGTTTACATCGTTCGATCACTGTGCTAAATTACTCTTATGAAATTCATACAAATAAGGAGAGATCACCATGTCTACAAATTCCGAGTCGCTTGGCTCTGAACAGCCCTTGTCCATGCGAGCGTTAGTTGCCCCGTTGATCGCTTTAATTATCGGAATGTTCATGGTTATTCTGGACACGACGGCCGTCAATGTCGCCATTCCTGAGCTTGCAAAAGACTTCAATAGCTCCTTAAGTCTCATTCAATGGACAGTTACCGGATATGCGCTCGCACAAGCGGCGGTTATTCCGCTTGCTGGCTGGATGTCGGACCGATTTGGCGCTAAACGCATATTCATTATTTCAATCATTTTGTTTACGCTTGGTTCCATCTTATGCGCATTTGCCGGCTCAGCTGAGCAGCTCATCTTTTTCCGAATTTTGCAGGGCCTTGGCGGCGGCATGGTAATGCCGATTGCCTTTTCTATGACGTATCGCTTCAGCCCTCCCGATAAAGTCGGCCGCATTATGGGCATGATGGGTATCCCTGTTCTGCTTGCACCGGCTCTTGGGCCGATTGTTTCTGGTTATTTGATCGACTATGTCAATTGGCAATGGATATTCCTGATTAATGTTCCGATTGGCATCATTGGCGTAATCATGTGCATGACGGCGCTCCCGAACTTGGCAAAGAAAGCTTCAGCTCCGCTCGATTTACTAGGTATGGCGCTAGCACCGCTTGCATTTGGCGGTCTTTCTTACGGCATTAGCGAAGGAGGCACAAGCTGGCATTCTGCGAAAACAATCATCGGTCTTTCCGTCGGCGCCGCCGCATTAATCTTGTTTGTCATTGTTGAGCTGACCCGTAAAAGTGAACCTTTGCTTGAATTGAGAGTTTTCCGTTCTTCCCAATTCACACGAGGGATTGTGCTGCAATGGGCATTGCAATTCACAATGTTTGGAATTGTGTTTGCCGTACCGTATTTTATGCAGCAATTAATGGGAATGAGCGCTCTAAAAGCCGGTTTATGGACACTGCCTCACGCGATTGCAGCAGGAATCGCGATGCCAATTGGCGGCCGTCTGTACGACCGGGTTGGCGCAAGGCCTCTCGTCTTTACCGGATTGCTGTTTGCGGGAATCGGAGCTTTTCTGCTCTCCTTCATCGACCCGAGCAATAGCCCTTGGACGTTCCTCGCTCCTCGAGCCATGATCGGCTTAGGAATGGGCATGTCGTTCCTCGCTTTGAACACCCATCTGATTCAAAACGCGCCAAGAGAGCTTGTCGGCCGGGTTACATCGCTAACCAGTGCGGCTCAACAGGTTATTACTTCTTTTGCGGTCGCTGGGCTTACGACCTTCATTGTGAGCCGCACCACTCATTATGTAAGCCAAGGCGAAACCGTAATGACTGATGCTATGACACATGCTTATCATAATGCTTATGTTTTGCTTGCGGCGCTTGCAGCAGTCAGCCTGCTGTTGGCCGCAACGCTAAAGAGAACCACTGCCGATCGTGCAGAAACTCCAGTTGGAGTTGCTGAGATGTGATTGCTTAAATTAAATATAAAAAAATCGCCACTCTCACTAAATTAGAGAATGGCGATTTTTTTAAAACTGGGATTCTCTCGATATCCTGAGACTCCACAAACAAAAAACACCCCTGAATCGGCGTGTAGAGTTTAAGTTTGGTGGATCCTAGGGGGATCTCTCCCCGACCGCATCGCTGCCGTGGAGAGATGCGGTTTGTAAGTAAGGGAAATGCGGGAGAAAGCCTTGTGGGACAAGGCTTTTCTAATTTTGATGGTTCTACGTTCGAGTGCACCGCAGCGCTAGAAAATGAAAAAGTGTGACCAAGAAGCGCTTCTTCCAATGTAACATAAGTTCTTTGAAGTGTGTTTTTTGAAAAGGAAACATTTGATTTCTATGAAAGCCGGATGGTTCATTACTCCAAATATTCACTTCTAGTATTTAATACTTATTTTAATCTCGTGTAGCTAACTTTTGTTATTACTATTTAGTATAAAAAACTAAGGATATAATCAATCTAATTATTTCAGGTTCCACAATGAACTTCTCTCGTACTATTTATAGATCATTCCTGATCAAATCATAGTAATCTGGACATACTTTCTCCAATTTGAGACTCGTTTATCTAATGAGCCTACTAGCTTTTCAAAATGAGCTTTAGATGTCATTAAGTGAAGCAGTGGTTGACTAAATTCATTCATAATCACTTCGGCTTTGAGCTTCTCTGCGACACAATGGTCAATTGTTCTCCAATTGTCAATGTGTCCTTCACCCGACATAAAACGATCCCAAATCTGTAATTCATCACACAATACAGCCAGATACAGCAATGGATCCTGTTCAAGTGAATACGTGACATTCGGCAAATTATGATAAGCTACTGCCTTACAGGCAGAAATAACATGTTTATTTAAAATACTCGGGTAATAATGAAAACTTGCATTAAGTTCAGCGTTCAATTGAGGATAGTTTATTTCTGAATGTTTGCTTAGCCAGTACCAAATTGAAGTATATTTTAATAGCATTAAACCACTTGCAATCCCGTGATCGACAACTGGTGTGCCATCGTATCCACTATTAGCCATATCATAAGCAAAACTCTGCAAACCTGGTCCTAATACTTCTCCTAATTCCATAGCCAGCAATCCTGTCTGATGCCCAGGAAGGAGGTCAGAGAGCCACGGAATATGATCCAATGAGGCTATTAATTGTGAAGACGTCAGATTCGAAGCATGTTCCTTCAAATCGTAGGTTGTTATAAAATTATTCCATGCTTGATTTAATTCCGACTTTCCATTATCTGATAACTCCTCAGTATATGAACTTAAATATTTAATGGAGAGCATATCATCAAATATTTTCCAAGAACCAGCATTAGCTCCACTATCAAAGTCGTAAAACAAGTATCCTACGTCGTGAAGTAGAGATGCAAACGTCCACTGAAAAAGAAATAACTTAACGGGCTTCGAACTATTAATACTAACATCTAAAGCAGTTCTAATTTCAGTGACGTTATCGTACACCCAAACACCGAGCAAATACAAGTACAACGTATGAGCCGTATGATCTGTTTGTTTTTTGTATGAAATCATGCGCTTAATCTCAAGCGTTGCTACTTCAGAACGTAAAGGAATCATATCTGCAAAGTCAGTCAACGACAAAATTCGTTCACTCAAATATTCTGCTTTTTGAATCCGGTCGATATCTGAACGGCATGCAAAGAAGCCTGACAAGAGTGTTGAAAAACCTGGAATCCTCCCTCTTAAGTAGCCAGCAGCACCACCACCACTCTCAAAATGTTGCAATAAAAGGTTATGAATGTTTGAACTAGTCATCATATTTTAAAATTCTCCTCTATCTCTGTTTAACCTGCTTGATAGCAGGAGGTTCTATATTTGGGGAATAGTGGATTGGTTGAATTTGTACAGGCTCACCTGATGAGCGCATGAATTCAAAGTGTGTAAACCGCTCACCGTAAAAACTGAATTTCCTCCGGAAAAGATTTGCTACATCCGGATTGGCGGTAGTAAAAAATATCTGCCTTCCAGATAACGACAAATCACGAAGCAGATCTAGCAAGTTCATAAGATGAAGATCATCCATATTAGCTACAGGCTCATCCATCATAAGAACTCTTGGTGCTCTAGGTGCTGCCAAGTGAATCGCAAACATAACGGAAAGAGCTAAAGAAGCTCGTTGTCCTGATGACATCTGGTATGCCTTTACTGGCTTTTCATCCCACTTCCGACGAAGTGATAATCCACTCTCACCCAATTCCAATTGATCAAATTCTCTTGGGGTATGAAGTACATTGAAGAACCGTTCGATTAATGAGATATTTCGCACAATAAAACCTTCTGTGTAATCCCTCAATGGTTTGAGCTTCCCAAGTGCTGTACATGCTTCCGTACACTTTTTCAATTGATTCTCAATTGTTAAAAGTGTATTTACTTTTTCATCCAGCTCAGCTTGTAGCCGAGCCTGATCTTTCAAACGCTCTTGATTTTTAACTAACAATTCTATATAAACCTGCACCTTTTGAAGCTGAGTGGACCAAGCGAGTAAGTTGACATCACTTCCAAGGTCAAAATCGTCAAGAAGCAATTTTACATTCTCAAAAATCTTCGTAATATACAGGATCTTTTGTTCGAAGTGTTCAATAGAAGCTTCCACAGAATCAAAGGACTGCTGCTTAATTAATTCGATTAGAGCGTGGCGCTGCTCTTCAAGTTTTGCTTTAGTTTTCCTAGCTTGAGATAATTGATGAAATAGTGACCCTTCCCTTTCCATTAGAAACTCCTCGAAGGAATTACGGTGATCATTTACTTTGAATTCTTTATACAAAGTATTCTCTTGGCGGAAATGTTCTCCTTGAAGAATATAATGACGACTCATCCCAAAATCATCGAATACTCGTATTTGTCCCTGAACTTGGGAAAGTTCAATAATGAATTCACTTTTTGTAGCAATAAACATTCGAAATTCATTCAACTTTTCAATTAAAGGAATATCGAGATTTCTATTTCTAAAGAAATGACTTAATGAGAGTTCAGTATATGCTTTATTGATGAGCGTTATATTTCGCATGTTTTTTTCATGAAGTAAATGTTGTTCGCTCGCCTCTTTGATTTCATTTTCTAATAAACGAATTTTCTCATATAGTTCTGCCAGTTGTTCTCCATTATCACTAGTGATTGTTTTCGCTAGTAAAAGAGCATCAACAAGGGCCTGATGGGAACCATAGTCCTGTGCACATAGGGGACAAAAAGTAGAATTTTCATGATTTAATAAGAATTCTTCACCAGTTGTATGAATACGCGAGAGCATAGCCTCAATTTTCCCCGCAAGTCGTTCGGTAGTGAAAAGCTGCTCCTTGAGGTTTGAAAGAGCAACTTCTTTCTCTTTAATTCTTATTAATAGAGCAGTGTGATCTTCAGGTGATAATATCGCTATATCATTTTCTGTTAAATTATTCAAAAAATAGTGTTTGGAATTTAATTGATCGATCCATTCTACTATCTTGGAAATTTCTTCTTCTCGCATATCTAAGTTTTTTCTTACTTCAACTTGATCAGGCTGTTCGATGGTTTTCTTAATTTTTTCCCATTGTTCTTGGACTTGTTTAATATTATCGTAAGCCAGATTGGTGTTTATGAGTTGTGTTTCGTTTTGATGTAATTGTTGATCGAATGCTGTTTTTTCGGCTTCCCATTTTGCTATAGCGGATTCCATATTTCTTTTTTTCTGCAAAAACTCATTTAAATTTTCTTGAAGTTCTTTATGTTGCATTTCTATTTGATTTAATGATAGTATATCTACGTTTAATCGATAGTTCCCAATTTGTTCCCTATGAGCTTCTACAGATTGAAAAAGAAAAGAGAGGCGTAAAAGGTAATCACTTGTTGATTCATTGGCGGCACGATTTTTCCTTGGCGATTTCAAGAATACATCATTGAGGTGACGGTCTAATTGATCAAGTTGCACATCGTCATTCTGGCTACTGTTGCTAAGATCTTGCCTCAATGCTTCCAATTGTGCAAAAATTTTTTTTTGCTGTTTAGCCAAGTCATCCGATCTTGTAACAAATTCTTGAAGATACCTTGTCCAATTTTTTTGTGCTTCGATTACATCATTACCAAAAACTAAACGACTAAGATTATCGGAATAATCAAATTTCCCCTTTTCAACTTGACTGCTCTCATTTAATGCGAACCTGTAGGCTGCTTCGGAGTCAAAAAAGTTATACCGATGATAAAGACTGTTTAATTCAGAAGATTGTCTACCGGCAGGTAATCCATACCACTTTTGAGCCAACATTTTATAAAAAGAATTGGGTTTCCCTGGCTGAAAGTGTATTGTATTGCTTGAATCAGTAATACAACTTACTCTAAGCGACTCAAATGAATCAATTATATCATCACCGAATTCTGAACACCTGTTAATTTCGTTTGTTAAGGCTAATTCAATGGCTTCCATAACAGATGTTTTTCCTGATCCATTTGGTCCGTGTAGTAGATTAACCTGTGATGGATAGAGTGGTTCTAAAGAATCAAAACAATGTGCTCGAAAACCATTGAGTGACACTACACCAATCTGCCCAATTACTTCGTCATATTCTAAATCCTGACGAGTCCTGCGAGGTGATATAATATTATTAGGGGCAAGAATAACATGTCCATCTAGGTAATTCTGTACATTCCGTTGGGCAAATGTTTCTGTTAAGCAACCCGTCAATTCAGCTTTTATTAATTCATCTTGCCACTCTTGCATAGGATCTATATAAACGTTTTCTTCATTAGATGAACTCTTCAGCCATGATTTATCTAGCCATTGAAGTGCATCTTTTGCAGTCATTACAAACTTTCTTGCATAATCAGCATTATTTTCAATCATTTGCAGGATGCCCGTATCACTAAACTGATCGTAGGATTCGACAATGATAATCAAATAAAGATTCCAGCGAAGGTCACTCTTATGGCTAAAAAATTGTTCTGACAATAGCTTCGCTTGAAAGTCATGAAAATACTTCATATCCGTATCTGAAATCAATTTCTTTAGAGCAGAATTAGAAACTTCAACAAAAATGTACTCTGAAATAACATCTCCTTTAACGAAATCTTCTTTTCTCTTCATCTTATATACTTTAAACAAATCCAATTGGAATGTAAAAAGCTCGTGTTCAATGTCAGTCCCATACCCTAACTGCTCTACTAAATCCCCAAGACGCATAGTAATCTCCCCAATATATACTATTCTTTTATAGAACTTATAGCCCTGGTAAGTGTTGCCTTATCTATTCTTGTTTGACTTAAATCATAATAAATATATTCATCCAATTCATCAGGTCGATAATAAACAATAAGTCTACTATGAAAATAAGAATGTAACTGTTGAGTAATCTCATGAATTTGTTTCTCAACATCAAAGGAATTAGTATAGGCTGAAATGATGCAAATTATGGAGTTAAAAGGATTTAATCTGTCAAGTGGAATATCTTTTGGATACACATTCCCAGACATATTAGTTGTTTCTGCAGATTCCGGATCTATGTACAATCGATGATTATTTTCTAGCTCCTTAAACTCTTGCGGGAGTCGCTGCCTTTGAAGCAAAGTTACTAATCGTTTGTATTGACTGGCTTTGCTCCTCCTTTTCAAGTCTGCTTCCAAATCGGAACCAAACATCATTCGTGTGACTAACTCATCATCTTCGGTCCTCAGTTCACCTGTTAAAAAGTGACCAAAACACAGCCCAAAAAAGGCATCACAATCGTGTGGGTCAGCGTATAGGGGAAAATCATAGTCTTCACCAAAACTGTTAACCAAATCTTGAATTGAATATGATGGACTGCATGTTGCAGATATCCATTGATCTATAGATTCATCGAAACTATAGCAGGATTGAGTTATTGGTTCATTGTGTGCAGTTAGCGTATGGGAGACTCCTATTTGAAAACCCTTATTAATATCAAACCATTTACAATGCTCCTCTCTATGGCTATACCAAATTTCTGTATGCCTATGTAATGCATAAAAAGTACCTTTATCTAGATTTCTAACTCTTAGATCTTTTTTTGCAACAGTTCCGTCATTCGACTTTTTGTAAAAAGCCGACCACGGCTTATTAAAATAGATCTCATCAATTGAAGTTTCAGCAGACCAATTTAATGTTATAAGCCTGATGTCCCTACCTGCATTTTGTTCGAAAAGTCCATTTCTAAATGCCCTAAAACCCGGATGCCGTGGATCAGGATTCAACTGGGCGTGAAAAATAGTTAACTGTTTTCCCTGTGTCTCATCTAATAATCGTTGTAGATTAATACTTAGTGCATCCGAACATATTAAGGAGAGAAAGCGATTCTGATCATCCTTGCATCCTGAAAGGTCAAATATATAGATAATTTCCCCCGTACATAAACCAGGCACCTCGTAGTCATTCCATTTTTCTGACATAGGAACTGTTTTGAATTGAGGAAGAATACATAGAGTTTCATCATCCACTAAAAACAGATAAACAAGTACATCAACAAAATTTCGATTTGAAAGTCTAGTGTATGCATCCCGTCTGACTACAGTACGACCAGTACTTTCCCATTCATTCATCTTTTCAGCGAATTGATATAAAGAATAGCCTTCCATACTTAAGCACCACAAAGCACCTTTCCCAGGCCACAGAGTAGGTTCATGAACAATTTTATTTAACATCTCATCTGGAAACGAGTATTCGGGAGTAAGTACAACGTCAGCTCGTGTTTCTTTGGCCAATTTTATAAAAGACTCGGCCTTCTGTAGATGAACAGCAGAATCTGAATAAACACCACGATGTATATCTGCAAAAGGCTTACCTTTGCATTGCCATTGAAGTACTTGCACTGGAGTCGTATCAGAAAGACAAACTTGAAGACCAGAATGATCTGGAATGAGGCTTGAAACGTTAATAAATTCGGTCATGTCACACCCCTGGCTGATCTATAGAATCTAACAACATTTTACATGACCTGATGTTTCCTGTAAATTACATTTGTCCTAATATGAAGCTTTTTGTCTATAAAGTGAACGTAAAGTTATTTCTAGTGATTCCAGTAAATCCATTCTGTCTAGATAACTATAAATTTCTTCAAGGTACAAGAAGATTACATGATGTTGAAGTCTTACATAACGTATAAACCCTGCCTCTGTCTTCCCTCTATAATATACCATCCATTTATTTTGACTTTCTATAATGATTCCATTAATTAAGGCAGTACCTACTTGCCATAAGTCATTCCTATCCATTTCAATAATGACGGATTTGGTTTTTAACTTTAACATTGTAAGTTACCTCCTACAACATTCATACAGTTCTCTTATCATGTATACTTTTAACTCAGTAGGGTTTAGAATCATTAGTTAAAATTTTGAATGCCCGATAACATACGTTTGTTTTTAAAGTGATTACCAATTTCTCTGAGATTGAAAGAATTTAAAATTACTAACATAAAATATAAACCCCAAAGTGGTAAAAGAATTCTTGGTCATTCTGATATTAGAGTGACCTTAGATAACTATTCCCATGTTTTACTATCTGCTCATAAAGAGACCGCTACGCAAATATGGTGAACAGCTTTTCGAATAATTCAAACAACTCTAATCATTGAATAGTGGTTAAAACAAAAAGTTATATCAGTAACAGAGATTTCGTATGTTCATCAATCCCCATTAATTACTCGAAGTGTAGCCAAACTACCATAAAAAATGCTCAGTGTGAACCAAACGTGTGACCACGAACAGTTGCGAGCATTATTTCAAAATGCAAAAAAAGCCTTCAAACACTCGGAAATCCTTGTGTTTAAAGGCTTTTTTCTTTATGGAGCCTAGGGGGATCGAACCCCTGACCTCATCGCTGCCAGCGATGCGCTCTCCCAGCTGAGCTAAGGCCCCATATTTTACTATTAAAGGAATTGAATTGTGTAACCGCTTATCTTCAAACTAAAGCAACGACAAGATTTATATTAGCACGCTGCCATTATCGAAGTCAATAGTGCTGGAAAACTTCCCCTTGAGGGTTATCTGCTCGAATATCATTGACTCTTACGTTGCTAATCTCCACTTTGACGGTGTGTTTCTAATTTCAAAATCCAACAAGATTATGTAAGGGTTATTCGATTCAGTCTATTCTTTATCTCATCAAATAACCGACTAATTTTCCTTATTGCGAAATTTATTTCCGCCCTTATGAACTTTTAATCCTTATCCTCGATTTAAACGACTTTTCCCAAAAAAATAAAGAAATTAGTTACTCAACAGAGAAAAAAGTTACTTTAGCGCATCAGTTCAAACGTAAGTTGTAGTCACGCACATATGCATCTGATCATCAGCATAATCTCCATCGAGTAAGATCACCTCTTCAAAGGTGTACATGAGACCCCTCATTATCTCCTACAATGAACCGCCCTCTCTTACCCGCTAACATTAGCTTCCCACCCGCACACAACAAAAATAAGCAGCATGCGCATCACAAGCTGCTTATTCTCAATCCATTTCAAATCCGCTTACTCATTGCCTTCCCCTAACTCTTCCCGCTCTTCGCTAACCCCACCGGCTCACGCAATCAAGCAAGAACGAGCCAACTTCTACCCCTGCCCATTCCCATTCAACGGGTGCTTGGACAGCAGGCTGTTCAATTCCTTCATGAACATGTCAATGTCCTTGAACTGGCGGTATACGGACGCGAAGCGGACGTAGGCGACTTCATCGACC
Source organism: Paenibacillus sp. NPDC058174 (assembly GCF_042883865.1). Taxonomy (NCBI): domain Bacteria; kingdom Bacillati; phylum Bacillota; class Bacilli; order Caryophanales; family Paenibacillaceae; genus Paenibacillus; species Paenibacillus sp. NPDC058174. The sequence continues at coordinate 2,193,722 of NZ_JBHVUY010000001.1, forward strand.
GGATAGAGCTGGCCCATCACGATCTCGCCGATATCACGGCTTTCCACTTCGGCCAGCGCCGTAGTGCGGAGCTCCTTCTCTACTTCGGAGACGATAACCTCCAGGTTCTCAACCGATACCGGGCGCTTCTCGCAGGCACGGATCAATCCGCGCAAAATCTTGTCGCGGCTGAATTCTTCGCGACTGCCGTCCTTCTTGATTACGATCAGCGGCGTCTCCTCGATCATCTCGAACGTCGTGAACCGGCGGCTGCACCGCTCGCACTCGCGTCTGCGGCGGATCGACTTGTTCTCGTTGGCTGGACGCGAGTCAAGAACCTTCGTGCCGGAGTTGTCGCAATAAGGGCATTTCATATCCATCACTTCCTTCTGGTCTAATTTTCCATACGTTTCCTGTAATGAAGTTTGAAATTTCGCACATAATACTTTTACCAACCGCAAGGAGGTGACAAACAATGAGCAACAGCAACCAACTAGTTGTACCACAAGCATCCGCAGCGCTTGACCAACTGAAATATGAGGTCGCTCAAGAGCTGGGTATCGCGTTTCCGCAAGACGGATACGGCGGTAACCTGCTGACTAAAGATGCTGGCTACATCGGCGGCAACATCACTCGTCGTCTGGTGCAAATCGCCGAGCAATCCCTTGCCGGTAAATAATGATTTCATCAGTCATGTATAACTAGAGGCTTTGGCTTGTCCCGTCCTGAAGCGGCGCGGATACGCCAAAGCTTCTTCTATTTGCGAAGGGAATAATCGGCTACATATCGGGATAAAGGTCTTTGTATTTATTATAGTAATAAATAACTTTTTGTACATAGTGCCGGGTTTCGCCAAAAGGAATAAGGTTTACCGTCTCCTCACGGCCGTCCCAGCGCCCGGAATCGAGCCATTTGCGCACGTTACCGGGTCCCGCGTTATAGGCGGCGATTGCCGCGATTTTGTTTTGCCCGAATTGCTTGTGCAGCGACTGCAAATACCAGGTTCCAATTTCAATACTCACATCCGGACGATGCTGCAAAATATCCGGCGTCACCTTCTCGAAGCCGGCTTTTTCAACGATCCAATCTGCCGTATCCGGCATAATCTGCATCAAGCCCAGTGCGCCTTTAGAAGATACTTTGCCATTGGAGAAATTAGTCTCCGCCCGGATAATAGCAGCAACCAGATGGGGATCAACCTTATAATTAGATGCGCTGGCCCGGATATCCTCCCGGAATTGTACCGGATACATCCATCTGGCCATCCAATCCGAATTGAGAAATAGCATACCGATAAAGCCAATGAGCAGGACGAGAAACACCCTTTTTTTCAGCAGCCATCTCATAGCAGGCCCTGGCTTTTCCAGAAAAGACTGATTTGGCGGCTTGTCTCCTCCAGCGTTCCGCTGTTGTCGATGACCCACTCCGCTCGCCGCTTCTTCTCTTCAATGTCCATTTGGAGCTTGACCCTGTGCTGCGCCTCGTCCGCATCAATAGCGTTGCGGAGCATAAGACGCTCCAGCTGCAGCTTCTCCGGTACGTATGCGACCATAATGCCATCGTATAACGAGGCTTGTCCGGTTTCGTACAAGAGCGGGATATCCGCTACGACTAGCTTTTGCGGAAAATCAATTTCGTATTGCTGAATCCGCTGTTGCATTCTGGTACGAATAGCGGGATGGAGAATCCCCTCCAGCTGCGCCAGCTTATCCTTATTATTGAATACGATCGCACCCAGCGCCTTACGGTCCAGCGTGCCATCTTCCTTATGTATAACGGCTTGTCCGAACTTAGAGGCGACCGCCTCCAAAGCCGGTTCACCGGGCATAACAACCTCTCTCGCCACCTGATCCGCATCGACCAGCAGCGCACCGCGCTCCACAAGCATGGAGGCAACGGTGCTTTTGCCAGTAGCGATACCGCCGGTTAAACCGATCTTCATAAGCCTTCACCCCGTTCTTATAACAGCTTCGTAATGCCAATCAAGATGAGCAAAATGCCGGGAAGCACCGACAGCGCCCGCATTCCCTTCCAATTGGAGAACCGGAAGCCGAAGCGTATTCCCGTTAACAGAAACAACGCGCTCGCCGCTGCAATGACAACTGCCGTCCACAGGGCCGGAAGACCAATCATCGCAGCTCCGATGCCCGCGCCAAATGCGTCGAGCGACAAGGCAAATCCGAGCATAAGCGCTTCCGATGCGGATATCGTCCCCGACTTGTCAACGTCGGCAGCTTGCGGCGTGCGTAAAATTTGAATGACCAGACCGATGCGTTTCAACTCTACAATGACTACAAGTACAGGATTGGCAGGCTCTGCGGGTACAGAGGCATCTGCTCCCACTACACCTGTATGATCCTTAGCCGCTTCGTCAGATTCTTCCTTCCGGTTGCGGCGCAGTTGCAGCAGCGCCCAGATTCCGATGACCATCAGTATGATAGCACCCGTAAGCTTTGCTGCAATTGGAGGCAAGTAGCCGGTAATCCAAGAGCCTACCTGCATCGACAGCCAAATAATCAATCCTGAGCATAATGCGATAATAAGGACAGAAAACAACGGAATCCGGATTCTCCGCAATCCGTACGTAATGCCTACGCCAAAGCCGTCTACACTTACAGCGAAAGCAAGCACCAGCAAAGATACAATATGCGCGAACATCTCGCATCACTCCCCGCATATCGAACGTCTGTGTTAGTCAGCATGAATACTGCATTCAGCGCTGAAATATAGACATTCGCCTATTGTCATGTAACAACAGCATATGCAGGCGATGAGTGACGGTGCATCGTACAACCCGTTATTTGCTTTGACGGACTTTCGGAAGCGGCTGGCAGTGCTTGCAAATATGCGTACCTCTGCCGCCTACGACAAACTTCTCGATTGGACGGCCGCAAGCTGAGCAGGCTTCATCCTTCCGGCCGTACACCAGCAGCTGTTGCTGGAACATCCCCATCTCACCCTGTCCATTCACATAGGACTTTATGGAGGAGCCCCCCGCGTCCACTGCTCTGGACAACGTGCTGACGATTGATTCATGCAGCTTCTTCCACTCTGCAGGCTTCAATTCATTCGCAGATCGTTCCGGATGAATACCGGCGCTGAACAACGCTTCATCTACATAAATATTGCCAAGACCAACGATATATTCTTGATTAAGGAGCAGCGGCTTGATTTTCGTCGAGCGCTTGTCGAGTTTGGAGCGGAACGCATCCAATGTAAAGTCCGGATTATCCAGCGGCTCCAGTCCTAATTTCTTAAGCGGCTGCAGCTCCAGATCCTTACCGGCCTCGAACAGATGCATCGTGCCGAACTGCCTGACATCCTTATATCTCAAATCCGTTCCGTCGTCGAAATGGAACAGAACATGCGTATGAAGCTCAATAGGCTCTTCACTTGGAAAAACGCCGTATCGGCCTTCCATCCGCAAATGCGATACCAATACCAGCCCGTCCAAAATAATGCGTAAAAACTTGCCCCGGCGCTCCACCGTCTGAATCGTGTGCCCCTCGAGGGCAGCAGCGAATTGCTCCGGCTCATCCGGGCGCTGTATAATTCTCGGCAGTCTAACCGTTACGGATTGAATCCGCTTTCCGGCGACCAGCTCGATTAATGTTCGTTTAACTGTCTCTACCTCTGGCAATTCAGGCATATCTATTCACCTCAATCCCATTATACCTGATTTCACCCGCAGCGGGACAGGAAGGCTATACCAACCGTACATCCTTCCTGTATATAACCATAAATGACATCATCTAAATCATAAAACACCCAATTGATTCAGCAGCTAATGCTTTGCTTGGACGAACATTTCGACCTTACATAGCTATTTACTTGGCCTCATACCAGTTCACACCGTAATTGACATCTGCCTTGAGCGGCACGTCCAGCTTAAGCGCTCCTGCCATAACGGTCGGCACAAGCTCCTTCATGAGCTCCAGCTCGTCCTCCGGCACTTCGAATACCAATTCGTCATGTACTTGAAGCAGCATGCGGCTTTGGAGCTTGCGTTCACGCAGCGTCTCGTCCATACGAACCATTGCCAGCTTAATAATATCTGCTGCCGTTCCTTGGATCGGCGTATTCATAGCTGTCCGTTCAGCGAAGGATCGGATGTTGAAATTCGACGCCTTAATATCCGGCAAATAACGTCTGCGTTCAAGAAGCGTCGTCACATAGCCGTCTTGACGGGCTTGGGCAACAATGTCATCCATATATTTGCGCACGCCTTGGAATACCTCGAAGTATTGCGCGATGAACGCTCCCGCTTCCTTCCGCGTAATATTCAGGTTTTGCGAAAGGCCGAAGTCGCTAATGCCGTACACGATACCGAAATTAACCGCTTTGGCGGAGCGCCGCATATTGGAATCAACTTGATCAGCCGTCACGCCAAACACGTCCATCGCAGTCTTCGTATGAATGTCCATATCGTGGATAAAAGCTTCCTTCAGCCGCTCATCGCCTGAAATATGCGCAAGAACGCGCAGCTCGATTTGCGAGTAGTCGGCTGCGAGAATGTACCAGCCTGGCTCGGATGGCACGAACGCCTTCCTGATTTTGCGCCCCTCTTCCAGACGGATCGGGATGTTCTGCAAGTTCGGGAATTGGCTGCTCAGACGGCCGGTAGCGGCAATCGTCTGACGGTAATACGTATGAATCTTGCCAGTCTCCTGGCGAATCTCCTTAAGCAGTCCTTCCACGTAAGTCGATTGCAGCTTTGCAAGCGAGCGGTAATGCAAAATAAGCGGCACGATCTCATGATAGGGCTCCAGCCGCTCCAGCACTTCAGCGTCGGTGGAATAACCCGTCTTCGTCTTTTTCATCACCGGCAAGCCCAGCTTTTCGAACAAAACATCACCAAGCTGCTTCGTTGAGTTGATATTGAACTCCATGCCCGCATGGCGATAAATATTGCTCATAATTTGGGACAGATTACGTTCCAGTTCACTGCCCAGACGTTCTAGCTCAGCAGATTCCACTTGAATACCCTGCTGCTCCATCGCCGCAAGCACGCGGGACAACGGCTGCTCCAGCTCATAGTAGAGCTTGCCCATGCCGCTTTTCTCCAGATCGCCCTGCTGATGCTTCGCAATCCGCTGCACCGCAGCGGCCTTAACCGCCAAATGACGGTTCAGCGTCTCAGCATCCGGCACTCTGAACTTGGCGCCTTTGCCGTACACCGCTTCATCAGCCGCTATGGCCGTAAGGCCGTAACGCTGGCTCATGCCGCTGAGCGTAAGGCTCGCATCCGTCGGATCGAGCAAATAAGCAGCAAGCTGGACGTCAAAGACAGCTCCGTTAAAGACGACGCCAGTCCAGCCCAAAGCCAGCTCCACCTTATGTGTATCGAAGCCGTATTTCGGCTTGTCCCCGTCTGCAAGCCACTTCCGCAGCGGCTCTGCGAAAGGCAGCTTTACCGTATCGGCCGAAATGACGTAGACCTGCTCGCCGACCGCAATAGCCAACCCGATTACTGCGGCATGATGCGGATTGTCTCCGATCGCTTCCACATATAAGCCGTGGCTGATTGCATCTGCCTCCACTCCAGCTTCGCCGCCTGCTGCCCTTTTCGCCGGCTCTTCTCTATTCAAGTCATCCAGCAAGGCATTCAGCGTATCCGCGTCATCTTCTCCCGCAATGACTGCAACCTTCAGCTCCGCTGCCGCTTCGGCCGCTTCCTGCTCGCTGCCGCCGCTTCCTGCGCTTCCGAGATCAAGCCGTTCGATAAGCGATTTGAACTCCAGCTTGCGGAACGCTTCCGCCAAAGCCGCATCCTCATAACCGGCATAGCGGATCTCATCCGCGCCCTTGTCGAGCGGTACCTCGCGATAAATCGTCGCCAGCTTCTTGCTCATAATGGCGCTCTCTTTATGCTCCTCGACCTTCTCTTTCATTTTCCCCTTCAAGCTTTCGGTATGAGCCAGTACTTCTTCTACGGAACCGAACTCATGCAGCAGCTTCAGAGCGGTCTTCTCGCCAACACCCGGAATGCCCGGGATATTGTCAGACGCGTCGCCCATCAGACCTTTCAAGTCAATAATTTGCAGCGGCTTGAGACCGTAGCGCTCCTGAATGGCAGCCGGTGAATAAGGCTCCACCTCGCTGATGCCTTTTCGCGTAATCGCAACTGTAACATGCTCGGATGCCAGCTGCAGCATATCTTTATCTCCAGTAATGACTAACGTCTCCACCTTGGATTCATCCGCCATCTTCGTCAACGTACCGATAATATCGTCCGCTTCATAGCCGGACAGCTCATATTGGGCAATACCAAAGGCGCTCAGCAGATCTTTCAGGACAGGAAACTGTTCAGAAAGCTCCGTAGGCGTTTTTTCGCGGCCGCCTTTATATTCCGTGTAACCCTCATGGCGAAAAGTCGCCTTGCCGGCATCAAAAGCGACCAGAACATGCGTCGGCTTCTCGTCTGCAAGCAGCTTTAGAAGCATCGTTGTAAAGCCGAATACGGCATTCGTATGCAAGCCTGCTGAATTGGTTAATGGCGGCATTGCAAAAAACGCCCGATATATGATGCTATTGCCGTCTATCAACATCCACTTGTCCATTCCGACACCTCACCTATTGATTCTACTACTCCTTATCATACCATAAGCGGAGCCTGCTTGCTCTGCCGCAAAGCCTTCTGCGACAGCAAAAAAAGCCCCCGAAACGGCAAATATCCGTTCGGGGGATCGAAATCACATTTTCAGCTTAGCAATCATTACTGGATGCCGCCCGGACGCCCGAGCAAATAGCCCTGCGCATAATGAACACCAAGCTTCTTCACCGCAGCGAGTTCCTCTTCCCGCTCAATGCCCTCGGCGATGATCGATACGTCCAGCTTGTAGGCCAACTGCACTAACGTATGCAAAATATGCAGCTTCACATCGTCCTCGTCGATCCGGTCAATTATGGAACGATCTACTTTAATGTAGTCGGGACGGAGCTCGACAATGGACTGAAGGGATGAGTATCCTGCACCGACATCATCAATTGCAATTTGAAAGCCTTGATTGCGATAATGCTCTAGCGCTTTCTTCATCGCTCCAAAATCATCTATCGATGTCCGCTCCGTAATCTCAAACACGACATTATGCGGAGACAATCCCCTCCGCTCCAGCATGCTCAAGGTACGTCCCGGCGTAAAATGCGGATCATTAATAATCTGCGCCTGCACATTAATGAACAGCCGCTGTTCAGGCTTTAGCGAGCCGATACCGTCAAGCGCCTTGCGCCGGGCCAGCCTGTCGAGGCGGTATGCCAAGCCTTCTTGCTCCGCGAAAGCAAACAGCTGCTGCGGACCGGCAAACCATTCCTGCTTGGTGAACCGCGCCAAAGCTTCGTAGCCGAACAGCGACCGCCCCTCCGATTGAAGTGACATAATCGGCTGATAGACGGACATGATGGCATGCTCGGCGATGAGCTGCTCCAAGGCACGCAGCTTCATGCTTCTAACCAGCGAGCCGTCCCGCTGGCCATGCACCATCGCGCGCTTCATCGCTTCATATATCCGATCTGCGTTCCCCTCTTGCTCAGTTAAGTCCAGAAGATTATCTTCTATGATGGAGACACCTGCCAGCAGCCGGGCCTCTGGTAACTCCTCCATTTCCCGGAACCTCGATTCCCACTCCGCCTGCCGCTTGATCGCCTGCTCCAGCAGCCAGCCCTCCAGCTTGCTTCGCCCTCCAGACGGCAGACGAAGCAGCAGGAACAGATCATTATGTATCCAGTACTTCTCCTCCACTACTATCGCGGCTGCTTCCATTTCTGCGGCGATCGCTTCCTCCGCAAACACACTCCAGCCCGCGGGTGCAACCGAATGCCAGGATAGATAAATGACGCCCCGTCCTCCACGCCATTCCATAGGCGCTTGACGCACCCGATTACGCACTTGCATCCGATTTACTCTCACGCTCAATTCCGTTCCTCTCTATGCTGCGGTATGGTTAACGTCTCTTTCACGTAAATGCTTCCTCTGTGCGCTTTTGCCCGTTTCTTCAGTCTTGCAGAATGGCGTGATATGAGGTCCGGTGTTAATGAAGCCGGATGATGGCTAATCATCAAGGATAACGAGAGGGTGACTCCCTCCTGATCCACAACGTTGCCATGGCGATCCTCAACCGCATGCAGACCGGAATCCCCATAGAAGCTCTTGACCCCCAGATCAAACCGCTCGATCAGTCGCTCGCAAAGCCGCTCCCCGCTGCCCGCGTCCGTTACAACGATGAAATCATCACCGCCAATATGGCCAATAAAATCATCAGGCTGGCTGCTGCGCTCCTTCTCCTGCCTGAGCAGCTCCGCCAGGAAGCGAATCAGCTCATCGCCTTGGCCGAAGCCGTAACAGTCATTGAACCATTTGAAATAGTCCAGATCTGCATAAATAACAGCAAATGATTCATGACCTTCAATCCGGCGGCGAAGCTCCTCCTGAATGCCTGCATTGCCCGGCAGTCCGGTTAGCGGATTCGCCTCCCGTGCCGCCTTCGTCCGAAGTGCAGTAATCCCTTCCAGAATCGCGCGAATGGAGACTGCTCCGAGAAACTCGCCCCGGCTCGTTACGATGACCACATCGTACAGCTGCGCATAGTCACGCCCCATGGCAAGATAGGAAACCTGTTCAATTGGCGTATGCTCATCCACCATTAGCGGACTGCCATTCATAATTTTCTCAACTGGCCGGGTCCAATACAGCGGCTGGCCGAATTGTCCGGCTAACAGCTGATGCAGCTTTTCCTTCATCAGCAGCCCTTTCGGTATGCCCTCATCTGCAATGACAGCGCCTTGAGCTTTCGGATTGAGCTCGAAATAATGGGCCACTTCCGACACCTTCATCCGCGAAGGGAATACGGGGAACGAAGCTGCTAGCTGGCCGATTGTATGCGCCAGCTCGCTTCCCGTTCCCATCGCCATTCCCGGCTGACCGGTCCGCTGGCCGGCTGCCGTCTCTCGCAGTGCCGCGTACAGCGCAGCCTCGATCTCCCCGCCCGTGGAGCCGGAAGGCAGAACGGCGCTTTCGCTGCGGCGCAGCTTGTCGCCCAGCCGGGAGCGAAGCTCCTCCATGGCTTTGCTTATGAGATTGTCTACCGGCTCACCCTTGGGCTTGCCGCAGAACAAGAACAGCTGGCTCTCGCCCAGCTGCTGCTGCCAGAACAGTCGCTTCTGCTCCTTCGCCCAGCGCTGCACCTCTGCTTCCGCCTGCTTGTCCTTCTTGGCATACTGCAAGGTTAATACGCCCAGCAAACCGCCCTGCTCCCTCATTCTCGCTATGGCCCGGATCATTTGCCGGTTGAATAGACCGCTCCCGATATCCCCCATACGGCTCCCCTCGATGTCCGATTATCGTGCTTATATCGCTTGTATGGTACATATTACCTAAACTTTGTACGGACAAGAATAACGCTTCGTAAAATTTGCGTAAAAAAACTTTTACAAAAACAAAAAAATCATCGCAGTTAATCTCGGTGCGCACATCAGGAAGTTTAACGTATCCTTGGCTTCTCTTTTCGAAGCTTATGATCGGCTGCGAGGAATCAAAATGCAAAACTGTATTTTGTTTTCCACTTATTAGTTGATTTATCGCATCAAAATGCAAAAGTACAGTTTGATTGGCCTAAAAAGCCTCTTTTGAGGGAAATTAGGCAATTCAAAATGCACTTTTACATTTTGAACGCGCTTTTGGAGCTTTTGAGCCGCCTCAACCTGCACTTTTACATTTTGATCACACTTTTGGAGCTGCTCAGTCGCCTCAACCTGCGCTTTTACATTTTGTTTCGCATGCAGGGAGCCGGAGGCGCGTATTGAGCTGGTTTCCACGTTAGCGCAGGCCTTACGCTGCCAAAGCCGACAAAGCCGACAAAGCCGACAAAAAAGCAGCCTTTCGCTCAGTAGCGAAAGGCTGCTTTTTCCTAGGACTATCGGTTTAAATCCGGGCGGCTGTTCGTAACGAGATAAACGACGCTTTCGCCGATGTTCGTCGCATGGTCGCCAATCCGTTCGATATGGCGGGCAACGAAGTTAAGTATCGATGCTTGCGATATGTTACGCGGATTTTCCATCATCAGCGCAAGCAGCTCGTGGGAAATTTGGGCGCACAGCGCATCAACTTGATCGTCGTCTGCTGCCATTTTGTAAGCAAGATCGACGTTTTCCTGTACGAAGGACTGGATCGATTCATAAGTCATCGTCTGTACGATTGCCGACATTCTAGGCAAGTCGATAAGCGGCTTGATTAGCGGCTGACCGTCCAAACGAATGACGAGCTTCGAGATGTTGACGCAGAGATCGCCCATCCGCTCCAGATCGGAAGCGATTTTGAACGCGGACAAAATGCGGCGCAAATCTTTTGCCACCGGCTGCTGGGTTGCAATCAGCTTCGAACCGAGCTCCGTTACATCATGCTCAAGCTGGTTCAGCTTTGTATCTTCCGAAATAATCTGCTGGGCAAGCTGCGTATCCGTCTCGCTTAAAGCTTTCATCGATTGCTCAAGTGCCTTATCTACGAAATGTCCCATCTCAACCAGCAGATTGTGAAGCAGCTCCAAGCCGTGATCGAACTCTTTTCTTGTCGTCATCATCGCCAATATCCCCCTAAGCTTAGCCGAAGCGTCCGCTAATATAATCTTCCGTACGTTGATCCGTCGGGTTCGAGAACAGCTTCTCTGTATCCGAGAATTCTACTACTTCACCATTCAGGAAAAATACCGTTTGATTGGAGACGCGCGCCGCTTGATGCATATTGTGCGTTACCATGACGATTGTGTAGCGGTCTTTCAACTCTTGCGCAAGCTCCTCGATTTTGAGTGTGGAGATTGGATCCAGTGCGGATGTTGCTTCGTCCATCAGCAGGATGTCCGGGTTAACGGCAAGCGCGCGCGCAATGCACAGACGCTGCTGTTGGCCGCCGGAGAGACTGAATGCCGAACGCTTCAGGTGATCCTTCACTTCATCCCAAAGTACAGCCGATTTCAAGCTTGTCTCGACGATTTCATCGAGCTGCTGCTTGCTGCGGATGCCATGCAGGCGAGGTCCGTAGGCAATGTTGTCGTAGATCGATTTGGGAAAAGGATTCGGCTGCTGGAACACCATTCCGACCTTTTTGCGCAAAGTCTCGACATCAACCTCATTGGAATACAGCTCTGTTCCGCCAATGGCGATGCTTCCTTCGATTCTCGTTCCCGGAATCATGTCGTTCATCCGGTTGAGCGTACGGAGCAGCGTCGATTTGCCGCAGCCGGATGGGCCGATGAATGCGGTAATCGCCTTCTCGGGTATCGTCAGCGATACATCCTTCAGGGCATGAAAGCTTCCGTAGAACAGATTCAATTTCTCGATGCTGATTAAAGGCTGTGCTTGCACTTGCGTTGCCGTTGCCATGGCTCAATCTCCTCCAAGAGTTGAATTAATATTTCTTCTGGTATTTATTACGAAGCAGTATAGCTGAGAAGTTCATAATGAGCAGCAGCGCCAGTAAGACGATAATGCCGCTTGCCGCAAGCTCCTTGAACTCCAGCTGAGGCTTCGATATCCAGTTGTAGATCTGGATCGGCATAACCGTGAACGAATCCTTCAAGCTTGTCGGCAGGAAGTTGATATACGTCATTGCGCCGATCATGACCAGCGGCGCCGTCTCTCCGATGGCACGCGACATGGCGAGAATAACGCCTGTCAGAATACCAGAGATGGACGATGGAATAACCGACCGCGATACGGTCTGCCACTTTGTCGCGCCAAGAGCGAACGATGCGTCACGCCGCGATTTCGGCACGGCCCGGATTGCTTCCTGAGCCGATACGATAATAATCGGCAGCACAAGCAGCGTCATCGTGAATGCCCCGGCCAGCAAGCTTCGCTCAAGCGCCAGCAGCCGGACGAACAGCGTAAGACCCAGAATACCGTAGACGATAGACGGTACGCCTGCCAGCGTGCTGATGTTCAATTGGATAAGACGGGTGAAGCGGTTTTTCCCGGCATATTCCTCCAGGTAGATTGCAGCGCCTACCCCGAGAACGAAAGATACCGGAAGCATGATGATCAGCATATAGATAGAGCCGACAATTGCCGACTTCATGCCTGAGCCTGCTGCCTTCCGCGAAGGGAAGTTCGTGAACAAATCCGGCTGCAGCCTGGACAAGCCGTCCAGTAAAATATCAATGATTAATGCGCATAATGCTAAGACACCTATAGATGTCGCCACAATGAACAGCAAGTGAATAATGACATCCTTGCGGCGGCGGTTTGCGATTTGCTGGCGGTTTGCGTCTTGAAATATCGGGCTCATCTTAATACTCCTCCCGGAATTTTCTTGCAACGTATTGGGCAAGAATATTGAGCAGGAATGTGATTACGAACAGCGTCATGCCGACGGCAAAGATCGTTCCGTATTCCACCGTGCCATGCGGCGTATCGCCCAGGCTGACTTGTACGATATAAGCAGTCATCGTTTGAATGCTGTCCAGCGGATTGCCTGTCAGCGTCGGCGTTGCGCCTGCTGCTACCGTTACGATCATCGTCTCCCCGATTGCACGGGAGAAAGCCAGAACGGCGGATGCGACAATACCGGAGAAAGCAGCCGGTACGACGATCTTGAGCGCGACTTCAAGCCGCGTTGCGCCAAGGGCGTATGCCCCGTCACGCAAAGCGCGGGGAACAGATGACATGGCGTCTTCACTAAGCGAGCAGACCATCGGTATAATCATGATGCCGACGACAATACCTGCGCTTAGTGCGTTGAACACGCCCGCTCCGGGAAAGATATCGCGGATCAGCGGGGTAATGAAGCTCAGAGCGAAATAACCGTAGACGATAGTCGGAACGCCGGCCAGTACTTCAAGCACAGGCTTAACGGCACTGCGCACTTTTTTCGGCGCATATTCCGATAAGTAGATCGCACTCGCAAGTCCAAGCGGAATCGCTACAAGACAGGCGATGAGCGTAATCATAAGCGTGCCGTTCAGCAGCGGAAGGACACCGAAGCTTTTTGGCGTAATGAGCGGCGACCATTTGGTGCCGAATATAAACTCAAGAATCGGTACTTTTTGAAAAAACTGAATCGTTTCTGAGAAAAGCGTAACAACGATGCCAATTGTCGTTAAGATCGATACGGAAGCGCATAGAAACAGGATGATCGGCATCATTTTGTTCATTACGCTTACCCGGTTGTTCTTGAACGCATTCGGGCTTGTTATGGACGTACTAGTGTTCAGCACCTTACGGTTTGCCTGCGGCGTGTCGCTCTGCATGTTCGGCGTCCTCTCCTTGCCTTTACAAATCGTTAACATATGCGGCGTGAAAAATGTGATGTCCCACGAGACACCACATTTCACACCAAGAGTCGCGATTGCTTCGTTATCTTATTGAATCTTATTGGAGTTTAGCTGCTTCAGTTGCATACTGCTCATCTGGAAGAGCGATGTAGCCGACTTCGTCTGCCAAAGGTCCGATGTTGTTGATATAGTATTTAGCGAATGCGTCTACTTCAGGACGCTCAAGCTCTTTTTTGCTAATGTAGATAAAGAGCGGACGGGACAGCGGTGCATAAGTGCCGTCTTTGATCGTTTCATGCGAAGGAGCGATTGGGCCTTTGCCGCTGTCGATTGGAACGAGCTTCAGCTTGTCTTGGTTCTCTTCGAAGTAAGCGAAGCCGAAGTAGCCGATGCCGCCTTTGCTGCCGGATACGCCTTGTACAAGCGTGTTGTCATCTTCGCTGAAGCTGATTTGCTTGTCGTTGCGGATGCCTGCTTTTTCAAGAATTGCTTCGTTAAAGTAGTCATAAGTGCCGGAGTCAGCGCCAGGGGAGAACATTACGATCTTCTCAGCCGGCCATTCTGGACGAACGTCTTTCCAAGTCTGTACCGTGCTGCCTGTTGTAAAGATTTTGTTAAGTTCTTCCACTGTCAGGTGGTCAACGAAATCATTGTCTTTGCTCACAACGACGGACAGTCCGTCATAGGCAACCGAAAGGTCTGTGTACTCGATGCCTGCTGCTTTACATGCAGCAGCTTCTTCGTCTTTAATTGGACGCGATGCGTCTGCAATTGCGATCTCGCCTGCACAGAACTGCTTGAAGCCGCCGCCTGTTCCCGATACGCCAACTGGTACGCGTACGCCAGGGTGTTCTTTGTTGAACTCTTCTGCTGCCGCTTCTGTTAACGGGAACACCGTGCTGGAACCGTCGATTTTCACTTCGCCAGACAGTGTTGCGCCTTCTGTAGCTGCAGGCTCATTACCGCCTTTATTGTTACCGTTATTTGTACCAGTTCCGCCATTGCCGCAAGCTGCTGCAAATACGAGAGCTGCTACCATACCCGACATTAAGATCCCTTTGAAGCCATTACCTTTAAACAACTCAACCACTCCTCTTAACTTTCTTCTGTTGTATCTGCCCTACGAACTCTATCCTACTAGCCGTTTGTTAATCGAGTATTGTTGTTTTGTAAACTTCATGTAAAAAAATAAGATTGCAGCAATTTGTCGATTTCCTCCGACACTTTCTTCATCTGGCTATACGCCTGCTCCGACTGCTGGCCAATTTGTTCGGAACTGTTCTTGCTGCCTGCGGCGGCCCGGAACAGATCGGCAAAGACACGTCCCGCTTCCTGTACACAGACTTCGCTTGCAGCAGCTTCCGCCTTGCCCTCATGGGCTACCGCTGCCGTACGGCCGATAGCGTCCAGTATCGTTCGGGTCAAATCCGTAATCTCTTCCGCCGAACGTTTCGTTTCCTGAGCAAGCTTCATTACCTCGCTGGCTACGACGGCGAATCCGCGGCCATGCTCGCCCGCTCTTGCCGCTTCAATAGAAGCGTTAATAGCTAACAGATTGCTTTGCTCTGCCAGCTCACGAATAAGCCGGGACACACGGCTTATCGAACCGGCTTCCGCCTGAAGGCCGCTCATCTGCTCTTCCTGCTGCTTCGAATTGTCTGCTATACGGCGGAAGGCATCCGTCACTTTGTCCAGCTCGTTCTTCCCGCTTAACGTCATGTCTACCATCTCCGCCGACGTCGCTTCCCCTTGCTTGGACGATTCGCGGACGACTGTAAATGCTGAATCGATATCTTTAATCCGCTGGCCTACGCCATGGATCATTTGCACTTGTCCATCTATCGCTTCCTGCTGCAGCTGTCTGGAAATACGCAGCATATCCGCTACAGTAAGCGTGCCTAGCGTCTTGCCGTCATGAGTAACGATCACGCAGTTGTACAGCAGGCTGTCATGCCGATTAAGCGCCTGATCGATGATCAGCTGAGGCTCATCCTCGCTATCCACGATCAATGGAGATGCATCCATCAGCCCGGCTATCGGCTTCTCATAAAATAAATCGGCTCCAAAACGGTGGCTGAGCCGCATAAAAAACTGGTTTCTCATCATTAACCCGACCGGAGCCCCATCGTCGCCGCAAATGATGGCACACTCGCTCTCCTCATTCCGCTTGAATGACGCGATCATTTCTTTGCAGCTCTGATCCGCATGCAGAATCGGCGCTTCGCGGATGAAATCAGCAATTCTCACAGAGGACGCTGCCGTTTGCTTCCGGTCAGTGTTCGCCTTCATGTCTTGCACATGTCTGTCTCCGGTTGCCGCGGCTTGGTTGTCGGCGCTTGTCGAGACGCCTTCCATTTGAAGGTCCAGCACAGATATCGTCATCTGAATGGTTCCACCCTTCTTCATTCGAATACTCTCGACATCAATATAGGCCTAAAGCATCAACTCCAATGCTTGGAAATGTTAACGGAATGTTAATTTACGCAAAAAAGAGGCGTTCCAGCCGTTTAAACGATGGACACCTCTCTATGAACCTCTTATTTGTCTAACAAAAAACGACAGCTTTACTTCTGATTTGTAAATAAACAGTAAACTTGAATAGCTAATTGCTCAAAAGCTGCAATCAGCCAAAATCAAAAAAAGCGGTGCTAGGGACAATATCCCTAGCACCGCCATTACTTATATTTTTGAACCGGATAGATTCTTCGTTCGTTTCAATTAACGTGCCGTACGCTTCAGTACGCGAACGCCGTAAGCCGGCAATGGAAGCTGTACAGGAGCTTGACCGCCTTCCAGCAGGTCCTCGTAAGAGTCGCCATCCAGCGTAATCGTAACTTCAGCACCGTTATAGTTCTGAACAAATACATAATCATGCTCGCCGTCCGTACGAAGCTGAACCGTTACGCCTCTAGGCAGAGTCGTGTTGATCACCTTCTCGATGCCTTCTTGCGCTGCAATTGCCGAGATGAAGTCCGTATTGAAAGCTTCTTTGTTGCGGGACGCTACATAATACGCTTTGCCTTTGCCAAAACGGTTAACCGTCAGCGCCGGACGGCCTGCATAGAAATCGTCGCCGTAATGAGCCAGTGCTTCTGCGCCTTCCAGATGGATCAGATCACAAAGCTCATGCGCTTCATACTCGCCGCTAAGGCCAAGCACGTTGCCTGGAGCTGTTACGACGCGATTCGTCTCGCCATCATACAGCGAATCGATTTCCTCCGACCAGATGCCCAGCGTTTTGCGCAATGGGCCCGGGAAGCCGCCGAGGAACGTAAGATCATTCTCGTCGACGATGCCCGACCAGTAGGTTGTGATCAAGATGCCGCCGTTTTCAACGAACTTCTCAATTTTCTCGCCTACGCCGGCACGAACCATATACAGCATTGGCGCTACGAGCACTTTGTAGGAATCCAAGTCGCTCTCGGAGTTGATGATGTCTACCGGAATGCCGAGATCCCAGAACGGACGGTAGTGGCTTTGAATCGTTTCTTCATAATGAATGCCGCTGTTGCGCGGACCTTGCGCATCCTTGATCGCCCAGCGGTTTTCCCAATCGCTGATCAGCGCTACTTGCGGACGTACCGAAGTGCCGACAACTTCGCTCAGCTTTTCCAAAGCATTGCCAACATCCGTCACATCGCTAAACACGCGCGTGTGTTCGTTACCCACATGATCGACAACTGCTCCGTGGAATTTCTCGCTGGAGCCGCGGCTTTTACGCCATTGGAAATATTGAACCGTATCCGAGCCGTGAGCAATAGCTTGCAGCGAAGACAGCAAGTGCATGCCCGGGCGCTTCAGCTTGCTGATCGGCTGCCAGTTCGTCGTGCTTGGCGTGCTTTCCATCAGCATGAACGGCTTGCCGCCCTTCACGGAACGGAAGAAATCATGGTTGAATGCATAAGCTGCAGCAAGGCCGCTTTCGTCTTTCGCATCATGCCAAGTCGGATAAGCATCCCAGGAGATGAAGTCGAAAGCTTCGGCAAATTTCCAGTAGTCAACCGGCTCGTAATCGTACATTAAGTTTGTCGTTACAGGCAGGTCTGGATTGACAGCGCGAAGCGGCGCGATTTCCGCACGGCAGTAATCTGTCGCTTGATGCGTGCTGAAACGTTTCCAGTCCAGGTTCATCGCATGAACGGCATTTTCACCGCGGGCTGTTGGCGCATCAATTTGATTCCAGTCCGTATATGTGTGGCTCCAGAACGTTGTCCACCAAGCTGCGTTGAGCGCTTCAAGGCTGCCGTATTTCTCTTTCAGCCAGCCGCGGAAAGCCTCTGTACACAAATCACAGAAACACTCGCCGTTTACTTCATTCGAGATATGCCAGCCGATAACGTTCGGATGATCCGCATAACGCTCAGCCAGCTTCCGGTTCATGATCGTAATTCTTTCCCGGTAAGCCGGCGAAGTGAAGCAGTGGTTATGGCGTCCGCCGTGCAGATTGCGAATGCCGTCTTGTCCGACGCGCAGCACTTCAGGATACTTCTGGGACAGCCAAGCCGGACGCGCGCCGCTTGGCGTCGCCATCATGGCATAAATACCGTTCGCTTTGAAGCGCTCCAGCAATTGATCCATCCACTCGAACGTAAATACGCCTTCCTCCGGCTCCAGAGCCGACCAAGCAAAGATGCCAATGGACATAACGTTGCTCTTGGACAGCTTCATCAGGCGGATATCTTCTTCCAGCACTTCCGGATGATTCAGCCATTGATCAGGGTTATAGTCCGCACCGTGGAGCATAACCGGGATTTTTGGACTAATTGGGGGGAATTTTTTGCTCATCTTGTAGTAGCCTCCAATAATATATTGTTATTGTGAAAATGCTTTTATTATAACGATATTAAGATTATATTATGGATAAGGCCCTAACTAAATCCTATTATTTTCGCATCATTATCAAAATATGAATATGAGGTGAATGAGCATGGATACCATTTCCTTCCCAACCCTGACGGAAGCCGACCGGTTTCTTCCCGTCTATACGACGACGGTCGGACATTGGGACAATCAGGAGCGTATTGACCGTCCGGAGGGCTTCCCGGATTATCAATGGCTGCAGGTGACGTCGGGCGAAGGCGAGCTGTTTATCGGCAGCGAGCGCTATACGGTCAAGGCAGGACAGGCATTCTGCCTATTCCCCGATGTTCCGAATAAATATTATGCCGTTCGCGAGCCATGGGACGTCCACTTCTTAGGCTTCAACGGCAGTCTCGCCGAGCCGCTGCTCCGGCAGGCCGGCATTATGCAATCCGGCGTCTTTGCTACCGATGAGCAGGAGGCGATCGTATCGCAGATCGACCATATTTATAATTTGACGCAGTCGGGACAAGCCTCGCCTGGACTGGAATGCTCCAAGCTTGTGTACGCTTTGCTGCTGGATTTAATGAAGGTGGTGCTCACCGGCTCCCACTCCCCGGAGAGAAGCCTCGTTAAGCTGAGCCCGGTTATGCACTATATTGAAAGCCATATTGCAGGGGTCATTACAATCGCCGATCTGGCGAAATGCATAGACGTCACACCGCAATATCTATGCCTGCTGTTCAAGAAGACGATGCATATGCGGCCGATGGAATACGTCAACCGCCAGCGGATCAACCGCAGCAAGGAAATTATGTTCCGCGAAAGCGGCATGAAGACCGGCGATATCGCAGCCAAGGTCGGCTTCGACAGCGCCAGCTATTTCAGCTCTGTTTTCCGCAAGATAGAAGGGTTAAGCCCGGAGCAATTCCGCAAATTGTACGGGATCCGGTAATACGATTATCATTCAATAAATCAATAAATCAACCATTCAATAAGCAGCTATGCTTTCAATTCAGGAATGACGTATTGCGGTTCCCGGCCGTATAAGGCATCCACCATATTGCGGGCGGCTACCATCGCCATATTCGAGCGGGTCTGAGCGGTTGCTGAGCCGATATGCGGCAATGTCACGACATTGTCGAGCTTCAGCAGAGGGTTCTCCGGGCTGACCGGCTCCATCTCGTATACATCAAGACCGGCTGCACGTATCGTTCCGTTCTGAAGCGCCTCGATAAGCGCCGCCTCATCCACCGTGTCTCCGCGGGATACATTAATGAAGATAGCGCCAGGCTTCATTAGGCGGAATTGCTCCGCGCCAATCATCCGCTTCGTCTCAGGCGTCAGCGGTGTCATCAGCACAACAAAATCCGACTCGGCCAGCAGCTCGTTCATTTGCAAATAGCGTAACCCAAACCGCTCCTCCGCATCCGGCTTGCGATTGCGGTTATAATAAGCAACGTCCATATCGAAGCCGAATTTGGCCCGCTTGACGATCGCTTCGCCGATTCGGCCCATTCCGATAATGCCGAGCTTCGCATGATGAACATCGACGCCGAACAAGCCTTCGCCCATTCCCCGCTGCCAGCCGCCCGAACGCACCAGATTGTGCAGCTCTGTTACTCTTCTTGCCGAGGCAAGCATAAGGGCAAGGGTGAGATCGGCGACGGTGTCATCCAATACATAAGGCGTATGCGTACCGATAATGCCGCGGCTTCTCATCGCATCAAGATCATTATTGTTGTAGCCTACTGATACGTTGCTGACGACACGCAGCTTCGGTGCGGAGCCGAGCAGCCTGCTGCTGATCGCATTGCCAGAGACAAGCAAGCCTTCCGCTTCCGTCAGCCGTTCAGCCAGCTGAGCTCCAGTAATTGCTTCTTCACCCTGCCACATCTCGCAATCGCAATGCTCGTCCAAATACGCTTTTACCTCATTAGGCACTCTGCTGGCTATGTACACTTTCGGTTTCATGTTCAACGCCTCCTTATGGTTTCCTATATTATACAAGCATATGTCACCTATCGCTAACCCTCTGTTGCGCGTTGCGTAAAAGCCCACTACAATGAGAGAAGCGCTTTGCTGGCGAAAATCACGTACATAAAGAACGGGAGGATTCTTTTCATGCAAGCTTTCAACGAAAAAGTCGTCTACGAGAATCCCTTGCTCTCTTTAAGGATTTTCCAGACGAACCGCAATCAGCATCTTTCGACAAACTGGCATTACCACAAGCAGCTGGAGCTGCTCTATATTGCCAAAGGGAAGCTCGACTTCTACGTCGAGGAGAAAATTTTCCACCTGCAGTCCGGCGACGTCGTCATCGTTGGCGCCTCGCAGCTGCATCGCGACCGGACTTTAACTCAGCTCGACTATATTGTGCTGCAATTCGATTTGGAGCCATTCTTCGACCATAGCACGATTCCCTATATGCGATTCTTCTCCGAGACGGAAAATCCGCTCAGCGAAGCCAATTATATTTTTCAAGAAAATGCAGCGGTCAAGCAAGAGGTTGGAGATTGCATCCGCCAGCTGCTGGATGAGGCTTCACGCAAAGATATTGGCTATGAGCTTGCAGTCAGCATGCTGATCCGCCAAATCCTGCTGCTCCTTCTCCGCAACGATAACCGGAAGGTGCTCGCCGAGCAGGATGCCTTCGACCGGGCCCGGCTCAAGCCTGTCCTCGATTATGTGGAAGACCGGCTGCATGACCGGATTCAGGTCGAGGAAGTGTGCAAGATCGCCAATATGAGCTACTACTATTTCGTTAAGTTTTTCAAAAAAACGATCGGCATGTCGTTCACTGAATATGTCAACTACCGCAAAATCAAATGGGCAGAGCGTCTGCTGCTGACGAAGGACCTAAGCATTTCCGATGTGGGTGAACGAATCGGGATGCCGAATATGGCGCATTTTTACAAAATGTTCAAAAAGCATAATGATTGCTCGCCCAAACAGTTTCAGCGTAAAATGCTGGAGTGGAACCGGCAGTAAATCGCCTCTGACAAACAAAAAACTCGTCTCCCCTTATACTTTGGGTGTGACGAGTTTTTTTGGCATAACGAGCTTGTAACCAACGCCTCGGATCGATTCGATTTGCACCGATTGCTGGCCGAGCTCCAGCTTCTTGCGCAGCGAGCTGACGTGGACGTCTACTGTACGCTGTCCGCCGATATAGTCAAAGCCCCAGACGACGTTCATCAAATCATCCCTTGTAATGACCATGCCCGGACGCTGCACCAGATAGAGAAGCACCTCGAATTCCTTCGGACGAAGCGGCACAGTATCTCCGTTAAGAATAACCTCATATTTCTCCGGATAAATCGACAAGTCGCCAGCGCTGATGACTTTGTCCGTCGATTCAATCGGCAGGCTGTCCTCTTGCTGAGTACGGCGAAGGACGGCGGATACACGGGCCAGCAGCTCAGCTACGCCAAACGGCTTCGTAATGTAATCATCCGCGCCATGCTTGAGCCCTTGTACGACCTCTTCCTCTGCGTTGCGTGCTGTCAAGATAATGACCGGTGTTTTGACGCCGTTCTGGCGGAGCCGGTTCAGTATCTCAAAGCCGTTCAGACCGGGAAGCATGATATCCAGAATAATCAGATCAAAACTGCGTTGCAGGGCAGTCTGCAGCCCTTCAGCTCCATGATCGATGACGGTCGTGGCATAGCCCTCTTGCGTTAAATTGTAAGAAAGCAGCCTCGCCAATGTCGGTTCGTCTTCGATTACGAGTACTTTATACGACATATTACGGAAACCTCCAACTTGGAGAATGTAAAGACAACTTAATATTAACACGAAATCTTAATAAAAGGGTAACGGAAATCAGGACCACCCGCCTGAAGCCGTACAAGCTTCAGGCGCGATAGGCTACTGTTGAAGCACAGGAAGCTCGATAATAAATGTCGAACCGGCCCCTACTGTACTCGTTACGGATATGGTTCCCTTATGAAGCTCGACTAAATGCTTGACGATCGAAAGTCCAAGGCCTGTACCGCCTGAACTGCGTGAACGGGCCTTATCCACCCGGTAAAAACGTTCGAAGATACGCGGCAGATCCTTCTTCGGAATGCCGATGCCGGTATCCGTAATTTTAATCCGAATATGATCCTCATCGATGCCTTCCACGGACAGCGTTACTTTACCGCCCTCAGGCGTATAGTTTATGCCGTTCGCCAGCAAATTCATCATAATTTGCCGTAGCCGGTCCTCGTCGGCCTCTACATAAAGACCGCCTTCGGCTTGAACGTCGAGCCGGATTGATTTTTTGGCCGCCTCTGTCTCCATGAGCGTGACCGTCTTCTGGACGAACGAATCCACTTCTACCGGGGAAAAATAAAGCGGCACCCGCCTGGATTCGATCTTCGACAGCTCCAAAATATCACCGATAAGCCGGTTCAACCGGTCGCTTTCGTCAAAAATAATTTGCAGGAAGGATCTCGTCGTCTCCTCGTCCTTCACCGCGCCGCCAAGCAGCGTCTCCGCAAAGCCCTTAACCGCTGCGATCGGCGTCTTCAGCTCATGCGAGACGTTCGCTACAAATTCGCTGCGAATCCGCTCCAGCCTGCGAATAGCCGTTACGTCCTGCAGCACAAGCAGCACGCCGCCGAACTCATTGCCCTCATGATAGATCGGCACGAGGTTAAGCTCCAGCAGCCGCTCCTCAGGGAAGTAGAAATTGATCTCCTCGCGGATATGCTCGCGCACGGCAAGTCCCTCATGAATCATCTGCGAGAGCTCGTACTGCTGCTTCGCTTCTGCAAAATTGCGGCCGACAAGCTCCTTGGACGAGAAGCCGAGAATTTCTTCCGCGCGGCGGCTAATGAGTACAATCTGTCCGGTCTCGTCGATCATGACGACGCCGTTGATCATATTGTCGAGCACGCTCTCCAGTTGGCTTTCGTTCTCGCGAATACGCGTCATTTGCACGTCGAGGCTTTCGGCCATCGCGTTGATCGCGTTGCCGAGCTCGCCGATTTCACCTTGATTTTTGACGGTGACACGCGCATCATAATCCATATTTTTAATCCGCTTTGCGACCCGTGTAATTTGCTCCAGCGGACGAGTCAGGCTAAGCGCTATCCGATAGCTGATAAAGGCCGCCACCAGGAATAAAATAAGCAGGCCGATGATAAGGACAGTCCACAGCTGGTAGATGCTTCCTTCCACATCCGCCAGACTTACGGCCAGCCTGATCACGCTGGACTGCGGGTTAGTCGGATCGGTAGCAATCGCTACATAGAGCAAATTTTGCTTCAGCGTATCGCTATAGCGGATTTCCCGGCCGATGCCGCTGGCATGCGCTTCAAGCACCTCCGAACGGTTCATATGGTTGTCCATCGTCTCCGCCGCATGATCGGAATCGCCGAGCACCGTACCGTCACCGGAAATAAAAGTAACCCGTTCTCCCGTATATTTCTTCAGCATAGCGGCTTCATTAGAGAAATAGGGGATCAGCGAAGCCGGATCACCCTCCTTCCAATCCATTTTCGCCAAAATAATTTGCATCTCGCGAACCATGCTGTCTTCCAGCGTGCTGATATGCGTTTCCTTGAAGGTCTTCGCCATAATAAACCCTGCTGCCGTAACCGACAAGGCAATCATGGCAATCATGATAAAGGTGAGCCGATTGCGGAAGCTGTTCATTCCATTCACTCCATTGTTGTTAGTTGAGTAGTAACAAAGATAAGGGCATACCTCGTACTATCGTACATGGGAGGCAGGTGATCTGTCTGCTTTTCGATTGTTAAGTTTTTGTAAAATGTAATGGTGAACCGTTGCCAGCGGCTGCTGCACGAGTATGGAAAGTACGACAGGCACTGCTGTCAGCGGACTGAAATAGCCAAGGGCGAGTACGATGCCAAGTGAAATATTGCGCATGCCGGTTGCATACGATACGGTCACTTGAAGACTTCTGTCCCGGGATTTCAGCGTACCGAGGAAACCTGCAGCGTAACATAATGCAACAAGAAGGATAACGAGCGGCACCAGCTTTAGCATGTCCTGTTTGAGCTGTCCTACGTAGGGGGCAATGGCAGAAGCATTAAGCCCGACGACAGCGACAAAACAGAGCTTCGAGACCGGAGCGGCGAACGGCTTGACCTGCTCTTGAATACGTCCGCCCGTAATCTGATGAAGAAACACGCCGACAACTGTCGGCAGCACGATAATAATAAGCAAATCAACGATCAGCGGCGTCAGCTTAATATCGACGGATGCGTTGAAGAACAAATGCAGGCCGGCAGGCACGACAAGCGGACTTAACGCCGAGTCCAGCACGACCATTGCAAGTACCAGCGGCACGCTGCCGCCGGACATTCCGACCCATAACACGGTTGAGACGCCTAGCGGAATAATGGTGAACAGGACGAGCCCTACAACATAGGGCGAATCGGCGCCAAACAATGCTGTTCCGATGCCGTAGGCCAATATAGGGGAAACAAGATGTGCCAGCAGAAATGTCCATACGATAATGCCTGGCTTTTTCAGTACGTCCCTAAGTTGTCCGAGACCGCAGCCGATCGCCATCGCGAGCGTAACATAAGCGAATAAATAGGGTACCGCGCCAACCATCGGCTGAAGCACATTGGCAAAAATAAAACCCAGGATAAGCGATCCCGGGATAATGAGAAACATCCATTTCTCGAAATAACGGTTAAACTCTAAGCCGAACTGACGCGTAAGCCATCCCTCTTTTTCTATGATCTGGTTGCAGCGCTTCTTTAGCCTTATAATAGCATAGTGCGAATGTGCTTGGAACTGAAACAACCGTACGGAAGGAGCTAAGCGAATGGATGAAATGAATCATAATCAGGAAGCTGGAGAGCTTAACAGCCCTTTTTTCGCCTATATGTACCGGTTAAAGTATATCGAGCGCTGGAGTCTCATGCGCAATACGACGAAAGAAAACGTTGCGGAGCATACGTTTCATGTGGCACTGCTCGCCCATATGCTTTGCGAGATTGGGAACAACGTATTTCATGCCGCCTATAACGCCGACCGGGCGGTGACGATCGCGCTGTTCCATGATGCGACGGAGGTGTTTACCGGCGATATTCCGACACCGGTGAAGCATCACAACCCGAAGATGCTATCGAGCTTCCGTGAGATTGAGGCGATGGCCGCCGAGCGGCTGCTCAGCATGGTGCCGCAGCCGCTTCAAGCCGCTTACTCGCCGTTGTTGATAAAGCCGGAAGACGAGAAGCTTTCTGCTGCGGAGCAGAAGCTCTATGCATTAGTGAAGGCGGCGGATTTGCTCGACGCCTACCTGAAATGCTTGAGCGAGCTGTCGGCGGGCAACCGCGAATTTCTCGTCGCGAAAGGGCAGACGGAGCTTGCACTGGAGCGCCTCGGCATGCCCGAGGTGCAATGGTTCCTGCTCCATCTCGCGCCCAGCCTCGGCAAAACGCTCGACGAACTGTCCGAGCCGTTATAGCCCGGCGGCGCGATGCTTCACGCCGGGGATGCATGGGCGGCTTTAGCCCAGTGGCTTCGCGCCGGGGATACATGGGCGACTTTAGCCCAACCGCTTCGCCCTGGGGCATGGGCCACTGGAAGGCCAGGCGCCCCGTCCTTCTGGGGCCCAATAGAACTATTTCCATTGCAGAAGAGGCTCCATGTCTGTAGAGAAACGGCTTTCAAGGCCTGTTAGCGAAGCAGCTTCGCAATATTACGAAGCCAAGTTCGCTATATCAGCCAATGCTAGAGCCCTCCAACCTACAGCGAACCTTTTTTCGCTTTTCGAGAACGTAAGTTCACGAAGAGCGAAAAAAGGTTCGCTATTTACTAATTGTCCCCTGTCAATGACTGTCCACAGCGAAATTTGCTTCATTATATAGCGAACCCGCTTCGCTAATCCATCTTCAATCGCAGCAGGCAGCAGCAAAAGTCACTTCAGATCCACTCAAGCAGCAGTCAACTCTTAACCTCAACTAATATTAAACTTCATAGCTACTCTAACCACGGACAACTAGGGCGCACTCTAGCGCTGCTATCAGCAGCCGACAATTCTTGTTACTTTATCCACAGTTACTCTAACTACGGACGTATAGGCCCACTCTGGCGCTACTATCAGCACTCGACACGTCTTGTTACTTTTACTTCAATGTTACTCTAATTTCGGGTGCCGGCAACATACTATGGAGCTGATATCAACAGTCGGCGCTTCTTGTTACTTCTAAATTATAGTTAGTCTAGCGACCAGTACTGGAGCACACTTTGGAGCTGATATCAACAGTCGGCGCTTCTTGTTACTTCTAAATCATAGTTAGTCTAGCGACTAGTACTGGAGCACACTTTGGAGCTGCTATCAACACTCAGCGATATTTGTTACTTTTCCTTCATAGTTACTCAACATCAACTGGCGATACTAGTTACACTAGAGCGATGTCCATCATTTCCACTCTTCGTAGAAAGGTTCTCCCTTTCCCACGGATCTTCCCATCTTCTTTCTTACTTAACCTGCACCTGATATTCCGGGATTTGCAGCAGCAGTGCCCGGAGCCTATCGTATTCACAATGCAGCGCTTCATTTACATGCTGCTTCCATAACACTCGATCGTCACGGACTAGCGACTCTCTAAGCCGAGTCGCACTGATCGGCTGCCTGTCTCGGGGCAGCGCCAGCTGTGCGACTCCATTCAGCTCCTCTTTGGCAAACCAAGCTACCCGTTCCTCGTCGCTGCCATAGATCATCAGATCTAGCTCAGCAAACCCCCGCTCCCGCCCACAGCCACGGACTGCCTTCAATAAATAGCTGCCCCAGGCATGGCTATGGTCATTTTCATGACTGTAATCGGGCAGCATGGCGAGTTCAATCCGATCACCGTACAATCGATGCAGCAATTCCATCCTTACTTCCGCAGAATAAGGATTGCGCAGCGTGCCCTCCAACTGAGCCGACCCCACCAGCACAAGCACTTTGCCGCATACCTGAAGCGCTGTATCGATCATAAGTTCATGCCCGACATGAACATGCTGGAATCTGCCCAACACGAAGCCGAAACGAAAAGCCTTGTCTTGCAATTGCACTCGCTCTTCCCATTGTTCTTGTTTCTGTCCTTGAACTGTCCCTGGCCCTGGCCTCGGCCTTTTCGATTTCCCCTGTTTCTGTCCTTGTCCCTGCTCTTGTCCCTGCTCTTGTCCCTGCTCTTGTCCCTGCTCTTGTCCCTGCTCTTGTCCCCGCTCTTGTCCTTGTCTTTGCTCTTGCCCAAGTCCTTGACCCTTTTCCATCCCCATCCGCCCCCGATTCACTATTCATTACGTTATAAATATTGTTCGGCCAATTGCTGCACTAGCGCCTGTATGCCAACCGACAAATCGATTGCAGTCTGAGCTTGATGCTCTGTTGTTAGTTCAGTACGCACCCGGTCACGAACCTCATTCCAATGTTCCGGTCCCGCAGCCAGCAATTGAGGAGCGACGTCGCCGCCATCATGACGATATATCGTTTCGTACAGACCTTTATCCCCAGCCTCACCAGCAGTCATCGCGATCAATCGACCCGCTTGGCGTGTAACCTTCACTTCGCCCGGAATGCTGCGCTTCATCCGTTCCATCGAAAACTTCATTCTTGCCTTGCCGTTGCTGAATGCGGTTTTCATTGCCCAGCCTAACGTATCCCGATTCAGATTATGATAAAATCCGCCTCCAACTCCATACGATACGAATGCGAGCGGTACACCTTGGCGCTCCAATTCTGCATCATATGCCTTAACCTGACGGAAGCCCATTCCCTCGCCAATAATAACCGTCGTCTCCTCCAGCAATCCTTCCGCTTCTGCAAGCTTATAGATCTCAACAGCCTGCTGCAGCACATCGCCGCTGTCCGGACGCAGTACGATGCGGACGCCTCTTTCTCTTGCCTGCCGCGCAAGTTGCGGCAAATATTCACGAATAACGCGGTTAGCATCATACGTATCAATAACAAGGGCAACGATTTTCTCCCCGGCATCCGCCGTTGCATCAATCGCATGTCGGAAGCATTCCAGCTCATCATCAAACTGCTGTGTCACTTTGTGAGCCAATGCCGCGATGCTGCCGATAACTGCCCCTGGCGTATGAGCCGTAGTATGGAAATCATCCGTACCCTGGAGCGACAGATTCCATGCCGTTCCCGCCCAGTATGCGTCCTCCAAGCTCCGGTGGCCGCGGAAGCCAAAGCTGTGAAGTCTCCACATAAACCCTTCGCCTTCTCCTTGCTCTTCCCGCTTCTCCTCCAAATATTGCCGCATGCGGAACGCTTCGGTTGCACAAGCACTTGGAAAATAAGCATGCATGAATACGCCTTCCCACCAGGTTACAAGCTCGCCGAACCCTTCCACTGTATTCCTAATTTGGGCAAATGGCGTACCTGCCGGGCACCATGTCCCTTCCGGCAGCGATTCGACCGCAATCGGCGCAAAACCGCCGTATTCCTGAACAACGCGGTGAAACAGCTCCGAAGGAAAAATAAGCCCTTGTCTTGCCGCACATTGCTCCGCCTCAGCAATATGCTCTTCCGTAATCTGAATCGACAACAGCTCTGTCACCGTTTCGCGAAGACCGTACAGCACCATGCCGTCCTTTCGGTTATACATATGGCTGATTTCCCAATCCATGTTGCATTTCAAGCGGTAATGCGACAGATTATAGCTGTCCGTTAACAGTAAAGGATTATTGCGAATTGCGTTCAACATCATTCATTCCTCCAGGTTCGTTTTTATTGTCAAATTGACTATATAGATTCCGGTAAAAAATGTCCCTCCCAACCGCGCGCACTTCAAGAGACAAGCGCGGTGCGAAAAGACTGTTCATCTATTATACTTTAGAAAAAACTGGAATTATATATTGAAATGTTCGGTTCATAACCGCTAAACCGGTACAGCTGTGCAGGACGATTCGAATTGCGGTCGCTCGTTCGCGGTGCGCCATTGGCATCCAGAGACTCGCTGATCAGCCCTTTTCTTGTTTTCGTAGCTAACAGGTTCCGTTTGAAGTTGGCGATGTCCTCTTCGAAAGCAGGCACAACCGCTTGAATCACTTGATAAAGCTCACGAATCGTAAAAGCTTCCGGCAAAAATTCAGAAGCGATCGTCGTTGTCATCATCTTCCTTCTAATATGCTCCAATGTATCGTTCAGCAGCTCATGATGATCGAAGGCGAGCTCCAGCTCCAGCGCCTCTCCGATTGGAAAAAGCTTGACCTCATCGGCATCCGTGTCAGCGGCCAGATTCATCAAATGACTCTCTTGCACCAGCGCACAGTAGACGACGGATGGCATCCAGCCCCGCGGATCGCGGCCGGGGTAATAGACTGTCTTCACCTGCTCGATCAATACGTTCTGATCGACATTCGTCTCTTCCTTCAGCTCCCGATATGCGGCTTCCTGCAAGGTCTCTTCCTCTCCGGAAAATCCGCCCGGCAGCGCCCAATAGCCCGGATAAGCAGCCGATTCGCGGCTCCGCTTCACAAGCAGTACATGCAGCTCGCGCTGCGCCACCATACGGTAGCTGCCCGCTTTCGCAGATGATAATATCGTAAAGATCGCAATATCAACCGGCAGTCCGTCCGGCGTCCGGTATTTCATATTAGCGTTCTCCATGGGTTGCGGTCACCTCCTGATATCAACAGTATATGCCAGTCTTTTATTATTGTCAATATGACTATATAAATTCTTTTTAGCTTATCCTTATCCTTATCCTTATCCTTATCCTTATCCTTATCCTTATCCTTATCCTTATCCTTATCCTCGCATCAGCCAGTACTTCTATTAATCCTTGCAAACAGAAAAACAACGAACCTGCTCATAGCAGACCCGTTGTTCTTCTATAAAGATACAATTCATTAGCTTGCCGTTTTGAACGCCGATACCGAATGCTGCAGATCATCGGCCAGCTGCGCCAGCGATTGTGCGGTAGCCGCTGTCTCTTGGCTGCCCGCAGCCGCTTCTTCCGTCGCCGCCGAAATTTCTTCAACGGTCAGCAGCACATTCTCAGCTTGTGCCGCCTGCTCTTCACTGGCTGCGGCAATTTCCGTAATACGCTGTCCCGTTTCATTAACCATCTGAACGATTTGTTCAAACGCATCACCGGTTTGATTGGACAAATTAGCGCTTTCCTCGACGGCAGTAACGCTTCGCTTCGTATTTTCCTGCATGCCTTTAATAATGGCTGTAATTTGCTTCGTTGCCGTTCCGCTGCGCTCCGCCAGCTTGCGGACTTCGTCGGCTACAACAGTGAAGCCTCGTCCTTGCTCTCCAGCCCGTGCCGCTTCAATGGCTGCATTAAGCGCAAGCAGGTTAGTCTGATCGGCTATCTCCTCAATGACCTCAATAATATCGCCGATCTGATGCGAATCCTGCTCCAGCTGCGACATTTGCTCGCGAACACCGCTCATGCTTTTGACCGACGAATTGATAATCAGCCTGCCTTCCCTAGCAACGCTAATCGCGGAATCCGAAAGTTCAGAGGCGCTTTCCGTGCTGCGGGCGACCGCTTGAATCGCATTGGTCAGCTCGCCGAATAAGGCATGAATCGTTTGTGCGGCGTGTGCCTGATTCGTATTGCTTCCCGCCATTTCCTCCGTACTTGCCGATATTTGCTCAGCAGCCGAAGCGACGTTATGGGAGGAGTTAATAATGCTCCCCACCGTCTCGTTCAACCGCTCGATCATCCCATTGAACGCCTTCGCCAGTATACCCACTTCATCTGTGGACTGAAGCTCGGCCTTCTCCCGCAGATCTCCCTCCGCTACTTTGTTAGCCAGAGTAACGATTCGGGATAGCGGCTTCGCAATCAGTCTCGTAATGATGATGCCTAGCGCAACGCAGATTGCGATGCCCAGTACGATGACGGTAACCGTAATAACGAATGCGGAGGAGAAGAGCGCTTGTCCTTTTTTATACGAATCCTCTGCAGCAGCTACGTTGATTTCCACATTTTCCTGTAAAATTTCCCGCAGCACTTCGCCCTTAGCCTTCAGATCGCCGTCAATAAGTTTCTTCATCCGTTCATTGTCGCCTGCAAGATTGTAATTGACAGCCGTATCGAACAAGGTCGAGTAGGTAGACCAGGCATCCTCGAATGGAGCAATCGCCTCTAACGCCTCTTTGCTCAGATTGACTGATCTGTAGCTCTCGATATCTTTTAGCAGCTCCGCTTTAGTCATATGAATTTCCTGCAGCACCTGCTCCCGCTCCGCTTCATCCGTCGACATATACATATTCCGGATATAAATTCTTAGATGGGCGTAGTCGCTCTGGGCTTTATGGGCTTCATCTACAGCGATGAGATTGTTGGTGTACATATTCATCTGGCTGTCATTCAGGCGATACAAGTTAAAGAGTCCAAATCCCCCGATCGCTGTCAATATAATCCCAAACAGTGTAAAGACGACTAGCAGTTTTGTACCAATCCGACGGTTGATAAACCAGCTCACCTTCTTATTCCTCCCGTTGCCCCTTACTCCGCATGTTGTTTGCCATGCAGTCTCGGCTCGTATGTCAAATATGTGCGTTTATCTATCGATAAAGGGGACGGTACCGCAACGATGCCGTCATATCTTTTCGAAGCTGCCCCAGCTTCAGAACTCGCTCCAATGTACTGAAACGATTGCGTTTCCCTGTTGAAATTGGCTCCCATACGGATCAATTGGTTAATTGAGGCTCCGATATCTTCGATGAGAGAGCGATCCAAGGCCGGCTGCTCCTCCTCTTCCATACGAGACTCCATACCCGCTCCGCCAAAAGCCCGGGATAAATCATCGACGATCTTCGGATAGCTGTGCATCAGCTGGTCATGCGTCATCATTCTGAGCTTTCTTGCTTGCTGCTGAAAGTCAGCTGCCACCTCAGACAAATAATCGATTCCCTCGGCATGTCCTGTCGCTTCGAGATGATTTTTCCTGCTCTTCACCATTCTGGCTGCCTGATGCAATCTCGCTTGATCCATCATCATTTCGCCCAGCAGCTTCACATGCCGCTTCAGGCTTTCGCCGCTTACAATGGCCGTCTGGCTCTCACGGCTCTTGTGCTTCTCTTTCATCTCGTTTTGACTAATCACCTGAGCGCCTCCTAACCATGCAGCAGCAGTCTGTCCACATCCAGTAAAGCAACCATCCCCATATCGGTCAGGCACATTCCGTTTAAGTAATGTCCGTTCCTTCTTCCAAAACGTTCCGGCGATGCCGTTATGCCGCTGACATTTGCAATTTTGTACACGCAATCTACGATGATGCCTATATGCTCCATACCTCTGCGAACTACAACAATTCTCGCTTGCTTCATCGGCGGCACGTCCGGCAAGCCAAACGACTTTCGCAAGCTGATGACCGGAACAACCCTTTCCCTTAGCTCAATAACACCGATCATGTCATCGCGGCCGGCCGGAATTGCTGTTACCTCCTGAACCCGAATAATTTCGCTCACTTCCTGGATCGGAATAGCGTAGCTCTCTCCTCCAATCCCGAATTGCACATACCGCATAGGGGCTGACACTAAATCTCCTCCTCATTCTAGATGCCTGCGTGTCGCAGCTCGACTAACTTTCGTTCGGTTTGCCTTCTCTATTCCCGGTTCCGTTCATGATGACTTGCTATTTATGAGTGCTAGACAAACGCCTGATAGAACGGCGTATGAGCGAATTATCGTCTATATCCAAGACAATAGGTTTACTTTACTTCTTCCGGCGGATTATCGATCTTCAACCCCCGGTCCCGCATGACGCAGAGAAGGATCTCAATAAAATCCGCATCACAGTTTGCCGCCAACGCCTCGTTGTAACAAGAAACTAAATTCTCATCCGACATGCCGCTCCAATTGCTCTGATTCGGCTGAAATTTCATCACCTGCATATCGTCTCCTATAGATTCATTCAATTTCGCCAACAATCGACAACACTTAAATTTCATTATACAAACGGGGACTGAAAGATAACTGAAAAAACATAAAAAAGCAGTCTGACTTATACGTCAGACTGCTAAAAACACCGTTATAAATAGGCCTTAGGATCTCTTGCTATCTGATCAAACGAAAACATAAGGCCTATCCCTAAATCGTTTTTGAACAACTGCAAGGTTCGAATGAAATGGTTCAGAGCTCCCTCGTGATCCTCAGCCAGCAGGAACGAAGCAATGATTCTTCCCTGCAGCTCCTCATGGTAAGGATTGCTCCCTGCTTTAAGCATCAGATAGGGGATAGCGTCGCGGTACCGCTCTTGCGCCAGTTCAAATTTGATTATCCCTTCCAGCAGTCCGTGGTAGCTCGTCTCGATCTCCCATTTCAGCTTGGCCGCCCATTCCCAGTCATGCTCTTTCCACAGCCCTTCCTGATAAAGCTTAATGCCTTGCCGGGCATCCTCCACACGGCCATCTCTCCAAAAGCTCTCGCCCAACTGTCTGAAATGGCTCAGCTCATCATACATTGGCGGTATACGAAGACGGTAGCTGCCTCCCTCACCCTTCTCCTGAGCGACAACCTCTTTCAAGCCGTAGGACTCCATGTCCTTGCGAAGCTGATATACTGTCGAATGCAGCGTTACCAATGCCTTTTCATTGTCGCGGCCCGGCCATAAGGCCTCGATAATTTTGCTTTTACTGACGGGACTGCCGCCATGCGAATGGAGAAAAGCGAGCAGCTCCCTTGATTTGGAATTTCGAAACCGGACCATTTCCTGCTGCTCCGTCGTTACGGTGAACCAGCCGAAGCTGCGGAAGGAAGCCGGCAAGACCGCAGTCCTGTCAGGACTTTGATCTTCAGCATGGCCCTGCTTTTTCCGCTGCATATACCGCCGAATCGTCCGTGTCAGATTTTCCTCCAGAACCGGTTTCATAATGTAATCGATTGCTTCGACGTCATAGGCAGGCAGCGCAAATTGCTCATAAGCGGTTATGAACGCGATATAAACGGTCGGATAAAGCTGATAGATTTCCTTGGCCAGCTCAAGACCGTGCAATTCCGGCATTTCCATATCCAGAAGCACAAGATCAAACCGCCCCGCAACCGTTTGTTCCAAAAGCTCCTCAGGGTCCGTATACATCCCCTCAATTACGACATTCGGAAATTCGCTGAGCAGCCGGCTAATGCGCTTTAACGCTGGAGGTTCGTCATCTACAACTCCTATTCTGATCATATGGTTGTTACACATCGTCACATCCACCTTCTTAATTCACCCTTGATTTCCACTCCTTCAGCAGTTCCCTTCGATTCCGGCAGCCAAATGATAATTTGCGTCCCGGCGCCCGGCTCGCTTTTCAATTCAATTCCTCTGCCATACTCTTGAAGCAAACGGCGATGAATATTAACCAGCGCCAAGCCCCGGCGCCCGTCGGGATTTTCATCGAGCAATGTAGCCATGCGGGAAGGATCAATGCCGACGCCATCATCTCGGACCATAATCATGATCTCCTCCCCGATGGCCCGGATCGATATCGTCACATTGCCTCCCTCTTTCCGCTTCATAACGCCGTGGCGGACCGCATTTTCAACCAGCGGCTGAATGATGAACGGAGGAATCGGCAGGTTCAATGCCTCGTCAATCTGGTAAGTGATGCTAAGACGCTCACCGTACCGGACCCGCTCTATGTACAAATAGGATTTGACCAACTCCATTTCGTCACTTAAGCTTACATACCTGCTTTTATCGTTGAATGCAAAGCTTCTTTGCAAATATTGGCTTAATCGGGTCAATACATCATGAGCCTGCTGAGGTTCATCAAGCGAAAGGGCCAAAATCGTATTTAACGTATTGTATAAAAAATGGGGCTTGATCTGCGCCTGCAAAAAAGCTGTCTCTGATGCGGCTGCCGCATCGTTTGACCGCTTTAAGTCCAAGAGCGTCTTGACTCTCGCCCGCAATTCATTGGCAAAGTAAGGCTTAATCAAAAAATCATTAGCTCCTGAAGCAGAGCCTGCGAGCAGGTCCTCCTGCTCTTTCTTGGCAGTCACGAGTACGATAGGAAGCTCGCTGGTCGAGTATTTATCACGTATTTGCCTTATAAGCTCATAGGCTGACATGCCTGGTATCGTAATGTCCAGCAATACGAGATCGATAAAGTTCGATTCATTCAAATACCGGAGCGCTTCGTGGGCATTAAAAGCAAATATGATCCGGTAGCGCTCGTGTTGTAATATTTGTCTGACCGTCTGCTGACTGAGCAGATCGTCGTCGACTGTCAGAATAACAGGCGCGTTGCCCTTCAATCCATTCTCAATCACAGGCTGAACAGCAGCCATATGCTCAACCGCAAGCCATTGGCCGTTATCTTCATGCTGGCCTAAGCTCAAGAAGGCATCTTCGTCCTGCTCAGCGCTAATCGGAACTGTGAAGGAGCATTCAGAGCCTTCCCCGACGATCGAGCGGATAGAAAGCTCGCCGCCATGCAGCTCAACGAGCAGCTTCATCACCGAGTAGCTTAATCCGGCGCCTCCCGCCAGCTTTTCCGCTTGACAGCTTGGCTCCATATGTATATTTGACCCGTCACTATCCTCGAATTCAATCCCCGTATCCCGGACTATGATCCGGACAAAGCCTTCTTCCTCGCGGGCTCGAATCATGACATAGCCTTGCTCGGTAAATTTAATGGCATTGGTTACAAGATTGTACACAATTTGCAGCAAGCGGGCTTCATCTGCAGAAATCCGCGGCAGCGCTTCCGGGAAATCCGCCTTGAATACAATAGGCTTGTGACCGGCAAGCCGCATGAACACAGGCAAATGCGATTCAATAACGGCTTTAACGTCAAGCGAGATGATTTGCAAATCTAGGCTTTGCTTCTTCAAGTTTACGAAGTCAAGCAGATCGTTAACCTGCTTGGACAGTCTGCCGGACACGGACAATATAAGCTGAATGCCATGAAGCTGCTCCTCTGTCAGACGACTGGATTGTCCATCCAGAATGGACTGCGAAATATTGATAATGCCTTGAAGAGGCAGTTGAAGCTCTTGGGAGGCATGCATCATCAGATACTCATCCTTCTGACGGTCGGAGCAATCCTGCCGTTCATCTCTCCGGTCCATCATCTGCCCTGCTCCGGAATGATGTCTGGCAAGCTCAGCTACTTGAATTAACAGAAGTATAAGTGTCACTATCGTTAGTACTTGCCTATCGATAGGCACGTTCACCTTCTGCAGCAAATAATCATGCAGAAAACCGGCTAGAACAAGAATGATTCCGTATAATTGCAGACATGCCCCGTCTTTGCGGCGGCACACAGCCAGAATAAGACCATAAACGAAGTATACGCAAATGATCAAGGTAAATCCTTGAAATAATGGAAGACCCTTTGTATAGATTGCTGCAGGAAACAGGAGCAAAGATAGCGAAAAACAGAAGCCGATAACGGTCAAGGTTTTGACTGCTACGGCATGGAACTCACTTGGAAACAAATGTCTCATGTACTGAACTGCAAAAGTGATGCCGCCATAATAAGTCAAATACTCCAGCAGCATAATATGCTGATTCGTCATCTGCGGAATCAGCTGCTGAACGAATAGCTGGTCAGCGACAAGGAGCCGGATTGCGACGAGCAGACAGATGATGCCGAAGTATAAATGCGCCCGCCGAACCCGCCGATAGAGATATACGGCTATACTGTATAAGCCCAGCATAATTGCAATTCCCATGAAAAACATGGCACCCGCCAACTCCCTGTCCCGCAGTGAAGCCATCTCTACCCTGCCTCCAAGCTCAATAGGAGATCCCGATTTCCCTCCCGCTAACAAGCCGTTAGATACTTGCATAATAATATCGAACTGTGAGGAGGCGGGCTTAAAATATACGGTTCGCGATGAATACGCCTCAATAGCCCGCTCTTTATGATCGAACTCTTCCCCGTTATCGACCAAAGTCAGACCGTCCGCCATAACCTGATAGGGGACCGGCATCGCAGGAATTCTCATACCGATCAGGGATGACGGAACAGCATCCATTTGCACCTTAAGCTTGTAAGCCACATAGCGGAACGGATTATCTTCAAGACTGTAACGATTCCAAAGTTCCGGTACACAAAGGTGTTCACCGCAAGCAGGCGTTAGACTCGATAAGCCCTCACGGGGCTTGGACGAACTGAAATAAAAAGTCCACTCTCCGGAGAGCGACACCCTTCCATTCTCCTCCAAGTTCCATTTTTTCAAGTCCAAAACACCTTTGACCGGCGAAGGGGTATCCTTTATCTTCGATGAATCGCTAACGATGCCGACAAAAAAGAGGAAGATACTTAACAGCACGATCACGCTAAGCGATGCTTTATCCTGCGCCCGGAGGTGATGCAGCATCATAAGGTAGACTCTCTCTCTCCCAGCTTGCTATATTTTTATCTAACTATAATAGTTGCCAACGGTTGGAAGCAATCGTAAATGTAATATAATTATGGCTATTTGGCAATCGAGCTTGTACCCCCGCAAACAGGCAAAGATAGTTGAATTCCGGTGATAATAAGGCATAATACGTATAAAATATTACTAATTACATCTTGTTTTACAAAATATAGATAATATAATAACTAGAAAATTCCATGAAAAACACCCCTAAAGGATACCCTCCGTGTTGCTCGAAAAGGTATACTCTAGGGGTGAGCTTGTAACTCTAACTGTTCATGGCAGCTTATTCTTCACTAACTGCACTCCAGCCGAAGGGATACGCTGCCGACAGCTCCAAAGGCAGCTTCCCAGCCGGCTTCAATTCTCCGGTCAACACCTTCGCTGCCGATGCAAGCGCCAGCGGACGGCATTCATAGACAGCCACATAAGCTGGAACTTGCGGATAGACGTTTAAGTCGAGCGGATTGCGCACCGATACCGCCACTGTCTTCTCGCCTGCACGGGCAACGACTTCCTGTGCAATGCGCGCTTCCAGATCATGCTTGGTCGCGTCATAGGTCACGACAACGATTTGCTCGAATGCATCCAGATCGGCCAGCGGATCGCTGCTGCTCATGCTCCGCTCCGTCAAGCGGTCCAGCCGGCCCTGCAAATAGGTGCCTAAGGTACCGTCACTAGACAAAATTTCATCTGCGACCGATACCGGCTTAATGTCCGGCCAGAGCACTAGCGTGCTTGCGCCTCGTTTCAATGGCAGCAGGCCGCCTTCGTTTTTGACAAGCGTTGCCGAAGCTTCGCTCCATTTCACCGCTACCGCCCGATTGGCCTCTGTCGCTAAGCCCTCGGCCGCTTGCTCCCATGCTGCCAAC
Organism: Paenibacillus sp. NPDC058174; assembly: GCF_042883865.1. Lineage (NCBI taxonomy): Bacteria > Bacillati > Bacillota > Bacilli > Caryophanales > Paenibacillaceae > Paenibacillus > Paenibacillus sp. NPDC058174. The sequence continues at coordinate 2,231,923 of NZ_JBHVUY010000001.1, forward strand.
GGCTCATCGACAACGAGCTCCTGCTTAAGCTTCATAACGCGGGCCAACGATTGCTCGATCCGCTCCTCAGACAGAGTGCCGTTCTCTACAGCGGCGACAACGGCCTCCAGCGCCGCTACCTGCTTCTCGAACGTATGGCTGACAAGCACCATATCCGCACCTGCTGAAATGGCTTCAACCGCACCTTTCTCCGGGCCGTAAAACCGGTCGATGGCATCCATCTCCAGACAGTCTGTCACGATAATGCCGTGGTAACCAAGCTCCTCCCGCAGCAAACCAGTCAATACGCTATGTGAAAGCGTAGACGGCTTGCCGGACGGCTCTAACGCCGGCAGCACGACATGTGCGGTCATAATGGCAGCTGTGCCTGCCGCAATGGCAGCGCGGAAAGGCTTCAGCTCAATCGCGTCCAGCCGGTCCCGGCCATGCGGAATAACTGGCAGCGCGTGATGGGAATCGACAGCCGTATCGCCATGGCCTGGAAAATGCTTCACCGTCGCCGCCACACGAGCAGCTTGATAGCCCAGCATAGCGGCCGTGCCAAGCTCGGCGACGACATGGGACCGGTCGCTATAGGAACGGACATTAATAACAGGATTGTCCGGGTTGTTGTTGACGTCCAGGCAAGGGGCATAATTCATGTTCACGCCGAGAAGCCGCAGCTCCTCACCGCATACGCGAGCAGTCTCGCCCGCTCCTTCCGTAGAGCCTGCCGCTCCCAGCGCCATGTTGCCAGGCATCAGTGTAACTCCGTCTACTAGACGGGCGACCATGCCGCCTTCCTGATCGATTGCGACAAGCAAATTCGGCTTGCCTGCTTGCTGAGCAAGCTGCATAAGCGAGTGCGACAGTCCATGTACTTGCTTAGCCGTTTGTACGTTGCGGGAGAAATAAATCGTCCCTCCGATGCCATAGGTTTCGATAAGATGACGGATTCCGTCGCTGGGCTCATGCCCATGAAATCCGAAGACGAACAGCTGACCAACCTTCTCTCTAAGCGTCCAGTTTTTCCAATCATGCTGCTTCCCCATTATGATGACCTCCGCTTTTCTCTCCAGAATCACTTTCCGGAGTCTATCGATCCATCAATCCGTCATTCACCTGCTGATGCTTGCTTCTATAATCGGTCGGGTTATCCCCGGTATATTTCATGAACACTTTCGTAAAATAACGCCGCTCCGCATACCCGACTTCCTTGGCAATTTGCGCTACGCTTTTATGAGAGTCCGCCAGCATCGCCTTCGCCCTTTCCATCCGCTGCCGCGTCACATATTCAATGAACGTTTCATTAAAGGTCTGTTTGAACAGCAGGCTGAAGTAGGAGGTGCTCAGTCCGACATGAGTAGCCGCTTCCTCCACGCTTAAATCGCGGTACAGGTTGCGGTCCAGAAATTGCTTCGCTTCCGCCATCGATCTCTCCGACTGCTTCTTCTTGTCCGTAGACTTATCCGCTACAGCCCGGGTTACTTGCAAAATGACAGAAAGCAAATCCTTAATCCCAAAGCGGCGGTCAAGCTTGCGCCAAAGCAGCTCCTCCTGATCACGGGAGAAGATGCCCATCTCCTTCATCTCCCGCATCAAATTCAATACGAAGAAATGAAGCATCGGCTTGAACCGGCCGATCATAGATTCATTCATCCCCTGAAGCTGCTGTGTCATTCGCCGCAGCTCCGCGTCTACTACAGAGGTGTCTCCGCGTTTGACTGCGCCAATCAGCTTCTCGGATGTATCCCAGAATGCCTGATCCTCCAGGGAGGAACCGGCCTCGCAATTCGGATAGACCTCAATCGTCTCCTGATGAGGCGCCAGCTGCATGCCTTGCTGCACAAGCTTATAAGCCTGAGACAACGATGCAACCGGAGCATAGTCCCGGTAAATGCCGGCATACAATGACAATTTGACGTGGTTTTTCACTGCGGTCAGCAGCATTTCTGCCCATCCGGTAATTTGCGCCAGATCATACGGCTGTGATTTATTGACTTCGATAAGGACGCACCATTCCCCGTCACGAATTTGAATGACGGCATGGTGAAAGCCGTTCTGCTGCAGCTTCTCCCGCAGTACGTTGCATACTGCAAAGTTCCACAGCTTGCGTTCCTTATCCGACCATTCCCGCCAATCCTTTGTCCGCTCGGAGCTGACGTCAAGATCGAGCACGATGAGTGCATACTGCTGTTCCCGGATAGCCTGCTCGTCACCGGCTATCATCCAGTTGCTGTCGGTCAGCTCCGTATAGTCCATTAGAATATCGTACAATATTTTTTCACTGGCCAGATCGATCATCCGGCCAAGCTTCTGACGCTCCTCGGTAAGCTGCTTCTGCTTCATCCGCTGGCTGGACATTACCCGGGCAATAACGCCGGTAAGCTCATCATAAGGAATCGGCTTAAGCACATAATCCTGTACGCCATATTGAATGGCAGCACGGGTATAAGCAAAATCCTGATACCCCGAGAGCATTATAATATCGCATTCAGCGCCCTTCTCCCGAATGTGCTTGACGAGCTCCAGTCCATCCATGATCGGCATGCGAATATCACAAAGCACAAGGTCGAAAGGCTGCGCCTCAAGCAGCTCCAGCGCCTCCATCCCGTTTTTTGCCGTTCCTCCAACCGTCAGACCAAGCATCTCCCAGGGAATGACCTTTTCCAGATTTCGCGTAATATGCGGCTCATCGTCTACCAATAGCACTCTGCCTGTCATAACCGTTCACCCCTGCTTTTCGGAATTGTACAGCGAATGACGGTACCATAACCTTCTGCGCTGCAGATCATCATCCCGTAGGCCGGACCGTACTGGATACGGAGCCGGTCCGCGACGTTGCGAAGGCCAAGGCCGCGCCTCTCCCCGAGTTCTGCGGCATTTCGGCGTTTATCGGATTTATTGCTGCGTTCGCCAAACTTAATCAGGTTGGCTTCGCTCATTCCAACCCCGTTGTCACTGATCAAGAACACAATTTGATGCGCCTCTGCACGGACGTCGATTGTAATGACACCCTTGCCGTCATCCAAGCCTTCAAAGCCATGCTGAATGCTGTTTTCGACAAGCGGTTGAAGCGTCAGCTTTAGTATTGTATATTCATACACTTCTTCAGCCACATTCAATTCATACGTAAATAAATCTTCAAACCGGTATTTCTGGATTTCCAGATAGCTTTGAACGTGAGCCACTTCCTGGCTAATGACAATTTCCTCGGAATCATGAAGCGTTGTACGCAGCAAATTGCTTAGCTGGCGCACCATCATCATAATTTTACGTCCCTCGTTCTGAGCCGCCAGCGCATTGATTGATTCCAGCGTGTTGAACAGAAAGTGCGGCTTGATCTGCGCTTGCATCAGCATCATTTCGGCATGCTGCTTCCGCTCCTGCTCCGTTCGCACCTCCGTAAGCAGCTCGCCGATTCGCTCGACCATGCTGTTAAAGCTGTTCGCCAGCAGAACTGTCTCGTCCTTGCCCTGCGCCTTCACCCGGATATCAAGGAGGCCTTGCTCGACAAGACGCATTTTGCGGACAACCTTAATAATCGACTTCGCGACCCGATTGACGAAGAACACGTTGAACAATATCGCGGACAATACGCACAGCACCGTAATCATCCCAATCCATTGCACGAACCTTACGTTCTCATTCGTCAGCCTGTTCCAGGGTTTGACCGAAATGAGAACCCAGCCGCTTTGGTCCAGATTGTAGGCGGACACGAGACTGTCGATTTCATTAAACTTGATTCTGGAGCTGGAGTAGCTGTCCGTATGCTGCAAATTCCCCTCCGTATAATCGGCCAGCTGCTCGCCTTCCAGCTGTTTATTGCTATCTAGCAAAATAAGGCCCTCCTGATTCACGATCACATACCGCGAATCACGGCCTTCCGCATGCGGATTAAGAAAGGTGTTCAGCATCGTATACACTTCTTCTGTCTTGTACTGCGTAATCATTAAACCGATGTCGGAGAACGTCTGGTAATCCTTCACCAGCCTCATTTGCGTAAATAATGGCGGCTCAACGCCTGTCAATTGCCGTTCCTCATAAGGACCAATCCATTTGGATCGGCCGCCGAGCTTCTTCGTCTCCAAGTAGAGCGGCTGCTGTTTCAATTGCTCCAGCGTAATGGGACGAAAAGTCGTCGGATCATTGCGGTACGAACGAAACATCGTTCCGTCATTGGAATAGAGAACGACATAGCTGACCGCTGGATGCTGGAACAGAATACGGTTCATTTCCTTTTGCGCTTGGTTAATGGCGATCTGTGTACTGGCGTCGTCACGGGGAAGCGTACTGTACTGCAGCGTATCCTGTACTTCGGAGCTCGTCAGATTGCCGTCAGACAACTGCTCGAGCTCCTTGAAGAAGTACTTGATATTCCCTCCTACTGCCTTGAGCGAAATTTCCGTCTGCTCGCTGTATTTCTTCTCCAGCAGCGTCTCCGAGTTGAGAAAGGAGACGATGCCGAGACCAATCATGGGAACTAGAATGAGAAGGATAAAAGCAAGCATCAGCTTCGGTCTCAAGTTCATCTGGATGGGGCCCCTTCCACAATTGCGGTTAGCCCTTGACGCTTCCTGCCGTCATGCCTTCAATAATCTGGCGCTGCAAGAAGAAGTACACGATCAGAACCGGAATGATGCTTATAATGACGGCCGCGGACAACGAAGCAAAGTTCGTACGGTAGCCGTCGTTAAAGCTGGCCATGCCCGTTGGCAGCGTGCGAAGCGTCTCGGACGTTATGAATAATTGAGATAATATATATTCGTTCCAGTTGCCGATGAAGCTAAGGATCGTAACGGTAACAAGAGCTGGCATCGAAATAGGGAGAACGACTTTGACGAAGATGCCCGTTGCGCTCAGCCCGTCCATAATGCCGGCTTCTTCAAGTTCATTTGGAATCGACAACATAAAGGCATAAATTATAAAGACCGTAATCGGCAATGCATAAGTGGAGTATACCAAAATCAGTCCAAGATGCGAATCATAAAGTTTGATGCCATAGTCGGTCGTCAGCGTTTGAATCAAGCGGTAGAGCGGAATGAACAACGCGCCGGACGGCACAAGCAAGCCGAACATAATAAAGTTGTAGACCAGTTTATTGGCCCGGCCGAACTTCATACGCGACAGCGCGAAGGACGTCATAGCTGCGAACAAGACGGTAACTAGACAGGCAATGACCGTAACCTTAAGGCTGTTCCAGGCATAAAACCCGATTTTTGCCGTTTCCCATGCTGCTCTATAATTGTCGAAGTTGAAGGACGTTGGCAACGCCCATGTATTGACTGTAATCTCACGGTTCGTCTTGAAAGAAGTCATCAAGAGCCATACGAGCGGGAATAAGGTGAACAATACATATGCCCATAGGAAGGTATGGCTGGCAGCTTGCCCTTTGCGGAATTTCAACATTAGTATTGCACCTCCTCATGCTTGGTCACGCGATTCAGGATGAAGGTAAGCACGAGAATGATTAAGAACATCGCCACGCCAATTGCACTGCCGTAGCCAAGCTCCATAGAGCGGAAGCCGACTTTCAGCATGTAGGTGGACATAACTTCCGTCGACTGGAAAGGACCGCCGTTCGTCATAATTTGAACGATATCAAGTACTTTCATTGTTCCCGATACTGACAAGAGCAGCATAACAAATAGGATTGGGCGTACCAGCGGCAGTGTAATCGTCCATGTCTCGTTCCACGCGTTCACACCGTCGATTTTGGCAGCTTCCACAATTTCTTTCGGAATATTCAGAATTGCGGCTAAGCAAAGTACGATGAAGAAGCCGACGTTCTGCCATGCGTTCGCAATTAGAATAGACAGAATCGCGAGCTTCGGATCGGAGAGCCATTCTCTGGCCCAGCTATCAGGGAAAATCAGACGAATAAACTGATTGATCAGACCGGAGTCGTAGTTGTACAATACGCCGAACAGTATAGCGACCGTAGCAGTAGAAATAACGACAGGAACAAACACGGCCGACTTGTAGAAGTCACGCAAACGGCTTACCTTACTGATTACGATCGAAATAAGGAAGACGAGCGGAATATTCACCACTAAGGAAAAGATCAGGAAATAGAAGTTGTTTAATAATGATTTGAGAAATACCTTATCTGACCATAGGCGGATAAAGTTATCCAGTCCAATGAACACTTTGTCAGTAATACCATCCCACTGATACAGGCCGTAAATGAATGATACGATAACCGGATATACGAAAAACAGGGCATAAAGCGCGAGCGTCGGCAATATGAACGCTATATAAGTAATGGGGTTTCTGAGCGCCTTGTTCATGATTTCCTCCTCATATTGCTTGCTGCTGCAATGGGATTTGAAAGGAAAAAGAGGGTGTCCCCGTGGGACACCCTCTCGTCCATCAGGATCGATTGCAATGCCAAGCTATCAATGATTGCTTATTATTGCGCAGCGTTAGCTTTCTCTTGAGCCGCTTGAATTTTTGCAGCCACTTTCTCAGGCGTTGTTACTTTACCGATCAGCTCTTGAATGCCTACGTTAACTTCAGCCGATACAGCCGGTTGTACGATTGCATCATAAGCTTTCCACGAAGAGGAAGCTGCAGCCATAACTGTCAAGATTTCAGTTGTCAGCGGGTCAACGCCGGACAGGTCGGACAGTTTCATCGAAGGCAGCAATTTGTCTTCAACCAGCGTACGTTTTTGTACTTCTTCTGTGTAGAAGTTGCCGATAAATTTCTTAACTGCCGCTACTTTGTCAGCGTCAAGGTTAGCAGAGAAGCCAAAGCCGTTGGAGTACGATGCGTTGATGGAAGTTTGGTCGCCTGCGCCGCCAGCGATGGACGGGAAGCCAAAGTAGCCGATTTGGCCTTTCAGGTCGCCTGCTTCTTCACCGGAGAAGCGGTTAGCATCCCAAGTGCCTGTGAATACCATTGCAGCTTTGCCGGACAGGAATTGCGCGCCTTGATCCGCGTAAGCAAGACCCAGTGCACCTTTAGTGAAGTAGTCTTTGTTAACCAGTTCTGCATACGATGCAAAACCTTTAACGAAGTTTTCATCCGTCCATTTCGTTTCGCCAGTAACGAGCTTATTGATCGCGTCGATACCTACGTTGCGTTCCATAACCGTGTTCCACATCATGCCGTTAACCCAGCCGTCTTTCGCAGCAAGTGCGAATGGCGTGATGCCTGCAGCTTTTACTTTGTCAGCTACAGCAATCAATTCTTCCCAAGTTGTTGGCGTTTGAAGGCCCAGATCGGAGAAGATTTTTTTGTTGTAGAAGATCGCTTCGCTGTAACCGCCGAAAGGAAGGCCGTATACTTTGCCGTCAACTGTAAATTCGTCAAGGCTTGCGAATTTGTCTTTAATGCCCAGCTCATCGAGGATAGGAGTCAGGTCGAGCATGCGGCCTGCTTTTACATAGAGGTTCAGATCAGAACCGCCGAATACTTCGAAGATATCAGGAGGATTGCCGGCTGTCATTTCCGCTTTCAGCTTTTGATCGCGGTTGACGATTTCGTCAATGCCTTCAAGCTTGAAGGTCAGGCCCGGGTTCTCGTCTTGCGTTTTCTTTACGACGTCCTCGAGAATGCCCAGACGCGTTTTGCTTGTCTCTTTAATTTGTGTATGGCGGAGGGACAGCGTTATGTCTTTTGCTGCCGGAGTTGGCTCAGCCGTTGCTTCCGGTGCTTTCGTGCTTTCATTGGTCGCTGCTGGCGGAGTGTTGTTCCCGCCGTTGCCCGAACCACAAGCGGAGACAACGAGCACGAGCGATACGAGCAGCATGGCGATTGCTGTAAAACTCTTTTTCATTTGTAAAGACCTCCTCGATAATGATGTTGCTTGTTTGCCTTGCACCCTTATTATAGAATTGCTGATTCGCGGCTAGGAGGTCGAAAAAAAAACAAGTGAGGGATACAATTCTATTATTTTTGTAAAGGGGGATAAAAACATACAGCCTGCCGGGCAATTATTACCGGGCAGGCTGCACAGGAATGGAGCATATCCTCCGATAGTCTCCTTTATAGGCGATTATTCGCGCATTTTTAACATTTGGGCTCGAACCGCGGCGTAAAAAGCTTTCCATTCCGCATTCGCTTCATCTTGCCTGGATTGGGGCAATTCCGTCTCCGGCAATTGTTCGGGCGGTGCCTCTGCATGGGCGGAGCGTCCCGCCATCACCTTCGACAGCTTATCCCTCAAGCTTTGTTCCGTCATGCCAGCCTCATCCCTTCAACCAGTTTTTCCGAAGCGCGAACAGCTCACGCAGCTCATCGGTTGACAGCTCTGTTACCCATTGCTCCGACTGGCCGACAACCTGTTCATTCAAGTTTTGCTTCCGCTCGATCATTTCGTCGATCCGCTCTTCCAGCGTACCAAGCGTGATGAATTTATGAACTTGAACCTGCCGGGTCTGGCCGATCCGGAAGGCGCGGTCTGTCGCCTGGTTCTCCACAGCCGGATTCCACCAGCGGTCGAAATGGAAGACATGGTTGGCTGCTGTAAGATTCAAGCCGGTTCCTCCTGCTTTGAGCGACAAGACAAAGGCACAGCCAGGAACCTCTTGATTCTGGAAGCGGTCGATCATTTCATCCCGCTTCGCCTTCGGCACGCCGCCATGCAAATAAGGAACAGGAATGCCGATCCGCTCTTCCAGCAGACGGCTCAGCTGATGGCCCATCTCGACGAACTGGGTGAAGATCAGACAGCGCTCGCCTTCCGAAGCGATCTCCTCAGCCATTTCCAATAGCCGGGTCACTTTGTTCGAGCGGTCCTCCTCCCAGTTTTTCGCGCCATCATCCTGCAAAAGCGACGGGTGGTTGCAGAGCTGCTTGAGCCGAGTCAGCGAAGCGAGAATCAAGCCTCGCCGCTGCATAGCATCAAGCGTATCGAGCTTCTCCAGCAGATCCGATACGATATTTTCGTATATGGCGCCCTGTTCGGCTGTTAACGCAATATAGGTTTTCGCTTCGTTTTTCTCCGGCAGCGACAGCTGAATCGCCGGATCCTTCTTCACTCGGCGCAGCATGAACGGCTTCACCCAGCGCTGCAAGCCCGAGATAATCGCCTCGTCCCGCGTGCGCTCGATCGGCGCGACGACGGCCTTGCGAAACTCGCCCATGCCGCCCAGATAACCAGGATTGATGAAGTCATAAATCGACCACAGCTCCGTCAGCCGGTTTTCCATTGGCGTACCGGTCAACGCAATGCGGTGATAAGCCGGCAAGCTGCGGATAGCCGTCGATTGCTTCGTATAAACGTTTTTAATGTTTTGCGCTTCGTCCAGACATAACGCGTCCCATTCCACCAGCCGCAAATCCTCCTCGTCAAGCTGGGCCAGCGAATAGGAGGTAATGACAAGATCGGCTTCATGAACAACAGCCTCGAACGCCTCCCCTTTATCCCGCTTCGGACCGTAATGCAGATGGACACGAAGGGAAGGGGCGAATTTCTCCAGCTCCTTCTGCCAGTTGCCGATAACCGAGGTTGGACAAATGAGCAATGACGGATTGCCGTTGCTCGTTTTTTGTTCTTTTATATACGTTAAATACGCCATAAATTGAATCGTTTTGCCCAGACCCATATCATCGGCTAGACAGCCGCCAAGGCCAAAGCGGCGAAGGAACAGCATCCAGGATACGCCTTGCTGCTGGTACGGACGCAACTCGCCAAGGAAGCTGTCCGGCTTCTCTACGAGCGGAATTTCCGTCGTATGCTGAAGCTGCTCCAGCCATTTGGCCAAATGCTCATTCAGCTCAACTTCAGCCCGCAGGCTCTCCGTGTCGTCCAGCTCATCGCCAAGCGGCGAACCGCCCAGCAGATGCATTTCCATCACATCGCGGAAGGAAAGGCCTTTTCGCTTGCCGACGCGCTTCATCCAATCGCGAATTTGCGCAACATCATGCGGATCGAGATGCACCCATTCACCGCCGATGTTCATCAGCCTGCGGTTTTCCTCAGCAAGCCGCATAAATTCGGACTCAGACAGGTCAACGTCGCCGAGCGCCATCCGCCAATCGAATTGCACGATTTGATCAAGCCCGAACATCGGCTGCGCCTCGGAACCGACCGATGATTTCATCTTCGCCCGCAGCCTCAGCTTGCGGGAGCGGACCGCTTCCCACCAGCTAGGCAGCAGAACCGGACAGCCGGCTTCCAGCAAGGTGATGCTTGCCTTTTCCATGAACGCCCAAGCCTCATTGTCGCTCAGCATCCGCTTAATATCACCCGGCTTCTCTTCATCGGCCCAATCCGGCAGCGCCGCCAGCCATTTCGCCTGCTCTTTCTCCAGCTTCGGGGAAAGCAGCAGCTGCCATTCCTCCGGCAAAGGCTGCGGTTCATATCCGGCATTGGCATCCGGCACCGCCAGCCATTGCTCACCGCTTGGGATGATCGGAATCCACGGGCCGCCGTTACGATCCTGCAGCGCAGGACGAAGCCGCCAGAATGAAGTTTCTCCAGGCTCGACGAGCTGCAGCGCTGTCTTGAACGGCAGCGAATCCTTCCGCAGTCCGATCGCGATCAGCCAATCCTCTTCATCGCCTGATTTCCGTTCCAGAATCGTCTCTCCGCCAGCCGCGATCCCGACTTGACGCCAAGCTTCGCTGGCTTCTCCGCCACCGGCAAGCATTTGCTCAATGGCATCACTTAGCCATTGCTCAATCCCAATATCGCCTGAGCCCGCTGCTGCCGCGATGAGCTCCGCCCATTGCGATTCCCGCTCCGGCTCCGTTTCCGGCCATGCGATTCGCCAAGCGCGGCTTTGCTCCGACCACCGGCTCCATTCAGGCTCAAACCAACCGCCAATGAGCGCTTCGCGGATGAGCGACGCAATCGCCATCAGCCGCTGAAGACGGTCGCTCCACTCCACACGCAGCAGTCTTGCATGCTGCGGGGCAGACAAATAGTCAACAGCGATTAGCGGCGGCAGCTTAAGCATTTTCCGGCCGTTATGCTCAAGCTCTTCAACTTCGGTTCCGTACCAGGAAGCTTTATGCCAGGCGAACAGCACCGAACGGAGCCGCAATGCGCTTTCCTGCCGTTCGGCAGCTGCCAGCATGACGGAGCCATGCAGCTCATCCTCCAGCCGCGACCAGAAACCGTCAACAATTATACCTCCAACGAATGCTTTCATTTCACCAGCTTTCCTTTCCACAGCTCCTCCTGAAAGGCTCTAAGCCGTTGATGCTTTTTGGCAATTGATGTGATATAAAAATTCCATGTATCCATGGCTTTAATCGCTTTATAGAGCCGTTCCAGCTTCTTCAGATGCTTGACTGCCATCCGGTACCCTTGCCGGTTGCGCGTGTTAATCCAATCCTCAACCGATTGGTGATAAAGCGGGAGCATGACCGCAGGCGCAGCCTTCACCACTTCCTTCACATCCTGGATGCCCAGATCATCCGGCTTCATTCCGAGCAGCAGCTGCAAATCCGCCCATTCCTCATACTTATGGACAGCCAGCCAATGCTCCGACAGCTCGCTATAGGAATAAGGAAGAAGCTCCGTCATATATGCCGTCCACTTCCCGTTCTCAGGCTGCTCTTCGTCAGCCCGCCTGCACAGGGCTAAGAACGGGCCAATCGTTCTGCCGCTCCGGTTCGGGTAAATTCTTTCATGCAAAAAGCTCATCCAGCGGCTGAACAGCTCCCAGTCCTGTTCCCCTAGCCGCTGGGCTGCGCATGGATAGATTATTTTTTGCGCCCGCTGAAAATCAGCTTGCTCAAAATGGCTTAAAGCGCCTTCGTCATTGCCGCTGAAAAAATGCAGCATCGCAGACGCAGTATGAATGAATGAACGATTAACCGGCTCATCCGAATCGCCGGCACCTTCCCCTGCGAAATCATTGAGTGCCGATAATTCCTCTTCTCTCCACAGCCGGTTCTCCGAGAGCTTCTCGCAAATCGTTAGATAAAGTAACGGCCAGTCGAACAGCTGCTGCTCCAGCTTCAGCGCACGTTTGTAAGTAAAGCGGACGACATGGTCAGCCCACTTCCGCTCGTGTTCACCCATTACGGAAGGCTGAAGCTCCAGCACAAGCTGGCCGTAATGCTCGATCCATGGCTCCGCCATGCGCGCAAAGGACATCTCATGATAGTAGCGGCTAAACGTGTCGACCGATTTAATCGCACGTTCTCCTTGCTCCAGGACAAACAAAATAACGTTCATCCAGTGCAGCCTTTGCAGCGGCTTATCCCAATGCTTTGAAGTTCCCTTCAAGGCGGACAGCACCGGCTGCAGCGCATGCAGCGAATGACGGCAATTGCGCCATACCTCGCCGTATACCGACTCCATCCAGCTTTGCCAAACCTCCGGGCTCGCCTCTTCGTCCGGCTGGCTGTTATGTTCAGCTGCCGGCTGCGGTTTGTTATTGTTAAGCAAAGCAGCCGCTGTTGTCAGCTCGGCTTGCGGATCCAGCCCCATCAAGCGGCGGTAAGCCGCTTTCGCCGCAAAGCCGGTTGCATCTTCTTCATTCAAATAGGCGAAAAAAACCGCCGCCATATGTTTGCAATAATCGCCGTAAGGGCATGTGCATGTGCTGTATCTAAACTTTCCTGCATCGATAACGACCGCATAGACGTCGGATCCGATTACGGTGCCGTATAGCGTATCGTCAGAAGCAAACTTTACATTTTTCACATGACCGCTGCGGTAATATTCCCAGCCTCGGGTAATGATGGTATCCGACAGATGCTCGCTGAAGTGCTGCTCCAGCGTTACTTGCTGCTTTTGATCGAAATTCGACATACGTTCACCTGCTTTCTTCCGTACACCTTGCATTCTTCCTATTATATCACATGCAGAAACGTCTTTGTCGCGACTGTCGGCGCATCCTTCTAACTGATTGCGTTTTCATTACAAAAAAATATAGCCTACGCCTCCGATTCCGATAACGCCGCAAAGTATTCCATCACGACCTCGCGGAATTCCAGCGCAGCCCGTGAAATGTACCGGTTCTTATGCGATAGCAAAGCGATCTCCCGGACCAGCGCATAATCCTCCACTTGGAGATAATTAATTTGCTCGCGCGGATTCCTCGCTGTGCTTGGAATGAAGGCGATGCCGATTTCCGCTTCGACTAGTGTGCTTAGCCTTGCCGGCTCATCTCCCTCATACACATATCGCGGGACGAAGCCGGCTGATTCGCATACCTTATCCACTAAATCCCGCGTGCCGTAGCCTCTCTTCACGCCGACAAAAGCTTCCTCTTTCAATTGGGACAACGATACGCTGTTTCGTTCCGCCAGCCGATGTCCAGCCGGAACCGCGACCATGACCGGATCATTGAACACAATTTGACATTCAATATCTTCCCCTTGTACAGCAGGTGAGGACAAGCAGAAATCGACCTCTCCTCTGTGAAGAAGCGTGACCATTTCCTGCGTGGTCAGCATTTGTACATGAAATTGAATATGAGGCCGCTTCCTCCGAAACTCGCGGAGAATAGAAGGCAGCGTGCTTGCTGCGGTGACCGCCAGTTCAAGTGTTCCATGCTCTGCGCCTGATAAGTCGCTAAGCTCCTGCTTCCCCTGTTCCAATTCAAACAAAGCCCTCTCGGTCCGGCGGAGAAAGCTGCTTCCGTACGTATTTAAGCGCAGCTTTCGCCCTATGCGATCAAACAGCGGGACCCCTAGATCCTCCTCCAGACGTTGGATCGTTTTGCTTAATGATGATTGCGTAACATGCAGACTCCGTGCTGCCTCCGTAACATGCTCCAGCCTGGCAACTGCGAGAAAATATTGCAACTGAAGAAGCTCCATTCCGCACCTCCGCTCATTCCTTCAAATCAATGAAATCATAGCATAAAAAGCGTTGGAATGAATCATTCATTTCGCGTACGATGACTTTACTACGTTATGGGAGGAACCGCAAATGAGTGTTCGCAGCAGATGGCTGATCATTTCCGTTGGACTCGGAATCCTGTTAAATCCTCTAAATTCTTCAATGATTGCTGTTGCAATAACAAGACTGCAGGCCGTATATCAGCTCGACTTTACCGTTGTTTCCTGGATTATCTTCTCGTTCTACATTGCGAGCGCAGTTGCCCAGCCCGTTATGGGAAAAGCCAGTGATTTATTCGGCCGCCGAAAGCTGTTCCTTGCCGGGCTGGTCGTTGCCTTCGCCGCATCCATGCTGGCTCCCTTATCGCCAAGCTTCGGATGGCTTATCGTATTCCGCATCATGCAGTCCATCGGAACGAGCATGATGGTGGCCGTTGGAATGGCGATCGTGCGAATCCATGTAACGGAGAAACAAGCGTCTGCGCTCTCCGTTTTGTCGATCTTTCTATCCGGAGCGGCAGCTATCGGACCTTTTATCGGCGGGGTTCTGCTCCATTGGTGGGATTGGCCTGCAATCTTTCTCGTGAATATTCCGTTCACAGCGGCAAGCTTTCTGTTCGCCTGGCGAAATATACCGAAGGATAAGCCGGCATCTTCCCTTGCACGCAGCATGTCCCTTCGCAGCTGGCTCCATTTGATTGATGCGTCTGGCATACTGCTCTTCACCGTCGGCCTGGTTGGTTTGCTCATTGCTGTGCTGGCAGCCAAATCATCCGGACATGTCTCAACCGGACATGCTGCCCTTGGCTTATTAGGTCTCGTGTCTCTGGCGGCATTCGCCAGACATGAATGGAGGGCGGCATCACCGTTCATTCCGCTGCGCACATTCGTCAAATACCCGGCGATGACTTGGATTAATATCGAATTTATACTCGTTAACATCCTGTATTACTCGCTCTTTTTCGGGCTTCCAGCTTATTTGCAGACCGTTCGTCATGTCAGCGAGTTCCACACCGGAATGCTCATGCTTAGCCTGGGTTTATGCTCGCTTGTTGCTTCGCCTATAGCTGGACGATGGATTGATAAAGCGGGCCCTCGGCCAGCACTGCTCACGGCTGGTATCCTCATGACGCTGGGGTCCATCTGGATCATGACTTTCAATCAAGCATCTCCAGTGATCAGTGTCATACTGGCGTTAGCTGCATTTGGCATTAGCAACGGACTGAACAGTGTCGGCATGCAAGCCGCTCTGTTCAACAGCTCTCCCAGAGAAATGATCGGTGTCGCATCTGGCGTATTTATGACATCGAGATACTTCGGAACGATTCTCTCCTCCCTCCTGCTCGGCATTATCATGGGAGATAAACTTAGTGCTAACGGGTTTCAGCGACTAGGAGCAGTCCTCACGGTCATCGCATTGTCTTTGGTCATCTTGAATTGGCTTCGTAAGCAGTCCGGGCAGTCAGAACCGAAAGCTGTAGACAAATAAGAGAGGAACACGTCTTGCAAAATAACAATCGCCCTCCGTTTGGCCTCAATAGCCATACGGAGGGCGATTATTCTCTGTTCAAGCCTTATGCTTCCCATGGCTCAAGCAGATCCTTGTTGCCATGGACATGCTCCAAATGATGTTCACCCCAATCACAGATGTTGTCTAAAATCGTCTTCAAGCTCCAGCCATATTCAGTAAGCTCATATTCTACCCGCAGAGGAATTTCATTGTACATATAACGATTAATGACCTTGTCCCGCTCCAGTTCCCGTAATTGCTTGGTTAACATTCTTTGCGTAATTTCTGGCACGAGACTTCTTAATTCATTCGTCCGTTTCTTGCCCGTGGTCAAATGATAAAGGATTACGCTTTTCCATTTCCCGCCCATAACTTCTAGCGTAACCTCAACGCCAATTCTATATTTCTTTTGTTTATCCATTGCAGTATCCTCCTCATTCAATGCAAATTTATGAATTAAGACGATATCCTTTTCGTCTATACAGTACTCTGATGTTCCTATAGCACAATATTGTGCCTACTTCCTATTTTAGCATCAATACGACATACTAGCATTCAAGCAAAAAATTAAAGGTTAATCGGTTATTAGCCGAAGCCTTCATCTTAACTCATTTTATAGAAGGAGGAATTATACGATGAAAATACTTGTAGTCGTTACACATCCCCGGCAAGATTCATTAACCGGGAGCATCACGAAGCAACTGGCACGAGGATTGGCCGAAGCCGGACATGAATATGAGGTAGCTGATTTATACGCGGAAGGCTTTAATCCTCTGGTATATCCTCCCGATGAGCCGGATTGGGACAATCCGAATAAAGTATATTCTGCTGAAACGATGCGCGAAATAGAGCGAATCCGGAACCATGATGCGATTATTTTTGTATTCCCGTTATGGTGGTTTGGTGTACCGGCCATGCTGAAAGGCTATATCGACCGGATATGGAATAATGGATTCGCCTATGGGAAAGATGAAGTGACCGGTGAAAGGTTCAAGCTGCCTGTCCAAAAAATAAGCTGGGTTTCGCTAGTTGGAGGAACGCAGCCGCATTTCGAGAAACACGAGCATGATGTTACGATAACCCGCCACTTAAATTACTTGGCCGGTTACGTTGGGGTTAAAGATTCGGCGGTTCATTACCTATACGAGACTATTGCTAAATTCCCTGATGATTCCGAAAAGGAGAAACATCATTACGATGCCCTGCTGGCAGAAGCCTATCGTCTGGGACTGCAATTTTAATAACTGTCATATGGTTTTCTTCACGCGCTAACGTCAAAACAAAATGCAAATGTGCAGGTTGATGAGGCTCAAAAGGCCCAAAATGGCGTTCAACATGCAAAAGTGCATTTGAAATCGTCCCATCTCACCCTTAAAAGGGCTCTCCAGGCCAATCAAACTGCACATTTGCATTTCAATGCGATAAATCGCCGAAAAAACGCCTATTAACCTGCACTTTTACATTTTGGTCAAGTAATCTTCGATTTCCTCCGGTATTCAGCAGGCGTAACGCCTACCATTTCCTTAAACACGCGGCCAAAGTGGCTCGTATTAATGTAACCGCTCTGAACCGCAATATTTGCAACAAGCTCATCGCTCGATTGCAGCAATTGCTTCGCATGAGCTATGCGCAGTCCGGTCACATAATCCCAGAACGTAACTTGCAGCTGCTCCTTAAAGATATTGCAGAAGTGGTTTTTATTCACATCCAGGTACTCGGCAATCTTTTGCAAATTAATATCTGTCGTATAGTTCATCTTGCAATACTCAACCGCCTTCTCGATGAGAGCCCCCTGACGAATTGAAGCCCCTCTGCTAGAACTGGAATCCTGGATTTTACTGCTGTTCGACAAAGCCTCTGCATAGGCATCCGCTAGCTGCAGCAACGGGCAGCACTTTGAGCTAGTGCCCACTAGAAACGGCTCTTCTATATAATTCATCAAAATCTGCGTACAGCCCTGGATTAGCGCAGAATCACAGGACGTGCCAGAAGGGGAAGCATGAATAACGATCAGCTCATTATAACGGTGAAAAAAGCTGATTCCATGACAATCAGAATGCGAGAAATAATCATTGACTTCCTCTGTGAGGCTAATTTTAATAACCTCTTCGATTTCTTCTGCTTTGGCAGTTGTGCCTCCAAGCTGAAACACGCTTATCTCGCAGCTCTCCCAGCGATTTTTCGTTATTTTCATAAAATCATCTAATCCATTAGAATCCAGCTTGCCCGCCAGCAGCTTTTTGAGAGCGTTTTCTTCAAACAATGGAATAACTTTGGACAAACTCTCTTTGACTCCCTTTTCTGCTTCAACTTCTTTAACCAGGCGGAAAATTTCTTTAATCACTTCGCTTTGGATATACGGTTTCAGCAAATAACCTGATGCCTGGAGCTTCAACGCCTTTTGTGCGTATTCAAACTCTCCGTATGCGGTAAGCAATACGACTTTACTCGGCAAGTTGGCCTCACGGACTTTGTTCAATAGCTCCAATCCATCCAAGTGCGGCATACGAATGTCCGAAATAATAATGTCTGGAACTTTCACTTGTATGAGCTCCCACGCCTGCTTCCCGTTCGTTGCTTCTCCTAATATTTCTATGGCCGGAAAATGATTTTCCAATATTTTACGAAGAGCCAGCGTCGTAAGAGGCTCGTCATCAATCAGTAGTATCGACAGCATTGTGTATCCCCTCCTGTGACTGTGGCTTCGGGATCATTATACGGATGGCCGTCCCCTTTCCCTGCTCACTGTCAACCGTCAATTGGGCTTTGGATGCGAATCTCAGCATCAAGCGGTCTGCTATGCTCGTTAACCCAATTCGGCCGTTGCGCGTGCTCGTTGAAGCTAGCTCTTGACGTATGGAGCTTAACTTGCCCGGTTCTATACCTATTCCGTTATCGCTAATGATGATCTGAATATGTTCGAGTTCCTCCTTTATAACAAGGCTGATCAGCCATACCCCTTCCTTGCTTTCCAAACCATGATAAATCGAATTTTCGATAATAGGCTGAAGCACGAATTTGTTGATCGGAACCGAAAGTATACGCTCATCCGCTTGAATATCGAATTGAATTCGTCCATCATAACGAATATTTTGAATGTGCAGATAGTTTTCTACAGCGTGGAGCTCGTCCTTTATTTGTACCATGTCATTCATGTGATACAGCGAATATTGCAGCAGCTCTCGCAGTGAATGCGTAACTAATTCAATATCTTCATTTCTGCCCAAGATCGATAAGGATGAGATCGATTGCAAGGTGTTGTACAGAAAATGCGGATTCATCTTGGCCTGCAAGGCGTTGTATTCCGCCTCCTTTTGCAGCAGCTGACGATTAATGGAGTCCTCTATAAGCTCATTTATTTTATCCAGCATATCGTTGACTCCCCGGTTCAGTACCATAATTTCCTCATACTCCGCTTGTCTTTCAACTCTAATATTCAGATTGCCTGTTCCAACCTTCTTCATGAAATTGACCAGCTTCAAGATCGGCTGGGAGGCTCGAATCGTAATGACAGAAGCTAACACGATGGTTACAACAATCATGATGACGAGCAGCAGCAGCGTCGTATTGCGGATGACCGACAGGTTTTTATCCAGATGGGTAAAAGGCAGCAAGCTTACGGTTTTCCAGCCCGTAACCGCTGAAGTGGAATAGACGACGAGCATCTTCTGTCCCTGTATCTTCTGCGTCCAATAACCCTCTGAATCATGGAATAGCTGATCCAATTCCACTTCATCAAGGCGAAGGGAAGAATCCGTCTGATACACAAGCTGCTTCTCATTGTCCAGAATAAATGATTCGATGCCAAGCTGAGTTTGGGTGGACTCGAAAATATGATTCAGCTTGTTAATGTTGTAATCAAATACAGCTACCCCATACAGATTTGGATTAGACGGATCATACGCATCCTTGATATTGGCTGCTATCGTAATTACATTGTTTGAATCCGCTTTCTTATCATAGTTATCATAATAATCCGGCTTATGAGCGCCATAGAATTTGGTCTGCAGGGCATACGGGGTTTCCTTGAAATCCTTCCATACCTGCTTCAGAAACGGGGACTCAAAATTAATCGAACGAGAGCTGTTAATATACAGCTTGCGATAGTCATTATTATAAATAAAGTAACCGCGGATATCCGATTTCTCGGAGAAGATATTGTTTAACAAAATCGATATCCGGGTACGGTCCATCGTTGATGCAAATCCCCCCTCTTCCAAGACCGAATCCTGGAGCATCGTGATCAGATTCTGGTCAATCGCCAAGAAATGCAAGGAATCCTTAATTTCGTTCAAGTATAGGTCCAGGCTCTGATTCACTTGATCCGTAATAGAGGTCGTATTCTTCACCATCTCCCGCTCCGTAAAGCTGGAGAAGGTTCGATAGCTGATTGTACCAAGCAGGGTAAGCGAAGCGCATATGAGCAGCGAGAAGTATAGAATGATGCTTGTTTTAAAGGATTTTAACTTCAACCACACTCACCCTGACTTTTTTTAGTAACAGTATAGTAGCTGCTTTCAGGAAAAACAACAGTCTAAAGTTTCCCCGAAATCCACCGCTGAATATTAGAACATTGCCTAAATATTTGACTATTTGAAAATAGACAAGCCTCCCTTATGATGTGGTAAGCGGTTACAAACAACACAACAGGAGGTGCAGACATGAAGCTGAAAAACAGTGTAACAAGAGAATTATGGACAAACAGAGCTTATTATTTAATGGCGCTTCCAGGCCTTCTCCTACTCCTTGCCTTTTCCTATTTGCCTTATCCGGGTATGCTCATCGCCTTCAAAAATTTCAATCCGATTCAAGGCATTTTCGGGAGTCCATGGAGCGGCTTTGACAACTTCAAGTTTCTATTCAGCAATGACGATATTTTGCGCATTACCTTTAATACATTCTGGATCAATGCCAACCAGATACTGTGGGGGACTGTCCTTGCTGTCGTATTCGCGATTTTATTGAATGAGATTAAAAACAATGCCGTGAAAAAGTGGTTTCAGAGCATTTTGTTCCTGCCTTACTTCTTCTCCTTTGTCATTGTAGGAAAATTGATTCTCCTCATATTCGCAAATGAAAATGGACTTGCCAACGGCCTGATTCAGCTATTCCACGGCATGCCTAAAGAGTGGTACGCCATACCGGAGTATTGGGTGAAGATTATTGTCTCTGCAGGCGTCTGGAAAAACGTCGGTTACTCCGTCATTATCTATCTCGCTGCCATCACGTCCATTAATGATGAAATGATGGAGGCTGCATCGCTGGACGGGGCTTCCCGCATTCAGAAAATACGTTACATCATGCTTCCTAACTTGATTCCTACCATAATTACATTGACGTTACTTGCGATTGGCAAAATATTTTTCGGCGACTTCGCGCTCATCTATGCCATCGTCGAGAACAACGGTCTGCTCTATCCGACTACCGACGTTATCGAAACCTATATTTATCGTGCCCTGATCAATGGAGGACAGGAATACGGCATGATTACCGCCATTGGCATGTATCAGTCCATTCTCGGGTTCATTGTTGTTCTCGGAAGCAACTGGCTGGTCAAACGATATGACAAGGATTACTCGCTATTCTAAACGCATCGAGGTG
Organism: Paenibacillus sp. NPDC058174; assembly: GCF_042883865.1. Taxonomy (NCBI): domain Bacteria; kingdom Bacillati; phylum Bacillota; class Bacilli; order Caryophanales; family Paenibacillaceae; genus Paenibacillus; species Paenibacillus sp. NPDC058174. The sequence continues at coordinate 2,252,765 of NZ_JBHVUY010000001.1, forward strand.
AACGAAATTGAAAATCAAATTTGGCTGGCTGGATCTGCTGATCTATATCGTATTCATAGCCTTTGCTCTTGTGACGCTGGTCCCCTTTACGCTGGCGATCATGGTCTCTTTCTCCGCAGAAAGCTCGGTTGCGCTGCATGGCTATAAGTTCATCCCTGAACAATTCTCATTGGATGCCTACAAAATGATATTCCAAGACAGCATGGTATTTAATGCATACAAAGTAACCATCTTCGTAACGGTTGTCGGCACATTCATCTCCCTATTGTTCTCATCGCTGCTGGGCTACATGATGTCTGTTCAAAAAGTAAAGTACCGCAATATTATCGCTTTTCTCATCTTTATTCCGATTGTTTTTGCAGCGGGACTTGTCCCCTGGTACATCGTCGTATCCAATGTGCTTCATTTGAAAAATACGGTCTGGGCGCTCATTCTGCCTCTGGCCATTAGCCCGTTCAATGTTTTCCTGCTGCGAAATTATTATAAGTCGATCTCTCCTGCGCTGGCAGAATCGGCTGAAATTGACGGAGCCGGGCCCTGGTACACCTTTTATAAAATTATGATTCCATTATCGAAACCGATTCTAGCAACTGTCGGCCTGTTCGCTTCACTTGGCTATTGGAATGATTTCACAACATCGCTATGGCTGATTGATGACCGGAAGCTGTTCACCGTTCAGTTCCTGCTGTACCGGATCAATTCCATGATCGCTTATATGAGTCAGCATACCAATATGTCAGCCGTTCTGCTGCCATCTGAAACCATCGTATTCGCGATGTTTCTCATTACGATTGGCCCCATTATTCTTTTGTATCCCTATGTCCAAAAGTATTTCGTGAAGGGGATTATGATTGGCTCTGTGAAAGGTTAACCCCAATTAAATAAGGTTACGATAAACATGAACAAGGAGCGATTACAATGAAGAACAAGAAGCCGTTTAAGAGCAGTATCCTGATTGCCGCTATTCTGATTTTAACTCTGCTTGCAGGCTGCGGCTCTGCCGGTTCAACCAAACAGGGAGGAAGTGAGGCTTCCTCTGCCGGCAAAGAAGTTACACTGAAAATCTTATTTCCTGGCGATCCCCCTCGTGACCTGGATGCTGTGAATGCGGCAATCTCCGAGAAGTTGAAAGCAGACGGACTCAATATCAAGCTGAATTATACCTTTGTTCCTTGGGATTCTTACTGGAATAAACAGAGCCTCGTTGTTGCAGCTGGAGAAAGCTATGACCTGACTTGGTCTCATGTGTCCAAGCTGTCCCAGAGTGTGAGCAAAAACGTGCTGATGCCTCTGGATGCAATCCTGCAAACGAACGGCGCCGAGCTGAATCAAGATATATCGGACTTCGTATGGAAGGCTGTCCAAGTAAACGGCAAAACCTACGCGATACCAAGGGTCGTCCCTTCCGCACAAAGCGACAGCTTCCAAATCCGGGGCGATCTCCGCAAAAAGTACGGCTTGCCGGAAATTAAAAACTCCGCAGATTTCGAGAAATATTTGGAGGCTGTCAAGCAAAATGATCCGCAAATGGTCCCTCTTGTAGGCGGAGCGAGCGGCATGATCAGAGAACTTGGACCTAGCAATTTTACGAACGGCGAATATATGAACAGCTTGTTCTATGTGGATGTCAATGAAAAACCGCTGAAGGTCAAAAATATGTTTACTTCTAAATTTTACGAGGACTTCGTGAATATTACCCGGGACTGGTATAAGAAAGGGTATTTGCCGAAAGATCCTAATTTGTTCAAGGACGTCAACGGAAGCTTCACGCAAGGTAAAATGGCGGCAATGCCTTCTAACATTTTGCGTCCTACAGAGGTCATCGACGCTTTGAAAACGAATTTCCCTGAAGCTGAGCTTGAATTTGTACAGTTTGCTCCAGAAGATCCGAAATATATTTTTAGCAGCGCAGATAATTTATTAGCGGTTCTGGCTACGAGCAAGCATCCTAATGAAGCGGTAGCATTCGTGAACTGGCTGCATAAGAGTCAAGAAAACTACGACTTGTTCACGCTTGGCGTTAAAGATGTGAACTACAAAGTCGACGGCAGCAGCGCTTCCTATGACGGCATTCCTGCCGACAAGCAGTACTTCCCGATCAGCTGGGCTTGGACGGATATGCGCTATCACAAGTTCAGCAAATATATAACGCCGGCTCAGCTCGATGTCATTAAGAACTTTGATAACGGCGCCGTACAAACGCCGCTGATCGGCTTTGCTCTCGACAATGAGCCTGTGAAAGCAGAGCTTGCCAAGCTGTCAGCGATTGTCGCGGAGTACTCCGCTAACGGCCCGCTCATGAATGGTCAAGTTGATTTCTCCACCGTGAAGGATCAATTTCTAAGCCGGCTCGATGCCGCTGGCATCAATAAAGTGCTTGCTGAGTATCAGAAACAACTGGATGCCTTCCTTGCTGCACAAAACAAAAGCTGATTAATAGAACAAAGGGGCTGTCCATTCGTCATCGAATGGGACAGCCCCTTTCATTTATTTCCGGTAGCACCAGTTGTCCGGAATTGTTGTGAGCTCCGCCGGATGGACGTATCGCTCGCCGACTTCTTTAAAGCGCTGCAGAATGTTATCATCCAGCAAACCTTGCTGGTTTGGAGCGCCATTGAGCAAGAATGATACATTATGCGCATTGGATTCCTTCACTTTGTCCAGCGCCCAGTCCGCCGTTCTAAGCTCCATCGCCGTATCTGTCGCACGCCAGAACCACGTTTTCGTTAAAATGTTGCAGCTTGCTCCAGGACCATTAAATGAAGAATTCACTTCTTGTCCTGCAGCATTTTCGAAGAAGGCGATATCCGTCTGCTGTACGTTAGACTCGCAGCCAATATTCATCAGCAGGCACTGCGGCTGGAACCCTTTGACCCATGCATCAATTTCCTCGAAAGGCAGATTCTCATAGCTAGGGCCGCCCCAAGGCGCATTCCAGCCGTCAATGATCAGGAACGGAATTTCCCCGTAGCCTGTGAGCAGCTCCTCAATCTGATTTTTAATAAACTGCTTGTCTTCAGGCGTACATTTCTTCTGCCCGATTTGATGATGCAGGTCTAGTGCAGAGAAGTAAAGACCTGCTTCGATTCCTTCTTTTCTGAACGCTTCAAGATATGCCTTAACGACGTCCGTCTGGAGCGTCGCGTTTTTCACTGAATGCTCCGTGTAGGCTGTCGGCCACAAGCTGAAGCCTTCATGATGCTTGGCTGTCAGGGCAGCAAATTTCATCCCTGCCGATTTAGCAGCCTTCGCCCATTGGGAACAGTCCAGCTGAGCCGGGTTCCAGTCCTTTGGATCAAATACGAATCTGCGGGGCTCGTCATTATTCTCGTGACCGTATTCCCAGTCCTCAACTTCCGACTCTGCAAACTGAAAGGTAGCGCTGTTGAAATGAATAAACATGCCATGTCTTTGATTAACGAACCATTGCTGCCGCTGTACCAGCTCTTGATTACTCATGAAGATTGCCTCCCTGTTATCCGTTGTAATAGAATCATATGATATCTACTACTGTATAGAATCCAGGCCCCCGTTACAGCTGACAATCTCGACTTTCTATAGTACAATTTCTACATAAATTCAGACTAAGGTGATGCGATGCTTGCACTTGAATTACAAGTTCCTCCCTTTCCTCTGCTGACTACTGTCGGTTATGTATTATGGCCGTCAGGCGTCACGCATGCCAAGCGGCAATTTGATGTGTTTGATTTGATCATTTGTACCAGAGGGACATTATATATGATGGAAAACGGCATACAATACGAGATTGAACAGGGAAAAATGCTCGTTCTGGAACCGGGAAAAACACATGCCGGCTATCGTCCCACCGAGACGGAAACCGAGGTTTACTGGATACACTTCCAGCATCCCGCCTCTTCACCGCCTAAATTAACGGAGAGCTGGCAGCAGCCTTTGCTTGAAACGACTAATCAAGATACTGTGCCTCATCCAGCCATCATCCATATCCCTAAATTTGCTGCAGCCAATCTGCGGATTATCGTTCCGATGCTGACAGAGATGCTTAAGGTACACAGCGTGCTGACGCCTAGCCGTTCCTTTGACCTGCATATTTTATTCGGTCAGCTTCTGGTGCAGCTTCAGAACGGAATGATAACAGGCAGCTCGCAAGCCCGCTCCCATCTCATTGGCGAGAAGGCCGCTTCCTACCTGGCGAGCCGTTTGGAAGCTCCTTTTGATTCCGAGCAAATGGAGCTAGACCTGCATTACCATTTTGATTATCTTTCCAGATGCTTGAAGCAATATTCCGGGATGAGCCCTCTGCAGTACAGACATCATCTGCAAATTGAACGCGCCAAACGGCTGCTGACCCATTCCGAGCTCCCTTTGGTCAAGATCGGTGAGCAGTGCGGCTTCAATGACAGCAACTATTTCATCCGCCTGTTCAAGCGCCAGACATCGTTCACGCCCGGAGAGTACCGGAGACGGTATCAGGCATTTTTATAGAGCTTTATGGAGCTTTGGAGGTGTATTTCTGTACGTTTCTGCCTTTGAACGGTACAATCTTTACTATATAAGTCAGCAAGCTTTAAGGAAGGTGTAACGATGAGTCAAAACTCCCGGGATTTAATGATTGAGGGTGCTGTAAAGCTCCTCGGACAGCGAGGGGTACAAGCCGCCTCATTTACTGAAATAATGAAGGCTACAGGAGCGCCAAGAGGCTCCATCTATCATCATTTTCCAGAAGGCAAAGAACAACTGGTCAAAGAAGCGGTCGAGCTCGCTGGTAAACGAGCTCTAAACTTTTTAGATCCCCATCAAGGCCAACCCGCTGTAATCGTTGTCGAGAAGTTCATTTCTCTCTGGAGAATGCTGCTTAGTCACTTCAACTTTGAAATAGGCTGCTCTGTGCTTGCGGTCACGGTAGGATCGGAATCACCGGATATGCTGGAACAAGCTGCAGCTGTATTTCGCCAATGGAGTGACCAATTAACAGCGATGCTGCTTGCTGGCGGTGTAGCATCCGGCCAAGCAAAAGGATTAGCGAATTTAGTTATCTCTTCCTGCGAAGGCGCTGTAGCGATCAGCAGAGCGCAAAAGTCATTCGATACCTTCGATACCGTAGCGGAGCAATTGCTTATGATGATCAGGAACGCAACAAACTCTCCTCAGGAAAATGAATAGAACATCACGAATTACTGTGCTGATTTTGATGATGTACGATCTTTTAATTAATTTTCCCAAGTCCCGGCTGCATCCTTTGCAACCGGGACTTGTCTTATTTAAAGGCAGTGGTTGAAGAATTACGGCGCAATAGCCTTAACATTCATATCAGTCGATGCACTGTTCTCCCATAAAATCAGGCCTGCACGTCCGCCACTCCATAACGAAGCTGACAGACTAGCAGGCCTACGAACTATTACCTATTCCTTCGATACTTATTTCGCACCTTCTTGCGCGGCATTAGCTGCGGCGGCGGCTTGGGCAGCCAAAGCGCCCAACTCTTCTTTGCCAAATGCGGTTCCCTGAATTCCCCAACCGCCTTCAGCAGCTTCGCTTAGAATGACCCAAGTACGTTTTACGAGCGTTGCATCACCGGCAATACGCGCAACAATTTCAGTCGCATCCTTCGTAATTTGTCTTTGGCCATCGCGATTAAGCGCGCCTGGAGGTGTAATAATTTGGACTCTTACATGATTCGCCGAGTTCATGCTTCCCGTATGAATAGCCGTTTCTTTCAGACGATGAACAAACACCGCTGTGTTGTCCAAATGAAATGGACCCGGCTTCGTAACCCCTTCCGCTCTAAGAACAGCGTAAGCCAGCTCTGTTCCAAGGGTGTTGTCTGCATCGGCTGGGAAAATATGTTCAGGTGCGTATACATCAATCATTGGCATCACTCATTCTCCTTTAATAACACAAAATTATGACGACCGTCATAATGATAGTACATTATGACGGTCGTCATAGTCAATAGCCATAGTTAATCGTTTACTCATTCCTAGAAAAAAGTACCCTTGCTAGCGCATCAGGCTTACTGCAGGCTGAAAAGAATCAAAATGTAAAAATGCAGGCTGATTGCCGCCATTTCAACGAAATGCCGCCTCAACATGCAAATGTGCATGTTGATTGGCCTAAAAAGCCTCTTTTGAGCCATTTGGAGCGATTTCAAATGTACTTTTACATTTTGATTGCTTTTTATGACCTTTTGAGGCTCATCAGCATGCACTTTTGCATTTTGTTTCCCGCCTAGCCCGGGAAGCTTGCACATTGCAGTTACAATGTTCGTACTTAAACAGAATCTAAACAGCCGCTGCAAACTTTAGCTGAGGTTTATCCATTCGTTTCGGCTCCGTTTCAAGCGGGTTGGTAGGATAGGAACTAAGGAAGCTCATGCAGCATAGGCTCCCGGGCATCAAGCAATAGTAAAGGAGGAAAACAGATGATTATTACAACAACCGCAATCGTCGAAGGCGCTCCGGTCAGACAATATATCGGCGTTGCCACCGGCGAAGTTATCATGGGTGCTAATATCGGACGCGACATTCTTGCTTCCTTCCGAGATCTTGTAGGCGGACGTTCGAAAGCCTATGAGACAAAGTTGAGAGAAGCAAGAGACGAGGCCTTTAAAGAAATGACACAGCAGGCTTCGCAGATGGGTGCCAGTGCTGTTATTGGAGTCGCGATCAATTACGAGGTTGTCCGGCAGGATATGCTGATGGTTGCTGTCAGCGGAACCGCAGTCATTATCTAATATTTTTATATGGGAGGAATTATTTTATGAAAAAAATAAAAACGCTTGGCCTCATCACTTTAGGCGCAGCTGTAATGATCTCTGCATCGGCTTGTACCGCAAACAACGCAGGCGATATACAAAACAATAACAGCACAAAGGCTGTGAACGAGAAAGCAGCCCCATCCCCTGCAAACAATGAAGTCGCACAAAACAGACTGCAAGACGATTTTTATGAAGCAGTAAATGCCAAATGGCTGAAATCTACGGAATTGCCGGCGAATAAAGTCATTATAGGCGGCTTGGCAGACCTCGATACCGATGTAAAAAAAGCCGTTTCGGACGATCTGGCCAAAATGGCAGCTGAGGGCCGCGATAAAACCGATGACGCGATCGGCAGCATGGTTAAATTTTATAAATTGGCCGCAGACCGCGATAAATTGAACAAACAGGGCTTTGAAGCCATTAAGGCCGATATTCAAAAAATTAAATCAACCAAAAGCCTGGAGGAGCTGGCGAGCAAGCAAAAGGAATTTTATTTCAAAGGTCTGGCTTTGCCATTCAGCCTGAATCTTCTATCCGATATGAAAAATGCGACAGATTACGCCCTGTACATCGAAGCGCCTGCACCTGTAATGCCGGATAAAAGCTACTATGCTTCAGAAAATCCGCAAAGCGAAGTGTTCCTAGGACTGTACAAAAAAATGCTGACCGATCTGCTAGTAATGGTTGGCGAATCGGACACGGAAGCGGCGCGAATTGCGGGTGAAGCCGTCGATTTTGAACAAGAGTATGTACAGTATACGCTAAGCGCAGCAGAAGCCAGCAATTTCGAATCCTTTTACAACCCTAAATCGATTGACGAGTTAAAGGCATACAGCAAAAGCATAGATTTCGAAAAATTCCTGGTCGACGTTGTCGGTAAAGTACCCGATCATATTTCGGTCATGTCCGTCAACTATTTCGAAAATCTCGATACGTTTCTCAACGAGAATAATTGGGATAAAGTAAAAAGCTGGACTTACGCAAACTTTGTATTGAAATCCTCGTCGCTGCTCTCCGATGACTTTGTAAATGCATCAACGCAATTGGGCAGAGCGCTGTCCGGACAGCAAGAAATGACGGCAACGGAAGATACGGTTCATAATATCGTAAATGCAGCATTCAAGTATGTGGCCGGAAGCTACTACGGGGAGTCCCATCTTGGAGCCGCAGCCCGGCAGGATGTTACTTCTATGGTTGAAAACATGATTGACGTTTACAGAGATAAGCTGCTTAACAACGACTGGATGTCGGAGCAAACCAAGACAGAAGCTATTAAAAAACTGGATCATATGAAAACACATATCGGTTATCCGGACAAGCTGGAAGACATATACGCATCGCTCAAGGTTGATGAGAATAAAACGTTATTCGAGAACAATCGCGCTATCCAAACGATCATTACGAAAAACAACTTTGCAAAATTGGATAAGCCGGTGGACCGGGACGAGTGGAGAATGTCTGCCAACACGGCAAATGCATCCTATCAGCCGCTGACCAACACGATTACGATTCCCGCTGCCGCTCTTCAGGCGCCATTTTATGATAAAAACCAAAGCGCTAGCCAAAATTACGGCGGCATCGGCACCATTATTGCGCATGAAATCTCTCACGCCTTTGATACCAACGGGGCAAAATACGATGAGATCGGCAATATGGCCAACTGGTGGACAGAATCGGATTACAAGAAATTCGAGGAAAAAGCAAAGGCTGTTATTGACCAATACAGCAACATGGATTATTTGGGACAGAAAATCAACGGCGAAATGACCGTATCCGAAAATATCGCCGATATTGGCGGATTGATGGCCGCACTTGAAGCAGCCAAGCAATTGCCGGATGCCAATCTGAATGAATTCTACAAATCCTATGCAACCATTTGGAGACAGAAGGCTCGTCCTGAGCTGGAACAGCTGCTGCTGACGATCGATGCCCACGCGCCGAATAAAATTAGAGTGAATGCCGTATCAGCTAATACCGATGATTTCTACTCCACATTTAATGTTAAAAAAGGCGACGCGATGTACATTGCCCCAGAGGAAAGACTGACGCTTTGGTAAAATAGAAACGAACCCATTCGAAGCATGGCGTTGAGTTTACTTTTGCTTCATCTGCGTTAATGCAAACAGCCATACCAAAATCTCTGTTGAATGATGCTCAGGGAGCTCATTCGATTACAGCATTTTGGTTATGGCTCTTTTTTATGCTAATGAGGTCAAAAGAATGCTTGCGCCTGACGTAACGTCATGACCTGTACTGTCGCTAGAAAGGAGTGGGGAGCGATAAGCAAATCGCAGTCTACCATTGGCGCAAAACCAGTCCGTCAGTTGGGCCTTTCGAGTCCATATCGGCGGATCAAAATGTAAAAGTGCAGGCTGCAGGCTGCTTTTTTGACGGTTTACCGCATCAAAATGCAAATGTGCAGGTTGATTGGCGTAAAAAGCCGCCAAAGAGAGAATTTCAGAGATTTTAAATGTACTTTTACATTTTGACAGCTGTTTCCCCCCATTTCAGGCGGATCAGCATGCACTTTTGCATTTTGTTTCCTATTCTGTTTCTCAGCAGCACAGGAAGGCGTGTATAAAGAGCCGATTCCGCATCGGAGCAGGCGCAGCACAATGAAAACCGAAAGTGCTTTCTTCTAGAAAATGAAATAAGGATGCTCTCAAGGAGCACCCTTACCTCTGACATTCTATTCCACAATAATCCGAATCTTCGCCGATTTGTTGCCGAATTTCACGGTTAAGGTTGCGCTTCCTTTGCCTTGCGCCGTAACGACACCATGCTTCACATGAGCAACCGTTACCTTCGAGGAGCTCCAAATTCCGTCAGTCGTAATCGTCCGTTCGGCGTTGTCCAAGTAGGTTGCGATAGCTTCCAGCTGAATACTCTGGTCACCCTTCAATGTCAACTGGGTTACCGGTTTGCCGCCTCTATAAATATCCAAATATTTCAGCTGGTCGACATCCACACTAATATTAATCGTCTTGCCGTTATATTTGGCGGTTACCTTCGTTTTTCCGGCTGCAACCGCAGTGATTTTCCCTTGCGAGACCGAAGCGATCTTCGAATTGCTAGAGGACCATTCTGCTTGTGAAGTGACATCCTTCGTTCGGCCATCCGGCAGCATCGCGGTCAATTTAATAGAGTGGGCCGTACCAGACTGCATCGTCAACACATCCGTACTCGCCTCCAGCTTCTGAACAGCGCCAACTTCGACCGTAATCGTTACCGTTTTTCCGCCGTATTTGGCAGTTATGCTTGTCTTGCCTGCAGCTAGCGCATGAATGAGACCGCCATTGACATCAGCAACCGTCTTCGAGGAGGTCGACCATTCCGCAGCATCCGTTACGTCTAATTTATTGCCTAGACTATCTGTCGACGTTAGCGAAATCTGCTTGTTCTCATTCACTTCTAGTGTAATGGCATAAGTATCTGCCGTCAGTTTATCCGCTACATCCACATCCGCAGAAATCGTTACAGTCTCTCCGCCGAACTCCGCTTTAATGGTTGCTGTACCGGAGCTATTCGCTGTAATTTGCCCTTTGTAGACTGACGCAACATCAGGATTGGACGAGCTCCATTCCGCAATCGCCGTCACGTCCTTTACCAGACCATCCTTGTAGGCAGCAGTCAGGGTAACTGTAGACGTTGCATTCTTGCGGAGAGACAGCTTCTTTTGACTCGGTGTCAGCTTCTCAATAATACCGACGGAGACAACAACAGTTGCAGTCCGCGTGCCATAGGTGACAGTAATCGTCGATGTTCCATTTTTCAAGGCGGTAATGACGCCTTTGTTCACCTCAACTACATCAGGATGCGAGGAGCTCCACTGCGAAAGAGCCGAAACATCGACCACACGGCTATCGCTGTAATAGCCGTTGGCAGTCAAGGTCACTGACTCGCCAATTTGCAGATCCGCCGTTGTTTTGCTCACTACGATCTGGTTTGGAATGTCCACTCTGACACTCGCGGTCACCTGTTTGCCGCCGTAGGACGCTTTAATAATAGCTGTACCTGACTTGTAGCCTGTCACCTTGCCCTTGATTACATCTGCAACATTCGGATGATCGGAAGACCATTGCGCTTTGTCTGTCATCAACTCCTGTGTTCCGTCTGCAAATGTGGCATAAAGCTTTAAGTCACGGGACTTATTCAAGTCCAGGTCAATGGAGTCCGTATCGAAATCCAGACGTTTTGGCACCTCTACGTCGACATGAATGGTTACGCTTTTATCTCCGTATGCAGCCGTAATGTCTGCAGATCCCGACTTTTGGCCGAACACTTCGCCATTTACAACATAAGCGATTGTATCATCGGAGGAGCTCCACTTTGCCTTATCCGTAATGCGTACAGTTTTCCCGTCCATATAGGTCAAGTTCAGTTCAAGCTGCTCAGACTTCCCGACACGCAGGAACAGCTCCTGCTTGCTCGCCTCCAGCTTGCGGGAAGCATCTACAAATACTTGAATAGATGCTGTTTTCGTTCCATATGTAGCCGTAATCGTCGCCGTTCCTGCACGGTAGGCTTTAATAACGCCTTTAATGGCGTCCGCTACCTTCTCATTGTCGCTTTCCCATTCTGCCTTATCGGATACATTTTGCGTAGAGCCATCCGGATAGGTCGCGGTCACGACAATTTTCTTTTCTTCGTTAACCAATAAGTTGATTTCCGCAAATTCCATATCGATGCGTCTGGCCAGCTCCACAGATGCCTTTACAGTAAGGCTTTGGTTGCCATACTTGGCCGTAACTTTAGCCGTTCCAGACTTCTTGCCGGTTACCAGACCGTTCACAACCGTCGCTACACTATAATTATCGACGGACCATGCTGCCTTTTTCGTTACCAGTTCACTTGTTCCATCCTCATAAATGGCCGTCAGCTCGATTTGCTGTTCCTTCCCTACGCGCAGGTCGAAGTCATTCACATCCATCGTCAATGCCTTAACCTTCTTGCTTACCGTTACATTGACAATGACTGTTTTCCCCTGATAGGTTGCAGTAATAATGGCCGTTCCTTCCTTTTTGGCCGTAATCGTACCCGCATATACAGCAGCAATTTCCGAATTGCTGCTGCTCCAGTCCGTTTTGATTGTCACATCGCTGGTGCCTCCTGTAACCGATACAGCTGTTGCAGTCAGTGAGACGGAACCGCCTACTTCAAGCGCTGCCTCATTCTTGCTTAAGACGAGCCGTGAAATTTCTGCTTCCGCAGCCACTGCTGCTGTGCCGCCTTGAATCAGCAGCAGCAGTACCAGCAAGCCCGCAGCAATGGTGTGAAATCTTCTCGACATGGCTTTATTTTCCCCCTTTAATTGCTATTAGCTGATCTTAGACCCCCATCGGGGTTTCCATTTGCACCGCCACGCCGCGCAGCTTCTGCTTGGCCCGATGAATTCTCGACTTCACGGCGCTAATGGAGGTTTGCTGGCGATCAGCGAGCTGCTCGTACGTCAAGCCGTATTCATAGACGAGCAGCAAGGATTGCCGGTTGACCGGATGTAAAGAAGAGAGCAATTCCCGAAGGAATTGCCGGTCGACGATTGTCCGTTCAATATCGCTATCACTCATATAGACATCCCGTGACCCGGTATAGACACACCTTTCCCTGCGCTGCTTGCGGTACATATCAATAATTACATGACGGGAAACCGTCTTAAGCCAAGCTTCTTTCTGCTCCAGCTGCTCCAGCAGCTCAATGTGACGATAAGCCTTCAAGAACGTTTCTTGAACCGCGTCCTGTGCCAGCTCGCGGTCCTTGGCAATCGAGAAGGCATAATAATAGACTGGCTTGAAATAGCTGGCGTATAAATGATGAAGTACTTCGGCGTCTGAACGCTCCTGCTGCTTTCCTCTGCTACTCATTCAAATATGTCTTCACCCGATTCTGAATCAATTTGCTCACTTCTTCCGCCGATTTCTGCCCGCTCATGAAGCTGTTGAACTCCTCCATCGCAATCATAAGCACTTTCATATCGCTAGTTCTTCGGAAGCCCGCGTTCGAGATCAGCTTCTCCACCGCTTCAACCCGTTTCTTGGCGGTTTCGCCATCCGGCAGCATATCTGCCGGAACCATCGTTTCCAGCGTTCCGCTTTCAATTTTTTGCGCAATCTCGTTCAGCTTGCTGCTGGTAACGGATTTATTCATCGGAAGGCCCGAGAGATCCGGGGAAGCTTGCATTTCCTCGGAGAGCAGGAACTTAATAAATGCCCATGCTTCCTGCTGAACGGCGGATTTGCTGTTAATTCCCAAGCTATATGAAGGCCGGAACGCTGCGCCCTTCGTCTGCCCGCTTACATTCGGCTTTTGGTAGAAATCCATCCCATTTGGCATCGTCAGCGCTTGCTCAGGACCGAATATGTCCATCATTTGAAAGGCCGCTTTATTGCTGCTGAACGAGAAGGATTCATTAAGCAGTCCATCTTCATACATCGACTTGATATCCGTTAGCATATTGCGGAATAGCTCCGAGTCGAAGTTCGGCTGTCCCTTCTCTACGAGCTGATTATAACTATCCTCGATAAAATCGAAGAGCAGCCCTGTTGGATCGAGACTGATTAATTTGTCCGAGTCATCCAAATTCAGCTTTTTAGCGGCTGCCTTGAATTCATTCCAGTTCCACGTTTTATCCGCGTCAACCGAAAGACCCGCCTTCTTCAACAACTCGGTATTGCCTTGGAACAGGCTAATCGAAAAGGAGAGCGGCATCGCATAAAGGCCGTCCCCGTCCTTGGATGCCTCCAAAATGTTGTTGTACAGCGTATTCTTGTCAAACGAGCTATCACCTGCCATCAGATCATTCAGATTGACGAGCAATTTTTTGGAGACAAATTTGTTTTGAGGCAATTCGCTCATCAGCATCAGATCAGGCCCTTTGCCGGAAATAACCTGTGTCGTTACCGACTGCACGTACTTTTCCACATCTCCGAGCGAAATGGCCTCCATGCTCATACTGCCTTCTGCGGCTGGCTGCGACGTTCTATATTCCTTAATTTCGATATGGATATCCTTATGCTGCTCCTCAAATTTGCGCGCAGCATTCTCCAAAAAACGGTCTTTCATCATGACCGATATGGCGATGGTTTTTTTCCCGCCTTGTTCCGAAGGTGATTTTTCTCCTCCCGTATTCGATTCTTTGGAACCTCCTCCCCCGTTTCCTGAACATGCGGACAGCAGCAAAACGATAGACAGCATTGCAAAAAAACCTGCTTTTTTCAAATCAATCATCCTCTCAATTTAATCGGATCCGGTTGCCGTCCTGAAGCGGCTGGCTCGATTCCGTCACGATGTCTTCTGCCGGGTAGACGCCTCCGAGCACGACGATTTCATCGCCGTTATCCTTGCCTGTCTTCAAGTACGCTTTCTGTACGGTGTACGTGTTGCCAAGTGAGCTTCGTCTTTCCCGCACAACGAATACGTAGCTTCCGGTTGCATCTTTTTTAATCCATTTTTTGCTGATGACAAGACCTTGCTCCTTGAACGGCTTCTCCAAGCTGACACTGGCTGTTTCACCCCCTTGAAGACCGTTGCCCGGCACGTAGACGACGATCGTTTTCTGGCCCTTGGCTCCTCCGCCCGGGCTTTCATTTCCTGCATCCGGCTGGTTAGGGTTATCCCCTCCGCCGCCGCTCGCCGGAGCGGCCTTGATCTCAGCTACCGTCCCTTCGATTTTTCGGGGCTCATCCCCGTCCACATTGACCGTCACTTTCTCGTCTTTTCGCAGCATTTCGGCTGAATCTTTATCCGCCGTGAAGGTGAATTTGAAACCTTCACCGCCCTCCAGCAGCGTCAGCACCGGCTGGCCTTGCGGAATGCTCATCCCTTCCTTCGCTTGAAGATTCAACACTTTACCGTCTGCAGGCGCAGTCAAAGTGCGATTTCGGGACAGCTCCTTACGCAGCGCTTCGATTCTCCTCTCCGCAATGCCCCGGTCCAACTGCTCCAATTCCAGGTCCCGCTTTGCTTTGCGGATTGCCTCCTCGTCTTCTGAACGCTGAGCAGCGACGAACTGCTCCTTGAGCAACTCCCGGTTTAAATTCCGTTTCTTCATCTCATCTTCCGCATCAAGCAGCTGCTGCTGAACTTCCGTTCCGTCATAGGTGATCAGAACCTGACCTTTTTTCACTTGGTCATCATCCTTGACATGCACCTTCGCAATCTTCCAGCTGTTGTCGCTGGTTATCTCGGTTTGCTTGCGAGGCGTAATAACCCCGCTCCCTTCAATGCGATGAGAGAGTGATTTCTGCGAGGGCTTCTCCGTCGCCACTTTCGGCAGCAAAGCCGTTTGAAGCGTCTGGCTGAATAATGTCAGCAGCGCCAGTATGAGAAGGAACGCCGCCAATGCAATGCCGGCAATCCGTTGTTTTCGCAATACCATGTTGCTAATCTCCCTTCACTCAGCCTTTCACGCCGGAAAGCTGGATTCCTTCGATAAAATACCGTTCAGCGCTCAAAAACAGCAGCACCATAGGCATCATGTATACAACCGAGACAGCGAACGAGACGCCAAGCGCATCTTCCTGAATCCGGGATAAAAATACCGACAGCGGCTGCATCGCGGCGTCCTGCAGAAAAATAAGCGGCTGCTCGACCATATTCCAATAATCGACGAACAGAAGCACAATAAGCGCAGCGATGCCCGGCTTTACCATCGGCAATGCAATTGAGATGAATATGCGCCAATAGCCGGCACCGTCCATTTTGGCCGCTTCAATATAAGCCGAATGAATGTGGAGCATGAACTGCCGCAGCAGAAACACGCCAAAGGCGCCGAACACACCCGGCAAAATAATAGAGCTGGGATGATTCAGCAGACCCAGCCGGTCAGCCATCAAGTAGTTGGGTACAAGCGTCACCTGAAACGGCATCAGCATCGTCATCAAATACAAGAAGAACAATCCGTCCCTGCCCGGAAAATTCAGCTTTCCGAATGCGAATGAGGCGAGTGTTGCCACTGTTGCTTGTCCGATAATAATAGGAGCCACCAGCATGACCGAATTCCAGAACAGATACAAAAAATTCGGCGTTGCAATCAATACTTTGTTGTACTGCTGGAAGGATACCCAGTCCGGTATCCACTTGAGATTGACGAATACACTTGTGTCGGTTTTGCCCAGCATGCTGTAATTCGCCATAATTTCACGTTCCGTCATGAAGGAGCTTACGACGGTCAAAACGACGGGCATAAGCAGCAGGATGGCAATGGCGATCAGCAGCAGCGAGCGCAGCAGCGGCAGTATCCATTGCTTCATCAAATCATTCACCTCCCCCCACTCTTTCTTTGCACTTACTCCATATAAGAACGGAATATCCGCTCTGTACGGAAGAGCACGAACACTAGCCCCGTCATACAAAGCGCCATCAGCACAGCTGCAGACGACACTTTCTGAATATCGAGGGACAAAAACATATTGTTCATGTAATGCTGCAGCATGTAGATCCGGTCATGCGGATAGGCGCCGGCCACGAGAAATGTCTCGCGGAACACCTTAAATGAGTTCAACACCGACATCAGCACAACTAGAAACGTTGTCGGGGTTAAATAGGTGAGCGTAATGCCGAACAGCTTCCGCAGAGGACCTGCCCCTTCCAGGTCGGCGATTTCATAATATTGATCCGGAATGTTCTGCAGGCCGGCCAGGAACAGGATGACGTTGTACCCGATGTTCTTCCACACATAGACCAGCACAATGACAAGGCCGGCCCACTCGGATTTCATCCAGTCTTGGCGGTTGTAGCCAAAATGCTCCATAACAGCATTTAGCGAGCCATTCCAGTCGAATAGAATTTGCCAGACGAGCACAATTGAAGCGACCGGCACAACCAGCGGCAGAACATACGCCGTGCGCAGCCAGTTGCGGAAAAACACCCGCTGGTTCAACAGCAGCGCTAGGAAGAGCGATACCACAACAAGGATCGGCACGCTGACCGCTGTGAACGAGAACGTGTTGGATGCCGCCTTCTGAAACGAGGAGCTAAGGAGCAATTCCTTGTAGTTGGACAGCGTAAAGCTTCCACCCATCCGGTCTTGGAATGAATACAAGATGCTCTGGCCGAACGGAATAAGATAGAACAAGGAAAATCCGGCCAGGCTGGGCGCCAGAAAACCAAGCGCAGCCAGAAGCTCCTTGCGGGATAAACGTTGCAATTTCATGGTGGAACCTCCTATCGGGAGCCGGTAAACAAAGGGCACGGCCTTACATCGACTAGTGTACAAACAAATCTGGGGAGTAAGTATGAAAGCAATGTGGAAAAACTGTGGAATCGGGCCGCTGCCGAATCTTTTATGATAGAATGTTCCTCGATAACCGTTTAGGAGGTTGCCGGATGAAGTCCTATCAAATTGCTGTAGTCGACGACGATGCGCAAATACTAGAAATCGTTGAGGCTTATTTATATAAAGAGGGTTACCGAACTTTGACCTTGTCGTCAGCTGAAGCTGCGTGGGAGCTGTGGAAAAATGATCCGCCCGATATGTGGATTCTCGATATCATGCTTCCGGGCATGAGCGGCTTCGAGTTGTGCCGGAAAATCCGCAAAGAGGCGGAGGTTCCAATCGTCATGATCTCCGCTCGTGATGACGAAGTCGACCGCGTTCTCGGGCTGGAGCTTGGCAGCGACGACTACTTGACGAAGCCGTTCAGCCCGAGGGAATTAGTAGCGCGCGTGAACCGCTTATTCCACCGGCTAAGCTCGATTCGCGAGGCTAAGGAGAATGCTGCCACTTCGCAGCCCGGGCATACCGCTATCGAGGTTGGCGAGCTGCGGCTCGTTCTGGAGGAACGGCGCGTGTTCTGGCATGAGGAAGAAATCGAGATGACGCTGAAGGAATTTGAATTGCTGCAGCTATTGTCCGAGCAGCCGAATCGTGCCTTTACCCGGGATGAGCTGCTTACGTTAATATGGGGAGACAATTACTACGGCTACGACCGGGCGATTGACGATCTGGTAAAGCGGCTTCGCAGAAAAATTAAAGAGCTTCCGATTGATACCGTAAGAGGACACGGCTATCGGCTGCGGACGGAAAGGACGGGGCATTAATATGAAAATGATCTATCGGCTTCATCTTTCCTTTGCCTTGCTGCTGCTATGTACGCTGGTAGTTACTGCTGTTCTGATCCACCCTCTGCTGCTTAAGACATTAGTGGACAGCCAGCGGAAAGAACTGCAGGGTCAAGCCAGCATGCTCATGAATTTATCGCCGGTTATGCCTCTTGTGCCTGGTCAGGAATCGGCGGCTATGAAAAATGCCGACACGCTGTCTTTAAGCAAGCCCACGAACGCAGTATTGTTTACACCCGGGGAGCAAGTCGTATACAGTACCCTCACGGGAGAAGACACGAGCGAGCTCATGGAATTATCGAAGCAAGGGAAGCTTTCATCCGGAGAAATCTGGAAAGGCACCACCGATCAATATATCTTAGAAACAATGACTTCAATTCCAGGCATCCAGGCGGAGTATCAAATTCCAGCTGTCACTGCGGTGATGGCAGCCCCTCTAAGCAAAATAAAAGAGATGCAGTTCGCCTTATTTGGAAGGCTTATGATCATTCTGACTGTAGGCGGAATCGTCGCATTCCTGCTGAGCATGATCATTACGAGAAGACTCGTGAAGCCGCTCGGCGATTTGACGAAAGAATTGAATAAGGTGGAAAACCGCCGCTTCTCCGAAGTCCGGCTGGTTGAGACGGGCGGCGAGATTGGAGATGTCGCGAAAGCCGTCTACAATCTTGCAGGCGAATTAGAGAAATATCAGCGTACACAGAAGCAGTTTTTCCAGAACACGTCGCATGAATTGAAGACGCCGCTCATGTCCATTCAAGGGTATGCCGAAGGAATTAAGGATGGCGTTTTTACGGGGGAGCTTGCCAATAAGGGCTTAGATGTCATCGTTAAAGAATGTGAGCGGCTGAAAAAAATCGTCACCGAAATGATTCTTCTTGCGAAGCTGGAAAGCGAGGAAGGCATATTCCAGATGGACCATGTCCCCGTACGAGAGCTGATTGCAGAGACACTTGAACGCATCAACCCGCTGCTCGTCAAAAACGGCTTGCAAGTCGAGCTGGATGAACTCGGCAGCAGTCAAGAGTGGTCGATCTATGCCGACCGCGAGAAAGTGCTTCAAGCGCTTATCAACATTCTGGGCAACGCAGCCCGCTATGCGAAGCACAAGATTCACATTCAAACCTCTGCTAACGCTGAAGGGATCGGCATTGGCATTACCGATGACGGCGAAGGCATTCCTGAGCCGCTGTTATCCCAGCTGTTTGAGCGGTTCGTGAAAGGAAAGAACGGCGAAACAGGGCTTGGCCTGGCGATTTCCCGCGCCATTGTCGAGCGGTGCCGCGGCCGGATTTCAGCCCATAACGAGCCGGGCGGCGGCGCGGCATTCGTGATACGTTTTCCGACAGAAGGAAGACTTTAAGGTGATATAACAGCAGCAATTGAATTTTTATTATATATAACACTACAGGACTAACCGTGAGGTTAGCCCTGTTCTTTGTGTTGAGCATCAATATTCTGGTTCTTTACGCCCCACTCACATAATTGCTCCAGCACGGGCAATAAGCTCTCCGCTCTCTCTGTAAGCCTGTATTCAACTTTAGGCGGCACCTGAGGATATTCGGTCCGTGTCACCATACCATCGGCTTCCAATTCTTTAAGCTGCGAGCTCAGCATTTTATAAGTGATAGCTCCTACCTGTCTTTTCAGATCATTGAAGCGAACCGGCTGGTTCTCAGCCAGAAGGTAGATGAGAACCATTTTCCACTTGCCTCCGATAACCGATAAGGTATAACCAAAAGGCGTATCTTGAATGTGCTTAACCTTGCCTTTATATTCAGCCATACTCATGCTTGCACTATCCTTTCTGAAAGTACCTACCCATAAAGTGCGTACTATTTTTCTGTATCTATACATTCTATACTAGGGCGTGTCTGAAAGCTCGTTCAAAGTAAAGGAGAGAACAACAATGACTAAACAAACAATACGCCTGCTGATGCCGCAATGGCAAGGGGGCAATAATGCTAACTATTCTTTTGGAGCTGAGCTGCTGGCATGGTTAGCTCCTGACAATGATCAGCCCCTAATTCATGTCCCTGTTCAGCCTTATAACGGAGTTCCGCTGGAAAATGAGAATGGCATATACGGAAGAAAGCAGCTGCTGGAGCAATTAGAGTCTGCTCAGCATATCATACGTGCGCATAAACCGGATCGCATCGTCATGTTTGGCGGCGATTGCTTAGTCGAACAAGCCCCATTTGCCTATTTGAACGAACGATACAACGGGGAATTAGGTTTAATATGGATAGATGCACACAGCGATTTAGTGCGGATTACCGGGTATGACAACGGACATACTTTGCCGCTTGGGAATCTTCTGGGAGAAGGAGATGCCGAGTTCGCCAAGCATGTGAAGATCCCGCTAAAGCCTGAAAATGTCTTCATCGCCGGATTTGATGTCCCTACGGAACAAGATACTGAAATCATCGGAAGGCTTGGTATTAGAACGGCTGGCACCAAAGAGCTGATGAACTGCACAGCCTCTATAAAGGATTGGATAAAACAAAGCGGCATTAAGCATCTGGCGATTCATCTTGATCTGGATGTGCTTGACCCTAAGGCATTTCGTTCTTTATTATTCGCCAACCCTGAAGCTCCTTATGACTTCTCCGCTGCCGGAACGATGCAGCTGTCCGGGCTCCTGCATCTGCTTAAAGAACTGGCTCAGGAAACCGATGTCGTTGGATTAGGGATAACGGAGCATATGCCTTGGGATGCGATAAACCTGAAAAATCTGCTCGGCGAAATACCGATATTGAACAGCTGAAGTGAATTAAAGCATAAAGCGGCTTATTCTTCTCGCGAGGAGATAAAGCCGCTTTTTCTATTTAAACAGAAGCTAAACGGGCAGAAGCAAACTTTAGCTGCCGTTTAACAATTCGTTCAGTCTATGTTTCATTGGGGCTAGTACGATAGGAAATAAGAAAACGACGATTTCCTATTCCAACTAGAAGGAGTTGCATGGTTATGAAAAAAATTAGCGCATCCGTACTTTCCCTGTTCTTGCTTACTTCCGGTCTCTCATCTGTTCATGCAGCGGATAAAGCGTTATCCGTCTGGCAAAACGGCGAGCAAATTCAGTTTAATAAGTCGGCACCAATCGTAGAAAAAGGGGTCACGCTCGTTCCGATGCGTACTATTCTGGAGAAGCTAGGCGTCACAGTGAAATGGGATGAAAAGACCCGTACGGTCAGCGGTGCGAAGGATGGCGTCTCCTTGTCTCTGCAAATTGGCAGTACGAGCGCTACAGCAAACGGCAAAACAGTCAAGCTGGAGGCCGCGCCAAAGCAAATTCACAATGTAACGTATGTGCCGCTCCGCTTTGTTGCGGAAACTGCCGGCTATCAAGTGGCCTATCATTCATCACAGCGTCAGATTATCTTAACCGCTAAGCAGCAAACAGCTGAAAACCGCGGTTTTTTGTGGAAAATCGAGCATAAAGGCAATACGGTATATCTGCTTGGTTCCCTTCATTATGTAATGGAGGGCATGTATCCGCTCCGTCCGGAAATTGAAAATGCCTTAAAGGCTGCCGATTACTTGGGCGTAGAGGTTGACTTGTCGAAGGTTACTGCCGAACAATATCAAACGCTCTTGCTTGATCTCGCTGTGTACAAAGACGGAACGACTCTGAAGGATCATATCTCTGCAGAAACGTACAAGAAAGTTGCCGCCTTTCTGAAGGCGAACGGGCTGCCGGAAAACAGCTTCGACAGCTTCAAGCCATGGTTCGTCCAACAAAATGCAGTGGGCATTATCGCCGGCAAAGAAGGCTATCAATCGGAAACGGGCATTGACCAATACTTGATCGACAAGGCCAACAATGCGAAAAAGCCGATTATTTCACTGGAAACGATCGAATCCCAGATTGCGACAAACGACAACTATTCCGACGCCCTGCAGGAAAAGCTGCTGCTCCAAACCATTGATCCGACTGCCGGGGGCACCCTTGCTCCAAATATGGGGCTCGACGATCTGACGAAGATGTGGAAAACTGGCGATGTAAACGCTTTGCATCAATACAGCAGTCCTTCAGGCTGGGATCCTGAGTACCACAAGGCTCTGCTGACTGACCGCAATGCAGAAATGGCCGATAAAATTGAAGGCTACTTGAACGGCGACAAGAAAGAAACGTATTTGGTTGTCCTTGGCATGCTGCATATGCTGGGAGACGAGGGTGTCGTTCCATTGCTGGAGAAGGAAGGCTTTAAGGTGACCAAACTGTAACGTCTTAACATTAAAAACCGCGAAGACCCCGTACAATCAGGTCTTTCGCGGTTTTTTTGTTTACATAACAAGCACGCCTATTTCAAAGCTTGCACAAATCCTGCTCTCCACGTCGGATATTTCGGCATCCAGCCGTACTCATTTCGTGCTTTGGCGTTTGAAGCACCACGTTCCCAGCCGCTGCTTCCGTGCTGAATTTCAGGTGCGGGAGCTTGCAGCGCATCGGTATAGACGGGCAGCCATTCCGTGCCTGGAGCTGGCTCATCGTCTACAATGTTGAACGTACCGGACGGCCAATTTAATGCCAATAAAGCTGCATTCGCTGCATCCTCAACGTGCAGGAAAGAAGTAATGCCCGCCGTGGCCGGAAGCTCACGATTCCGTGCTTTATCTGCCATAGCGCCCTTGCTGTCGTACCAGGTATGAGGTCCATATAGCGTTCCGTACCGGAGAATGACATGCTCCGGAATTTCTGCAACGGCTTTTTCCAAAGCGGCAATACCGTCGATTGTCGTTTTTCGCGGCGCAGCGGCATGGATATCTAAAGGAACTTCTTCCGAAGCTGGAGCATCGCCAGGCTCATATGCCCAGGAAATACTTTGAGCGATCATTTTTTTAACACCTGCTTGCTTAGCGGCATCCACCAAATTCCGGGTGCCCTCCACTCTAATCCTGGCATTATCAGCTGAACTCCAGCTGCTGAGCGAAGTAAGCTGATGAATAACCGCATCTGGCTTAATCTCCCCGATTGCTGCAATCATCCCCTCCCGGTCAAAGGCATCTGCAACGATTGCCTTTGCGCCTAATGCTTCAATAACCTGCAGCTGCTCCGGGTTATGCGTCATTCCTGTCACTTCGTGGCCTGCCTTCACCAGCTTAGGAAGCAGGAAACGGCCAATGACACCGGATGAACCGGCTACGAATATTTTCATCTCGAACACCTCCGGATATAAGCTTATGATAGCAAGAGAAATTGGAAGAAATAAGTACCACTTCTATGCTAATATAAGCATACCAATTCAAGCATCGGAAAGGAGCAACCTATATGCCGAAACCTTCAGCCCCTTTTACAGCAACCCCAGATACGAAAACTAAGCAGGTCTATGCGCTGCTCCGCGAACGTATCTTTCATGGCAGGTATCAGGCGGGAAGCCGACTCCCGTCAACAAGAGATCTTGCCAGCGAGCTCGGTGTATCAAGAACTCTTGTCGTAGAGGTATATGAACAGCTTATAGCCGAAGGCTATTTGGAAGGCCGTCAGGGCTCCGGGACCTATGTGCTGGATTTAGGGAAAAGCAGGCCGTTTCAGATGCCGTCCATGAATCTGAACGAAGACACCGTTGAATGGAACGATGCCCCGGAAGCTGCAGCGCCCCGTTTCCAAGGCATAGATTTCCGTCCAAGCTTTCCGTCTCTTGCCCATTTTCCGCACAAGCAGTGGAAGGAAGCTGTGTTGCATGTCTATGATCACGCTCCTTCGGCACTGTTCGGCTATGATGAAGATCCGGCAGGCAATTGGCTGCTGCGCACACAGATTTGCCGGTATCTGCTCCGCGTCAAAGGCATTCCATGTATGCCGTCACAGGTGATTGTAACAGCCGGAGCAACCCAAGCTATCTCCCTGTTATGCAAGCTTTTATTGAAGCCAGGTGACGCTGTAGCGATTGAGGACCCGACCGCTAACTTCATTCATAACCTCTTCGCAGCAACAGGTGCAGACATTGTCCCCGTTCCCGTCGATGAACATGGCATATGCGTGGATCGCTTGCCGATTCATACAAAGCCTAAGTGCATCTTCGTTACACCCTCGCATCAGTTTCCTTTCGGCAGCATTCTGTCCATTGGCAGGCGTATTCAACTGCTCGATTATGCCCGGCAGACCGGAAGCTTCATTATTGAAGATGATTACGACAGTGAGTTCCGTTATGCCGGCATGCCGATTCATGCACTCCGGGAGCTAGACTCAGAACGGGTAATTTATGTCGGCACCTTCAGCAAAAATTTGTACCCCTCCCTGCGGCTAGGCTATATGGTCGTTCCCCAGAAGCGGCTGGAGCCGCTGCTGCACTTGAAGCGCATGACGGATTTGCAATGCCCGGCCTTGCCCCAAGCAGCCCTGGCACGCTTTATGGCTGAAGGTCATCTGGAGCGGCACATTGCCCGCATGAAGCGGATTTACGGCAAAAGACGAAATCATCTCATTACAGCTCTAGCAGCAGCGTTCGGCAGCAGGACTGCGATTTCAGGAGATGCTGCAGGCTTGCATCTGATTGCCAAATTATCCGGATGCAAATTCGACTCCAGCCAAGCGGCAAAGCTTCAAGAGAAGAATATTAAAATTTATCCCGCAGAGAAATATACGATCGCCAAAGGCAAATATGAAGAGAGTCTCATTATGGGCTTCGGCAATGTCACGGAAACGCAAATTACAGAAGGAATCCAGACGATCGCAGATATTTTATTATTGCCTTAGCTCATTGCTGGAATTCTTCTGCTTTCTTAGTATGGCTAGGCTTATAAGAATGCCAAGTCCCGTAACGCTGGCGGCAATAATGAATGCTGTGCGGATCGCTTGATTCAAATCGGCTGCTGCCATCGTTTCCAGTGATGCATCCGAGCCCAGACTGGCAGAAATGACAGCCATAATAACAGCCAAGCCTATAGCACCGCCAATTTGCTGGCCGGTCGAGATCATCGCTGAGCCTACACCCTGCTCCTTCGGATCGATTCCCGTGCTGCCGGCAATGAACATCGTCGTAAAGACAAGGGCCTGACCGAGTCCGATAATAACGGTGCCGGGAATGATTGCCCATACGCGGCCCGAAACCGAGAGCCCGCTAAGCAGCAGGAATCCGATGCCGCCAAGCCCCATACCGGCAGCAATTGTGCCGGAGGCTCCGACGGCCGACAGCATTTTATTAACAAGCTTTGCTCCGAAAAATGCGCTGATCGTCAGCGGTAAAAAGCTTAAGCCGGATTGAATCGCCGCTAAATGCAGTACACCTTGCGTGTACAAGGTCAAAAAGTAATACAGTGTGCCAAATGATGCAGAGAACAGCGCTGCCGTCAAAGCAGCACCCGTCAGGTTGCGATTGCGGAACAATCGAAACGGGAGCAGCGGTTCTTTCGTACGGTTCTCAATGATAACGAACAGCAGCAGCAAAGCAGCACCGATAATTCCGGACGTGAGTGTCCCTGCACCAGCCCAGCCTTCTACCGGAGACTGAATCAAGTAATATACAATAAGGATCATGCCTGCCGTCACCGATATTGTACCTGCAGCATCATAGTGTCTTTTACCCGTTTCGGCTTTGCTCTCCACAAGAACAAGCGGTGCAAGTATAATTGCCAATATCGTAATAGGCACGTTAACGAAAAACGTAAATTCCCAGCCGACGTAGCTCGTTAATACACCTCCCAGCAGCAAGCCGGCCGATAAGCCAACGCCCCCCATAGCTGCCCATATTCCCATTGCCCGGTTGCGCTCGGCGCCTTCATCGAAATTGGACATAATAAGCGACAAGGTTGCTGGCGACAATAACGCTCCGCCAAGCCCTTGCATTCCCCTGGCAATGATCAGCAGTACTTGTGAGGTTGCCAGACCGCCAAGCAATGAACCTAGACCAAAAAGGCTCATCGCGATCACAAACATTTTACGCCTCCCGAGCAAGTCGGACAGTCGTCCTCCAATTAACAGAAATCCACCGAAAACAAGCGAATATGCACTGACCACCCATTGCAAATGGTTGGCGGAAAATCCCAATGCCTCTCCTATTGCAGGCAAGGCCACAAAAATAATCGTGTAATCAAGCGCCAAAATTAACTGAGATACGGCAAGAAGCATTAATGCAAGTCCTTTACGCTTGCTAAGGTTCATGACGGAACCATCCTTTCTTTTATAGACCAATCAGTCTGTTATAATCAAAAAAATATGTCTTTTCTTTCTAGACCTTTCGGTCAAATTTCAGCATAAGATTCACATCGAAACTAAGAGATTACTTCTACATATTATTGCATTGAACAAGCGGGATTACAGACTAAACAGTCTAAAAACAACAAGCGCAAGCGGCTTTGCATCCGTTGAGGAGCATTGCGCATTAGATTCCGCTCCCTTAATAACGGTCCAGTGTAGAAAGCATAACCGCTGAAACCTCTTCTAGAACTTTAGGGTCCTTAGACAGCTTCGCCGTCTGCGTCAGCCCGTACCGTGCATGATATAAATAGCGTGCAAGCGCATGTACGTCTTGATCTTGCCTGATCTCTCCCCGGTCTTGCGCACGAACCAGCGCATCATAGAAGGCTTGTTCCAATAGGATGCGATCTCGTTCAAAAAGCGCTGCAATCTCAGCATCATGAGGTATTTGGTCGATGGCACTGTATAAAATCAAGCATTCCTCGCGCCGCTCTTCGTCCTGCAATGCAGCTACTACCGTCTGAAAAATTTCAGCGAGCACTTTTTTAACCGGCTCTGTGCGATTCAGATAGCTAACCACTGCGGCTGACTTTTCTTCTACATAATGCTTCACAGCCTTGATGAACAGATCTCTCTTCGTCCCGTAAGTGTCATAAAGACTTTGACGTGCAATCCCTAGACCATCCAGCAAATTCTGGAGAGATGTTCCTTCATAGCCATAGCGGCCGAAAACCTTCATCGCCTTATGCAGAACCTCGGTCGTATCAAATTCCTTGCTTCTCGCCATCGCTTCAGCCACCTTTCCACCCCTATCTTACACAATCCAGACCATTCAGTCAATAATTTTAATGGAGCCTTTAAATAATAAAGCTAAACAAATCGATGACTCTGTTTCTGCATTTTGCTGCCTCGTTTAGGTTCTGTTAAAGTGAGAATGTTAATATGAAAGTGGGTGAGAACAACAATGACTAATCTATCGGATATAAAAATATTAATCGTCGACGACGAGCCTTCCATTGTCACAATGCTGCAGATGGTGCTTCGCAGAGAAGGGTTCCAGCAGCTGCATTCGGCTTCTACTTGTGCAGAGGCGCTCGACTTAACGAAGCGCCTCATTCCTGATATCATTCTGCTCGACATTATGCTTCCCGACGGCAGCGGACTTGAGCTTTGCGCCAAGCTCAGGGAATACGGGAACCCGCATGTCTTCTTCTTGACGGCCAAAACCTCCGACCTCGACGTCCTTCGCGGCTTCTCCATGGGCGGGGATGATTATATTACGAAGCCTTTCAACCCGCTGGAGGTAGCCGCAAGAATTCAGGCGCGCATACGCCGCTTGGAGCCGGAAGCCGCTGCTGCCCCTCCAGTAAAGCGGCCTGAAACCGGTATATACCGGTTTCACCGCTTCACCGTTAATGAGGCAGAGGGAGAACTGATTGTTGATGGAGAGCTTATTCCATGTCCTGCGCAGGTGTTCCAGCTGCTGCTGCACTTCTGCAAGTATCCGGGCATTATCTTTTCCAAAACTCAGCTGTACGACAAGGTTTGGGGAATCAATGGCCTGGGCGATGATGCAACCGTGATGGTACACATCCGGCGCATCCGCGAGCGGATCGAGATTGATCCCAGCAATCCGAAGCTGCTGCTTACTGTACGCGGACTCGGATATAAGCTAGCGAAGGAGTCGCAGGAGCCATGAAAATCCAGCAGCGTATGGCCTTCCACTTCACCTATCAACTAATCTTCTATGCTTTGCTCATCGTGGCTCTCACACTGATTGCCTGCATCCTGTACTTTCAGAACACGAAAAATAATGAGTTGCGCCGTAACTTTCCGGTTGGCGCATTGCAGCTGATTTCTCAGGAAGCGAGCTCCAAGGACGGAACAATTAAGATTTCCTCCAAGTGGGACAGTTTCATTGAAGAGAGGGGCATGTGGATGCAGGTTGTCAATGCCGAGGGGAAGGTCATCCATTCAGTCAATACGATTCCTCACCATACGCTGCCAGCCTCCTACTCTACTGCCCAGCTGCTCGATATTCAGGAAACCCGGACTTTAGGCAATTATGAAGTCTACACACAGCTGAATTTCACGTTCAACGAGCCGCTTTTATATTTGCTGGGCTATCATAACGCTGACCTTGATCAGCTGATGAATTGGTTCGGCGCTTACGGACAGCAAGGGGTGGTACAAAATGCAGCGATCCCCGTGCTGGACAAGAAGCTGCGCGAGTCCGGCAGCTATTTACAAATTATCGATTCTGCCGGTCATGCTGTGCAAGGAGTCGGGGATGATGCCTATGTAAAAAAGGCCTTTCGATCCTTGGACATTCTGGCCATCCAGCAATCACCGGGCAACTATGATACGAATATCGTTACCCATCTGGACAAGCCGAGCGGAATGACCTGGATTCTCTATACCGCTCAAGATTCTGGAGGCCCGCTTAAGCATCCGCTGATGGATACGGCAACTCGCAGACTCATGTGGTTTGTAGGTCTAATCCTGCTATTAGCGATTCCAATCTCCATCTGGCACGGCTACCGTTACGGTCAACCGCTTATTCTGTTCGCAGGCTGGTTCGACCGGATGCGCAACGGACAATACAATGAAGTTCTGACTGCCAAGGACATGCGCAAGGTGTTCCGCCGTGACGGTTCGATGCGGTTCAGCTACAAGCTCTATAGAGAAGTCATCGAATCCTTCTATCAGATGACGCATCAATTGGAGCAAACCGAGAAGGAACGCGCAAGGCTGGAAAAGTCGCAAGCGGAATGGATGTCAGGAATTTCGCATGATCTGCGCACTCCCCTGTCCACCATTCAAGGCTATGGTTATATGCTGGAGAGCCTGCCTGAGGAATGGAGTCAAGAAGAAATGCGGATCATGGGGACGACGATTCGCGAAAAAGGGGATTATATGCTGGAGCTGATCTCCGACTTCTCCCTGATTCATCAGCTCAAGCAGGGTGATACCATCATAGAGCTGCGCGAGATCGATCTGGATGAATTGGTTCGCTGCTCCGTACTGAAGTACATCAACGACGCTACAATGTCCCAGTATCAGTTCATCTATGTTGGGGAAGAACGTCCCCTGATGATAAAAGCAGATGAAACCTGGCTGCTGCGGCTGATGGACAATTTGCTGTCCAACGCCGTGAAGCATAATCCGCCGGGCGTAAGTGTTAACGTCTCTGCCGGCATGCTCAACAGCAAAGCATACATCCGGGTAATCGATAATGGCCAAGGGATGGACGAGGAAACGCTGCACCACTTATTCAAGCGCTACTACCGCGGGACGAATACGTTAGAATCGACGAGTGGCTCCGGTCTCGGGATGAGCATCGCTAAATCGATCGTCGAAGCCCACAGCGGCGAAATCCAAGTCCAATCCAAAGTGCTGCAAGGGACGAAGATTGAGATTTTACTGCCTTGCTAATCAAATCTATTATGCGTATGCAGGATGCATCTTGTGTTGTAATAACACTAGGAGTATCCTGCTTTTTGTTTGGACAATATAAATGGGACAAATAATGGATAAAAG
The DNA here is from genome assembly GCF_042883865.1 of Paenibacillus sp. NPDC058174. Lineage (NCBI taxonomy): Bacteria > Bacillati > Bacillota > Bacilli > Caryophanales > Paenibacillaceae > Paenibacillus > Paenibacillus sp. NPDC058174. Next base: position 2,282,239 of record NZ_JBHVUY010000001.1, read on the forward strand.
CAAACATAATGGCCTGGAGGCTCTGCTCATGTTCCTCGCTCAACTTTACTGCCTGATTTTCAGCATCCTTTTTTCTGCCATAATACCCTCACAGCAAGTGCCTGCTCCTGTACAAGCCGATGCCTGGTTTGACAATTACAAGTTTAGAAGCGGCGAAACGCTTGATCGGCTGCGTATCCATTATGTGACGATGGGAACGCCCCGCCGGGATACTTATGGCGAAATCGATAATGCCGTTCTTGTGCTGCACTGGACTGGCGCTAGCAGCCAGAACCTGCTTGCACCCGAGTTTAGGAAGGCATTATTCAATCCCGGAAAACCTCTTGATGCCGGGCGTTACTATCTTATCTTTATCGATAATGTCGGCCACGGGCAATCCAGCAAACCAAGTGATGGCCTCAGGGCTGGCTTCCCTAATTACGGATACAAGGATATTGTAGACCTGCAGCATAACATTGTCGTTGATATACTTGGCGTTAAAAGGCTTCATGCCATTCTTGGCTTATCTATGGGAGGCATGAATGCTTGGCAGTGGGCAGAAGCCTATCCCAAGGCTATGGACGGAGTGATGCCCGTCGTATCATTTCCAACCAAAGTGTCCGGCCGCAACCTGTTATGGCGGCATATTATAACCGATGCTATTCGCAATGACCCGTCATGGGATAACGGGAATTATACAAAACCTCCGCTTGGCTGGATACAGAGCTATCCCGTACTGCAAATGATGATAGACAGCGTCATTCATTTGCAAGAAACGATACCAGACAACGCAGCTGTTAAACAATTTATGAAAGAATCACCTAAACAAGCAGAACAGATAGATGCCAACGATATACTCTATTCACTTCAATCCTCTGCTGATTATGATCCTGAGCCGTTTCTCTCCTCCATCCAAACAAAGCTTTTTGCACTTAATTTCACCGATGATGAGTTTAATCCGGAACAGCTCCGCGTTCTTGAACGACTCGTCCCCAAGGTCAAAAACGGACGGTATGTCGTGCAGCCGGGAACTCTGAAATCCCGGGGACATCTGACAATGACTCAGCCAGAGCTATGGGCCCGGCATGTTGCCGCTTTTATGGAATGGCTTGAATCCGGCAAAGGAACTGACCGCTAATCGCTTCTAAGAAAGCAACAAATACGATGGTATCCGCGTTGTTGCGAGAAATGATTTGCATCTAAAAAATGGCTGTCGAGACTTCTCGACAGCCTGGCGATGCCAGTGAAATTGTGTATCGTCTTTTTTAACTGATTCACTTTTATTTACTGTTCATATCATCAATCAGCTCGCTCAGCTGACGTTCCGTAAATTTGCCCCCGCTAAAGGACAGCAAGCCGCGAATCGGCATATATTTCATAAAGGCTTGCAGCATTGCGGCATGAGGGCCCTCCAGCGCTGCTGCGAACGGCAATGCCGCGTAAATCTTTTTCACCCATTCGCGCCCCTTTTCCGTCTGTATGAGGTCTGTAACGGTAGAATTACGATGATAGCTGATGCTGCGCACTGTCGTAGATTCGACATCGATTTGCTCCGTCAATACAATATCCTGCGAAGACTTGCCGACAAGCAGCTCAAAGCTTCCTGATTCGACAACCCAGTCTTTTAATGCTGCATCATAATAAGCAAAGCTCCGCTTATCCAGCTCGAAAGAGATGGTTTTGCTTTCGCCTGGCTGCAGCTCTACTTTGTCAAAGGCCTTCAGCTCCTTCTCAGGCCTGATAACGCTGCTCTCGATATCGCGTACATAGAGCTGAACGGCTTCCTTCCCCGGCATTTGTCCGGCATTGCGGACCGTTACCTGTACCTGCAGCGTATCGGTGTCGCTGATCTGCTTCGACTGCACCGATAAATTGGAGTATTCGAAGGTTGTATAGCTCAAGCCGTGTCCGAACGGGAACAAAACAGGCTGCTGTTTTTTATCATAATAGCGGTAACCGACAAAGATGCCCTCCCGGTATTCCACATTGTCCCCTTCGCCCGGATAATACAAATAGGATGGATTGTCGCTAAGCGCCAGCGGGAATGTCTCCGCCAGCTTGCCGGATGGACTGACTATTCCGAACAGTAAATCCGCGATGGCGCCGCCCAGCGCCTGTCCGCCCAAGTAAGCCTCCAGAACCCCTTTAGCATGCGGCAGCCATGGCATCTCAACAGGCGCACCGTTGCTTAATACGACAACAAGATTAGGCTGTACCTTGGCTATTTCCTCAATCAAGGCAATTTGATTCGGAGGAATGCGCAGATGCTGGCGGTCGAAGCCTTCGGATTCATAGCGTGCGGGCAAGCCTGCGAATACCACTGCAGTGTCACTGCCCGCAGCTGCAAGCTTGGCCTCCTCCAGCAGCTTCTCATCGGTATGCTCTTCCGAAAGCTGATAGCCCTGGGCATACACAACCTCAGCCTGGGAAGCAATTTTCATCATTTCTTCGCTGATATCCTCCAGCTTCGTTGGCTTGATCTGGGAGCTGCCGCTGCCCTGATAGCGTACTTCCTTCGCCATTGCGCCAATAATCGCCAGCTTGCCGGTGCGGCTGAGGGGTAAGATGCTGTCCTCATTTTTAAGCAGCACCATGCTCTCCCGGGCAATCTCGCGCGCAAGCTGGTGATGCGCATCCTTATCGAAGCTGGCGCCGGCTTTCTGATTATCCTTCGCTTTGAAGATGACGGTCAGCAAGCGTTCAACCGCTTGATCCAGCTTTTCTTCCGCAAGCTTGCCCTCCTGCACCGCTTGCACAATTAGAGCTGTGCCTTCGCCATGACTGGACGGCATCTCCAGCTCAAGCCCTGCTGCAACCCCTTTAACCCGGTCGTTTACAGCGCCCCAATCGGATACAACGATTCCTTCATGTCCCCACTCTTCCTTCAGAATGGTTGTGAGCAGCTCTTCGTTTTCCGAGGCGAATTCGCCATTCACTTTATTGTAAGCACACATAACAGTCCAAGGCTGCGATTTTTTCACCGCGCCTTCGAAGCTGGCCAAATAGATTTCCCGCAAGGTTCGTTCATCCACAATAGAATCTGAAGTCATGCGCCGGTGCTCCTGATTATTTGCCGCAAAATGCTTTAAGGAAGTGCCCACTCCCTGGCTCTGCACTCCTGTAATATGGTGAGCAGCCATCTCAGAGGACAAATAGGGATCCTCTGAAAAATATTCGAAATTCCGGCCGCAGAGCGGCGAGCGCTTAATATTAACCCCGGGCCCCAGCAGCACGGCGACCTCTTCCGCCTGGCATTCTTTGCCCAGCGCCTCGCCCATTTGCTGAATTAATGCGCGGTTCCAAGAGCTTGCTAACCCTGCAGCGGAAGGAAAGCAAGTAGCCGGCACGCTGTCGAACAAGCCCAAATGATCGGCCGATGCTTTTTGCTTGCGCAGACCGTGCGGGCCATCCGTTACCATTAACGACGGAATGCCCAGTCTGTCTACAGCCTGTGTATGCCATGTATCCTTGCCCGAGCAGAGTGAAGCCTTCTCCTCCAGCGTCAATTGACCGACCAATTCTTTTATATAATTTGAACTCTTCATTATGATGTCCTCCTTCTAAAGCTATTTCTCAGACCCAAGGTCTAGTTCCTGGCATAGTATAATGCCCTTACAGAAAGGCCGAAATGGATTGTCTTACTGCCCCGTAGCCCCTGATATTCAAATGCAATCCGTCTGTTGTAAAGCTTTCGTCCAGCTTGCCGTTCTCATCAATGAGCTGAGGGAATACAGCAATATAAGTGAGCTGCTTGCGCGCGCAAATGTCTTTAATACGTTCGTTTAACGCTATAATTTTATCGTTGCTTCTGGCCTCAATGCCGAAAGGAGCAGCCGCTGCCTGCTCATTTACCGGATAAACAGACTCTATCAGCAGCTCAGCCTGCGGCAGCTTCTTTTGTATTTCCTCGCAAATTTTCTCGATTCGAATTGCGATAGAATCAGGGTCGGCGCCTTTCCCCATATCATTGGTGCCGATCATCAGAAATACTTTGCGCGGCTCCAAATCATATAACATAACCTGCAGATGCTTCAGCAGCTCCGAGGCCGTAAACCCTGCAATGCCCCGATTGTAGATCATATCCTTGCTTTGCAGCATTTCGGATAACGGAAAATGCTCGGTAATCGAATCCCCGATAAATACGATGCCTTGTTTGCTTGCATCCGCATTTAAACTTCTAAATGCCTCAAGGCGCTGCTGCTTGCTTTTTTCCAGCATCTTATCGCTAATTGTCAGCAGCAGCTGCCGGACCTCCGTACTCAATTGATCGAACATTTCACAGGTTCCTCCCTTTCACCAGCATGACGCATTCAAGCCAGCTGCTCTTTATATTGATCAAGCAGCTTTGTAAACGGGGTTATACTTTCCTCAAGTCCTCCGCTGCGATTACGCGCAAGCCATAGCCGCTGGAATTCGGCAAGGGCTGCTTCCAAATCGTTATGCAGCTTTGTCAGCCATGCCTTTTCCTCTGCTTCATTATGCAGATCCTGACGGTGAATGTAGCGGTGCAGACCGCCCCCTTGTTCAATGAACAGAAGGGTATTGGCGAGCTCGTCCTTCAGAAGCACAGCATCCTCGCTCTCAAGCTGAAGCGCATTCAGCTCTTCCCTGCGTTGAGACAGCCAATTCGACAGCTCTGCAAAGCGGTAATCATGCTCCATCGGTGTCCCGCTTCCGCCAAACTGCTGTTGAACTTGTACGGTCACAGCCAGCGTCTGATCCAGCTGTTCCTTTGCCATAAGCCCTTTGGTAAGCAAAAGATTGGTGTACGTCATATTCTCCGCCGTGCTTCTCTCCAGCAGGTGATAACGGCCCATCTCCAGCAGCAAGGCCGCGGCTTTGCCGCTTCTATCCCTCAGCATATGACGGGATACATAGTATTCAAGCGGCTCCAGCGCTTTCAGATTATGGTCAGTCTGCCAGGCTGCTCCGGCAGCATAGGCGTAAGCCGGATAGCTTATCGCCGCAACCTGCCAATGTCCGCCATCTCCCCAATCACAAACAATTAATCCGCCAGCTCCGTACTTATTACCGTTTATTGCAGCATCGGCAATATTGGCCAGCATATTAGCCGTACGTCCGCTTAGCGATGACCATGAGCTTGTACCGGGACAAACATAATAAGACACGCCGCTTTTTTGCAGCTGTTGGCATACTGGCTCGAACGGGATATCCGGTTCATAATTCCAATGAAGCACAGTCAAATCACTCGGCAGCTGATCTGCAAGCTCCGGGTAGTGGGTCAGCACGTCCCCCCACATCAACGGCGATTTGCCTTGCTCACGGACAATTTCAATCATTTTTAGCGCATAATCAAGATACAGCTGTCCAACTCCAATTTCATCGGCCCGTTCCTTGCTCTCTCCCGTCCCGAGACCAAACGGCTCATCCAGATTAATATTGGCGTACGGCGAGGAGAAATTCGGCAGCAGCTCCTCGAACAAATCTCTAGCCAGCGAGACGCTGCGCTCGTCCGCGGGATTAAGCGTTAACGGAGGAGCTATAATCGAAAGCGGCTCCGGCAGAGGCAGCGGCCAGCCGTCCGGATGATCCGCTAAATGTCTAAGCTCCGGCTTAGACAGCCATTTCCCCATATGTCCCAAGCAATTTTGGTTGGGTACAAGATCAATAAAGCGTGAAGCTGCGTAGGCGTCCAGCTCCCGGTATTCTTCAGCCGTAATAGGCGTTGCATCCGGAAACAGCTCCGCATATTTGCGGTAGTCAAAAGCAAAGCCCTCCATGTACAGCTGCAAATGATTGAATTTCAAACCGGACAAATGATCAATCAACGTCCGCAGCGATATCAGGGTTGGAATTTTGCATCGGCCGATATCGAGCATAACGCCGCGAACAGGAAGCTGCGGCTCGTCCTCCACAGTGAAATGTCCCCACTGCGCAGCTCCCTTCATTCCTGCAAAAATCTGCGATGCAGTCAGCAAGGCATAATGCAGGCCTTGCGCCGTAGCCGCTGCCAGTTGCAGTCCATCCTCATTCCATGTCAATTCATAGCCTTGCGGATGAAGATTCTTTTTCACGATGATGCTGGCAGACACTGCAGCGAGATGAGGAGCAGAGACGGATTCCCCTCTCGGCAGATCAGCAAGACGCTCGTTCGCATGTGCTGCCTTCGCCATTCGCTCGGCCGCTTCATCTCCGGTACGCAATTGGAAATACGCCGCTGCAGCCGAGCTTCCATTTAGCGCCGCATAGCGGCGGGGCTGCGGATAAATATATACAGGTGTAGACATACTCATCATCTCCTTCATCAACTATGGTGTACGCTTTCCGTGCTATCCCTTTACAGCGCCAATTGTCATCCCTTTGACGAAATAACGCTGGAAAAACGGATAGGCAACCAGAATCGGAATGACGCCAATGACGGCAATTGCCATCCGGAAGGTTTCGCTTGGCAGTGAAGCCAAAGCCTGACTGCTGCTGGTGCCGCTGTTGCTCGTTAAGAACTGAATGTCATTCATAATCCGGTTCAATATATTTTGCAAGCTGAACAAGTTCGGTGAAGTGACAAATACCAAGCCGTTGTTCCAGTCATTCCAATATGCCAGCCCTTGGAACATGCCTACTGTCGCCATAACCGGCATGGAAAGCGGCAATACGATGCGCCAGTAGATTTTGAATTCACCTGCGCCGTCAATGCTTGCCGATTCAATCAAAGCGGGCGGAATTGTTGTTTTGAAAAACGTCCGCATCAGCAAGACATTAAATCCGTTCATAAGCAGCCAAGGAATAAGCAAGGCCAGAAAGCTGTTTTTCAAATCAATCACTTGCGTATAGACCATATACGTTGGAACAAGTCCGCCATTGAACAGCAGTGTAAAAAAGACGATAAACGAAAGCGTCTGGCCGCCCGGCAAATCTTTACGGGAAAGCGGATAGGCAAGCAAGGAGGTAATAATCAGACTTGCTGCCGTTCCAATGACTGTTACGAGAACGGTTATCCCATATGCCCGAAAAATTTGGTCGGATTGACTCCACAAATAGCTGTAGGCTTCAAAGCTGAATTTCTCCGGGAAAAAGGAGTAGCCGTTCGTAATAATGCTAGTCTCATCTGTAATCGAAGCCATGAACAGCAAAATGAAAGGCAGTATACAGAGCAATGCAAGTACGATCATGATAAGATGAGCCATCCATTGCCAAATTTTATCTTCTCTATCCATGTTCAAGCCTCCTAAAACAATGCGTTTTCCTTGTTGATTTTACGTACGATAAAGTTGGAAATGAGCACGAGCAAAAATCCGACTACAGATTGATACAAGCCTGCTGCCGATGACATGCCAATGTCGCCAAGCTGCATGAGACCGCGGAAAACGTAGGTATCGATTACGTTTGTCGTCTCGAATAATGCACCAGAGTTCATCGGAACCTGATAGAACAGTCCAAAATCCGAGTAGAAGATTCGTCCGATAGCAAGGAGCATCAGCATCACTATGACTGGAGAAATCGTCGGTATCGTAATGCTGAAAATTTGTCTCAGCTTCGAAGCGCCGTCAATTCGTGCTGCCTCATAATACTCTGGATCAATACCGATAATGGCTGCCAAAAACACGATGCAGTTGTAGCCTACACCTTTCCAAAGGTGTACAAAAACGAGGATATAAGGCCAATATTTCGACTCTGTATACCATGAGACCGGTTCAATGCCAAACGCAGGCAGTATCGTATTATTCACAAAGCCTGTGCTTGGGCTCAGAAAGGAGTAGACCAAGTAGCTGACAATGATAATGGAGATTAAGAACGGCAGGATGATGACGCTTTGATAAAAACGGGATGCCAGCTTGTTCTTAATTTCATTAAGCAAAATGGCAACGATAATGGCCAGCCCTAAACCAAGCACGATAAAAACAGCGTTGTAGAGCAGCGTATTTCTAGTAATAACAAAAGCATCATTGGTTTGAAATAAATATTGGAAATTGGATAATCCGGCCCAGTCACTGCCCCAAATCCCTTTGCTGTAGTCAATGTTTTTGAACGCAATAGTAAGCCCGAACAGCGGCAAGTAATTGTTCAGTAACAAATACGCCAAGCCTGGAATCAGCATCACGTATAACGGCAAATACTTTCGGATGCCCGATCTTTTTTTGCTTTGCACGGTTGTAGCCACCGTATTCTCCCCCTTAATTGGCAAGCAATCGCCTGTATGTATTAGTAATTTTATCGAAGAGCGCTGAGGCCCACTACTGCTGGGGCGACTTATAGCTTGCACTTTGCCGACTATCCTTGTCTCCGCAATGGCTGCCGGATGAATCCCCGGCTTGCGAGCAATAAAAAAAGGCCGCCTCATCAGATAAAAATCTGAAAGACAGCCTTTTAAGGATCTCATACTATTGTTCAGGGCTATGCTTATTTGGAAGCGCTGCTTCCTGCCCAATCATCCAATTGCTTTTGCTTTTCAGCAATAATTTTATCGATACCTGCCGATTTGAGCTTTGCAATGAAGTCAGGCAGCACTTTCGCAGGATCTACCGTTCCCGATTCCAGAGCAATTCTGTACTGTGTAACTACGTTAGACACAGCCGCATACTCCGTCTTCACAGGCGTTGGGTCAAAGGTAAAGCCCATTGCCTTGGAATGGCGCGCATTTTGGTTGAACTCAGCCGTCTTCTTCCAAATGTCCGGGTCATTCTCCTCCATGGTGTAGGACAGGAATTGATTGCCGAACAAATAGCCAAGCGGCATACTGTAAGTGGTTGTTTTGGCATTAACATTATCAGGGAAACGAATAACGCCTTCTTTTCCTTCAACCTTCACATAATGCTTGCCCTCAATACCCCAATCGAACAGGTTGACAATATCTTTATCCGTGTACATTAAATTTAGAAACTTCATAGCTGCTTCGGCATTTTTCGAAATGGAAGGAATGCCCCACATGACATTGGATACCGTTCCTGAACGGGCAATGATGTCGGTAAGCTCCTTGCCGACGAGTTCGATACCCGCAGCCTTTGTCTCCTGCTCAACGATGCCTGGTTTGAAGGCAGCTAGAAACGCAAACCCAGTATTGGACTTCAGTCTGTCCCAAGATGTCGCATTGGATGTAGCCGCATCCTTCGCAATATAGCCTTTCGTATACCAGCCTCTTGCCAGATTCAGTAGGTTTTTATATTCATCCGTTTCATACAGATTGACAACCTTAAGGTTGTTGTCATAGCCAGGCAATACACCTAAATTATCGCCTAGCGAATCCCAAGTCATGTGGGCGTCAACAAATGAGTTGCCGCTGGCAGCCGAGACAAACGGCTCAATGCCTTCGCCTTCTTTAATTTTTTTGAATACGCTGTCCAAATCTTCGAGCTTATTAATCGCATTCAAATCGATGTTGTATTTATCAACGAGATCTTTGCGCATAATAACGCCATAATTGGCCGCCAGGTCACGAATGGTTGGCACCCCGTAGGTTGCCCCTTTAATCATTGGAACCTTAATATAATCCGAACCAACCGCTTCTTTAATTCCGCTGCCGTACTTATCCAATAACTCATCCAGCTTCGTCAGCTGATTTTTCGAAACCATGCCAGGATACAGATTGCCGTTGACGAACATCAGATCAATCGTTTCGCTGCCAGTAAACATCAAATTGATCTGCTGTCTCCATTCACCGGAGCTAATCGCCTTTAAGTGTACCTTTGTATTTATTTTAGCTTGGGTAATCTCATTAATACTAGCTTCAATAGCCGGCATTTCGTTGAGAATGGTGCTGATCATCGGGAAAGCAATCGTAATTTCATCCATTTTTTCAGCTGCACCCTCTGGTGCCGGCTTCTCTCCCTTTGATTCCTTGCCGCCGCAAGCCGCCAATATTAACATCATACAAAGCAGCCAGACCGATGCCGAAAGCCATTTTCTGTTCATTTGTTCTACCCGCCTTTATCTTTATTTTTGTTCCTGTCCATATTATAAGCGCTTACCTCCCGTCCCCCACTGCTCTTTACAAGACTTCTGGCTGTCACTTTTACGACTTTCTCTGTCATTCTTGACCCTTTTGCCGATATTCCAGCGGCCCTAAAGTCATATACTTTTTGAAAATACGTGAAAAATGCGAAAAGTTGGAGTATCCAATCCGGCTGGCAATCATACTGATGGGCATCTCTGTATTTACAAGCAAGTTTGCGGCAAGGCTTAGACGCTGCTGGAGCAAATAATCCGAAATAGACTGGCCTGTCTCTTTCTTGAATATACGGGTTAAATAATCGGGGTTAAGAAAGACATGTGCCGCGATATCCTCTCTGGAAATGTCCTCCTCCAGCCTATCCATAATATAAGCCTTTGCCTTCTCTACTACATTAGGCGATTGCTCCAGCGAAGCTACATAATCCATCGATTTGTTGACGGCATGCCTGATCCAGGCTGTGGTATGCTGTGCAGACCGCTGGGCTTTGACATACAATTCAGATGACTCGCTGTCACCCAGCAGCTGATGCGCCTGTATGCCTTTAACCTGAAGCACATAATGAATCATTTGCTGGAAGTTGTGTACAAATGAGCGCAGCAGCTCCGAGGTCAGCTCACCGCTTGTGACAAGCTCATTAATATAATCAAGCGCAGTTCGCATCACCTCATGACGCGCTCCCTCCTTCAGCATCAGCGCCCACATCCCCATATCGGGCAAAGCACGCGCAGTGCTGCCTGCCGTCAACTGCTCTTGCGGAATAAATACATGATTGTCATAGGATACGTTAACTTGATCCTTCTCAACTAAATTCCTGTACATACCCGCCAGCTTATAGCCGTATACAGGCTCGCCAATGTAGCATACAACGTCGCAATAGAAATAATGGGGACATGCCTGAATATACCGCTCACAGGATTCCTTCAGCACCTGCATATCTATGCCTGCTGACAAATCACCATTCAGGACAGCCAGCATCGATTCTTCACCGGTAGTAAACACAAACCCGCTCTCATACTTTTCCAGAATGAGCTCCTCCGCTGATTTCAGCAAAGCAGTCTCCAATATTTTTTTGTCGCGCAATGAAAACTCCTGATGCCATCTGCGAATGCGAATGTGAATCGGAAGCAGGAGCAGCTCGTTGGAATAGGGTATATTGCGCTCCTCTGCTGCAATTCGGATGGCATCCGGATTGGATGGAATCTCATGCGTTATAATGTCCTTCCAGAATCGCTCGATATGGATAGCTTGATGCTTGACCCAAAACTTGCCGTATTGGCTGAATTTACTCATCGTACTGTCTTCTTCTATTTTGCGGAGCGCTTTCTGCAGAGAGGCTTCCAAATCCGCATAATGCACCGGCTTCAGCAGATAATCCAGGCTCCCAAGAGCGATAGCCTGCTTCGCATATTGAAAATCGGCATGGCAGGTCAAAAAGATAGTTACGGTATTCGGATGCGCTTCCCTCACCCATTCAAGCAGCTGCAGCCCCGTCTCTTTCGGCATTTCGATATCGCATAACATTACATCAATCTGCTTTTGCTCAAAAATAGCTTTGGCTTGTTCCGAACTTGACGCAGTCGAGACTTGACTAATACCGATATCTGCCCATTTCATGCCGGATAAAAGTCCCTCTATTGCGATTGGCTCGTCATCTACGATTAACAAATGACTCATGCTTGCTCCCCCTTTATTGTGTACGCAATGGAACATAAATTTCTGTAACAGCACCTTGCGGATCATCGTTATAGCACTCTATCCAGGCTTTGTCGCCATATTGAAGGCGCAGCCTCTCCCGAACATTCCATAACCCGATATGCTCCCCGTCATCATCAACTGTTACGTTTCCTGAGCGAAAAGCCTGCAAAGACTCCTCGGAGTACCCTGCACCGTTATCGCGTATGGACAAACAAACCATAGGCTCCTCCGCCAAATCATCAAGTGTGGCCTCAATAACAAGCAGCGTCTGTCCCTCAGCCCGCACCGCATGCTTCATCGTATTTTCTACAATGGTCTGCAGCATTAACGGAGGAATATGGGTCGTTCCCAAATATTCAGGAACGTCGATTTCATATGCCAGCCGATCTGACAGTCTCATCTGCTGAATACGCAAATAATTAATCGCATGCTGCAGCTCCTCCTTAAGCAGTACAAGCGACCGCTGGCTTTGGAACATATAGCGGAAATATTGAGAAAGCAGCATGATCATTTCTTGAATGAGCCCGTACTGCTTCATTTGGGCTAAATGGAATAAGATATTAAGCGCGTTCATGAAAAAGTGCGGGTTGATTTGCAGCTGCAAATGCTTCAATTCTGCGCGTTGCTTGCTTAGCTGCTCCTCGTAGACATGAATCTTCAGCTCTGCAATTTGCGATAACATCCGGTTGAAGGTGCGGTATAGAAGCAAAAACTCATCGGAGGAAGAAACCTCTTTAATCTGCACGTTAAAATTCCCTTGCCCGATAAGCCGCATCGTCTCCGCCAGCTTAACCAGCGGGTACATAAGGACACGGCGGAGCAGCCAAAAGCTGATCGGGAGCATAAGCAGAGCAAGCAGGATGACCAGTATAGTTGCCCAGGTGAGATAAGGTAAATTTTCTAGAATAGATTTATTAAGAGTGGCAGCAACAAGACTAAAGGGTCCTCTCGCCGACTTCTCTCCGACAATCAAATAAGACTCATTTTTCCCTGACAAATAGTATTTGGCAAAGCTCCGGGTAAAATCAATCGTTTCATCCGCTAGAGGCTGGGTACTATACATTAAAGCGCCATTTGCATCTACCATCAGCATATTGCTGGATGTGCCCGACTTCGCATTGCGAAGCGGTTCAACCAGCGCGCCAGCAGGAACCCATGCGCCTACATAGAGATCGCCTTCGCCATAAATTTGCAAGAGGCTGCTCTTCCCTTCGACTGAAACAACCTGCCACTTTCCGTCGGATGAAGCTGTCTGACCAGCCATCTCGACGATCTTTCGCTTAATGACTGTATTTAGCTTCAAGACGTCGGAGTAGCTGATCGTATTGCGGTAAGGCTCTACGATGTCGTCACGGGAAATGGAGTAGATAAATAATCCTTCAACATAGGGATAAATGACCATGTCGGAATTGAACTTCCGGTATATGCTGCTTTTGGTCAATATATAATCATCCTCCGGCAAATGCCCGCTTATGGCTTGCACGTTCAAATCAGCCATTCTCACTCCGATCAAATAACGTTCAATCTCTGAAAGCTTGGCATCGATTTGTTTCATGTGAATTTGAATAAGGTTTTCATTAGAATTGGCTACTTGATTGTGTACGACCCTTATGCTGTATTGATTGTTATAGATTAATAAGGCAATAAGCGGAAGTGTAATCGCAAGCAGGCCAAGCACAAGCTTCACACGAATCGAATTCCAAGGTATAGACTGCAGCCGCTTCAACATAAAGGCACTCCTGTCCAATTCATCTATTTTGCTTTAGCTGCCCTGTAGTCATTTTTTGCAGCTTTTAAGGAACCCATTCGAGAATCTCCTGACAAACACGGGATTTGTTCGTTACGAACCTGCTTCCTCCCCGCACGGCTCCTTTGACTTCGGTAATTGTACAACCAGATCCTCATCCTTGGCTATAGAGATCGTTTAATGACTATGATTCATGCCGGACGGCCAGGCGGCTCTCTGACGCTAGCGGTCATGACTGCTGATTGCCTATAAATGTCACGAAATCCTCACACTGGATGATTAATTTTTGTTTTATTTTTACATACAGATTAAACAAGCGCTTTGTCGGCTTCCTATCCTGCTTCGTTAAAGGATGCATGGCTTAAACAGTTTTTAATTTGAGAGGAGTTCAATCATGCTGCGGACAAATGAAGCTTCACAGCCTGAAATTTTTACCAAAGCTTTTACACAAAACCCCTATCCCGCCTATGAAAAGCTGAGAGAGCAAAATCCTATTTTTAAAGTAATGTTTCCTAACGGTGAATTCGGCTGGATGATTACGCGATATGAGGATGCAGTGGAAGTGTTGAAGGACAATCGCTTTAGTAAGGATATCGTTCAGCTGTTCGGTCCCGATGAACAGAACATTTTTGTGCATAACATGCTGTTTGCAGATCCGCCCGATCATCGCCGGCTGCGCGGACTCGTTCAGAAGGCTTTTACCCCCCGGATGATTGAAGGCATGAGAAGCCACATCCAGCAAATTGCCGACGATCTTCTGGATAATCTTAAATCCCCGGACAAGATGAATCTGATAGATGAGTTTGCCTTCCCGCTGCCGATTATTGTCATCAGCGAGATTCTCGGTGTGCCGGTTGAGGATCAGGATAAATTCCGGGTCTGGTCCAACACCATCATCGATGCGACCAGCGATGAGTCTGCTGAAGTATTCGAGCAGCATATGCAAGAGTTCACGGATTACTTGAATGCCTGGTTTGCCAAAACACGCGAAGAACCGGGCGATGATCTGATCAGCCAGCTCGTTATAGCCGAGGAAGCCGGGGAACAGCTAACCGGTGAGGAGCTGCTTAGTGTTGTCGCGCTGCTCATTATTGCCGGACACGAAACAACCGTTAACCTGATCGGCAACGGCGTACTTGCCCTGCTGGAGAATCCGGAACAACGCGACCTGCTCATCCGGCAGCCCGAGTTCATTCATAAAGCTGTTGAAGAGATGCTGCGTTACAATGGACCGGTTGAATTCAGCACATCACGCTGGGCAGCAGAAGATATGGACTTTCATGGACATCACATAGCCAGAGGTGAGCTAGTTGTCGTTGCGCTGGATTCAGCCAACCGGGATTCACAGAAATTCAAGGATGCAGATGTATTTGACATTACCCGCGAGAAGAGTCCGCATCTGGCTTTTGGCACCGGCATACACCTTTGCCTGGGAGCCCCTCTCGCGCGGCTTGAAGGCGAGATTGCAATCACGACGCTGCTTCGCCGCTTTCCGGATATGCAGCTCCAAGAGGATGTCAGTGAACTGGAATGGCGGCCTGGCATGATTGTTCGGGGGCTTAAGGAGATTCCTGTTAAGCTTAAATAATCCTGCTTGCTTAGAGTCGTAAAAGCGAGGATTGTAAAAAAAACAGGCTGCCGGGATTATCCCGGCAGCCTGGCACCAGACTACTCCCCTTCTTGCTTCGCATAAAGCGAAGCTTCGGCAACCTGAGCCAATTCCTCTGATTTGGAACTAATCTCCTGGATCGTAGCTGCAAACTCCTGAATAGCTCCCGACTGGCTGTCAGTCAGCTTGTTAATATCGGCAAAAGCATGATTCAGCCGCAGCAACAGGTCTTGAATATTGCTGGTAATGCCGTTGATCTGGTCCGCATTTTCTTTCGAGCTTGTGGCCAGCTTGCGGATTTCATCGGCCACAACGGAGAAGCCTCTCCCCACTTCCCCCGCTCTTGCTGCTTCAATCGCAGCATTAAGTCCCAGTAAGTTGCTCTGATCCGAGATTTGCTTTACGACAGCCGATATCTGGTCAATCTCCTGCGCGCTCGTGCTGACGTCCTTCATTTGATTCGATACATCATTCACACGGGAAGTAAGATGCGTAACAGACTGACTGATCCCTTCAATGGACGCGGTTGTCTGTTCTACAATAGCGGAGAAGCTCTCGGCCATCTCAAACAGCTTATTCGCTTTCTCGAGACTTGTCCCCATGCCGACGCCGCCAATCACTCTGCCCTGCTCATCATGCAGCGGAATGGCACGGGCTGCGAGCGGAAAGCCAAACAATTCTTTTGGCACGACAGCCGACAGCACCGTATTATTTTTAATCGCATCGTTCACAATATCCCCTTCTCTTAGCGGGTCCCCCGGACTGACATTCAGCGAGAATGTCCGGCCTGGAATGTTGACGATCAGCTTCTCCGTGTCATAAATGCCGATTGTCATATCATCATTCGTAAGATTTCTCAGCAGCGGAGCCACCTTTACAAAAGCTTCAATCAACTCATGCGGCGCTTGCACTTCGTTCCCGTTACTCATCCTTTAGCCTCCAGCTCTTATGCTCTCTTATATCCCGCCCAATAAGTTGGTTGATCAACCAGGGGGTTCTTTCTATTTATCAATACCAATAAATCCCTATCTATACGATTTATTTATCGGTAAAATACGATTAATAGTTAAGTTGGGCTGTTTAAGAGGAAAATTGCTGGAAATAGTCGAATATCTAACCGCTATTGCCAGCAATACGCTGCCAGCAGCAGGATTGCCTATAGAAAAAGGAGATAAATGCGTGACGAAAATATTGGTAGTGGAAGATGAGAAACCAATCAATGACCTGATCACAATGAATCTGAAGCTTGTCGGGCATGAATATGTCAAAGCTTACAATGGTGCAGAAGTGCTGCCCTTGCTGGAGCAGGAGAAGATCGATCTCATTCTGCTCGATGTGATGCTCCCGGAGCTGGACGGCTTTGAACTGATGAAGCGTATTCGCGGCATGAACATTCCTGTAATTTTTATTACGGCAAAGGATTCACTAGCCGACCGGATTACGGGCTTTGAGCTTGGCGCGGAGGATTACTTGATCAAGCCCTTTGAAATATTGGAGCTGCTTGCCCGCATTAATGTTGTATTGCGCCGCAATGTGAAGGAAGAGTCGGGGTTTGTTTTGGACGGCGCCCAGATCAGGCTGGCCCAGCGTCAAGTCTATAGGGACAACAGCATTGTTGAATTAACGGCGCAGGAATTCGAGCTGCTGGAGGTATTGATTCAGAACCGGAATATTGCGCTGTCGCGGGAGAAGCTGCTGGAGCTCGCATGGGGCTTCGAATATGAAGGCGAAACCCGAACGGTAGACGTACATATCCGCCAGCTGCGCAAGAAGCTTGGCTGGGAAGAAAGGATCAAAACGGTGTACAAGCTCGGCTACCGTCTTGAGGTGGCCGCCGATGAGATTCTGGCATAAGACGCTGCTTGCCGTATTGGCGCTGTTCATCATCGCTCTAGACGTTAGCGTCATTATCATTATGAATAAAAGCTGGCAGCTTCATATGGAGCGCGAGATACAGCGGGCAGCAAGCGAGCAGGCACTGATCGCCAACAACATTTATGAGAATCTGATCTCTATCCAGTCGCGGGGGATGGCGGTTAATGATACGGTTCTGACTGACGTTGCACGATCCTATGCTAACTATTACCGGAAGCAGAAAATTTCGCTGCAGCTGTGGAACGGGAACCAGCTCGTATACGAAGATGGCCAAAAGCCGGACGATCCGGCAGCCCCGGCGAACAACTTAACACACGAGCAAAATGCCCATGATATCGTATCAGCCAGCGAGCTGCCTGCTCCCTTCGAGCATCTCCGGTTCGTATACCGGAGAAATATAGATGAGCTGTACGCAAGCCAGGCTGAGCTTAACCGCTATTTTGTCTATGTCAATTTTATAACCGGCCCAATCCTCGCGATTATACTCTATGTTCTCATCCGGCAGTTAACTAAGCCTCTGCGCCTCTTATCGGCCACGACGCAAACGATAGCAGAAGGAAACTACAGCGAACGCGTGCAATTGAAGAACCGTGATGAATTCGGGGAGCTTGCCCAAAACTTCAATCAAATGGCGAAAGCGGTAGACCGCCATGTCACCGAGCTGTCTGCAATGGCGGAGGATAAGCAGCGGATTGTCGATAATCTTGCTCATGAATTGCGAACCCCATTAACGAGCATGCAGGGCTTTGCGCAATATTTGAATGCTGCCAATATTAGCGAGGAGGAGCGCATTACGGCCAGCGGATACATCTGGAGCGAGACGCTGCGATTGAAAAGCTTAGTCTTCAAGCTGCTGGATCTCTCGATATTGCGCCGCGAGTCGGTGGAACGCGTCCGTGTGCCGGTAGATCAGTTGTTTGAATCCGTGCGGCAGCTGGAGCAGAAGCAGCTCGAGGAAGCAGGACTTACACTTGTTATCGAAAGCAGCATTAAGCACGTATCGGGCGATCCCGATCTGCTCGCTTCTTTCCTCGTCAATTGTGTCGATAACGCCATTCATGCTTCTGCCCCCCGCTCCGAAATCCGGATGCTTGCCTATCAAGAAGGCGCCGCTGCCGTCCTTGAAGTTCGAGACTTCGGAAAAGGGATGAGCCCCAGACAAGTCCAGCAGGCGTTCGAGCCTTTCTACCGGGCCGATAATGCCCGCTCCAGATCGCATGGCGGAGCAGGACTGGGCTTATCGATCTGCAGACAGATCGCGGAGGCGCATCAGGCAGAGCTATCGCTTGAATCGGAGGAGAAGCGCGGAACAAGCATCCGAATCTTTTTACAACTCCATAACAACTAGGCCCTAACTTAATAACATCTCTGGTTTAAAGTAGGGGCATGGGCCAGTCCTCATCCTAATATTCATGGAGGTTGTCATATGAAGAGAAAGCGTATTCCCGCCACCCTGACGGTTTTTGCCGTTTCTGCCGGATTGCTGACACTGAGCGCAATTGCTGTCCCGCGCCTAGGTGCCACTACCCAGGTGAACGCCTTGAGCTCGCCGCAGGCTTACCAGAGCAACAAGCTAATCGATTTACCGGAAACTGCATTTGTAAGCAGCAGGGTTCCTTTGTTGAAGGTGGAGGGCAAGACCCCTTCTTCTACTGTAGAGGATTATTTGTCGGAGAGCATGACGGAAGCGGAACTCCAGCAAATCTATGATTACCTGGATCATATCAAGGGCGAGAGCGAACTCGGTACCCGGAAAATGAGCGAGCAGGAAAACAAGCGCTTGGCAGCATTAAATGCACAGTACATGTACGATGGCGTTCGTCCGCAAAAGAAGCTGCCGTTGAAGGCGGGAGAAGCCAGCTTCTATCTTGACTTGAAGAACGACAAGTTTGTCTATCCCAAACGGGAGCTGACCAATGAAGAGCTGCTGCAATATATTGACTGGCATGCCCGTGTTAATTACGCCGGAGCCAAGCGCTATCAGGCTCCGCAGCCGGATGCCAAGGATATCAGTAAAGAAGCGGCTGCGCAAAAGGCGATTCAAAGCGTCAAGAAGCTGTTTGATGTCGATGTATCCAAGCTCCAAATGAGCGTCGCCTACAACAAGTTTGGCCCCGCACAAAAAGGCCAGTGGAATGTCCACTTTCAGCCCTATCAGATGGAGAAACTGCTGACTGACGGGAAAGCTTTCATGATGTACGACGTGTACATTGATTCCATGAGCGGACAAGTCGTTGATACGACCGTGACCGACTCTGCTTATAAGCGGACGCCAATTACAGAGGCAATTGCGAAAAAGATTCAGCAGGATGCAAGCTGGGTGACAGCGGCGAAAGATATTGTAGTCAAAAAACAAGGTGAAAAACGGGCTATTAAAAAATCCTCAATCGTAAAAGCGGATCAATATAACAAGCGTGGTACAGTTGCGATCTCTCTTGAGCTGGAGGATGGGAGCTCCTACCTTGCCGAGCTGCGCTATCCGGAGCAGATTTTACGGTGCCTGATCTATGAACCGGCGGTCAGTACAAAGAAATAACAGCTTAGGTGCAGATATTAAAAAGACTGTAATGACCCGGTTATGGACATTACAGTCTTTCTTGTTATAAGCATTATCCCGCTCCCTGTACCAGCTACCAGCCTTCAACTAACTGGTCTTCAAGCAGCATTGCTGCAAATAGGATGAGAAGATGGCTGTATTCGTGTGCATGTGCTTGTTGTCTCCATCCAGCTTGCTCAACAATATGCCGCCTTCCAACAGCGAAAATGCAAAGGAAGCAAGCGCCTCGGCATCCAAATCTTCTTTAAACTCCCCTGCTGTAATCCCGTCCCTAATAATACCCTTCATCACATCCAGGAAATTATGCAGCCCTTGCCTTGCCCGGTCACGAAGCTCCGTATGCGTATCATCACTTTCCACTGCCGTATTCTGCATCGGACATCCGCCAATAAAGGGAGGATTGTGTACAACATCTCCATAAACACGAAAAAAAGCAATTAACCGGCCTGACGCGGACTGCTCTTGATCGACTGCCTCATTAAATTTACTGCTGACCAGACTAGCAGCATAATTGTAGGCTTCAATCGCAATCTCGTCTTTGCTGACAAAATGCCGGTATATGCCTCCCTTCTTAATTCCGGTATCCGCAATAATATCATTTAGGGAAGTTCCGGCATATCCTTTCTGATTAAAGATAGCCGCTGACTTCATAATGATGTGTTCTCGTGTCCGATCTCCTTTTTTCATGAGTGCCTCCGAATGATCGTATTCTAATTCAACATTATATCAAAACTAAGACGGCCGAAGCCTTGCCAATCTATAATTTCATGATACAATAAAAGTACCGATCGGTCTCTTTTTTTTATTTATGCAACATGTACGTCCCGCTTCCTTTGATTTCAAGACAGGCTTTTGTCTGTTTGGAATAAATAACGATTCCAGGAGGATTAATTCTATGAGCGTAAAAGTAGGTATTAACGGTTTTGGACGGATAGGCAGACTCGCTTTTCGCCGTATTCAAGAGCTCGAAGGTATTGAGGTTGTCGCAATTAATGATCTTACCGATGCGAAAATGCTGGCTCATCTGCTCAAGTATGATACGACGCAAGGCATGTTTCAGAGCGGTATTGAGGTTCATGACGGGACCTTCACCGTTAAAGGCAAAGAGGTTAAAGTGTCGGCTATCCGTAACCCCGAAGAAATTCCTTGGGGCGAGCTTGGTGTAGATATCGTTCTTGAATGTACAGGTTTCTTCACCACTAAGGAAAAGGCAGAGCTTCACCTGAAGGGCGGCGCCAAAAAAGTCGTCATTTCCGCACCGGCAACAGGCGACATGAAAACCATCGTATACAACGTGAATCATGACACGCTGGACGGAACGGAAACCGTTATTTCTGGCGCTTCCTGCACAACAAACTGTCTGGCGCCCATGGCTAAAGCTCTTCATGACAAGTTCGGCATTCATTCCGGGTTAATGACGACCGTTCACGCCTATACAGGAAATCAGAACACACTTGATGCTCCTAATCCAAAAGGTGACTATCGTGCAGCACGGGCTGCTGCTGAGAACATCGTTCCTTATCCAACCGGTGCCGCTAAAGCTATTGGTCTAGTTCTTCCCGAGCTGCAGGGCAAGCTGGATGGCGCATCTCAGCGTGTACCTGTTGCAACAGGCTCCGTAACGGAGCTAGTTGCTGTTTTGAACAAAAAGGTTACAGTAGCGGAAGTTAACGCCGCAATGAAAGAAGCCTCTGACCCGGAAACCTACGGCTACACAGAAGACGAAATCGTATCTTCTGATATTAAGGGGATGACGTTCGGCTCCCTATTTGATGCCACTCAAACCAAAGTTCTGACGGTTGGCGACCAGCAGCTGGTGAAAACTGCAGCTTGGTACGATAACGAAATGTCTTACACGGCTCAATTGGTTCGGACGCTGGAATACTTCGCTAAACTCGCAAAGTAACACGCAAAAGCGGGTGCTATCCTCTAATCAGGACAGCACCCGCTTCTGTATTTCTATCCGCTAATCAAATCTTATCATTGGGCGCTGGAGAACTTGCGGGAGGCATTCCGGTACGCCGTCGGTGACAATCCTTTTCTAGCTGTAAACTGCTTGATGAAGTAAGTATCATATTCAAATCCGGCAGCGAGCGCAATTTCATTCAGGCTCATATCGGTATGGGTCAGCAGCTCGCACGCAACTTTCAAGCGATGGGCCAGCAAGTAACCAATCGCGGTACTCCCGCATCTGTCCTGAAATTTCTTGTTAAGCGTCACCCGGTTCAAATGTGCATACTTTGTCAAATCCTCCAAGGATATCTTTTGCGAATAATGAGTATGAATATAGTCCAGCGCTTCATCGACAGGCGAATGCTCGCGATTGCGATTCAGTTCCTCTAACAATCCTAAAATTTGAATCAGATATTTCTTGATTCTG
This sequence comes from Paenibacillus sp. NPDC058174, assembly GCF_042883865.1. Taxonomy (NCBI): domain Bacteria; kingdom Bacillati; phylum Bacillota; class Bacilli; order Caryophanales; family Paenibacillaceae; genus Paenibacillus; species Paenibacillus sp. NPDC058174. The sequence continues at coordinate 2,303,988 of NZ_JBHVUY010000001.1, forward strand.
CACGCCCAGAGTGCATCACTTTGCGCCTGCACTTCCATGCCAAGCAGAAAAAACCATTCTAAGAGCAGCGGAAATGCTTTGTCCGTAATACGCGGCACTCCGGCATAAGGATTAGTGTTCTCAAACAAGGAAAGTCCTACTTGTATTCTAGGCGCTGCCGGAAAATGCGCCTTCGTCTCTGTAAGCTTAACGCTGCTCAGAAATTCGGAATGAAACCGGAACGATTGTGCGCATACGTTGATCTTTTCAACCAGCTGCCATTGAACGTCTTCCGCCAGACAGAGAACACCTGGAGCACTTATCAATATGGGGCGCTGGTTCAATATACCCTTAATACTTCCGGACGTTATAAAAATCATGGTTGAACGTTCCGGATAAGGCAAACTGCTGAAATCCTCCACTGCTGCAAACTCTATATTCACAATACGTTCTTTGTGCCTGTCCACTTGCGGCATAATGATCACCTATCAAATAGTATAGTCGGTTGCTTCACTTATTCTAGTGTAGCATACAAGACGAACGGATATAATGAGGTTGCAAATATACAAAAAAGGAGGAAATCATAATGACTGCTGTACCGTATGCTATCCATGTTTCCGATGAAATTCTTGACGATCTGCAGTATAGGCTTCATCACATCCGTTGGCCCGCCCAGTGGGAAGATGCAGGCTGGGAGAGAGGTGCGGACTTAGGCTATTTAAAGTCACTCGTCGACTATTGGAGAGATCATTACGACTGGCGGGCACAGGAATCCAAGCTGAATCGCTTGTCCCAGTTTCGTTCCAATATTGACGGCATAGACGTGCATTTCGTTCACGAACGCGGCAAAGGCCCTAATCCGCTGCCCATTATTCTTACCCATGGCTGGCCTGACAGCTATCTTCGGTATGAAAAAATGATTCCTCTCCTGACAGACCCTGCCCGTTACGGCGGCAATGCGGAGGACTCCTTTGATGTCATCGTCCCTTCATTGCCTGGATTCGGATTTTCCGGCCATCCTGACCGCCCTGGCGTCAACAACTTTGTTGTCTCTCAGATGTGGGCTAAGCTGATGACGCAAGAATTAGGCTATAACAAATTTGCCGCTGCAGGCGGAGATATGGGCTCTGGTGTGACAAGGTACTTGGCCGCCCATTATCCTGAGCTATTGGTGGGGATCCATCTAACGGATGTTGGCATTATAAAAAGTCTTATGGCTTCATCGGATGATTCGGCACTTTCTGAGGAAGAACGTCAATATAAGAAAAAAGCAGCCGAATGGATTTCTAATGAGGGAGGCTACATGTCCATTCAATCGACAAAGCCTCACACTGTGGCCTATGGGCTTTCTGATTCTCCTGTTGGTCTGGCTGCTTGGATCATTGAGAAGCTTCGGGCATGGAGCGATTGTAAGGGCGATCTCAGCCAGAAGTACAGCATGGATGAGCTGCTGACTCACGTCATGATTTATTGGGTGACGAATACAAGCGGACCAGCTGCCAATAGGTATTACGAAAACTCGCATTCCTTGCCGCCTCTCGGCCCTATAGAAGTTCCGACAGGTCTAGCTTTATTTCCCGAAGATATACTGCCGCCGCCTAGATCATGGACGGAACGCCAGTTCAATATAACGCGCTGGACCACGATGCCTTCCGGCGGGCATTTTACGGCCATAGAGGAACCGGAGCTGCTGGCTGAAGACATTCGCGCATTTTACAGATCTATCCGGAAGTAATTAGCCTATCCCATTCGGGCTGACAATAAAACCCGCGAAAAGCCTCGTAAAACCAAGGTTTTCGCGGGTTTTCACTGCCTTAAGCGACGTTCTCCTTCATTTTCATTTTCGCATGTAAGAAGAGCGATGCTGCAAAGGCAATCAACACACTGAACGCCCCTACCCATGTGACATGAGACAACGAAACCTGATCGATAACGATTCCGCCGAGTCCAGCGCCTGCAGCCATCGACAATTGCATCGTGGACTGATTGAGACTAAGCATTACACTTGAATACTGAGGCTCAATCCGCACCATATTGTACTGCTGTGTAGGGCCGGTAGACCAAGCTGCGAACGACCACAACATAAGGATCACGACAACCGGAACCCATGAATGTGTGAACATAACGGCAACCGTTAGTAAAATTAAAGCAGCCGCATGCAGCAGCATCCCGCCGGTTAAGGTACGGGCAACTCCCCATTTATCCGTACTGTAACCACCGGATTTGGAACCAATCAGGCTGGCAATACCGAAAGCCAGCAGTACGCTGCTCAGCATATTTTCACCTAAGCCCGCGACCGAGAGAAGATAAGGCGAAATATACGTATAAGCAATTGAGTAGCCGCCGAGCCAAAAGAAGGTAATCGCAAGCCCAAACGCTACCCGGCTATTTTTGAGAAAGCCCAGCTGCCTGGACAGCGGCATTGGGGCATCGCCTTTCACACGGGGAATGGTGAAATATAACACAACCATAATCAACAGCCCCGCCAATGCCAAGAGGCCAAATACCGCTCTCCAGCCAAATTCGGCTGTTATCATCCGCCCGAGCGGCACCCCAATGATTAAGGACATCGTAAAGCCCATCGTGACGTTGGCAATCGAGCTCGCCTTTTTACCCTCAGGTGCAATTTTGGAGGCAATGTCGAGCGCGGATACGACGACAGTTCCCGCTCCTAACGCCATCAATGCCCGCGAAGCAACAAACAGCTCATAGCCCGGCAGCAGGAACGCCAGCAGGTTGGCGATCACAAATACGGCTAGTCCAGCAACGAGCAGCTTCTGCCGTTCCACTCTCGCAGTCAATGCCATTACTACCGGTGTGCAGATCGCATAAATTAATGAAAAAATCGTCACCAGCTGGCCGGTCGAAGTAATCGATATATCCAGAGATAATGAAATCTTATCTAATATTCCCGAAATGACGTATTCAGATGTACCTACCAAAAAGCTGACAAGCGCTAATAAATATACTTTTAACGAGCCCTTCATTTATGTGTCTCCTTTAGTTAAGTTCTGTCTGCAAGCTGTGACGGATAGATAAATTCACTTTAGCTTTAACTTCAATCTCAATCTCAATATCAAATTAACAAATCGTTATTTGTCGATGTATTGCCCAAAAAAAATAAAACAGACCTTCGGTATTGTCTTCTGGCAATCAGGATCACTTTCACATTCAGAATCACGATCACGATTACATTCAAATCAAAAAATCGGAATTTGTCGATGTTTTATTTCAAAAAAAAGCCCCAGGAACATTAATCCCGTCAAACAAAATAGCCGGCCTCCTTTGCCAGTCATCCGAAGGCCTAGCCTTATCCCCTCGCGTCCATACTGCTGCTATTCCATCTCCCCTTTCAGCAGCGCTATAGCCTCGCGGATTTTCTCTTCATCTCTTTTGTAGTAGGTGTACTTCCCGATCCGTTCACTTGTAATTAGACCTGCCCGCTGCAGAATCGTTAAATATTGAGAGGCAGTTGACTGCGTCATATTCAACTTTTCAGTTACCTGACCGACACATACCCCGATTTTTTTCATATCAATCCCTTCATGGGGCTTAAAATAATGATCAGGCTCCTTTAACCATTGCAAAATTTGGAGGCGTGACTCATTCGCCAATGCTTTAAACAATTCGATAGGTTCCATAACCATGATTATATCGATAATTACCGATATGTCAATTTGTTATTAGGGCAACCAGCTGCTATGGAAGGAGATTACGTTTTCAGTTCCGCCTGATGATGCCGGCTAATGGCGCTGCAGAGAATCAAAATGTAAAAGTACATGTTGTTAGCCGCATTTTCCACGATTTATCGCTTCAAACTGCAAAAGTGCAGTTTGATAGGCTCAAAAAGCCGCTATAGCATGAAAAATAACGATTTCAAATGCACTTTTGCATTTTGAACGCTGTTTTGGGCCATTTGAGCCCCATCAGCCTGCACTTTTGCATTTTGTTGCTCCTAGTGAACGGGAATGGGGTCGATGTTCGCAGCCGGACAGCCTGAAGAAAGGCAGGTTTGACCGCCGATGTGCGACCGAGCACCGCGTGCCGCGATGGCACATATCGTCGGAGGCAGTATGCTCGAATTGGTTGGCTTCCGCAGAAAACAACAAACGTTGCAAGATTCCTGATTCACGGACAAAATAAAGAACCCGCCAGGCGCCTTGTAAAAGCAAGACGTCTAGCGGGTTTCCCATAGCAAGACTGAATTAATAGCCCATATCCTTCAAAATTTTCGATAACGTGCGCAGACGTTCTCCGATCATTTCATCGTCGTCGCTCAAAGCTTGGCTGAACAGCTTAATATCTTCATTAATCCGCTCATTGTCCGTGCAGATCGACACGTTCATCGCATCGCCCTGCAGACCAACCCGGTCAATGACAGGCTGCTGCGGGTCATACAAATGCTCGTACCGGTAAGCTTCGCGGAAATGCTCCAGGGAGCGGCAAATGAGAATCGACAAATCCAGCACACGATGGAGCGGCAGCTCCTCAGATTGCCTCGACCATTTTTCTCCCGTATATCTCCATACTTTAGCCGAAATATCGACCTTTCCTCTATCATTCCACTGGGCTAAACCCAGGGATAGACCTTTGGCGTCCGTGTTCCCGGCCAAGCGGCCGTCAACGTTCTCATAATTTTCCGATACGACCACTGGCTTATGCTTTAACGTCGTAGGTATTTTCATCTATACCCCTCTTTCCTCTAACCCGTGTATGTACTAAATTGTACTAAATTACTAAACGACGGTTTCATCTTATCTTGGATTGCAGCGCTAGTCAATCTGCAGACGATACAGGGGCATCCTTATAGGCGTAACAAATGACGAAACCCGCCAATTTTTCAATTGACGGGTTCATACTCATCTTAAATTTCTTTGAGCGGCTTATTGTAGCCTTTGTCTCCGAAGGGCTGCAGCTTCTGGAACCAAGGCTTCAGAATCTGCTTCATTTCCCAGCGGATATCCGTTATCTTCTCGGTATCCTTCTGCTCCAGCACCTCATATTCGAATGCATCGGCTCCGCCAAACTCCTTCCACTCCTTCTGCAGCTCGGCATTCGCAAACTTCCCCATATCCAGCTGCATCTGCAGGGTAAACCATTTATTCTTCAGGTTGGGATAACTGTCGATATAGATTTTGCCGTTCACTTTGTTCTTGATCTGAGCGACTCCCATATAAATCTTGATCTTCTTGTATTCCTCAACTAGTTCCCTTCTCTTATTCTTATCCATGTCGCTTCTCTCCTTATTGTGGCTGATGAACTGTTAATGAATGCTACAAATACCGCGCGATAATCCGAACCAGTTTGGCAGGCAGCTCCTGTAAATTTGTAATGTCCAAATAACGCTCATCGCCATATATTTCACTAATGACATCCTTATCTTGACCGATTGCGGCAGCCAGAAAGGTAACGCCCTTCCGTTCATACTCTTCAATCGTTTGCTGCATATCGGTAACGGCATAGCTTCCCGTGTAGTTGTCCATTGCTTTGGGCTGTCCGTCACTGATGCTAATTAACAGCTTAGTCTGCTGCGGTGATGCAGCCAGCCGCTCCGCCATAATTCGCAGCGCCATGCCGTCCCGGTTATTGCTTCTTGCCCCAATTCCCATTAATCGGAACCGGTCATTGGCATCTGGTCTTTCCCAATCTGCATAAGCAAAGATTGACATCTGCTCCAGCCTGGAGACATCCGCCGTATCGCCATTGATCAGAATTGGAATCTGACAAATTTGACAAAACTCATATACCGCGATAACAGCCCGCTTAGCCGCTTCTAATCTTCCGAAAGCGGACATCGATGCGGATTCATCAACCCTTAGACCAACAATTAGGGAAGGCGATTCTGTTGGAGGCCGTTTTTTAGCAAAATATTTGTAATCCTTGTAAGCAATGCTGTCTGCTTGAAACTTGCTGCCGTAGTAACGGTTCCTCGTAAATTCGGAGGAGACCTCATGCTCCAGAAGCGGAAGCGTCTTCCTGGCAATTTCCCTTACGACAGGCATCAGCCCCTTGCTCAGACTGGCATATTCCTGTTGATGACCTTCATCATATGCAGGGCGGTGTACGATTAGCTTTATTTTATCATGAATAGAACCGGACACGATCTCTCTGGCGCTACGATTCAGCTGTTTGCGGAACTCGCGTTCTTGCTGCTTGGCATCCTCCGGCATGGCTTTGGGATTGGCCTGATGATAGCGGGGAGCTCCGCTCTCCCCCGTATCTGAGCTTTCCATATCGGCAGACTCTTCGGATGCCAGAGAAGAGCTTTCTTCACTATCCGCTGACTTTTTCCATGCAATGCCCTGTTCCTCTTCAAGGCTGCTGTTCTGGTCAAAATCAGCGGTGTCAATTTCTCCCCAAATCTTCATTTCTAGAGCATCGTTATTTTTTCGTTTTTTTTTACTTCGTCCGCAACGCCATCTAGACTCGCGATCAGACCATGCTTTTCGAGTGCTTCCTCCAAAATTTTGATTTCCTCTGGATCGGTTGTAATTTTGTAGATAACCTTATGATACAGTGATTCTTTGGCTGAAGCTCCCCCGGCAACCGCATCAGTCCAGTAAAACAGCGAACGCATTCCCGCCACGCCTTTGATTGCATTAGCCCGGGCAGCATGATCCAATACCATGATACTTTCGGCTAACAGGCTCAGCACTTCCTCATCCCCGTAGCCTGTCTTGGACATCGCACGCTCCATCATCGTTTCTTTGGCGGGCAGATCCATCTTCTCCGAATGCTGAACTCTGTCGCGCAGCGCTTCGTTTAGCGGCCGGGCCCCCGCATAGCTGCGGTTTGTTGTAATGACTGCGATGAAATCCGGATGTCTGCGTATCATTTCCGTCGGAAGATTAATGCTGCCGTCCAGCTCCAAAGCAGAGTTTAACGCCATAAGCACCGCGGCGTCCCGAATAACGTTAGGCTCTTGAATTTCCAGCAGATAGCCTTGCTGATACGCTCTGACAATCTCCGACGGGTAAAACCGGTACTCGACCGCCTGGCCATTAGCATGCTCCGATGCGTGCTTCAGCAGCTGTTTCATTTTCAGACCCGCTTGCTCCCGTGTCATCCCCAGCACATCCATCAAGATTTCAGCAGCGCTTTGAAAGCCGTCGCTTTCATACAAGGCCTTCATCACCGCTTGCTCTGCGGGCTCCAGCTTCTCCAATTGCTCGGACGAAATGACGGGCAGGATCGCCCCGATAATATCCGACTTATCCATATCGGCAAAACAAGTCACCTTCGTATACGGCAGCCCAAAGTTTGCCGACAATGCTTTTGCGAGCTGTGTTTTACCGGAGCCGGCATCGCCCTCTAACAAAATATTGGCGATTTTCATTTCCCCGCGATTCCAATTGCGCTTTACTTCCTTGCTAATGCGCAGCTCCTCTTCACTAATTTTGTGAGAAGCAGGCTTTTGCCAGACCAGCTTCTTTTCCGCTTCGGTCAGTTGTCTCGCAGGCGACAGCTCATATTGCTCCAATGCAGACATATTTCATTTTCCCTTCTGTCATAACGCTTGACTATTCTCCGCTTTTTTTCTTTTCTCAACAACAATAGGAAGCAGCAAAATCGCACCAGCAATCGTCAGACAGCCGCTCACCATATATACCGACATTAAGGAAAAGGATTCTTTCAAATAGCCGGTTACAAACATCCCGGTCACCATCATCCCCATAAACGCGGGCATAATCGCTCCCGATACCCGGCCAATAAAGGCCCCTTCTGTATTCCGTACAAGCAAGGTCTGAATGCCTCCTTGCACGAAAGGATACACCAGACCGCTAATTACCAGCAGCGTGATCGTCAGCCAGATCATCGTTGACGCGCCAATTCCGATCGTACAGACAGCTGTAACAACCAGACCGATCATGAGCAGCAGCTGCGGCTTCACTTTTTTCGCTATCGACATAATGACAGCTCCGCCGACCAGCATTGCCGCTCCATTGGACATTACGAGCCATTGCAGAAATTGTTTATCCTGACCCAGCTTCTCAATGACAAGGAAGATTTGCAGCGGCTGAATCAATCCGGAAGCTAATCCGACAGCCGCGAAAGTCATGGTTAACGTTTTTAAAGATTTATTGGCACCGATATAACGCAGACCGTCGGTCAATTCCTTCAAGAAGCTGCTTCCATCGGCAGATTTCTTCTCCTCTGCATCACGAGGAAGCGTCGAGAGGATAACCGACGAGCCGAGGAACAGAATAACGGTAAGGATCAAAGAAACGTTAATGCCAAATCGGATGAAAATAAACGTGCCGACAACCGGACCCAACACCGTAAATACAGCGACAATCGTCTGGGACATCGCCATTACGCCTTGCAGCTGTTCGCCAGGCACATGCCGTTTGTACAGCTTCATAGCGGAAGGCTGTGAAAATTGCGACAGACTCGCAGAAATAAATGACCCGACTAGAAGTGCGATCCATCCCCCGTTCATGACGGTAAGCAATACGGCCATAACGGATAAGGACGACAGCAGGTCACTCCAAACCATCGTCCGCTTCGGCCGCCACCGGTCGGCAAAGGTGCCGCCAATTAGTCCGAAAATAAAGATCGGAGCAAACTCCGCAACCGAAATTAGCGATACATATACCGAATTGTTATTCGTTAACTCGGTCACATACAGAAGGACGGAATAATTCCGGATCCAGATGCCCAATTGCAGCAGTACCCGGGAAAATATAATAGTTCGAACATAACGATTGGAAAACATCTTCAATACCCCATATCCTGTAAAATTTTCGATAATGCCCGCAAACGTTCACCGATCATTTCATCGTCGTCGCTTAGAGCCTGACTGAACAGTTTGATATCTTCATTAATTTTCTCATTGTCTGTGCATATCGCTACGCTCATCGCATCTCCTTGCAGGCCAATCCGGTCAATGACAGGCTGCTTTGGGTCATACAAATGCTCATAGCGATACGCTTCGCTGAAATGCTCCAGTGACCGGCAAATAAGAATGGACAAATCCAGCACACGATGAAGCGGCAGCTCTTCGGATTGTCTGGACCACTTTTCTCCCGTGTATCTCCACACCTTAGCCGATATATCGATTTTCCCTCTATCATTCCACTGAGCGAGTCCTAGAGACAGCCCTTTCGCATCCGTATTTCGGGCCAATCGGCCATCTACCTTCTCATAATTTTCCGATACGACAACAGGCTTATGTTTTAATACAGCCGGAATCTTCATCTTTCTCCTCTTCTCTTTTTACTAATTTAATAATTTACTAAATTACTTATTTACTAAATTACTGCTTAATCGTATATTGGATTTTATCGTTCGTCAAGTAGCTTCCGCTAATTTACATTTTTGAACGCTGAGGCTCAGTGGAAATCTGGTGCCTCGAACGCACTAGAAAAAAAGCCTATACTTATTGGCACAGGCCTCTCTTTCGTCCTCTAAACTGCAAAAAAAAATCGTCCCAGCCAGGGACGATTTTGCGCGGAAAGCAGCCTATTTATTTATCGCCGTCAACGTTTGTACTACGTCATCGATCTTTTTCCCGTCAGCGATTGGACCGTTCAGCGCCCAATGACGAGCAGACACCTTGAAAGCATTTCCTTTGGCAACTGCCGGTATTGCCTTCCACACTTTCATTTGCTCCACTTCTGAAGCTTTGGCGATATCCTTCTGAAATTCTGATTCAGGAGCCATAGAAGCACCATAATCCATGAACAAGTAATCGGCTGTCAGCTCAGGGAGCTTCTCCAAAGATATCATCGTCCCTCCCCAAGTATCCTTCGTCTCTTTCTGAAATTCCAGCACTTTAGGGTCCGGCTTTAATCCCAGATCATTATAGAGCACAGATGTCCATACATATTCCGGAAAATCCAACTCTACATCCTTCGTTGCCGGGCGCACGAAAGCGACTGTTTTATTCTCGCCAACTGCTTGTACGATGGTCTCTTTTGCTTGCTTTAATTTGTCCTTATATGCCTGAAGCACAGCATTCGCCTGCTTTTCTTTGCCTAATGCTTTTCCGATTTCAACAATACCCGTCTGCCAGTTGTCACGGATAAAAGCAATCGTTGGAGCAATCTTGCTAAGCTGCTCATAGCCTGCTTGATCTGTCATATACGTATTCATAATAATTAAATCGGGATTGGCTGCTGTGATTGCCTCCAGATTGATATCGAAGGAGCTGTTGACCGCAATCCCTTTTTCTTTAATTTGCGCATCCAAATAGTAGCCGTCCGTGCTGAATGCCTGAACGAGAGGCACATCAAGTGAAAGCAGCATATCCTCCATCCCGATCGATATGATTCGTTCGGCATTTGCCGGAACCGTCGTTTCGCCGTAATCATGCTTGACGGTCACTTCGCTCTGTTCACCGCTGCCAGCTGATTCATTGGCATTCGGTGATGGCGAGGCTTGTTCCGTCGCGGACGGAGTGGTATCAGATACATTAGCACCCTTATTCCCGCATGCCCCAAGAACAAGCACGAGCATTAGTGCAGTTAACAGCGTTAAAACAACGAAGCTGCGCGGCGTTCGTGACCTTTTATCGGAATGATTTACGTTTGTCCTGATCGTCTTCATGTATTGTCTGCCCCCTGAAATTGATAATCATTATTACTGTATTGAGTATAGCGGGCAGCTATTCATCTGTATATCCACAATCATGCGGAATGTTCACTAATGTGTGCACAAAATCAGATGCTCCAGCCTATCCAGCTGACGTTCCTGATAAAGAGCAGAATTTTCAAACCAAGGATACACCCATGCCTGATGCCCCTGCTGCAAATGAACCCGATTCTGTCGAACTTGCCGCAGCCCGCTCCATCGCTTGTCCGTCTGCAGCTTCTTCCAAAATGCTTGCGACTGGAAATCACCATTCACGCTAACGATGAACCGGCAGTCCTCCTCGCAATGGGCAAGCTGTTCAAGCTCCACTGGCGCGTACCATTCCACGCTGCCCATCAGTGCAGCCGGCTTAATTCCAAGATCATCATATAGAACGGTCATCGCCTTGCGCCCCCATATTTGCATTTCATCCCCAGCTACTTTTAGCACCAGTACTTTATCATTCCCGATGCGATTATGGACTCGTTCTTGCACAAGCTGTGCTTTCTGTTCATAGTGCTCCAGCCAAGAAACAGCGTGATCTGTCATTCCCAAAAAATCGGCTGCCATTCGCAAATGCTCCCGCCATCCCGCTTCCATCCAAGGCAGCCGCAGAACGGGTGCAATTTTGCCGAGCTGAACCGCTTCTTCTTGCGAAATTGTACTGTCCAGTCCGATGATACAATCGGGCTTCGCTTGCAGCAGCGCCCGGTGGTTGAATTCATAATGATGACCAAGCGGCACTTCGATGTCGCTGCTGTATTTGCGGCTGAATTCATCTGTCCAATAATGATCGATCGGAGCGGCATGCGGTACGACCTGCAGCGGCAGCAGCTGTCCAAGCACCGGCCAGCTGTATGCGGCTACCTTGCGTCTCCGATTGCGCAGGTAGACAGCCGGTGCAATGCCGACTTCCTTTTTGAATACAGTACGAAAATAAGGTTCGCTGCGGAAGCCCACCCGTTCGGCAATATCGCTTATCGGCAAGCCGTTCTCGAGCATTAATTTCTTCGCTTGCTGAAGCCGTACCTCCGTTAAATATTCGACGATGCTTTTGCCGTAGCGTTCCTTGAATGCGCGCATCAGGTGATACCGGCTCACTCCCGACAACGAAGCCAATTCATCGACGGAAAGGCCTTCTCCATAACGGAGATCGATCTCTTTCTTTGCCATCTCCGGCGCTTCCGAATTACGATGCTCCCGCTGCTCGATTAGTAAAGCCAGCAATTCATAAAAGCTTGCCTGCACCCGCATCCCATCAGCTAATGCCGAAGGTACAGACGATACCGCTCGTTCCCAATACTCATAAATCGTATCACCTATCCGGACGGAGTCGGCAATCCGGTATTCATGTGTACCGTGCTTCAATGGTGCATCTATAATCTGTTCCCCTTCATCGGATGTTAATGGCCCTTGCTCGAATTCAAGAATATACATGACCTGTTTCTCTTGTGAAGGACCCCCTGTCTCTACCCATTGTCCCGGACGGCAAAGTATAACCGTGCCTGAATAAGCAGGAATTCGAACGCCATCCACGATAACCCGGCAAGGAGATCCGCAAATGACGAGACGATGCCTGGTCAGCTCATCTTTTCGAAACACCCATTCTTGCCCGCTATATTCCACCTTTTCCACGTAAACAAGCTTTAGCCATGTACGATTCAAATCGTCCAAACCGCTTCTATATGGCATATTTATTTCGATAGACATTTTGCAATTACTCCGCTCACTCGTTTTTGTTTATACTAATCATAACTGATAACAATTCTCACTACAATGTTGTCCTTTTTTTAGCAGCAAAAAAAGCACTGCCCCATGAGGAGCAGCACCTTATTCTTTTGGCTTTGCTGATGCTTGAATGCCGTTATCATTTCCTTCCTTTTTCCTTCAACACGGATCGGAAGAGCAGCCTTAACAAAGGCGGCACTGCGAAAAAGATAAAGAACGTCCGGAACAGCTGATAGCTGGTGATGACCGATAAATCCCCGTTTACTTCCTTCGCAATGAAAGCCATTTGATCCATGCCTCCCGGAGAAAGGCTCAGGAATGACGTAGCGATCGTAATGTCATGCAGCCGAGTAAGCAGCAGCGAGAGAAGGATCGAGCAGCCGATTAACGCCACTCCGTTCAGCAGCGCGAGCAGCACGATTTTGACCTTATGCTTCAAGTTTTCCGGCTTCAGCAGCAGTCCAATATAACTGCCCATCATTACTTGCGAAAGCTCAAGTACGAGCGGCGGCAAGGAATGACCCTCATAGCCGGACAAATTAAGCACAATGGTGCCGATCATCGGTCCGAGCAGAAATGCTGTCGGAAACTTGATTTTCTGGCCGATGACCGCAAGCAGAATACATACCGCTGCGAACAACCAGATGTGCGGGAACAACGCAGCAAATCCCGGAGCTGCTGCTGCGTCTGCTATTGCTGTCCCGTGACTGACCGTCAAATGAAACAATGGACTAAAGATCAGCAACGGTACGATGAACATAATCATGATTAGCCGTGATACTTGCAGAAAGGTAACGACCGTCAGATCGATACTCTTCATTTCTTCTGCCAGAGAGACCATCTGACTAAGTCCGCCGGGAATGCTTCCCATAAGAATGGTCGGATATGAAATGCCTGAGATCCGTGATACGAGGAACGCGATGCCCCCCGCACACACGAGCAGCAGAGCTGTAAACAGAATCATTGTCGGCAGCTGCCGCCCAATCTCGACGAAAGTCGCTGCGGTGAACGACAACCCTAATGTATAGCCGATTATAATCATTCCGGTATTACGGATTTGTACAGGCCAATAGAATGAAATGCCTCTCCACAATTTGGAGCCAATCAAGACAAAAACCATAGATCCCAACAGCCAGGGAATCGGCATATGAATCAGCTGAAACAAGAAACCGCCAAGAACAGCAATGGCGCAGGTCACCAAAAACCGGATCCATTTATTTTCCTTCCAAGTTGCGCTTCGTGGTGCATGCCCAGTGCTGTCCATTACAGACTCTCAATCAATTCGCCAATGGCTTGAGCGTCGCCTTGGAACAAGCCTCCGTGGTAGCAGATGACATTCTCGGTCGGATAAGCCTTTAATTTACGGAGTGAAGCAAGTGCCGTCTCCATATCCGGCGTCACGGATGGATTGGGTCCTTGAAGCTTCCCGTTCACAACGACCATGGCATCTCCGGCAATCAGCGTTTTGCTGGGCTCATGATACAAGCAAATATGGCCCGGCGTATGACCAGGAGTATGGATAACTGTAATTCCGCCGCCGATAGGCAGCTTGTCCCCGTCCGCCAGCGAGCGTGTTACATTTTTAACTTGGCCCGAAAAGGTTGTCTCAAACTTAGAACCAAGATCCTGCGGCAGAGAAGCAATCAATCCTTTCTTGAACTCCTCGCTCAACTTGATCATCGGTTTTAGGCCGTCGATATAAGGCTGGTCATCCTCATGTGCATAGACCTCTGCGGCTTCGTCCTTGAACTCCGGCAGGCCGCCCACATGATCTAGATCCTGATGGGTCAAAATAATGGAATGAGGAGCCGACGGATCAATGTCTGCTTGAGTCAATAGCTCATTAATGATTCCGTAACTTCCGGGAATGCCGGTATCGATCAATACATAACCGTTCCCGTCACGAATTACCGTCGGGTGAACAACCATCGTGTGCTCGCCCAGTTGAAGAGTAACCTCCAACATTTCAATGTATGAGTTATTTTTCATGCTGTGCCAAAGCTTAGTGCTCTGGCTCACCTCCTATATCGATATGATAATGATGCTGAATTCTGAATGCTGGATGCCAACTGCTGAATGCCGAATGCAGAATATCCAAAAACCGATAAGTTCATTATATGACTAGTGAGTTTTTGCGTCAATTCCTTTATTGACCATCCGATACGGACATGTCAGAATGTTTACAGGTGATATCAATGGAACAACTCAAAAGACGGCAAATCGTCGATACTGCTATGCATATTTTCAAAGAAAAAGGCTATTTCTCTGCCTCCATGCAAGACATCGCAGAAGCCTGCGGCATGGCTAAAGCAAGCATTTACAAAGTGTTTCCTTCAAAAGAGGACTTGTTCACCGGAATTTTCGTCGAGGTCCACAGAACCTTATTCGAAGATGCTGCAGCGCTTGACCGCACACTTAGCCTCGAAGGGCATCCGCCCAAAGAAATTTTGCGCCGCAAAATCGAGTTCCAGCTGCAGTTCATGCTCGAAAACTACTTTTTCACAAGCGAATTCAAAAATTTGCCGATCGTAGACAACGACAATTTTGTTATAGAATGGCGTAAAAAACGGGCTACTCTGCTTACTATGCACTATGACTGCTTTAATGAAGCCTATGGCGAGTCCGTTAGCCCTTATCTTGGGGATATCGTTGCAATCTTCCGCGGTATGATGAAAGAATATTTGTCGCATACGGTTCAAGCCGTAATTGCCGTTCCTATGGCTGATTTGGCCGGATTCATTGCAGATCGGATGGATGCGCTTATCAACGATTTGACCGCCAGCGGGGCAAGGCCTGTACTCAAGGCTTCGAGCGCTTATTTCAGTGATATTAACCCGTTGGACGCAGATACCAGGCAGACAAACCTCGGAGAGTTTATGGCTTTTTTTGCGGGCAAAATTCGTGAACTGCCTCAGCCCGACCGCGTTCGAGAGGAGCAGCTCGAAGTCATTGCTCTGCTTCAGCAAGAGCTTGAGCAACATGTTCCGAATGGCACCCTCGTACGGGTATACATTACTTTTCTCGACACCGTCAGCGATTTGAGGCCCTATGTCCATCAGCTCAGCCTCATGCTAAATCGTACGGGTACATTGTCGGACAGATGAAAAAGGGGAACACGTAGCAAGATTTACTTCGCTAAGTGTTCCCCTTTTTGGCGCTCCGCCATACCGCCGTAGTTTGCTACGAAACAGGTTCGGCAACGAAGCAATTTCGCTTTTTTGAGAAGCTAGCTTCGCTGTAGCCCAAAGCGAGGCAGCTAACCGCAATGTTTGCGAACCTGCTTCTCTAACACGGTGCCCACCTGCCGATCAGCCGTCATAAGGAAGCAAGTTCGCTTTTTTGCGAAGCCAGCTTCGCTGTAACTTGCCTTTTTGAGCACTGACTCGCGCGCAGCGAACCTAGCTTCGCTACTCGTGAACCTTGGTTCTCGGATAGCGAAAATTGCTTCGCTGTAGTCCAAGGCGTAGCCGCTAACCGCACTTTTTGCGAAATTTGGTTCGCTGTTTTGCGAACATGCTTCGCTAACACGGTGCCTGCGTTCGGATCCCCCGTCACAAGGAAGCAACTTCGCTATTTAGTTAAGTTCTCTTCGCAATTGCCCATCATCCCAACGTTCCACCTCCAACTATTCGTCCCCAACGAAGCAATTTCGCTATTTTGCGAAGCCAGCTTCGCTGTAGCTTGCCTTTTTGAGCACTGACTCGCTTGCAGCGAAGCTAGCTTCGCTACTCGTGAACCTTGGTTCTCGGATAGCGAAAATCGCTTCGCTGTAGCCCGAGGCGAGGCAGCTAACCGCACTGTTTGCGAAATTAGGTTCGCTTTTTTGCGAGCCTGCTTCGCTAACACGGTACTCACCTGCCGATCAGACGTCACAAGGAAGCAACTTCGCTATTTAGTGAAGTTCTCTTCGCAATTGCCGATCATCCCAACGTTCCACCTCCAACTATTCGTCCCCAACGAAGCAATTTCGCTATTTTGCGAAGCCAGCTTCGCTGTAGCTTGCCTTTTTGAGCAC
>NZ_JBHVUY010000001.1:2320380-2485265 GCF_042883865.1 Paenibacillus sp. NPDC058174
CTGACTCGCGTGCAGCGAAGCTAGCTTCGCTACTCGTGAACCTTGGTTCTCGGATAGCGAAAATTGCTTCGCTGTAGTCCAAGGCGTAGCCGCTAACCGCACTGTTTGCGAAATTAGGTTCGCTCTTTTGCGAACATGCTTCGCTAACAGGGCGCCTGCGTTCGGATCAGCCGTCACAAGGAAGCAATTTCGCTATTTAGTTAAGTTCTCTTCGCAATTGCCCATCATCCCAACGTTCCACCTCCAACTATTCGTCCCCAACGAAGCAACTTCGCTATTTTGTGAAGCCAGCTTCGCTGTAGCTTGCCTTTTCGAGCACTGACTCGCGTGCAGCGAACCTAACTTCGCTACTCGTGAACCTTGGTTCTCGGATAGCGAAAATCGCTTCGCTGTAGTCCAAGGCGTAGCCGCTAACCTCACTTTTTGCGAAATTAGGTTCACTCTTTTGCGAACCTGCTTCGCTGTTGCCCAAGGCAAAGTTGCTAACCTCACTGTTAGCGAAATTTGGTTCACTCTTTTGCGAACCTGCTTCGCTAACACAGCGCCCGCGTTCGGATCAGCGGATCCCCCGTCACAAGGAAGCTCAATCGCCGGCTAGCGAACCGCAGCCGCCATAATCCAAGCACTCCCCCCAGCTCATCGCCAACAACAAACAACGAAAAAACCTGCCGCTCATCTGCGGCAGGTCTCCTATCAACACTATAGTGGAATACGAATGACGAATGTGATGCGCTCCATCTCGGTCGCGTACACCTGAATCGTTCCTTTGTACTTGTCTACGATCGATTTTACAATGTATAAGCCAAGGCCCTGATGATGGTCATCATCTTTCGTCGAGAACCCGGCTTCGAACAGCGGACTTTCGGATACGGTCGAAGCATCCTTGCATGTGTTGCTGATCTTGAACTCCAGATGCCCGTCGGCTTGATTGGCAATCAGCTCCACCTCCCGGCGTTGCTCCGCATAGCTCAGCACCTCGTCAAACGCATTATCAATGAGGTTGCCCAGCATCCGGTTCATATCGAGCGTCTTGATGCCCATCTCCAGCCTGTTCAAGCCGTTAAAGGTACAAGCAAACTCAATACGGTAGCTTTCGGCCTGCGAAATTTTGGAGCGGATCAACGCTGCGATTGCCGGATTGCCGATATTGATAATATCGTTCATCAGCCGGATCTCGCCGGTAAGCTCCTTCGTATATGCAATGAGCTCTTTCGATTTGTTTAGCTCCGCCAGCGAATGAATCGTCTGAACGTGATTCAGAAAATCATGGCGCTGTGCCCGAATCGCCTGGAACATCGAATTGATCTCATCGACGTAAGTTTGCTGCGCCACCTGTACCGCTTTTTCCCGCGATTGACGGTAGTAGTTCATTGCAATGGCTGCGATTGCCAGACTTAATCCCGTTACAATGATAATAATAAGGCCAATATTAATGAATTGCGAATCAAGCTTATTCTGAATGATTTGATAATCAGACACCAATGTCAACACATAGCTGTTAATCGGATTTCCGTTCTCATCTACGATGTTAATACCCTTGTCTTCTGTAAAAACAGGGATAAACATCTTCATTACATGCTGCCCGCCAATGTGCTCGTTTGCCGTTACGATTTTACCCGACTTATAGGCTATGGCAACGTTAGCGTCGTCCTTACTTAGCTTGTATTCGTAGGTTCCGTACATAATCGGCTTCTGCAAAATATGCTCCTGCAATTCGCCGTCTTCATTGACAGTCTCGAACGGACCTTTGCTGAACGTACTCGGGTTGATAACCGCTACTTCCAGCAGCGATTCGCTGTTTGCAAGCGATTTTTCGATCATCGAATTGACACCGGTTAGATTCTCATAATCCGCAAGCATCGTATAGCTGACATACGGATCGATAATATAGTTGGTCGATCCGTCATGGTAATAGCCCCATTTATAAATACTGCTTGGATCGGAGGAGGCTACCTCATACGGTCCGCTCCAGAAATTCGGCAGCGTCTGCCCGAGCCATTTAATGCTTACGTTCTTATCGTCAAACAACTGGTTGAAAGCGATATACCACGGGTCCCATGTCTTGGTTCCTTTTCCCAGCTGCTCATTCGGATCGGACGATTTATACATAATAATGTTGTCTTCGGTTCGCTTCAGCAGCGTAATATGCTCGACTGCCAGTTTTTTGCTCAACTCGCGGAGCTCCTCGTTCGTCACTTTCTCCACATCGGGATCCAGCGCATATTGGGCGGCGATTGCAACGGACCGCAGCTCACGGCCGATTTGCTCCTGAAACTTCTCCGCTCCCAAACGAGATTGCTCTACGGACAGCTCGATTTGTTTGGCTACAGCCTGCATCTCATGATTCATCGCCGTTTCAAGCGACCGCTTCGTCAGAAAATAATAGGCTGTATTATTTAATAGAATGATAACTACAATGATGCTAATCGCCATAAACCATATATTGCGCTGCATGAAGAGCTCCTTCTCTACTGTATATATTTTCCCCTCAGCCAGCCATCCGTTTGATGAGCAACCGAATTGCCCATTTTCTCTCGGTCCGTTTCTTATAACGCGGCAAAGCACGGTATAAGCGCAACCCTTCCTTAATTGCCTGAGCCGCATCCTGCTTCCGGTTCATCAGCTTATAAAGCGTAGCCAGCCGTTCGAAAGCTTCGCACGAAGAGGACTGAATGTCCTGAAACGAAGCAATATAAGATAGCGCTTTTTCCGTATTTGTTCTGGAATAGTAAGCAGCAAGCCGCAAATAAGGGGCTCCATATTTCACTCTCGGGTTCAACTCTAACGCCTTATGAACAGCAGCTTCGCCGCGTTCATGTTGTCCAAGCTCCAAGCAGCATAAGCCAAGATCATCCCAGTACTCTGCGGAATCCTCCAGCATTCTTTCCATAGGCTCAAGCAGCTCCAGCGCTTCACGGTATTTCTTCTTCTCTATTAGTATGCGTGCTGCTTCCTGCTTCGAGGAAGTGTCATTCGGAGCTAGTGCAATATGGCGCTTCAGCTTCCTCAATTGGCTTGATCGGCGCAGCGGCTTCATAAAGCTTGGAGTCAGCCCCACGAACCGGCGGTCAAGCGCATACAAAATAACGAGCAGCACGATAATGGCTATGAATGGATTCCCTGTCAGCCAGGTTAAAAAAACGAAAAGCAGTACTTTAGACATCGATCGGTATTCCCCCTACTTGGATAAGGAAGCCTGTAAATCCTATGTAAATCTTAATTAATAATAGCATACCGGCACGTTTGTGAGAATAATGAATGCTCCCTCCAGCTCATAAAATAAATGGTTTCGTGGAATATTACGGAAGTATTTCAGCCTGAATTTGAAAATTGAGGAGGAACTTCTCGATAATGTCAACGAATCGCCACGATGATGAAGAACAAACGCTGACGAACCGTCAAGGCCACCCGGTATCTGACAATCAGAACATGCGAACAGTTGGCAGCCGCGGACCCGCAACGCTGGAAAATTATCATTTCATTGAAAAAATTACGCATTTCGACCGGGAACGTGTACCGGAGCGAGTCGTTCATGCCAGAGGAGCCGGCGCTCACGGTTATTTCGAAGCCTATGGCACCTACGGGGACGAGCCGATCAGCAAGTACACAAGAGCCAAGCTGTTTCAGCAAAAAGGGCAGCGAACGCCTGTTTTCGTCCGCTTTTCCAGTGTTATTCATGGCGGGCACTCCCCAGAAACGCTGCGCGATCCTCGCGGCTTCGCTACCAAATTTTACACCGAGGATGGCAACTGGGATCTCGTCGGCAACAATCTGAAAATATTTTTCATCCGGGATGCTATTAAATTTCCCGACATGATCCATGCGTTCAAGCCAGATCCGGTAACGAACGTACAGGACATGGAGCGCTTCTTCGACTTCGTATCCAATACGCCGGAAGCGACCCATATGATTACCTTTCTGTTCTCCCCATGGGGGATTCCTGCTAATTACCGGCAAATGCAGGGCTCTGGCGTCAATACATACAAGTGGGTGAATTCCGAAGGCCAGGCGGTGCTTGTCAAATACCACTGGGAGCCGCTGCAAGGCATTCGCAATCTGACGCAGCATGAGGCCGAACAAATTCAAGCTAAAAACTTCAACCATGCCACACAGGATTTGTACGAAGCGATTGAGCGCGGCGACTTCCCCGCCTGGGAGCTAACCGTTCAGATCATGGAGGACGGAGAGCACCCCGAGCTTGATTTCGATCCGCTGGACGATACAAAGCTATGGGACCCGGACAAGTTCCCCATGGTGCCAGTCGGTAAAATGGTTCTGGATCAAAATCCGACGAATTACTTCGCCGAAGTGGAGCAAGCCGCATTCGGGACAGGCGTGCTTGTCGACGGTCTGGATTTTTCCGATGATAAAATGCTGCAGGGGCGCACCCTCTCCTATTCGGATACGCAGCGCTACCGCGTAGGCAGCAACTACTTGCAGCTGCCGATCAATGCGCCGAAGAAAAACGTAGCCACCAATCAGCGCGACGGCCAAATGGCTTTCTACGTCGATATTGCGCCGGGCCAAAATCCGCATATCAACTATGAGCCATCGTCGTTGAATGGCTTGCGGGAGGCTGAACCGGGCGGCAAACCCCATCAGCCCTCCTACAACGCCAGCCTTGTGAAGCAGCAAATCGAAAGAACGAATGATTTCGGCCAGGCCGGCGATACCTTCCGGAAATTTGAGCCGTGGGAGCGCGAGGAGCTGATCCGCAATTTGGGCGAGGCACTGGCTACCTGCAGCCCGGTCATTCAGCAAGCGATGATTGCCAATTGCACGAAAGCCGATTCCGAATATGGACGGCTGGTTGCAGAGGCGATCAAGCAAGCGGAAGCACTCGCCAGTCATGAAGGCACGCCAGCAGCCCGGGAAGGGATGGAGCTGTCCGAGGAGTTAGGCCAAAGAACGGACGGCTACTAACCTTTTCCTTGACGAAGCAGCCTTACGTTACTATCATTGAAGGTATCCAGCCTATGATAACGGCGTGTTACTTCAATGTGAACTTGAAGGCATGAGCCAAGAACAGAGCGGCCGGCCGGCACTGCCGGTGCGGTTCTCTTTTCTTGGCTCTTTTTGTCGGAATTTGGTATTCTATTACTGAACGGGGGGATCGCATCATGGCAGGTGCTTTTCGGATAGAACGCGTCATTGGCAACAATGTTCTATTGACGATTGACAGTCAGACAGAGAGAGAATATGTACTCGTCGGCAAAGGTCTCGGATTTACAGCTAAAAGCGGTACGCTTATCGATGGTAAAGATCCGAAAATAGAGAAAAAATTCCGTCTTGACGATACCGAGCAGGTTCAGCATTTTCAATCCTTGCTGGAGGATATCGATCCCGCCATTATCCGGATTACGGAGCAGACCGTCCAGCAAATTAAACAGCGGACCGGAGCGGCCGTCAGTCCTAAAGTGTATTTCGCCCTGCCAAGTCATATCCAATTCGCCGTGTTTCGATTGCGAAACGGTATGGACATCGTTAATCCCCTGTTAAATGAAACAAAAAGAAGCTTTCCTATTGAATTTGATATCGCCAGCCAGTTAGCTGAATGGATTAATGAACAGTTTCAAGTAGATATTCCGGAAGACGAAATCGGCTTTTTAACCTTTCATATCTATTCCGCCATTTACAACGTTCCTGTCGGACAGCTGGTTAAGCAGACCGAGCAAAATTCATGAGAGCGGTACCAACATAGAATCGACATCCGGGGAGCAAGGAGGAACCACTGGGCATGCTAACCAAGTTTTTTAGAAAAAGAGGAGCGGACACAGATGCCGTCGATATCCGCTCGCCGCTGACAGGGTCTGTCATTCCGCTCGCAAATGTTCCTGATGAAGCTTTTGCAGGGATGCACATGGGAGCAGGAATTGCGATTATGCCTGCCGACGGCAAGCTTATTGCTCCATTTGACGGTACGGTTGCTCATTTGATCTATACGCATCATGCGATCGTCATTGAGCATCCGTCCGGGCTGCAGCTTCTAATTCACTTAGGAATTAACACCGTTGCCTTGAATGGGGAATGCTTCAGCGTTCACGTGGAGACTGGCGATGCTTTCCTCGAGGGGCAGACGCTCATCGAATTCGATTCCGCAGCGATCTCTGCGGCAGGCTTCTCGATCGTATGTCCAATCGTTATTGCGAATGAAGAGGAAGTCAAGCAGCTCGACATCGTAGTAGAATCCCAGGATTATGTAACGGCGGGCAGGGACAGCCTTCTAAGCGCCGTAATGAACATATAGACGGAGTAAAAACGAGCGGCTCGAGGAGAGGATTATGATGCTCGCTTTTTTGCAAAAGATCGGCAAATCTTTAATGCTGCCTGTTGCCGCTCTTCCCGCTGCGGCTCTGCTTCAGCGCTTTGGCAAAATCGACTATGTGAAGGACTTTGGAATGGCCGATACCGGCAGATGGCTGAATCAATATGTAGCGCCTTTCCTTGAAGCCGGCGGGTCTGCTATTTTCGATCATTTGCCGCTTATATTTGCTGTCGGCATAGCAATCGGCTTGGCAGGCGATGCCGTTGCAGCTCTGGCTGCCGTCATCGCCTACCAGGTAATGATCACTGTACAGGCTAAAGTGCCTCTTGTGTTCAGCGGAATTGTCGATGCCGATACTGAGCTCAATATGGGAGTGATGGGCGGCATTATCGCCGGCTTTATCGCTTCTTATTTATACAACCGCTTTCATCGCATCCGGCTGCCGGACTGGCTTGGTTTTTTCAGCGGTAAACGATTCGTTCCCATCATTACTTCTCTCGTCATGGTTGTAGTCGCGATTGCGCTTGGCCTCGTGTGGGGACCGGTGCAAAACGGCTTTGACGCCATGGGCAATCATGTCGTTGCTCTCAACGGTATCGGCGCCTTTATATTTGGCGTAGCGAATCGGCTGCTGATTCCGTTTGGACTTCATCATGTGCTCAATTCGATCGCCTGGTTCCAGATCGGCAGCTTTACCGATGAGACAGGCCGTATCGTCAACGGTGATCTGTGGCGTTTCTTTGCCGGAGACAAGACGGCCGGCATGTTTATGACCGGCTTTTTCCCCATTATGATGTTTGCTCTTCCCGCAGGAGCGCTCGCCATCATCCATACCGCGAAGCCCGCCAAGCGGAAATTGATCGCATCCGTCTTTATCGGGACGGCCTTCGCATCCTTTCTGACCGGCATTACCGAGCCGCTTGAATTTGCTTTTATGTTCACCGCTCCTGTCCTGTACGGCCTTCACGCCCTTATGATGGGGCTATCCGGTTATATTATGATGGAGCTTGGCGTCAAGCATGGCTTTGGCTTCTCTGCAGGCTTCATCGATTATGTCATCAACTTTCAGTTGGCGACGAAACCGCTGCTAATCATTCCTGTAGGGCTGGCTTTTGCCGTCGTTTACTATTTCTTGTTTCGATTCGCAATTATTAAATTCAATCTCCGGACGCCGGGCCGCGAGGATGACGACATTGTGGAGAGCGTCTCTGCCGATGGAGCCGTCCTTTCAGCAGAGATCGAGCTTGACCGAATTATGGCCGCCTTGGGCGGAGCCTCTAACATAACGGGTATCGATGCTTGCATCACCCGGCTGCGTCTCGTCGTTACGAATGAAAAAGCCGTCGATGACAAACAGTTAAAATCTCTTGGAGCAGCAGGTGTTATCCGGCTTGGCGGAGGCGCTGTTCAAATTGTGTTCGGGACCCGCTCGGAGACGATAAAAGATGATATTATGAAGCTGCTATAGCGATAAGCGATGAGCCAGCTTTAAGAAAAGGAGCGGAAACCATGCAACATGACTACATGATCCGAAATCCGCTGGGCATCCATGCAAGACCGGCCCGCAGAATCGTTGAAGCGGCAAAAGGCTACCCCTGCTCCATTACACTTGTGAAAGAGGGGCGAAGCTTCAACGCCAGAAGCCTCGTACACATTCTCTCCATAGGGGCCAAATTTGGCGACACCATTACGGTTATAGCGGACGGTGACCAAGCAGATGCAGCTATTGCCGCTATTGGCTCGCTCCTTGTAAAGGTCGAGAATTTGACGGATAAGGAACGGTAGATAATAAGCTAATAAACAAGACAGCCTGAACGTTCAGGCTGTCTTTCGCATTATGATGACTATATAAGGAGCTTTAACTGTTAGCCGGAACTGGAATTGTAAAGCTGAAGCTTGTCCATATCCACAATAAATCCATTTGGCTTTAGAACATCAAGCCCTAGCAGTCCCAGATGTGACTTTGGGAGTATACCGATATCTACCTCTACTTGCTCAGCCTTAAAATGACCAATTTGAATATAGTCCATTACTTTCGTATAAAAAGAAACGGTTCCGCCTACGCCATATGCTTCGTAAACAGAATCTCCATTTTCGTATGTAACTCCTATAGCTTCCAAAGCATCAGGGCTGAAAACAGTATGCGAAGAGCCGGTATCGATAATAATATGTGGAATTTGTACTGTTTTGCCGCGAAAACAAAGAGTGATTGCCGTAGTCAATAGCTGTCCGTCATCATTTATCTTCATAATTGACGCCTCACCCTCAAAAACGAATCCTTACGCAAATGAATTACACAATTCTCATTGGAAGTATGATAGACAATGCTTCCTGGATCAGCGTTAAAGAATGCCTTATTCGCTTCTTGCTGTGGAATCGCCCTTATCGGAGCAACTTCCGTTATAATTTTTTGGTCATCCAGCACGTTGTAATCAAGGATAGAAAGCAATACAAATTGATCGGGAAACAATTCTCTGACTTGCTGCCATTTCATCGTTAGCCCCCCACTGATATTATGTTTTTATTTTAACATAATGTTTATTTCAATATGGGTAATTACCGATAAATGATGTTAAAAAAAGGACGGTCTGTCAGGCCGGTGGCGACCTGACAGACCGTCTATGACCCGCATGGCTGCGGGTCTGTCCTAGAATGGTATCAACTGTGGGGTTGATAGCTTTATTTTAAACAGCAAACCTTAATTCAATATTAAATGTATTTGTCGAATGCTTGTCGAAACCATGACTAAACCGTGAAGGCAACAATCCCCTCATTCGCTACCGGAAACGCTTCCTTGTCAAATTATTGGAAACATGCCCTTAACATCATCGCGCAGCGCCCATTTTCCCCGCATACAGCACCATTGCAACAGCCCCTTCATACTATAAGTTGACTGTATCCCTTAACCTTGTTAAACCATAAAAACCCGAGCAAGGAGGGGTGACAAACTTTGAAGGGTAGCGACCATAAGAGCAAGTTTTTATTGACTCATCGTGAACGCGAGGTATTCGAGCTGCTGGTGCAGGACAAAACAACGAGAGACATTGCACAGCAATTGTTCATCAGCGAGAAAACCGTTCGCAACCATATTTCGAATGTCATGCAGAAATTGAACGTAAAAGGTCGTTCGCAAGCGGTTGTCGAGCTGATCAAGCTTGGGGAGTTACAAATCTAACATATATAAAAGCCTCTCCATTCTTGTTGTGTAACCATTTCAAAGCACCTGACTATAACGGGAAAGAGACAGCATAGTCGTCCATGCTGCCTCTTTCCCGTTTTGCTTTTTTATTTATTCCTGAAGCTTCGCATGTATAATGAGCCGGTGCGTCGACTTCCCAAGCGGCGTACAAGTAATAAGCGTCAGCAGCTTATCCTTGTTGTTATAGTTGAGGACAGATACGTCCGTTGGATTCACGACGGAGGTCTGATACACCTTATATGTAAACGTCTTGTTTTGCTGCGTAATCGTTATTTTATCCCCGACTTTAACCTCGTTCAACCGATTGAACAATCTTCCCTTTGTTTTGGCCCGGTGCGCCGCAATTGCTGCGTTGCCAACCTCACCGATAGCTGCCGTCTCCTTCAAGTGAGCGGCGCCGTACTTCATATTATGCTGCGTAGCCCCTTCCAGTATCGGAAGCTTAACCTTAATCGAAGGAATAGAGATCGTTCCGATTGTCTCCAGTTCAGGCTCTTCTTGCTTTGGCGCTTCGCTGGCGGCGGGCTCTGCATTGGTCTCTGTATTGGCTTCATTGAACAAATCGGTAAGCTGAGCATAACGGTCAATGACGCTGTCTTCCGCAGTTTCATCCAAGGTTTGCTGCTCCCATTGCTCCATGAGCCTGTCCTGCTGCCAATTTGCATACCACTCGCTTCCTTTAGGGTAAGCTAACACAAGTATGCCAACTATAATTAATAAATAGGATAATTTTCTCATCTATTTCGACCCGCCTTCCCATGACCATCTATCCATATACACTTTAAAGCAATCGTCATGAAGGGTCAATCACTAACTGGAAAATAATACACAATCATTAAAAAACCGGCTGCAGCAGATGCAGCCGGTAATACAATTTGATTAACGGTTATCGTCGTAAATCAGATTGTCATTGTGATAAGTCTTGCTTTGCATGCCTTTATACGCATTGTTGAGATAGTGGTTCGTTGTATTCATTCGAGCGGCATTAGCCGGGAATAACCGTTCTGCCATCGCGTTAAACTCGGCTACAAAGCCTTGAATCGGATGACCAAGCTTCACATCGTTCGTGTAGCTGTTCATTCGGGTTACAAAATCCGGATTAGCAGATACGTAGACGTTTTTAACGTTCGGATGCAATTTTTTCACTTCATCAGCAATTTCCTGCTTCACTTTCGCTGTCAGAGCCGATTCACCGGTCGACATCGCGCTGTATTTTTTATGCGTTTCAGCCACAGGATTATTTGAAGTGTAACCCATATGCGTGCGGCTCAGCGCCTTTGGACTTGTTTTGTTGAAATGATCCTCGAACGATACCGCAACATAGGCATTGTTATCCGTCAACAACACATACGAAGATTTCACTGTACCAAGAGCTGTAATGCGGTCCGCAATATCTTGGCTCATTTCCATTTTATAATTTTTATGACTGCCAACGATATTGTTGCTGTTCAGCCGGCGACCATCCACCCGGTTCATTTCATTCATCTGATCGTTAGCAAATCGTTTAGCCGTATAATTGCCGTTTATTCCAGTGTTGCGAATAATATTGCCATTTGCATCGTAACGGACGCTGTTTGGCCGAATGTTGCGGTTGCCCAAATCACCTTGGTTTGCTGCACAGCCAGCCAGCATAGCCGTTACTGCAATACTTGCCGCCGACAATAAAATAAAGGGTTTACGCATAATTTTCGCATTCCTCCACATTCATATTTGGTCAGCTACCCTCTAATAGCCTTCTCGAATGAAGGTTCAGCTATGCGATGAGGCCTTGACAACTTATATGAAGAGGAGTATTTTATTATCAAGTCTTAGTATCAGGTACTAATCATATCGTAAATTTGAAAATATGGGAGTGTATTATCGATGACACAAAGCCTCAGCCATACGCCAACGCTTCACTCAAATGCGGCAATTACTGCAATTGGAACTTATATTCCCGATCGTATACTTAATAATGCTGATTTAGAAAAAATGGTGGAAACGTCTGATGAATGGATCGTTCAGCGTACGGGCATCAGTGAGCGCCGAATTTCCGCTGAGCTGCAGTTCACTAGCGATTTGTGCATTGAAGCGGTTCGCAACATGGCCAGCCGCTATGCGGTTGATCTATCCAGTGTTGATTATATTATCGTCGCAACCTCCACTCCTGATTCCATCGTGCCAAGTGTTGCATCACGCGTACAAGATGCCTTTGGCATCGAAAATTGCGGCACTGTCGATATTCAAGCTGCCTGCGCAGGCTTTACTGCCGCAATCCAGCTCGCCAATGGCCTGCTGTTATCCGGCGTTTACCGGAAAATCATTGTTTTGGGCGCAGAGACCTTGTCCAAAGTAACGGATTACACCGACCGCACGACCTGCATCTTATTCGGCGACGGCGCCGGCGCTTTCTTGATGGAAGCGGTCGATGCAAATACGGATGGAGGCGGCAGTCTTATTGCCGCAAGCTCGAGTACAGAAGGATCGGGCGGCCATTTGCTGTACCGCAGCAGCTTGTCCCCTGTCATTAACAACCAAGAAATTATTGCAACGAGCAATCTGGTACAGAACGGGCGGGAGGTTTATCGTTGGGCGATTAGTCAGGTTGCTGCTGGCGTAATCGGCTTAATTGACAAAAGCGGCCTCTCGGCCGCTCAAATCGACTGGTTCGTGCCACATAACGCCAACCAGCGTATTATTGACGCATTATGCGATAAAACCGGCATCTCCCCTGAAAAAGCGCTTAGCAGTATCGCCAAATACGGCAACACATCGGCTGCTTCAATACCGCTGGCGCTTGACGATGCTGTACGTGAAGATAAAATAAACACGGGCGATACGATGCTGTTGTACGGCTTTGGCGGCGGTTTAACGCAGGCAGGCGTTATCCTTCGCTGGTCGCTGTAATTTTAATTGACCGGGATCAAATGAGGAAACAATATAGATAACATGGTATGAATCCGGTTCGCATACGTATGCTCACGCAATGTGCGCCACATGCCCCGGATCGCGATATCCCGCCGCTCCTGCTCATGATGCAAATAATAATCCAGCTTCTCCACAAGATCCTGAGGCGATGTATATGTGACGATCTCGGAGCCAGGCGTGTAGAAGGAAGCAAGGTCATCCCTGACGTCACATAGCTGCAGGACAGCGCAAGCGGCAATCTCGAAGGTGCGGGGATTAGGCGATGCCGCCGTAACTGCCAGCTTGTTCCGGTTGAAATCAGGGTCATCATGCGCACGATGCATATTGATTACGATTTTGGAGGCGTTGTAAGCAAGGGCGGTTCCTTGCGGGTCCATCCAATTGCCCAGCTTGATTTTATCCCGAAGCAAATCAAATTTATCCAGCCGGTCCCACCATATGCCGGAGATGAGCGTGTTCCGGGTCGCCAAGTATTGAGCCGCTCCGTTAAAGAAACGAACCCGGTTCATATAGGCCGAACCGATAAAGCTGATCTCCTTCCGGCTGGACATCTCCGGATTCACCGGATGATATTGCTCGGGCGAAGCGCAGAACGGCAAATAATGAACCGATGGACAGCCGATCTGCCGGTACAGCTCCACACAGTTTCGCTCTAACGTAAAGACGACATCATAATGAGGCACCAGTGTCACGCTCATATCGGTGTAATAAGGATCATCCGTCATCCAGATCGCTGTCCTTATGCCCGCTTCTTTCATCGCAATGACTTGCTTGATGTCAAACTGCAAGCCGTCCAGAACGATGACGATATCCGGTCTGACTTGCGAGGCGATTTCAGCAACCGGCTGCTCCGCGTTGACGATGCTCAAGCTCGCAACCATGCGCGATAGTGTAGCTCCGACTGCCTCATCAAGAGGCGAATAGGGAAAGCCTTTTCCTGTCTCGACAAACATGGCATGTACCGGCCAAACAGCCGAAACCGGCGGAATGCTGCCCCGTACCGCTTCGCATTGCCCATACCAATAGCCGTGATCATAGCCGGTGCGGAAACCGTCCGTCTGCCCGACTTCTAATGAATTCATCGTTATCCTTCTCGTTGGCGAAGGCGTTTTTTTTGCCACAATCGACAGCTCCTTCGTTATCCCGGCCATTTGCCGCTTGTTCAGATGCTTATCATTGCTATCAGTATATGCCTGGCCTGTCAGCCGCACATCGTCACTTGTCACGGTTCATAAAAATTGGCTTTGGCCCTCTCAGCGGCGCAAACCGATGCAAAAAAAGAGTCCAGTTCCCAATCCGCATGTTCATCGAACACGGATCAGAAACTGGACTCTGTTCTTTACCTTAAGGCGCTTGCTCGTAGGCCAGCTGATGGCCGTCCTCAAACCCTTTCGCAAACCCGGCGTGATAGCCGTCATTGTAAGTCTGGTTGAAGCCCTCCAGATAGGTCCCGGACGGCACCGGAACCCTCTTCCGGCTGGACGCTTTCCGTCTGGATATCTTTTTCCTGCCAGTTACGCGCTTCCGCAGCGGCGGGCGCCCTCCTTTACGGGTACGTGCCGTCCGTTTCGTCCGGCGTTTGCGGATGACAGAACTCTTCTTCTTCTTCATCTTGTTCGCCTCCCGTCATTGATGACCTTCTCATTCGTGTCTATTCGCATCCGAATGCAATTGCGTGTTCAGCCAAGGGCGAGCCGGCTTGCCGGTTCTTCTTGCGCTTCGCCGCAGCGGCCATCCGGCAACCGACCCCGCCATCGACTCCTGCAATTGAGTCAGCAGCCTCACGTTTTCTCCGATATGCTTAGCCGCCTCAGGCGACCAGTCGGTAAGGTCTGCAACTGTACTGAGAATACGGGACAGAGCATGCTGGCTCTTCGCTATTGAAGCAATAAGCTCCAGCTTCACCTCTCGCTCCGCAATGTCGAGGCGGCTCAATCGGAACCCCCGTATCCGCCGTAATCCATAGAATCATCATCTGAATCTTGGGGCAATACGGCACGGAGTATCGAGACGATGCCTTGGCTCATTTTGTTGACCCCATCCAGCACTTCGATAATTTGGTCATGCATCAGAATCGACTGCTTCAACTGCAAATGATCGCCGTTGAAGGAATCGGCTGATATATGATTGCAGATCCAATTGCGGGCTTTCTCCGCTTCTTCTGCTTTTGCTTCCAGCATAATCGCGACGTTCCACTGCATGTTGGCGGTTGCGCCAAGCATGCGCATATAAGCCTGCTCACGATCCATCGCGTTCCGCCTCCTTCGCCGCTTCTAAATTACTCTTCCTCTTCAGAGTTCAGTTCACGAATCATGAACGTCAGCTGAGAGGCCAGCGTTTCTTCCAAATCAGCAATGCTATTCAAATAAGAAACCACGCTTCCGAGAACGGCTTGCGAATTCGTCAGCAGTCCTTCCGTGCCTCCAAAATTAGGCTGCTCATCGGGAATGGCTTTGACTACCTCAGCCATGCGTACCGTGACGTCGCGCTTTGACTCTATAATTCTTGCCATCTGGCTGTGCGAATGCGATAAATGCGCCATGATCTCCGTTACGAGATGCTGCATGGCCTTCCCTCCGTTCTGCCTGAGCCCTTCGTAACAGCATATGCGCTGTTCAGAAAGCTGATACTACCGTTTACAACCGCTGACGAAGCTTCACAGGCGAAATCAAGGGCAGTCCTTCCGGCATATCGGCCAGCTGCTCCCGTGTAATTGCAGCTATCGGCCGCTCATTGAGCGCCCATGCTTTGGCAGCTGTGTCGGTAACGATGCGCCTTTTCGAGCCATGTTCAATATAATAGAGAAAACCGTCAAGACCGCTTGCCACTTTGCCGTGCTGATCAAGGCCTTGCACCGACTCATGAACTCCCAGCCATCTCGCGCCTGCTTCCTGCTCGTTCAACGTTTCACCGATTGCCCATCGCTTCATGTTCACCTGTGACAGACGGATGACAGGACCGTGCCACTCCCCTTCAACCGGCCTGCGGAACCCATTTTCGATCCAATACACGGTCTCGCCAGTCCCCTGCACTGCAACGCCTTCCGGATAGAAGGACGCCTCGCCCCGCTCCGGATGCTGCGTACCGCCTTGCAGCGTTCCGCTGCGCAGATGATGAATCCACTCGTACGGATTGCTCCACTTATCCATATAATAGACCATGTTGCGATTATTCACTTCCGACAGCTGATCACCAAGCGCCTTCATGCTGACGCTCCCGAAATGGTGAATAAAGCAGTCACGGGCAATAACCAATGAGTAGCCTTGCATACGGACCCGCACGTTATAATCATCGTCCTCGAAGTTGCCGATTTCAAAGCCTTCATCCAAATAGCCGATCTTTTCCCACAGCTCCCTGCGGAACAATAGGCAAAAACCCGGAAGACGATCGGTAGGCTGCCATTTCTTCGGATCGGAAACGTTGTTCATTCTAGCAAACTCCGGCATGTCAGCTACATCCTGATAGGGAACGCTAATCTGCTGATCGCCGCTAATATAGTTGGTAACCGGCCCTACCATTCCAATATGCGGATCGCTGTTCAAGCAAGCCATCAAATTTTCCAGCCAGTTTTCAGTCACGAGCGTATCATTATTCAAGACTAGCATCGTCGTCCCTTTGGCCATCATCAATCCTCTATTAACTGCGCCAGCAAACCCGTAATTTTCCGATAAAATGCGATAGCGCACCTGCCCGCCCAGACTGCTCAGATAAGCTGCCGACTCATCGGTCGAAGCATTGTCTACGACGATAATTTCATAGGGAAGCTCTGTATTGTCAGCAATGCTTTCCAGGCAGGACTTTAAATAACCAACTTGATTGTAGCTCGGGATAATGATGCTTGTGCCCTCAAATAGCGACTCGTAGCAGCTGTATCCGCTTTGCAGTCCTTGATTATATCCCGCTTCCATTCCAGCCTGATAACTGCCGGCAGCCTGCCTTATCGTTTTTGCCGCCGAACGTGATGCTCTGGATTTGAGACGGCGGACGCGCCGCAGCTTTCGTCTCATCGTGCTGATCTCTCCTGTCTACTCATATTTCCCCATAAGCTGAGAGGCGGCCTCATGCAAGGACTCAAACGTGCCTGCATCCGTCCACCAGCCCGTCAGCTTGCGGTAGGTCAACAGACCGGCTTTCGCGTAAATGTTATTCAAATCGGTAATTTCCAATTCGCCCCTGCCGGATGGCGTTATTTGTTCGATAAGTTTAAATACATGCGAGTCGTACATATAGATGCCCGTCACGCATAGATCGCTTTGCGGATCTTTCGGCTTCTCGTCGATTCGCTCAATGATGCCGGAGGAATGAAACACCGGTATACCGTAACGTTCAGGATCACCCACTTGCTTCAGCAGCACCATCGCTCCGCCCGGCTGAAGCGCATAGCTTTCAACGTAGGGACGCAGCTCTTCTTCGAATAAATTGTCGCCAAGCAGCACGACGAATTTCTCGCCTTCTGCAATGAAAGGCCGGGCCAGCTGCAGCGCATCGGCAATACCGCCCGCCTCCTCCTGAATGCGGTACGTAATGGATACGCCAAATAAAGAACCGCTGCCCAAATATTGTGCGAACATGCCTAGAGCATGTCTCCCAGTGACGAGTAAAATATCAACGATGCCTGCCTTCTTCAAGCTGTTGATGCCATAATAAATCATAGGATGCTTGCCCACCGGGAGCATATGTTTGTTCATAAGCGAGGTTAGCGGCATTAACCGCGTCCCCGTCCCCCCGGCCAAAATAACTGCCTTCACTGATGAAATGCCTCCGTTCCACGGTAAAATCGAAGCAGATTCGGCATACGGATACCGGTCAAAAAACCATTTCGCGATTGCGATAAAGATCTTTATATCCGCCCCGCTCATCCGTCTGGGAGATTAGCCAATGCACCGCCTCCAGATGATCGCCTACGATTAGCCGCTCCAGCGGATTACGCCTCTCCCTCTGCCGCCGCGGCTTATTCATTTTACCGACATTGACGGGATACACGGCCGCCACATTTAGTCCTAGCTTGACGGCCTTAGCCTGCGCGAGCGGAGGTACGGATAGAGCTTCTGCGCCTATCGTCTCCAAGCAGCGGCGGCTGATCGCATGAGGCACTGCCGTAAACGATACGCCTTTTAAGTCACGCCTCTGGAGAACCGCATTCAAGGCATGCTTCGCCAATACGACGCTATGAACGACTTGCTTGCGAACAGGACCGGAATAATCGTTCAATGCGGCATCAACGCCCCCCATCACCGAACGTATGAATGGGCGAAGCTTGGCAGCCGGAATGACCATATCGCCGTCTATGAAAAGCAAAATATCTCCCTTCGCCGCCACGGCGCCTACGCTTCTTCCCACATCGTGCCCGAGCGGCTTTGCGAACTGCAGCACCTTGGCTCCCATCCGCGATGCAATCGCTGCCGAGCCGTCTGTCGAGCCATTGGCCACGACAATTATTTCCGTACGAGGATGGACGCGAGCGGCTTCCCGGATAACGCGCCGGATCGTCGCCCGTTCATTCATAACCGGAATAATGACCGATACGAGCGGTTGCGCGTCTGCTGCCGGGATTGGTGCGGCATTCTTTTTGCGACTTGCCCGTTTCATCCGCTTCAATCACCTCGAAATTTTCCCTGAAAGGGTATAGTTCTATAAAGAATTACATGACATTGTATGTGCCTCTCAAACTAGCGCAACGGCAAATGTACAACTCCCATGATGCTTGCCCAACCTTTTATTCCGCCGGATAATGATAGATTTGCTCGGATTGTCTTGACAGCAAAAAAAAGGCGTCCCTCCGTCATCTCTGACTTGCGGGACAGCCTCTTCATTCTTTCAACCATGTTCTCCTATAAAGAACCAATGCATCTATACATTTATCCCTGGCTGCTAGAGTCCTTCGCAGAGAGCTGCTTCTTCAAGCGTCTGCGATGCTTGGCGAAGCACGAAGGTTTTGATCTCGAAGCCGTTCAGCCGAACTTCCTTAACGATATTCAGTGAAGGAATCCCGATCACGGTCGAGCGTGCCGAACCCGTTGGCTCGAACAACCGGATCACATAATCGTCTCCTTGCTCCTCTTTCTTCAAAGCGCTCATCTGGATGACGTCATCCTTCAACTGAACGAAGGAGCCTGGCAGCTCCCCGTCGCCCGAAGGGAAGAAGGACAGCGCATACGGACGTTCGTTTTTGACCATTGCCTCACGGTCCACATTCTCCAGCCGCTCGTTCCACTCTCCGCCGTTCAGCCAGAACGTATAGCGTCTCTCACCCTGATCGATCCGAGGAAGGAAACGGTCCTGCACCATGATCGGCAAATCTCCGATCGGATGCGCGCAGTAGCCTGCTCCGCGAAGCAAGGAGAAGCGCATTTCTCCATCGCGGAAATCGGAGCCGTAAATGCCATCGTTAATGCAGGTAACTGCAAGTCCGCCGCCTGCTTCAGCCGCAGCCTCTTCAGCCGATACCCAGCGCTGAGCGACCGTCTCCGTGCCATCCGCTGCAAGCTCATTAATGCCGAACGCCGTTTGCCCGCGGTACACGCCGTTTGTAAGAGCAGTTGGCACCGACAGCTTCAGCATCTTGTCCTTCTCATTCCAGTATACTCTGAGCTGCACTTCAATTTCCGTACCGTTCTTCGGCAGCTTGTAGGTCTGGCAAATGAAGGAGTCCTTGTAGCCGAATACAGCTTCAATAACCGTCCGCACTTCTCCATCCTCAATCACCCGTACGGACGGCAGCAGCGCGCCCTTCACGCCCGAGAAATCCGTTCCCCGGCCGGTATCAAGCAGCGAGAACGAGCCGATAACTCCATTAAATGAATTGGTATCCATACGCCAAGGATCTTCGTTATCCGCAATAACGAGTGGAAGGAAGGCATTCTTCTGCAGCAGGGAAACGCCGTCTACCGCATATTCGTCCATCAATCCGGTGCTGCTGTTAATAACGACGCGCAGCCGGGAATTGTCAAACGTATAGCGTCCTCCCTCTTCCTTGAGCTGCGGAGCCGGCTTGCTGCCCAGCATTTCAATGCGGCAGTCGAAGCGATTCATTGAAGACGGCTCTAGCACCGCTTCAAAGACGACACGCTTGCGCCAGTCGAGATTAAGGTTGCTAAGCTCCTTCTCCGGCTGGGAAGCGAGACGCAC
Source organism: Paenibacillus sp. NPDC058174 (assembly GCF_042883865.1). Lineage (NCBI taxonomy): Bacteria > Bacillati > Bacillota > Bacilli > Caryophanales > Paenibacillaceae > Paenibacillus > Paenibacillus sp. NPDC058174. The sequence goes on from NZ_JBHVUY010000001.1 coordinate 2,339,880, forward strand.
GCCGTTGCGGTAGGCGACCGGAAGCGAAAACTCCGCCGCCCAGTTCTGATCCTCCAGCATGAATTCGCATTCTACCGTATGCTTCACCGGATACGGATGCGGATTGTAGACCAGCACCGGATACTCCTTCAAAGCCGCCTTCGGCTGACCAGCCGACAGCGCGAAGAACGCACGCGTCCGAAGCCGCGCAGCAATCTCCAATCCATGCTCCAGCTGGCGCAGAGAGGCTTCCTCAGCAGGCTGTATCGACGTACCTGGCAAAATATCATGGAACTGGGCTGTCATTAAATCGCAAAGCGCTTCATGCAGCTCAGCCTTCGGATAAGTCAGCAGCCCTTGGGCTTCTGCTGCCGTCAGCATCTTCTCTGTCATGAACAGTTCGTTCTCCAGCTGACGGTGCTTCTGCTTCACCCGGATCATCGACGTATAGCAGCCGACAAACCGCGGGTTCAGATCGCCGGCAAATTCCGGAAGTGTCTTCTGCTCCTTCAACTCGGCGAAATACTGCTCCGGCGTCGAATGCGAAATTTCAACGTCAGATGTCTCTTTCATCAGCTCGCCGATCGCATTCAGATCGATCCGGGAAGGACCACCGCCGTGATTGCCGACTCCCCATAACAGAAGGCCGATATCCGTTTGCGGATTTTCCTCCAGCCATTTGCTAATTTTCTCATGCGCCTTTCCCAGCAGCGAAGAATAGCTGTCGGCCACTTTATGCCCCATTACCTTGGAATCGTTGAAGCCGCTCCAGATGAAGTCCCGGGCCGGAAGCTGCGGCAAATTTTCCGGACGATAGAATACATAAGAATCGTAGCCGGCCTGCTGCATAATTTGCACAAGACCGCGCGTATGGCCAAAGGAATCAAAGTTGATTGCTGTCGTTGGTCTCACGCCGAATTTCTCATAGAAATAAGAGCGCCCGAGCAGCATTTGCCGGACAAAGGACTCTCCTGACGGCATATTGCAATCCGGCTGCAAATACCAGCCGCCCATGATATGCCATTTGCCGAGCTTGACGAGTTCCTGAATTCTCCGGAATAACGACGGCTCGTACTCTTCCACCCATTTATACAAAATAACTTCGTTATGATTGAATATATAACCGTCATATTCCTCGCAGAAATCGGCGGCTGCGCGGAAAGTGGATACGGCCGCCGCAGCGCCCTCTTCCCATTCCCACTGCCACACCGGGTCCAAATGCGCGTTGCTGAGCAAATGCAGCTTTCTCATTACGTCTCCCCCTGTCGCTTCTATTCCATAAATATCGCAAAGCTAAAAATAGTATAGATAAGCGCAGTCTGAAAACCTATGGATATATCTATGACTTTATGCACTTTTCCACGCTCCGCATAAAAAAACAAGAGGCACCCCCATGGATGCCTCTCGTTGTTCGCTTTATCCGTACCATGCGCAGTACAGTTCTTACCTGACAGCAGGAACACGAATCATGACGGTCGTTCCTTTTTCCGGCTCGCTATAAATCGACATGCCGTAGCTGACATCGTATTGCGTTTTAATTCTCCGGTTGACGTTGGCGAGCCCAACGCTGCCCTGATGGGCAGCATTGACCGGCAAATTCATTTTCAGAAACGCCCGGAGCTCCTCCGCCTTCTCCGGCTTCATCCCTTTCCCGTTATCAGCTACGGAAATATACAAGTCTTCCTCCAGCTTCTCCACCGATACCGTAATGCTGCCCTTATAGCTGATGGAGCTCATGCCGTGCACGAACGCATTCTCCACGATTGGCTGCAGGATGAAACGTATGATCTTGTAGGCCTGAAGCCCCTCCGGAACGTCGAATTTGACGTCAACGCCTTCCCCGTAGCGGATGTTCATAATTTTTAGATAGTTTTCCAGGTAGGCCAGCTCTTCCTGAAGCGTCGTAAACAGTGAATTTTCTTTATAAATAGACCGGAGCATATTGCCAAGCGTCGTGATTGCATCCACAATGCCTGGCTCTTTGCGCACCATGGCGATCCATTTGATCGTATTAAGCGCGTTGTACAAAAAATGTGGATTAATCTGGAACTGAAGCGCTTCCATCTCGAGCTGCCGTTTTTCGGCTTCAATCTTCTTGTTCTCCTCCATCAAATCTTCCAGGCTTAGTGACATCTTGTTGAACCGTCTGCCGATAATGCCCAGCTCCGTGCTTGGCGTCTCGTCCAGCACAACGCCCATCTTGCCCATCTCCATCTCTCGCATCGCATGTACGAGATGTGAGAATGGCCTCGTAATCCGGTATATCCAATAGACCGATAATAAGAAAGCGAGGACGATGCTGATTCCCATCAAGAGACTTATATTTTTTTTCAGAATGGACGTATTGCGGATGAACTCTGTCTCCAGCGTTTCATTGATCAAGAGCCAGCCTGTTCCTTGTATCCGGTAATAGGTAATTTGCTTCGTCTGGCCGCCGCTGCTCGCTGCAAAGCTGCCGTATTGCCGGTCATGATCGATAGAAGACGCATACTCGACTGTGGAGCCGATCGAGCCGGCATCCAGACTTGATACGATGCTGCCCTCGTCATTAATTAAATATTGCGAGCCTTTATTGTTCCAGTCACCGGTATAGATCGTGCCGAAATCCGACTGTTTCATGTTAATGACTAGCACCGCCGACTTGCTGCTGCTCCCGAACAGATTCAAATTGCGGGCCATCGTCATAAGAGGCTCCTGCTTCGTAAAGGCATAGGTCCGGTCCGCCGTATTGAACAGAGAGAAATCATAATCTCCGTTCCATGTAAATCCGGAGCGCTTAGCCGTTATGCTGTCGTACAATCCGGAAGCGAAAAAGGGCACATCCTCTTTCCTCGTCGTGTACCAGCTGCTGCTGCCTGTTGTGGAGAGCGCTTCTCCGCTCAGGCAATATAACGACAGCGAGTACGCATAGGGATAGGTGCCGAGAATGCTGTCGAACGTTTTGATAACCTCATTGGCTAATATTACTCGCTCCGCACTGCTCGGGCTGCTAGGGCTGCTGGGGTAATCCAGAAAGCTCTGCATGTCCTTGTTCGTCGTAAGCAGCTCTGCTACCTTCTCCATTTGGTCGCGAACATTATGAATGTTGTACTCCGCTTGGCGGAATTGCCGGATGACCAGTTCCTCCGACTGATTTTTAAGAATCGCCAGCACGCTGCTGTAGATGACGAGGGAGAATACGGTGATGATACACAGAATCATAATGAGAAAAGAAGCGGTCAGCTGCGTCTTCAGCTTGAGATTGAAGTTCCGGTCGGTAAAAATTTTAATGATCTTCATTGGAATCCACTCTCCGGTACAGCACCTTTTTCTTACGGAATTCAAGCGGGGAAATGCCTGTCATCTTTTTGAAAATGCGGCTGAAATACGCGCTGTCCGGCACGCCGACATTTTCGGCCACCTCATACGTTTTCAGCGTCGTATTCAGCAGAAGATCCTTCGCTTTCTCGATCCGGTAATCCGTTAAATATTCCGTCAGGTTGCGGCCCATACTTTTTTTGAACAGCAAACTCAAGTAGTTCGGGCTGAGCTGTACATATTCCGAAATATCCTTCAGCGAAATATCCTCATCATAATGCTGATGAATATAGTGAACGGCCTTCTCGACTTCCTGGCTGACCGTCTTGATCATATCCTTCATTTTAGCGGTCTCGGCAAGCTCCTGCTCCCAAGCCTCCACACAAGCTTCCATCGTATAGCCCGCGTTGATCCGCTCGAGTCCCGACAGCTCCAGCAATTCTGCATGCTCCTTCGGAATGCCGAGATAAGCGAACATCCAGTTCAGCATATCGATGAAAAAGCGGCGCCATTCCGGTTCATTGCGGATCGGCTGCTCCAGCCTTCGGCTCATCTCTGCTTGCAAATCCTTGTAATACGGCTGCCCCAAGCTTCTCCATACGTCGCAGGTGGACAGCAGCTTTCGCTTCCAATAGGGCTCCGGATTCCACTGCTCCCGCTCTGAAGCAAACTGGATGAAGGAATCGGAGAAAAATCGGTTTTCCAGCATGCTTTTACATTCCTCGTACATGCCCCGCATGGAGTACCAGTTCTCGTTCACTGTACTTACGCCCATAAAAACAGGAATATCAAGATAGGCGTTCATTGCGCGTTGAATATGAGCGAACACTTCGCTAATCTTATCGTAAATTTGCTCGTCCGCCAGCTCTGCCGGGTAGGAGAACATGATCAAATACCGGTTATCGCTGTCATGCCACGCTTCTCCCGCATGATGATTATTTAATATTTCGTCCAAAATGTTGGATATCGTAAAATGAATGAGCTCGCCCCGTTCATCGTTAAACCGCTTTAGCAGGCGGGAGTATTGGTTGGTCTCCAACAGCGCGAGTCCAGCCTTCCCTGGTTGAATACGGCCGTCCAGCTGCTTTAAAGCCGCTTCAAAACCTCCCGAGGAATGGACGCCATAAAAAATGTTATCTTTAATAAGCTTGCCTTTAAGCATCTTCATCGTCAGCGGATGATTCAAAGGACCGGGAAGGACCGGCTTGCGGGCGGCCAGCTCCTGGCGCACCGTCTCCAGCACCTTGCCCATTTCCTCCAGCGACATCGTTAATTTCAGCATATAGCCGGAAACATTAAGCCCTGCGGCTCTGCGCGCATACTCAAATTCCTCTATGCAAGACAAGATCAATATTTTAATATCCGAATTAACGGCACGTACGGTGGAGATCAGCTCCAAGCCGTCCATCACCGGCATCTTCAAGTCCGTAATAATTAAATCCAGCTCATGGCTTCGAAACAGCTCCAGCGCTTCTTGTCCGTTGGAGACGTCAGCCACAACCTCCATCTCATATTGGTGCCAAGGGATTGAATTTTTCAGCCCTACTCTTACGAGCAGCTCATCCTCTACTATCATTACTTTATACAAGAGATTCACCGCCTCGTTGATGTCCCCAATATCGTACCATGCCCGATCGTAAAAATGAACGAAAATACCAGCCTGCTCCATAGGAACAGGCCGGCAGTTTCGCACAGCGGATAACCATTATTTTGCGTTTGCGGTAAGCTCTTTGTACGTTTGGAGACCTTGCTCGTACGATTGCTTCCAGAAAGCGTCAACTTCCTCGAAGCCTGCTTTGTTGATCATCTCCATAATGCGGTCCTTTTGCTTCTGGAATGCTTCATCGTCTTTCGTCATAACCGCTTTTGGAATTTCGCGGATTAGAATTTGCTCGATATTGCTCTCCTTCTTCGCCAGCTCCTCGTCGCCTTGCGGCTGAAGTGCAGGCATTGCCGGGATATAGGATTCACTCAGCTTTTTCGCTTTGCCTTGCTGAACCAGCTTATCCCATGCGTCGCCCGGATACGTGCCGCCGTAGTATTCGCTGTATTCCTTATCCAGAGGCGTCAGCTTCGTTGTAATAAATTTATCCGATCTTCTCAGGTCGACATAACCGCCATCCTTCGGATCGATTGCACTGCCGCCAAGACCACTCAATTTGCCGTACAGGCCGATGCCTGTTTTGGCAGCAAAGTTCGTATCCGTCGTCATTTCTTTAATGACTTCGTCTTTCAGCTCTGGCTTGCCGTCTTGCAGATCCCAGTGCACGCCTTCAACACCGCTGGTCAACAGTCTTGCACCTTCGTACGTACGGAAGTAATTCAGGAACTCCATTGCACGAGCCGGATCTTTGCAGCTTTTCGTAATAATAACCCACGGATCGTTATCGCCAACGATGGATTGCAGAGCGTAAGCCTGGGATGTAGCTCCGTCAACGACTTGAGCGACAAAGCCTTTGTCTTCTTGTCCCTTGGCCTTAAAGTACGCATTCGCTCCGTCCAGCTCCCAGCCCATGTGAAGCGTCAGCAGTTGTCCGGATTTCAGTTTGGCTTGATAGTCGCTGTACTTTTGCGTGAAAGCGTCCATATCCAGAATTCCTGCCCGGAACGCTTTGTTGTAGAACTCCACGCCTCTCCAAAGCGGACCGTCTGCCGCAAAACGGTGTACATACGAGCCGTCCGGCTTCGTAACGGTGTTTTTCGTATTTTCCGTCCAGCCTTCTGCATAGATGAATGGAACGTGATACATCCACAGACCCCAATCGGTCCAGCCGGACAAGCCGTACACTTTCTTGCCCTCGTCCGTCTTCGGATGCTTCTTCAATTCCTCGGCAAGCATCGGAATCATATCGTCATAGGATTTCAGCTCCGGGTATCCGGCTTCCTTGTAATAATCCCAGCGGGTGAACCAGCCAATCCACGGTGAATAGTTGATATATTCTTTGGCGTCAGCCACTACGTTGTACGGGATAAAATAATATTCGCCATCTGTATTTCCAAGACGCTTGTTAATGACGTCCAGAGCGGATTGATAATTCATAATATCAGGCCCGTTGCTTTTCAGCAGCTCTTTCAGAGGCATTGCCAGCTTGCCATTCATCGCCGCTCTTCCTTGCTCAGGCGGAACGATCATAATGTCAGGAAGATCTCCGCCGGCCAGCATAACGTTAATCTTCTCAGGATCGCTGCTGACAATGTCCATCGTTACGCCAAGCTTTTTCTTAATTTCGTCGGCTACAGGATTGTTCTGAATGCCCGGCGCTCCGGACGAGAACAATTGGTCCGTGCTGATCTTCAGCGTAATCGGCGCCTTGCCGCCCGTCGATGCCGGATCAGCTGTCGCCGGATTTTGATTGCCCGGCTGATTCGTACCGGACGCGCCGCCGCTGCATGCCGATAGCAGCACCGTCAAGCTAAGCGTTGTTGCCAGCAGCGCGGCAAACGTAAACTTTCTTTTTTTCATGCCTGTCATCCCCTCTTTATATTCGTTTCTTATATACAGCCCTTTGCAAGGCGGCATATCACAGTGTGGAAAGCTATCCTTTGATTGCGCCCAGCATAATTCCTTTTACGAAGTAGCGCTGCATAAACGGATACACAAGCAGAATCGGCAGCGCGACGAGCATCGTAGTCGACATTTTGATCGATTCCGGTGTCAATACGATATTTTGCGCGTTTTTCGTAATGCTGGAAGCATCCATCGTTGCCAGCGCATTCGCCGAATTCAAGTATTCGTACAAAATGAGCTGCAGCGTCTTTAAGCTTTGATTTTGCACCAGAAAGTAATTGTCCATCCAGGTATTCCATTGATTCACCGCTGCAAAAATCGCTACAGTGGCAACAATCGGCTTACAGAGCGGAAATACGATAGACCAGAACACGGTAAGGAAGCCAGCGCCATCCATCATTGCCGACTCTTCAAGCGCAGCCGGCAGCTGCTCGATATAGGTTTTTATCAGGATAACAAAATATCCCGAAATCGCCGTAGGCAGCACGTACAACAGAAAATTGTTGTTGAGATGAAGCATCTTCATCGTAATATACCAAGGAATAAGTCCCGCATTAATGTAGAGAGTAACGACGAGGAGCCGGTATACGACCTTGCGCAGCATCATTTCCCGTTTGCTGAGCAAATAAGAGAAGAAGCTGCAGCAGATCACGGTAAGCGCGGTGCCAATCACCGTCCGTGCAACGGAGACGAAAAAGGAGTTCGTCATATAAGGCAATTTCAAAATGCTCTCATACGTTGTGAAATCCAGACCGGCTGGCTTCAGGAATATGCCCTGCGCCACTTTCCCCGGATCGCTTATGGAATAAATAAAGACGTAATAAAAAGGATAGATGCAAATAATGACACATAACGCCAATAAAGCATAGTTGATGATATCGAATGTCCGATTTTTTGCGATTAGCATGCCGGGGCAGCTCCTTTCCTTAGAACCTTTAAATGAGGCTGTCGCCGCGTAATTTTTTCGAAAGCTTATTAACCGAGAACAGCAGAATAATGCTGATTGCGGTCTTGAAGATGCCAACTGCTGTAGCGTACGGATAATCGCCGACAATGACGCCCATCCGGTAAGCGTAGTAGTCCAGCACTTCTATTTTTCCAGCTATTAATGGATTATAAAATACGAAATACTGGTCGAACGAGCTGGACAGCATGTTGCTAATATTGAGCAGTGTCAGTACGAGGAACGTTGGCAAAACGCCCGGAATCGTAATATGCCATATCGTTCGCATCCGGCTGGCTCCGTCAACTCTCGCTGCATCATACAGCTCGGAATCAATCCCTGCAATGGCCGCAATATAGATGATGGCGTTCCAGCCCAGCGTTTTCCAAATAGTCAAGAACGTTTGGAACATCCAGGTTGAGCTTTCATTAGCCATCGGCTGAACGGTAAAATCCAGACCAAGCTTGCTGAATGCCATATTGATCAGACCTTCGCTGGAAAAGAAAGCAAATGCCAGCGAGTAAACGAGCACCCAGCTAATGAAGTTGGGCAGCGTGGAGAAGGTTTGGACAAATTTTTTGTACTTGCCCGACGAAACCTCGTTCACCATGATTGCAAATATGATGGCGAGGGGCGAGAACAGCAGGTTCAGCAGATTCATAGCCAGCGTATTGATGAAAGCGTTGACCAGATCGGACGAGGAAGTAAATATTTCTTTGAAATGCTCCAATCCGACAAATGGCGAGGCTGACAGCGGAATACCCGGCTTATAGTCAAAAAAGGCGTAAACCCAGCCATATACGGGGAAGTAGTTGAATACGAGCATGCCGATGATGAACGGAATGGATAACAGGAACAACAGCTTGCCATCCCTGCTGACCTTTTTCTTTTTGACCGGCTGCGATTGACTGACTGTAAGCGATGTCATGCTGGCGTTTCTCCTCTCTATTTCTTATAGCAACATTATATTTCAGCCTTCCGGCAATCTACATGCAGGCAGTTATGTCTTCTTGGATAATTCTCCGGCCGCGAATGTGCATCTCTATTATTGGATCTATTGGCAGGTGCGATTCGTTGGATTATTCTATTGGTTTTTGTAATTTCACAGCAAAAAAGGCTTTCCTTAAGATCGCTGGGGACCTTCAGGAAAGCCTGGTATTTGATTTGCCTCCGGTCATTATCGGCCGATGGCAATCCAGTTGATGAAGCCATTCGGCTCATCACTAATGCGCGTACGGATTAAACCGATGACGACGCTGTTGACTGTTTTGGAACGGACAACTGCATAACACGCAGGATGATCGCTTGTCGCCGTTACGACATACGCATCATTCTCGAAGGACTCGTCGAATTTAATTATAATGTCGAGCTGATCCCGCTGTGAGGTAAAGCTGTACGGACTTAAGCCAAATTGCTGCTTCACAGTTCCTGCGCTTGCCGGCGCAATAACGGGATTGAAAGTGAGCATCGAAAGTCCGACATATTCCTCATTGAAGTCTGTCTCCGAGAAGCTAGGAAAAATGCCCGGTGCCAGCTTCTCCAGCGTAATAGCTCCGTCCGCCACTGCATCCGTCGTTACGCTCGCTCTCGCTAGCTTCGATTCTGTTACGCTGGCTGAAGCTAGCTTCGTTTCCGTTACACTTCCATCGCCTAGCTTCGACTCCGTCACGCTGGCTGCTGCTAGCTTCGTTCCCGTTACGCTTGCATCGCCTAGCTTCGACTCCGTCACGCTGGCTGCTGCTAGCTTCGTTCCCGTTACGCTTGCATCGCCTAGCTTCGACTCCGTTACGCTTGCATCGCCTAGCTTCGACTCCGTCACGCTCGCTGCTGCTAGCTTCGTTTCCGTTACACTTCCAGCGCCTAGCTTCGACTCGGTTACACTGGCTGCTGCTAACTTTGTTTCCGTTACGCTTTCAACGCCTAGCTTCGACTCCGTCACGCTCGCTGCTGCTAGCTTTGTTTCCGTTACACTTTCAGCGCCTAGCTTCGACTCCGTCACGCTCGCTGCTGCTAACTTTGTTTCCGTTACGCTTTCAACGCCTAGCTTCGTTTCCGTTACGCTTCCAGCGCCTAGCTTCAACTCCGTCACGCTAGCTGCTGCTAGCTTTGTTTCCGTTACACTTCCAGCCTCTAGCTTCGACTCGGTCACACTCGCTGCTGCTAGCTTTGTTTCCGTTACACTTCCAGCGCCTAGCTTCGACTCCGTCACGCTGGCTTCGGCTAGCTTCGTTTCCGTTACGCTTCCAGCTCCTAGCTTCGACTCGGTCACGCTGGCTTCGGCCAGCTTCGTTTCCGTTACGCTTCCAGCCCCTAGCTTCGACTCGGTCACGCTGGCTTCGGCTAGCTTCGTTTCCGTTACGCTTCCAGCGCCCAGCTTCGACTCGGTCACGCTGGCTTCGGCCAGCTTCGTTTCCGTTACGCTTCCAGCGCCTAGCTTCGACTCTGTTACACTGGCTGCTGCTAACTTCGTTTCCGTTACGCTTCCAGCGCCTAGCTTCGACTCCGTCACGCTGGCTGCTGCTAGCTTCGTTTCCGTTACGCTTGCAGCGCCTAGCTTCGACTCGGTTACACTGGCTGCTGCTAACTTCGTTTCCGTTACGCTTGCATCGCCTAGCTTCGACTCCGTTACGCTTCCTTCACTTAACTTCCACTTTGTTACGCTTCCGTCACTCAGCTTCGATTCCGTTACGCTTTCATCACATAACTTCGACTCGGTTATACTTTCATCAGCCAGTTTCGACTCCGTCACGCTTCCATTGCTCAGCTTCGACTCGGTCACGCTGGCTTCGGCTAGCTTCGATTCCGTTACACTTCCTTCACCTAGCTTCCGCTTCGTAACACTTCCATCGCTCAGCTTTGGTTCTGTGACGCTGTCTGCAGCTAGCTTGGATTCCGTTACACTTCCTTCGCCTAACTTCCACTTCGTTACGCTTCCATCACTCAACTTTGATTCCGTTACGCTTTCATCGCATAGCTTTAACTCCGTCACGCTTTCATCAGCCAGCTTCGACTCCGTCACGCTTCCATCGCCCAGCTTCGACTCCGTCACACTTCCGTCGCCCAGCTTCGACTCCGTCACACTTCCGTCGCTCAGCTTCGTTTCTGTCACGCTCGCATCAGACAGCTTCGATTCTGTCACGCTCGCAGCGGCTAACTTCGGCTCCGTCACGCTCGCAGAGCCTAGCTTCGACTCTGTCACGCTTGCGGCGGCTAACTTCGACTCCGTCACGCTCGCATAACCTAGCTTCGATTCTGTCACACTCGCATAACTAAGCTTAGCTTCCGTCACGCTCGCATCACTCAGCCTCGACTCTGTCACGCTAGCTTCGCCTAGCTTCGATTCCGTCACACTTGCAGCGCCTAACTTCGACTCCGTCACGCTTGCAGCGGCTAGCTTCGACTCCGTCACGCTCGCATAACCTAGCTTCGATTCCGTCACACTCGCATAACTAAGCTTAGCTTCCGTCACGCTTGCATCACTCAGCTTCGACTCTGTCACGCTCGCTGCGCCTAGCTTCGATTCCGTCACACTTGCAGCGCCTAACTTCGACTCCGTCACGCTTGCAGCCGCTAGCTTCGACTCCGTTACATTTCCATCACTCAACTTCGACTCTGTTACGCTCGCATCAGACAGCTTCGATTCTGTCACGCTCGCAACGGCTAGCTTCGATTCCGTCACACTTCCGTCGGCTAGCTTCGACTCCGTCACACTTGCAGCCGCTAGCTTCGACTCCGTCACGCTCGCAGCGGTTAGCTTCGGCTCCGTCACGCTTGCATCAGACAGCTTCGACTCCGTCACGCTCGCAGCGGCTAGCTTTGACTCCGTCACACTCGCATCACCAAGCTTCGACTCCGTCACGCTCGCAGCGGCTAGCTTTAACTCCGTTACACTCGCATCAGACAGCTTCGACCCCGGCACGCTCGCATCAGACAGCTTCAATCCTGTTACGCTTCCATCGCGTAGCTTCGATTCCGTTATGCTCGCGTCAGCCAGCTTCGCTGCCGTCACGCTCGCATCAGACAGCTTCGCTTCTGTTACGCTTCCATCGCCCAGCTTCGTTTCCGTCACGCTCGCAACGCCTAGCTTCGACTCCGTTACGCTTCCAGCACTAAGCTTCTCTTCCGTTACGCTTGCATCACCAAGCTTCGACTCCGTTACGCTTCCATCGCCCAGCTTCGTTTCCGTCACGCTTGCATCGCCTAGCTTCGACTCTGTCACGCTTTCATCGCTCAGCTTCGTTTCCGTCACGCTCGCGACGCCTAGCTTCGACCCCGTCACACTTCCATCAGCCAGCTTCACTTCCGTCACACTCACATCAGCCAGCTTCGATTCCGTCACACTCGCATTACCCAGCTTTGCTTCCGTCACGCTTCCATCGCTCAGCTTCGATTTCGTCACGCTCGCATTGCCAAGCTTTGCTTCCGTTACACTGGCATCACCTAGCTTCGTTTCCGTTACGCTGCTAGCGCCCAGCTTCGACTCTGTCACGCTGCCGGCGCCTAGCTTCGACTCCGTTACGCTTGCTGCGCCAAGCTTCAGCTCCGTCACGCTTGCTGGACTTATCTTCGACTCCGTCACGCTCGCGTAGCCCAGCTTTGACTCCGTCACACTTCCATCGTCCAGCTTCGACTCTGTCACGCTTCCATCACTCAGCTTCAACTTCGTCACACTCGCATCAGCAAGCTTCGACTCCGTCACGCTCGCATCACGCAGCTTCGACCCCGTTACACTCGCATCAGCAAGCTTCGACTCCGTTACGCTTCCATCACTCAGCTTCGACTCCGTCACGCTTCCATCGCTCAGCTTCGACTCCGTTACGCTTGCAGCGTTCAGCTTCGACTCCGTCACGCTTCCATCGCCCAGCTTCGACTCCGTCACGCTTCCGTCGCTCAGCTTTGACTCGGTCACGATTCCATCGCCCAGCTTCGACTCCGTCACGCTTCCATCGCTAAGCTTCGACTCTGTCACACTTGCATCACTCAGCTTCGCTTCCGTCACACTCGCATCACTCAGCTTCGCTTCCGTTACGCTCGCTTCGCCTAGTTTCGCTTCCGTCACGCTTCCATTGCCCAGCTTCGCTTCCGTCACGCTCGCTTCGCCAAGCTTCGACTCCGTCACGCTTCCATCTCTCAGCTTCGACTCCGTCACGCTCGCAGCGCTCAGCTTCGACTCCGTCACGCTTCCAGTGCTCAGCTTCAACTCCGTCACGCTCGCAGCGCTTAGCTTCGACTCTGTTACGCTCGCATTGCCCAGCTTCGACTCCGTTACGCTTCCATCGCTCAGCTTCGTCTTCGTCACACTAGCTTCGCTTAGCTTCGACTCCGTCACGCTTCCAGCGCTCAGCTTCTCTTCCGTTACGCTGCCGTCACCCAGCTTTGACTCGGTTACACTAGCTTCACTCAACTTTGCTTCCGTTACGCTTCCGTCGCCGAGCTTCGCTTCCGTCACGCTTCCATCGTCCAGCTTCACTTCTGTCACGCTCGCGTCGACCAGCTTCGACTCCGTCACGCTTCCGTCGACCAGCTTCGCTTCTGTCACGCTTGCATCACTCAGCTTCGACTCCGTCACGCTTCCGTCGACCAGCTTCGCTTCCGTTACGCTTGCATCACCAAGCTTCGACTCCGTCACGCTTCCGTCGACCAGCTTCGCTTCTGTCACGCTCGCATCACTCAGCTTCGACTCCGTCACGCTCGCTTCGCCCAGCTTCGCTTCCGTTACGCTTGCATTGCCCAGCTTCGCTTCCGTTACGCTCGCTTCGCCCAGCTTCGACTCCGTCACGCTTCCATCGCTCAGCTTCGACTCCGTCACGCTCGCATCGACCAGCTTCGCTTCCGTTACGCTTTCATCGCTCAGCTTCGACTCCGTCACGCTTCCATCACTCAGCTTCGGTTCCGTCACACTCGCATCGCCCAGCTTCGCTTCCGTTACGCTCGCATTACCAAGCTTCGACTCCGTCACGCTTGCGTCACCCAGCTTTGTTTCCGTCACGCTCGCATTGCTCAGCTTTGATTCGGTCACACTCGCAGCCCTCAGCTTCGACTCCGTCACGCTCGCATCACTCAGCTTCGCTTCCGTTACACTCGCATCGCCCAGCTTCGACTCCGTTACACTCGCATTACCAAGCTTCGACTCCGTCACGCTCGCATAACCAAGCTTCACTTCCGTCACGCTTCCATTGCTCAGCTTCGACTCCGTCACGCTCGAAGCACCCAGCTTCGCTTCCGTCACACTTCCATCGCTCAGCTTCGACTCTGTTACACTCGCATCGACCAGCTTCACTTCCGTGACACTCGCATCGCCCAGCTTCGCTTCCGTCACGCTCGCATAACCAAGCTTCGCTTCCGTCACACTCGCATCACTCAGCTTCGCTTCAGTCACGCTTGCATCGCTCAGCTTCGACTCCGTCACGCTCGCATCACCAAGCTTCGCTTCCGTCACGCTCGCATCACTCAGCTTCGACTCCGTCACGCTCGAAGCACCCAGCTTCGCTTCCGTTACGCTTGCATCGCCTAGCTTCGACTCCGTCACGCTCGCATAACCAAGCTTCGCTTCCGTCACACTCGCATCACCAAGCTTCGCTTCCGTCACACTTGCATCACCAAGCTTCGCTTCTGTCACACTCGCATCGACCAGCTTCGACTCCGTCACACTCGCCTCGCCTAGCTTCTCTTCCGTCACACTCGCCTCGCCAAGCTTCGACTCCGTCACGCTTGCATCGCTCAGCTTCGACTCCGTTACGCTCGCATCGCCTAGCTTCGACTCCGTCACGCTTCCAGCATCCAGCTTCGCTGCCGTCACGCTCGCATCAGCCAGCTGACGTTGACCTACTGAGCCCTCCACCAGTTTGCTTCCGCCAATGCTCTCATCCGCAACCTTATCCGAACGCCATACTTCTCCGCTTAAGTGAGCCGATGTAATAGCACCTTTACGGATATGGTAGCCTTGCACCGTCTCCGCCTTCAAATGTTTGCCCGCGATCGTCTCCAGTTGAATATGCTCGCCGGACACCGCTGCTGGCGATAATTTGGCGGACGTTACGGATTCATCCTGCAAGATGTCCTCGGACACACTGCTAAATGTTAGATGCTCGCCTTTTACCGACAACGGCTGCAATTGGCTAGAACCTACCGAAAGCTCCGCGAGCTTGCTCTCCGTTACAGAAGAATCGGAAATATGTGCGGTTCCAACAGAGTCTGGCTGCAGATGAAAGCTGTCGACCGATCCTTCGCGCAGATGTCCTGATCCGACGCTATTTGCCGCAAGCTTTACCGAATTAACCGCCCCATCGGCAATGTGTCCGTCACGAATGCTGCTCTCGCCAATGTGAATGCCGAGCACCGAGGCATTCATAATATGACGGCTTTGAATCGCTTCGTCCTCAATATGCTTTGCCAGCACTGTACCGGAAGCCAGTTTTGCAGAATCAACTGATCCGTCAGCCAGCTCTTCACTGCCAACCGCAGCTTTTTTCAGATGCTGGCTCCCGATGGTTCCCTCCTTCAGATGCTCGCCTCCGAATGAGTTCGGCTGCAAATGCTGCACACCAACCGAGCCGTCTGCAAGCAATGAGGCATCTACGATTCCCGGTTGCAGCTTTGACCTGCCAACGCTGCCGTCGGCCAGTTTCGAAGCCGTTACACTGCTGTCTGCCATTTTATCCGTCGATACAGCCTCGGGAGACAACTTCAAGGAATTGACAACATAGTCGGCCAAATGATGCGAGAATACAACGCCCGGAGCCAAATAACGTTCTGTCACTACACCGATTGCCAGCTTGGCGCTCGTTACTGCACCATCCTGCAGCGCTTCCGTACCAACCGATTGGCGTGCTAAATGCTGCTGCTCCACGATTGCCTGCTGCAAATGCTGTCCATTAACTGCTTCAGGAGCAATTGTTTCCTCCGTTACTGATCCGGCCGACAAATGATAGGATCGGACAGCCTCCAGTCCGATTTTTTCGAATGTAACGGCCTCGTCCTGCAGATGCCGGGTGGAAATAGCTCCGCTAGCAATTTTTGATTCGCTTATAGCACCTTCAGCCAGCTTCCCCTCGGACACCGATTGCTCTGCAAGCTGCTCGCCTCCCACCGAGGCGCCTGCAATATGCTGCATCTGGACAGCTGCTGCTGCAAGCTTCGTGCCATCCACCGCACCATCGAGCAAATGTTCATTGCCGACCGATTCAGACTGAAGCTGCTCTCCGGATACGGAACCTTCAGCCAAATGGCGCTGCTGAATTTGTCCGTCAGCGATTTTATCCGCTACGATGCTGCCGCGATTCAAATGCCGGCTTTGCACCGCATCATCCGCCAGCTTTACAGCAGTCACGCTTTGCTCCGCAAGCTTAGATACCGTTACGGCATGATCAACCAGCTTGATGGTGGATACCGATTGATCAAGCAGCTTAGCCGACGTGACAGCCTGCTCAGCGAGATGGCCGCTTTCGATTTGCCTTTGGCCGATGTGGGTACCAAGGACGGCCGACGGCTGAAGATGTGACGCGTCTACTGCGCTTTGCGCCAGATGCCCGGATGTTACCGCCCCGGTCTGCAGCTCCCTTGCCCCTATTGCTCCTTCGGCCAGATGTTCTGCTGCGATTGCGCCCGGGGCCAAATGCTTTCCCTGTATGATACCTACCGCTACATGCTCGGCTAATATCAGCCCCGGCTTCAAATGTACGGAATCGACAGCTTCTACTGCGATTTTATCGCCGCCTACCGTGCCGTCCCGCAGCTTGGAGCGGGTAACTGCACCATCAGCAAGTTTGGAGCTATTGATGGACCCGTTCGCAATGTTTTCAGGACGAACAGCCCCGCTTTTAATTTTGTCAGACGTCACGGATTGATTGTCCAGCAATTTCTCTGTTATGATCATTTGCTTCAGATGCTTCGCTTCAATAGAACCCTCAGCGATTTTATCGGAGCTGATCGTCCGGTCGGCTAGCTTATCAGACGTAATGCTGTCATCTGCCAGCTTGCTGCCGGAAATCGACTGATCCAATATTTTATCCCCGGTAATGGCATTATTCATCAAATGGGCGTTATGAATCGAATCGGGCTTAATTTTCGCTCCGTTCACCGCGCCATTGACGATGTGTATGCTGTCTACGGCAAAATCGGCTATCGCCTTCGAATCGATGCTGCCGGCTCGCAAATGCTCGCCCTCCACAGCCCCTGTAGCGATTTTGTCGCCTGTAATGGCACCATCGACCAAATCATCGGTATAGATGAACGGAACGGGCTCATACAAGTCCTGCTTCTCCGCCAGCCGCTCTAATTTCTGATCATAGCTTGGCTCAGCTGTGCTGCTTTTCGTTTCCGTTGTTCCCTCAGGAGACTCAGCAACCGGAAGTGAAGCCGCTGGTACGGCTGATGCGGGCGGCGTTTCATCTTCGATTGCATCGACAGGCTCCGGTACAAACGGCGCTCCAATTGCGTTTATGCTTACGTCTCTAGTTTCCTGCACCTGCTGTGCCGGTTGTGCTGACTGCGTTTGTTGAGGCGCTGGTGCAGGGGCAGGCGTAATGTTTGCCTGACTTGACGGCTGCGGGGCTTTTCTTTTATTCAAATCGTCCAGCCACTTTAACTCGGAAGCATTCGGATTGTCGACATAGAAGAGCGGTCTTCGCCCTTTGGCGCTTCTCGGTTTTTTGCTTTTAGCCATTGTCCTCTCCTTCTTCCACCTGAAATGTCATACGTAATATATGCATCTACCCATAGGCTCGTTACTCAGGCAGGAAGGTTCACTGCAAACACAGCGCATAAAAAATACCCGTTCACGCGTTTCGGCGCATGAACGGGTATTCCGGTCTTTTATTTCGTTTTGGAAAGCAGGTACAGGAAATATGGTGCTCCGATAATGGCTACAATAATGCCTGTTGGCAACGAGGAGAAGGACCTCGCAATTGTGTCCGCCACAATAACGAGCAATGCGCCAAGCAGCGCTGAGGTCGGGATATTCAGCTGATGCTGAGGACCAACCAGACGCCGGGCCAAATGCGGTCCAACGAGACCTACAAAGCTAATGCCGCCGCCAATCGCAACGCAGGAGCCGGCGAGGCCTACCGCTGCTGCCAGCAGCCAAATCCGGTCGCGATTGATTGGCGTACCCAGGCCCTTCGCCATCTGATCGCCCAGATTCAGAATGTTCAGCGAACGGGATTTGATCATGGCAAACGGAATAAGTGTAAAAATCCATGGAAGCAAAGCGATAACGTACTTCCAGTTCGATCCTGCAATGCTGCCTGCAAGCCAGATCGATACGTACTGATAATCTTCCGGATCAAGCGCAAGTGTCAGGACGACCATAGCCGCGTTAATGCCGGCTTGAACCGCTACCCCAATCAGTATCATCCGCGTTGGCAGCAATCCTTTATGACGCTTGTAGGCCAGCATGAAGATTAGAACAGCTGCGCTTGCCGCTCCTCCAAGCGCCAATAACGGCAGGAGGAATAAATTAGCCGATGAATTGTCCCGCAGGAAAGCAATGTACAGCGTCACCATTAAGCCCGCGCCCGCATTAATGCCTAGGAGGCCCGGATCAGCAAGCGGGTTGCGGAAAAGTCCTTGCAGAATTGCACCAGACACGGCAAAGCCTGCACCGATAAGAACGGAAATAATGATCCTCGGCAGCCGGAATTCGAATAAAATCAGATGCTGCTTGTCGGTTCCCCAGCCAAACAGCGTCTTCACGACATCAATTGGGGAGAGCCGGATGTGGCCGGTATTCATACTAACAATAAAAGCTGCAATAACCAGGATCGTTAAAGTCAGCATCACGATAATGGCACGGGTTCTTCTTCTGCTTTCTGTTACGGATAGATTTGGTGTATTCATTACAGTTCTCCCCTCTGTTTCACTGCAAGGTAGAGGAAGAACGGTACGCCGATCAGTGCAATCAAAGCGCCGATTGGAAACTCAGATGGAGGATTCATCGTTCTGGCTACGATATCAGCGAGTACAACAAGCAATCCGCCAAGCACCGCCGAGCACGGTATAATCCAGCGATAATTGACGCCAACCAAATAACGGGCAAAATGCGGAATGATAAGTCCGATAAAGCCTACAGCACCCGCGACCGATACCCCTGCACCCGCAAGCACTAACGTAAAGACTAAGCCTAAAACTTTAATTAAGCCGGTTCTTGTTCCCAGCGAGACTGCAATATCTTCACCCAAGCTCAGCAAAGAAATAGCGCGGGAAATAATAATGGCACCAATTAGTCCGCCGCCGATCCAAGGTGTAATAATCGAAATCTGCTGCCAGTTGATGCCGGCAACGCCGCCATGATACCAGAAGGCCATATTTTGACCAACTTTATAATGAATTTGAATGCCTGAGCTGAGTGCCACGAACAGTGCACTGACTGCAGCGCCCGCAAGAGTCAGCCGGACCGGCGTCAAGCCGCCTTTAGACAGGGAGGTAACACCGTATACGATTGCAACGCCAAGCGCCGCGCCTACGAAACAGAAGAGCATAATGCTCATATATGAAAGACTAGGGAAAAAGGCAAAACAAATAGCCAGTACAAACCCTGCTCCCGCATTCAGACCAAGCAGGCTGGGATCGGCAAGCGGATTCCGCGTCATCCCTTGCATAATTGCCCCGGACACGGCAAAGGCTGCTCCAACAACCGCACAAGCTATTGCACGAGGCATACGAAGCTCTCGAATAATCTGATGGCTTGTTAAATCAGGATTAAACTTAAATACGGCTTCCCACACCGTTTCGAGACTGATGTTGGCTGCTCCGACCGATATTGCCAGCGCCATGGAAAGCAAGAGCGCTGCAGTGCCGCCTATGAGGATGATCGTCGCAACGACCGGTCTGGCGTGCAGCTTGACGGAAGGCTTTGCTCCCGTTTCATTATTGAGTGCCATTGATGCAACTACCTTTCTGTATGTAACTTATGAATTCACTTGATAACGATTCTCGTTTTCAAATATATCAAAATTTGATTCCAAATTCAATTCTAAATATGCGCTTTGTTTTTTCTAACGGATGCAACATAAAAGAAGGCCGTCCCGGGCGGGGTCATGCCAGCTCCGCGAACAGCCTTCTATTCGTATTTTGCTGTCAGCTTAAACAGCAATTCCTTCTATAATTCTAATTCTAATCCCAATTCTTCATCCGCTATTCCTGCAGCCACTGCTGCGCCTCCCCGAAGCAGCTTCAGCCAGCGGTTAGCCGTATGCTGCCAGGTAAACATCTGCTCCACCCGCTTCCGGCTCGCCGCTCCCATCCGGTCGCGGAGTTCTTTATCGAGCAGCAGCATTCTCAGTTTATCGACCAGCTCACTCTCCACCCTCCCGGAATTAATGAGAAACCCGGTTTCCCCGTCGCGTATAATCTCCTTCATTCCTCCTGCGTTCGTAGCAACAACCGGCAGGCCGCAAGCCATCGCTTCGACATTAACGAGGCCAAACGCTTCCCGCTGGCCGGAAGGAACGACGGCAATATCCGAGGCAATGAACCATTTCGGCACTTCCGTATACGGCACATAGGGAACAAAGCGTACGTTGCGGGGACAATTACGGGCAAGCTTATGCAGACTCCGGGAGTAGGCTGTTGTCCGATGCGAGCCGTAAAAGGGGCTGCCCACGATAACGATCAGCAGCTCAGGATCGATTTGGGCAAGCACTGGTGCTGCGTGGAGCAAATGATGCACGCCCTTAAGCGGAATTAAACGGCCGAGGAAGATAACGACCCTTCGCCCGCTTAGCCCTTTTTGTTCCCGGATCAAAGACCGCATAGACATCCCCTCATCCGAAAACCGGGACGGAAACCGTTCAGGCTCGACGCCCGGATAAACAACCTTTAGCTTCGATCTTGCCTCAGGGACTCGTGAAGCGACTGTCCGCAGCAGAAATTCGCTGTTCACGATAATCTTGTCCGCCGCACGCAAGCATTGCCGCAGTTTGGACCGGGTCAAATATTTGCCGCCTATAAAAGTAGAAGAATGCAGACTGAGCCAAATCTGTTTACGCGGATACCTTCTCCTTAAGGCCAATACATATAAGGGACGGTTCTCTACTTGGATATGAGAGGGCGCAAAGCGTGCGATCGCCCTACCTGCTGCTGCAATGTAAGCTGCTTTGTTCACCGCGTTAAATCTTTCACAAAGGACACCGTTGACATAGCCGGTTTTAGCCAGCCCGCGCATGCTTTTTCCATAAATACGCGGCTCAGCATACGGTTTTAGAAGCGGAACGAATTTCTCGACGACACGCTCAACGGAGCTGCTTTTTCCAGACGGGATAGGGAAGGAACCCGGAGTAACGAATGCGACCCTTGGTGATGCCATTTGTCTATGAAAACCTCCTGTCAGAAGCGTTGATTTACTAGCATACGCGTTCTTTTCCGTGGTTGCCATAGGCCAATGATGGCACACTGTGCTTTAGTTTCTATTGCTTTGTACTGCTTCTTATGGCACACTGTTCGAGAAAAGCAACAACTTAAGAAGCATGAAAGGACGTGCGGTACGAGTCATGAAAGACCGATTTTTTCGTGCCATGACGGAATTAAGCTCGCGCAAATGGATTTCCAAAGTGACCGGAAGGTTCGCACAATCCAGAGGAAGCCGATTGTTTATCGCTAAATTCGCCAGCATGTACGGCATAAAGGCTGAAGAGGCTGAGAAGCCGCTTCAAGAATACAAAACGTTAAATGAATTTTTCACACGCCGGCTGAAGCCTGGAGCCCGCTTACTGGATCCGGATACGACTGCGCTAATCAGCCCGGTTGATGCTCTTATAACCGGAGCAGGCGCCATTACAAGCGGGACGATCGTCAATGTAAAAGGACAGGACTATACCGTTGAAGAGCTGCTGAACCGCTCCCCCCGCATGGAAAATTACAAACATGGCTATTACATCGTGCTCTACTTAAGTCCAACCGACTATCACCGCATTCATTCTCCGGTAAGCGGACGTATTGTTGAGCGTGAACATGTGCCCGGCAAAGTATATCCGGTTAACGAATTTGGCCTGACCCGCATGCGCAGAGTGCTCAGCCGCAATGAGCGTCTGATTACTTATATTCAGCATGACGGGGGCGAAGCCGCCGTTGTAAAGGTCGGAGCGATGAACGTAAGCAGCATCCGCTATGTAGAACCGATTAAGCCTGCGGCGGAAAGAGGCGGCGAGCTCGCTTATTTCGAATTCGGCTCGACCGTTGTAATGCTGCTCGAGGATAATACGTTTGAACCCCGCGCTGATTTAAAGGTCGGCCTCAAGGTTCGTATGGGCGAGCGTCTGGGACAACTGGTTAACCACAACTGATAACATAACAATAAGCAAGGACCGCAAATTCTCTATTCGAATTGCGGTCCTTTTATTTTGATTCAGCCTATGTCTAATTCCCAGTATTAGCGAGTCAGCCCTCTCCAGCAGTCCGCGATTCGTCTGAGGCCTTCCGCAATGTCTTCTTCATTCAGATGGGCAAAGGCAAACAATGCGCCGGCCGGCCCCGCCTCTGGAATCGCCCCGCCTGTGTAGTCTGCTATCCAATAAGGCTTGGAGCTGCTCCACTTAATGCCCGCCTTAAGACATTGAATCCTCAGCCGTTCAAAGTCTGCCGGATCGCCTATCCACTCTGCATACCGGTGAAGCCCGGCATCAGAGGGCTTGAAGCGGAACATCCCGCTTAGATGACGCTCTGCCTCTTCCCGGAACTTCAACAGCCGCCTGCCGTACAGCCGCCGTTGACGCCGCAAATGACGGGAGTACAGGCCGCTTGCCATAAAGGCGGCTAATGCCCGCTGCTCGGCAACGCCGCTCGAATGCGGCTCCAGCCAATACTTAGCCAGACGCATCGGCTCTCTCAGCGATTCCGGCACGACAGCATAACCGAGCCGAAGCTCCCGGAACATCGTTTTGGAGAAGGTTCCGACGTATACGACTCTGCCTTCATAATCGAGCGCCTTGAGCGGCTCCGAAGGACGGCCGCCCCAGCGGAATTCACTGTCGTAATCGTCTTCAATAATGACAGCCTCATGAATAGATGCCCATTCAAGCAGCTGTCTCCGGCGCTGAGGATCAAGTGCCACGCCGGTCGGAAACTGGCGGCTTGGGGTGACGAACAGCAATCTGGCATCCCATGGCTCAGGTATGATTCCGTGATCGTCGACAGCTGCGTATACAGGGCAGCCGCCCGCTGCCTCTACAGCCCGGCGGATCCCGTCATAAGAAGGATTTTCCACGACAACTTTATTTCCGGGTTCGATTAAGAGCATGGACAGCAGCGCGATGGCATACATGGACCCATTCGTAATGACAATGTCATCAGCGGACGCGACGATTCCTCTCTCCCGCCGCAATTCATGCGCAATAGCCTCACGCAATGAGCGGCTGCCCGCTGTCTCTAAGGATTCATCGCGTTCCTGCTCAAAAAGGCGGCGAACCTGCTCGAACATTAAGGTGCGCCAATCATCCCATGGAAATAGCGTGGCGTCCGTGCGGCTAATGGAGAAGTCGATGGCTTTCTCCCCGTTCTCCATGTCTGGAAGAGCTTCAGCTTCAAGCTCTTGGCGGCCGGAATTCAGCCGCTTAGCCCACGTCGACAGCGGAATCTTCGCCCGCTCCACCGCTTCGGAGGCTTGAAGGGCTGGCCTGTCATAGGCGACAAAGGTACCGCTGCCCCTTCCGGTTCGCACGAAGCCCTCCGCTACGAGCATGTCGTACACCTGATTCACAAGGCCGCGAGAGAGCGCCAATTGATCCGCGAGAAGCCGGCTCGAGGGCAGTCGTTCCCCTGCACGCAGCGTTCCCGTTACGATTAATTCCCGCAATGCTTGGAACAAAGCGGCCGTCTTCTTCCCCTCGCGGGACGCTATCCTTTCATAGGCGGCTATAATGGAATGTTCCATTAACGTCATCCCCCTGCCGTTCAGACTGTTAACTGGTCTATTAAAAATCAATGAAATTGGATCTTTTTAATGATCAAATTTCAGTCTACCATAGCTGTATTCCACATGGGAAGACGAAGGAGGCTTTGCAGAATGCGAAGAAAAGAGCTTGCAGTTGAAAATAAAGAAGATATTGAGCAGTTTCTGGGTGAAATGACCTTCGGCGTATTAGCAACGGTATCCGCTGACGGATTTCCGGCTGCAACGCCGCTGAACTACGTATATACGAACGGCAGCATCTACTTTCACGGAGCAAGAGCAGGAGAGAAAATCGCCAACCTTTCCGCGCGGCCAAACGTCACCTTTTGCATAGCCAAGGAATATGCCATTATCCCTTCCTACTACACCGATCCCGAACTGGCATGTCCCGCAACCGCTTTTTTCAAATCGGTCGTTATCGCTGGACGAGCAGCACTTGTCGAAGATTTGCCCGAGAAGGCTTCCGCCTTGCAGGCACTGATGGTCAAGCTTCAACCGGAGGGCGGCCATAAACCGATTGCGGCTGATGACCCGGCTTACCGCGGCAATGTTAGAGGGGTTGCAGTCGTTCGCATCGATGTAGAGCATATGAGCGCCAAGTTCAAATTCGGACAAAATGAAAGCCTGGAGGATAGAGCGCCGATTATAGAAGGACTCCGGGAGCGCGGCGGCGAGCTGGATCACGAAACGATTGAGCTGATGCGTAAATATTGTCCCCGTCACAACGGGAGCAGCCAATAAAAGCAAGAAACCTCCGGCCAAGCCCGCTTCAGCAGCGAGATTGACTAGGAGGTTCTTTTTTCACACTATTCGTTTACCGGATTTCCGAAGGGCTTCTTCCCGTATACTGCTTGAACTGGCGGCTGAAGAAAAAGATGTCCCGGTAGCCGAGAGCATCCGCAACCTCCGTCACATTCATGCCTTCATGCATGAGCAGGTGCTGAGCGCGTTCTATACGTGTCTGTATCATATACGACTGTACCGACGTTCCGATCATTTCTTTGAATTTCATCGAAAAATAGCGGGGAGACAGCTGAGCGCGATGCGCTAAATCCTCTACCCGGTGCGGAACGCCCGGATTTTGCCGCACATAATTGGCGATTTCATGAATAGCCTCCGTCAGCTGATTGCTCGCCTTCCTCTCCAGCGGCACCTGCAGATCCAGATCCTCGCGCAGCAGATGAATAATGAGCTGCTTGAGCACAAGCTGGGCTTCTTCTTCAGCCGCGAAGGTTTTAACGAGGAACAGGCGCACGTAACGGGAAAGCAGATGCTCAAACTCGACAGTGTCGGTAAATTGCCGGTAACGTCCCGGAACCTGCTCTACCGGCACCTTCGTATCAAAGTGAATATAAGTTAATACGAGCGGCTTTTGAGGATTATGGGTTGCACTGGTGAAATCGCCGGGGCGGAACAGAAAGCAGCTTCCTTTGCCGACCGGATACCTGGCCCCGTTTACTTCGACTTCCCCTTCTCCGCTCCATACGTAAAATAAATCGAAATTCGGCATCGGCTTCTCTCGCGGTGCCCATCTCCAGCCAGGTTCACATACGATTTTGGCGAGCGGGGGCAGCAAAATAAGCGAGTCCGGTGTGATATGCAGCATCTACGAGCAGTCCTCCTATGCTTGGACGATTTATTGCAGGCTGCAAAGCTTTGCAGTTATTGACGATATTATTTCAGTCACCGACTGCTCAATAAGTCTGCTTGCCTTAGCCTGAACGCTGTCCGTTTTCATTTCAAAATCAATTAAAAGTGAGGAAATAAAGCGTCTGCCGTCATCATACAACAGCGCCAAACTTTTTCGCAAGCCTGTACGGGACGATTTGCATTTTCCTGCATATGACCTGTTCGTTTGTTAAATTTATTTAATTTCGCATGGTTTGAACCGTGCAAAAAATGTTATAATAGCTCCCGATAAGCAATCCCTATAGGAAATAATACTATAATGAACTGAATTATCGGAAGGATGGAATGAGGTCCATGAACCCACTTGCTCAGCAGTTGAACGAGACTTTACAAGCAGAAAGCCCTGACGTTTACGCGATGTTGTCTGGAATAGGAAAGGCGATTTATTTCCCGAAGGAAGGCATCTTGAGCCAATCCGCAGAAGCGAAGGCAAAAGCCAAGAAATATAACGCTACGATCGGTATCGCAATCGAAGACGGAAAGCCGATGCATTTGAAGGTCATTCAAGATACGCTGAGTGCCTATGATCCGAAAGATATATATGAATATGCGCCTCCTGCCGGCAAGCCGGAGCTCCGTGCGGCATGGCGTGCCAAAATGCTGAAGGAAAACCCTTCGGTTGAAGGCAAAAAAATTAGCAATCCCGTTGTGACGAACGCACTGACACACGGCCTGAGCATCGTTGCCGATCTGTTCGCAGATGCGGGTGACGCTGTCATTATCCCGAACAAAAACTGGGAAAACTATGAGCTCACCTTCGGCATCCGCCGCGGTGCAGAAATCGTAGAATATCCGCTCTATAACGAGAACAACCGCTTTAATGCGGCTGGCCTTCGTGAAGCGCTGCTTGCGCAAAAGGATAAAGGCAAAGCGATCGTTATTCTGAACTTCCCGAACAATCCGACAGGCTACACGCCTGGACCGGAGGAAGGCGATGAAATCGTTGCAGTCATCCGTGAAGCAGCTGAGGCCGGTATCAACGTTGTTGCGGTTACCGACGATGCTTACTTCGGTCTGTTCTTTGAGGATTCGGTTCATGAATCGCTGTTCGGCAAGCTTGCCGAGCTGCATCCGCGTGTTCTTGCCGTTAAAGTAG
Organism: Paenibacillus sp. NPDC058174; assembly: GCF_042883865.1. Taxonomy (NCBI): domain Bacteria; kingdom Bacillati; phylum Bacillota; class Bacilli; order Caryophanales; family Paenibacillaceae; genus Paenibacillus; species Paenibacillus sp. NPDC058174. The sequence goes on from NZ_JBHVUY010000001.1 coordinate 2,366,275, forward strand.
ACGGCGCTACGAAAGAAGAATATGTATGGGGCTTCCGCGTAGGCTTTATTACGTACGCATCGCCATCGGATAACACGCTGGCTGCACTGGAACAAAAAACGATGGGCATTATCCGCGCCACGATTTCAAGCGGCCCGCATCCGTCGCAAACCTTCGTTCTTCGCGCGCTGCAATCGCCAGAGTTCGAAGCACAGAAGGCAGAGAAATACGACATTATGAAAAAACGCGCCAACAAAGTGAAGTCGCTGCTCGACAGCGGACGCTATGGCGATGTATGGGGCTACTATCCATTCAACTCCGGCTACTTCATGTGTCTGAAGCTGAACGGCGTATCGGCAGAGGAAGTGCGCACAAAACTGCTTGACCAATACGGCGTTGGTACCATCGCCCTTGGTGAAACCGATCTTCGTGTGGCATTCTCCTGCATTGAAGAAACAGATCTGGAAGAGCTGTTCGACACGATCTACAAAGCGGTAACGGAAATTTCCGGCAGCCGTTAATCCCGCAATTGAAAAAGGCTTGGCAGCTTCCGCTGCCAAGCCTTATTTTTATTCCTCATCATCCTCGCGGACGATTTTTCGTGTCATCCGCCCCGGACGAAGAAGCAGCGCATAAGCAATCATTATAACCGGTGCAGCAACGGCCGGAAGCAGATAGCCGAGTATCAGCAGTGTGATGCCGGCTGGCAGCCATACGAGAAAGGCAACGATAGCCAATACCCGAGAATCGACACGTACAATACTTTCCGTTCTCTTCGCATCCGGCAGCGGATAGACATGTCTCCAGACCGTGAAGCTATGAACACGGCGCAATCCGCCAAGCTGAACCGCTATGATCAGCATCATAACCGCATATGCGGCAGCAGCACCCCAGCCTTCCAGCCATACCGCTTCGGCAAACCAATAGACGATGAGCGCGCTGAGAACTCCTAGTCTGACGATAATGCCGCCAAGCTCCGTTCGGATCAAGGAAGCAGCGTACAAATATACGAACGTATTGGCATGCCGGTAACGGATCCAGCTTAACGCCCAGCTAAGATAGCGCCGCGGCGTCGAACGGGATGCCATAGACGGAACGTCGATAAACAAGCCGAAAAACAAATAAATCGTTCTTCGCGTCCTCGCCTCTTCTTCTATTAATCGTTCCCAAGGGAAGGCATGACTGGCCGGAATCCGATACACAACAGCTAACAGTGCAAAGATCAGAACGCCAAATACCGCAGCCATCCACGGCTCGCGCGAGAGCATTGCTGCCCAAGCTGCAGCAGTTGCCAGCCAGCGCAGCACCCGGAGCAGTACACGCATGCCTGGCCAGGCCAGCAGCCGCTCCCGCCAGGCTCCCCACGTATTAACGGCACGAAGCCCCGCCGCGAACAGCAGCAGCCACCAGCCGCCTGCCAATCCGTCTCCATGACGGTATAGCGGCCAGTACAAGAGCAGCACAAGACCGGCAATGACAACCGTCAGCAGCAGACTGCGGCGAAAGGAACGGAACAAGTAACGCCCCATTCTCGCTTCCAGCGGCAGATGAAAGACGATGTCCGCCGGTACAAGCCATGTCCGCAGCGGACTCCAGCATAATACCGGAACTAAAGCGATGACGCCAACGAGCGTAAACGGAAAATCAGTCGGCACATCGCGAAGCAGCTTGATATAACCGAATCCCGATGTAATCGCAATAAAGGACAAGACCAGCAAAAAACCGCTTTGACCCATATATCCGAGGTAGGGCAGTATTTCCTTGCGGTAATCGGCAGCCCGCTTTGCCCACATCGCTTCCAAAGCTTGAAGCGGAGACTTCATGGCCGATCACCGGTTACAAGCTTGTAGAAGGCATCCTCCAGACTGCCGCTGCGCATCTCGGTTCCGGCTGCGGCGGATACTTCCTCCAGGTTGCCTTGCGCGGCAATGACGCCATGATGCATAACGATAAAGCGGTCGCAATAGGCTTCCACTGTCGCAAGGATATGAGAGCTCATCAGAATCGCCGAGCCTTTCTGCTTCACCTCAACAAGACGCTCCAGCAAGGAGCGGATACCGAGCGGATCCAGGCCGAGAAAAGGCTCGTCAATAATATAAAGCGGCGGCTCGGACAGAAGCGCGTTCATAATCATGACCTTCTGCTTCATCCCTTTGGACAAATGAGAGGCGAACGCTCCCCGCTTTGCCGTCATCTGAAACTCCTCCAGCAGCTGGTTCTTTCTGTCCTCAAAGACGCTGCCGTCCACATTGTAAGCCATTCCGGTGAGCTTCAAATGCTCCTCAACGGTCAATTCGTCGAACAACACAGGCGTTTCCGGTACATAGGCAAAAGCCGAGCGATATCGCTCCTGATTTTGCTCCAGCGCCACTCCATTCACTTGAACGCCGCCGTCATGCGGCTTCATTAAGCCTAGAATATGCTTGATCGTCGTGCTTTTGCCCGCACCGTTTAGTCCTATCAAGCCAACCATCTCTCCCGGCCGGATATCGAATGAGACGTTGTGAAGCACCGGCCGCCTCGGGCTGTAGCCGCCTGTTAAACTCTCTACCTTCAATATAGGTTCGGTCATCTTCTCACCTTCAAATTCCATAAATGAAATGCTTCTTCTATCAGCATACCTAAAATTTCCTCAAAACTCAAAAAAACAGCCGATATGCGCCCTTCCCAAGAAGCATACCGGCTGTTTATTATGTTTTTAACTATTACTTGATCGTAATCGTTTTTACCGTTCCGTTCTCGCCTTTCACTTCAACAAGCTGGCCTTGGGTGAGCAAGGAGGCATTGCCTGCGATTACAACATTAGGATCAATGTTGTAGATTGTCGTGTAAGTCTGATTGTTCGTAAATTTTGTAACGGAGATTGTCGCAAGTCTGCCCTGCGCATTCAGCGTTACAGTATTTACGTTGCCCAGCTCCGTGAAAGCTGTCGACACAGGAGGCGTTGCGGCTTTCGTTACTTCAATGAAGACGACACGGTTCTGATACGTGCGAACGAGCACCTCATCGCCGGCCTGAAGCGCGCTGACAGCCGCTTTTTTATCCTCGCGGAAAATAAATACGTTAGCGTCCAGATCAAGCGTCAGCTCTTTGTTATCCGGTTTAATGACCGTAATTTTGCTGCCCGATGCGGCTGCCTTCAGCTTGCCCGTAATTGCCAGCGCGTCGTGGTCCGGCATTTCCGAATCCGTACGGTCGAGCAGCGCAGCAAGCTCCGCTCTCGATACTGGCTGGTTCGGACGGAAGGTCTGATCATTGTACCCGGTAATAATGCCTTTCTTAATCGCAAGAGCGACATAGCCGACAGAACCGGCCGGAATGTTCTTCGCGTCTTTAAAGTCCAGCTTCGTGTTGTTCAGCGCTTTCGCTTCATCCTCCAGCTTCAACGCTTTGATCAGAATCGTCGTCGCCCACAAGCGGGATGCATTCTGCTCCGGATTGATCTCCGACTCTGTTTCTGTGAACAGGTCATTTTCCAGTGCGACGGCTACGTAACCAACTGCCCAAGGATATTTTTTCGTCAGCTTATCAGCATCCTTGAAGTTCAGGTTCGTTTTCATTTTGTCCGGCGATTCCGCTTGCTCGCGGAGTCCCATTAAGCGAACGGCTGCAACCAGCGTCTCGATACGGGAAATTTTTAGATTCGGCTTAAAGGTTCCGTCTTCATAGCCCGTGAACACGCCCTTGGAGGCAAGGCGCATAATGTATTCCAGAGCCCACTTCAGCTCATCCTCGTCTTCAAACTTCCAGGTTATTTTATTTTTATCCTTATTTTTGTCCTTCTCTTTCTCTTTTTCTTTTTCCTTCTCTTTCTCTTTCTCTTTCTCTTTCTTTTTATCATCCTTGCCTTGATTCTGGTGCTGGCTGCCATTTTTTCCGCCATTGTTATTGCCATGTGCGAAAGCCGACGTTCCGCCTCCTGCGAGCATCAGCAATGCCATGGAAGTAATAATCGTCTTTTTCCAAACTGGAGTATTCATTAAAAAAGCCACTCTCCTTATCGCGATTGTACGGAATTGCTTCCGCTTGACCTTCGCTAATACGTTTCGGCGAAGGCAAATCGCTTTGGGAGGGTGGCTTCTCTATCTTTCGGAAAACAGGTAAAACGTCCTAGTCTTGCTTCTCATTTCCTTCACGCTTCGCTTTCAGCCATTTCGGCGCGCCCTTATCCTTCTTATCGCGCTGCTTCTCCTGCTTTTGCTTAGCTGCAGAAGGCTGCTTCGGCGCACGGCTAACAGCCGCTTTCTGCGTATCCGCGACTCCAATACGTGCTTTGGGCTCATTACGGACACTGTCCCGCTCAATTGGAGCGGACTGCGGCCGGCTAACCGGTTTTTTCGCAGCTGGCGCATTATCGGACTTGTCGGGCTTACTGCTTCTGCTCGATGCTGAAGCGCTGCGCGCCTCTTCCGGCGTCATCAGCTTGCCGCGGTACATCGCCTTCTCCGGCAGCTCAATGCCAAGCTGCTTGCGGAACTTGTCCATGATGAACAGCTCCTGCGGCGTTACGATCGAGACGACCGTACCCGGTTTGCCCATGCGCCCAGTCCGGCCCGCGCGATGCACATAGTGGTCAGCATCGACTGCAGGGTCCAGTTGAATAACGAGCGGCAGCCCTTCAATATCGAGCCCCCTTGCAGCAACATCCGTAGCAAGCAGCAGCTGGCAGCGCCCGTCACGGAAGCGCGCCAGCGTAGCCGAACGGCGCTGCTTGTCCGCATCGCCATATAACGTCTCCACGGTAAAGCCTTCATAGCTGAGCTTCGATTCCCAGTTGGCGATATTATCGGTTGCATTCAGAAACAGCAGCGCTGATTTCGGGTTCAGCAGCCGGATAAGCCGGCGGGCCGTATCCGTCTTGTCCCGCTTGTCGCTTACCAGATAATAATTGTCAATCGTCTCAGATACCCGGTGCTGCGGCGCAATTTGAATTCTTACCGGTTCCTTCATCCAGCGTCCTTCAAACCTCGCCATTTGATCCGGATAGGTTGCTGAGAAGAAGGCAATTTGCCGTTCGCTGCCCATGGCAAACAATATCGCTTCGACCTCGCGCGTCGAGCCCAGCTCGAACACCTGATCCGCCTCGTCGATTACGACGCTGCGCACATCATGCAGCTTCAGCTTGCGCAGCTTCAGCAGCTCGTGAATACGGCCTGGCGTTCCAATAACGAGCTGCGGATGCAGCTTTAGCTTCTCCACCTGCCGCTTGAGCGCCGCTCCGCCAATCAATTGCTGCACACGCAGTCCCAGCGGCTCCGCATAGCTTTCCGCTACGCGAACGATTTGCATCGCCAGCTCTTGCGTAGGCGCGAGAATAACGCCCTGTACCGCTTTGGAGGAGGGCTTCAGCCGCTGCAGCATCGGCAGCAAATAAGCCAGCGTTTTGCCCGTGCCGGTCTGCGAACGCGCCGATACATCCTTGCCTTCGAGCAGTACCGGAATGGCATCCGCTTGAATAACCGTCGGTTCCTTAATGTCGCTTGCCGCCAGCTTATCCAAGAGCGGCTTTAATAATCCCATTTCATTCCACTTCAACGTACTCATTGTCGATTCCTCACTTATAATAACGCTATTTTCGATTGAACAGGCTGCCGAAAAACCGGTCTACAACACGGGGAAACAGCTGATACAGCTTGATGCCCGCCGCGGCCGATTTCGGCAAATCCACTTCTGCCGTTCCGCGCTCCATCACGCGCACAATCGATTTGGCGACATATTCAGGCTTCATCATAAACCAGCTTACATTTTTCACATAAGAGCCGGAAGGGTCAGCAAGCTCAAAAAAAGAAGTATCAATCGGACCCGGATTTACGGCGGATACCCGAATACCGTGCGGCTTCAATTCCATTCGCAGCGAATTGGTGAATCCAAGCACCGCATGCTTAGATGCCGAATAACCAGTCGATTTGGAAGAGCCAATCTTGCCAGCCATCGATGCGATGTTGACGATATGGCCGCTGCCCTGTTCCAGCATATAAGGCAATACCGCTTTTGTACAGCGGACGATTCCCATATAGTTCGTGTCCATCATCGATTCAAAGCTGCCGATCGGCGCATCAATAAAGGTCTCAAACTTGCCGAAGCCCGCGTTGTTCAGCAAAATATCGATTCTGCCATGCTTGGCAATGATCGCTTCGACCGTTTCTGTCACTTGATCCATATCCGTCACATCCATCGGAAACACCGAGCATGGACCTGCGACCGCCTCAGCGCTTTCGCGAAGCTTATTCAAATTGCGGCCGGTCAGCACTGGAATGGCTCCCCGTTCAGCCAAATATTTGGCAGTCACGGCTCCGATCCCGCTTGAAGCTCCCGACAGGAGCACAACCTTATCTTTCAACATCCATATCACCCAGTCTAGTGTACTTGATTGAGCCTCTTTAAGCAAAAGAAAAAGCTCCCGAAGGAGCCCTGTACTTGTGCTATGATGCGACTAGTACCTGAATGTCCAAAACTCCGATTCCATCCATAATAAGCGGAACCGTTAAAGCTTGCGTCGCAGCAAATCCGGCTGCATTCGCGGAGTGGATCACTTTCGGCGGTGTAATATCGACGCGTACACCCTGATTGAACAGCATCGTGCTGGCATTTCCGCTAATCATGTTGCCCAGCTCGGATATCGCGCTCCGTCCGATCTCATCAATCTCGGAGATTACGAATCCGCCCATCATCGCCGATACCATCTTGAGCGCGACCTCCTCACTGAGGCCAAATACAATGTCACCGTTCATTTGCCCGTTCAATCCAATTTGGATCCAAATATAGTTTTCGACAAATTTAATATCTTTCAAGCCTAGCTGGCCCGTTGACGGGCGGATCTGGATCACTTGTTCGATCACGATTTTTGCGGATTCAAGAAACGGATTAATATATTCTGCCTTCATAAAGAGGAAACGCTCCTTTTCGACAAAATTCGCGCATGGTCTTGTTTAATTGCTATTATACTTAATTCCGTAGGACAAGTATACTATTTATGTCATTATTGAAACTTTAGACCTATGTTGTTAGTCGTGATTTACCCGCCAACTTTGTCATAAACAGGAGGAAACTGTAAGGCCGGCTTGGCATGGAACAGCGCTCTGGAACTACATGTCCAGAGCGCTGCGAAGAGGCCATTATTACGAGATTTCCCGTTTGTTGTCCTTGCGGTAACGGAGGCGAACGAGCCGCAGCCGTTCATAAAGCACATCGGCTTGCCTGTCCTTGGCTCCTTCGGCTCCATAGACTTGCTGCAGCACCGGCTTCAAGTAACGGTCGCCCGATTGCTGGAATGCCTTCCAGATCAGCTCGCGCTCCTCTTCCGGCATATCGGACAGCTCCCGGTCGATCAGCGGTTCAAAGTCATACCCTTCCGTCTCCAATTGCTCGATACGGTCCATCACTTCCCTGCGCGGCAGCTCAAGCTCCGTCTGCAGCTGCTCGAGCGAGCCGCCTTCCATGACGAAGTGCAATATCTTCTTCTTCTGATGCTGGCGCACCATATCGTTTTTATATTTATTTTCCTTCTGCTTGTAGAGCCATTGCGTGAAAGCAGACGGATCAAGCTCGTCCGCTACCCACTGCAAAGGGAACCCGGTCGACCGTGACGCTTTACCCGTTACTTCCAGTACTTCCTCGCCATAGGCGTTATGCTTGCTCTCGCCCCAGCCGGGAATTTGCAGCAGCTCTTCCGGCGTCTGCGGAACGTAAGCGCTGATCATCCACAGCATCCGGTTCGTTGCAATCAGGTAAGCCGACTTTCTGTCCTGCCCCGCCCTCGTTCTCCGCCAATCGCGCAGCGCCTCGAACAGCTCGGCATTGGCATGCAACTCGCCGTAGCATTGCAGCATCGACAACAGACTGCCGGCGCCGCCCCGCTTCTCATCCAGCATGCCGTCGATAACCGGCGTGAAGCCTTCGCCCATCCTTACCGCTACACCATGCCGGAAAGCGACGATCATCTCCTCCCATGAGGTGCCCTCGAACAAAACAGCAGGCTGCCCTTCTCCTTCCACCCATAGCACCGACCAGACGCCCTCCCGTTCGCAAATGGACAGCTTGGCGCTGACGATTCCGCCCCCTTCCGCCGGTCTCTCGAACGTATTCAAAAAAACGATATGCATGCTGCTGACTCCTCCCATACTCCGAAATTTGGACGAATGGCCGTAAACGCAAAAAAGCACCCCTCCTGCCGGCTGGCAAGAGAGGTGCTTCCTCTACGTTCGATCATTCGATTAGCTTAAATCTAGCATAACCGTCTCTTTATTACAAGCGTTTTGTTGGTGTATAATGGTCGAAACTAACGGAGTGGAGGCTACACCGCATGCAACTGCCTGATTTTGATTTCATGTCCGATACGACGGAAGAAACATCAACCCGATTCGTAACCTTCATCTCCCCGAGCTTGAAGCGTTTTGATCTGGCCATCACCAACACGAACCGCTTCTACGGGAAAAAGCTCATTACCGACTTGCAGGCCGGAAAGACGGCCATCATCGGAGCCGATGATCTCGAGGAAGAAGGCTATTTGGAGCATGTCTTCAAGCTGGAGGAAGAGGAAGCCGCCGAGCTGGCACAATTTTTATATTTTGTGGTAGGCACGGTGAATTTTACCGATTAAAGCGGGCAAACTGAGAAGGCAAGCTGATTGCAGGCTACCCTAATCAGGAGGCGATAGGAGTTGAGTCGGTTTATAGACGAGGACAGCGCCGATTACTCGGAGCTGTCGACAGTACAATCACAGCGGAATGATCTGGCCCGCGAAGAGTTTCCCGAAGGGCCGCTCGGCGCGTCGATCGAGTCGGAGTCGCTTGGCAAAAGCACGCCTTGGCGCAGCGGACAGTGGCAAAACGGCCCCTTTTCTTATGAGAACAAATCCCTGCACGATGGGAATGGAAGGCACTATCCGGGTGATGATGAGGATCTTTCCATCCCCGATGCAATGGATGAGCCTTAATAGCGAGCGGAACCTGAACATGCAAATCCCCTTGCGCCTGACTCGGTATCGAGCAGGCACAAGGGGATTTTTGTCACTGAACCGAATCTGTCGAAGGCTCAGCTGTTACCACTTTATTTTATTGCCGAACAGAAGCGAGTTGCTAATTTGCCGGCCTGGATTCGTCACAATTTTGCCAGCTGCATACAAGCCGGATGATGCGCCGCCATCCAGATTCATCGCTTGATAAGCGCCAAGGCTGAGCATGATATTGCCCCATTGTTTGATTGTTGCCCCCGGTACGGTCGCCAGAATGACCGTTCCATCCTTTTTAATCGCAATGCCGCTGCGGGCGCCGCCGTCGGTCAAAATCTTCGGACTGCTGAAGCCTTCCTTCGCCGGATCGACAGCGAGCTTGCCGTCCTTCACGAGCCGCGGGCCTGCCCCGAGTGCTGTATGTACATCGCTCCAATCGATCTCTTGTCCCGCCGCATTCGTGTACGATACTTTATATTCCACCTTCGTTCCTACTTTAAACCGGTCAGCCAGCTTTGCCTCAGAGCCGTTAAATACGAGTACATAGCCATCGCTTGGAATGTCTGCATTCTGGTTGCTGCCGGTCTTCGTCACGATCCCTTTGCGGACGGTAACCGCTTTGCCGTAGCTGAAGCCGACTTTGCTGCCCCTCTTTGGCGTGAACATAACCGCAGATGCGATCCCTTGTGTTGGAGTCCGGTTCACGAAGTAAACATACCAGTTGTTCGGAAACTTATATGAGCCGTCAGTAGCGCCCGTTACTTTAACTCGCAGCGTATCCATAACCGCGCTTCCGTCCCATTTGAAGCCGACGCTGGTGCCTGTATTGCCGATATGCTCGACAATGCCGTCAGTAATGACAGTGCCGTAAGGATCTGGCACGCCGCCATATGCCTCGAAATAAGTGCCATTGATCGCTGCGTCGGCCCGGTAGGACTGAGCGATCTCCTGCAACTGCTGGAGCGCCCCTACTCTTCTTCCTGCAAGAGCCGCCGTTACCGGCATGCCTTTTGGAATCGTAACCGTTTGTACGGAAAAGGCTTTGCCTCCAACCGATACTTTTTTCACAGCTGTAACTGCTTTATAGGATGCCGACCCCGCTTTGACTGTCACGGGCAGCGTCAAGCCCCCTGAATAACCGGGAGAGATTACATATATTCGTATATTTGTCGTTCCGGGCGCGACAGGAATCACCACGCCGCTGCTGTTGACACGAGCAACCGCATTGTTCCCCGATTCATAGCGCACAGATACGTCATCTGAGAGTTTAAGCTGCTTCTTGAGCGGCAGACGCTTGTCTAACGTTACCGATGCCGAAGCAGCGGGATAGGTTATCGCAACCTGCTTATCGGCCGTTACAGCGGCTGCTGCGGCCGCCTCCCTGTTCCATCCGCCTTCCGTTCCCGTCAACGCTGCGGACAACAGAAGCGCAGCTGCTGTCGTGCCAATTGCTGTTTTTTTCAAAAGCTGATTCCAAGCCTTACTCATTTCTTTCGTTTCCTCCTTGAAGTCGATAATAACTAACTATATCGGTTAATTGGGAAATATTGATTAATGCGAACGGATATTGTCTCTCTGTTAGCGAAGATGAACAAAATAAAAGCTGTCGAAACCATTCGACAGCTTGGCCATGATATAAGCGGCTCTAAATCGTAAACAAATCGACCTCTGTTGCTCGCGCATGAGACTCCAGCAGCTTAACCAGCCCGCCGAATTCCAGTTCCTCGAACTTCCGGACGGATGCTTCCAGCTGCAATTCCCATACACATTCCGTCAAGCCGCAGGCTACCGGCGTATCCAGCCGAATTGTTGCAAGCTCCCGCGATAGATGCAGCATATCGAGATTGGCTTCGATTTTGGTCCGGACGCCTTTTGGCAGCTTGTCCAGATTTTCAAGGACACCTTCTACCGTATCATAGTCCAGAAGCAGCTTCAGCGCCGTCTTCTCTCCAATACCTTTGACGCCGGGATAGTTGTCGCTCGTATCGCCCATAAAGCCTTTAATATCAATAATCTGATGCGGAGCCAGCTGCTTGTCTTCCAGCAAATACGCCAAATCGTAAATCGCGTAATTCAGCTTGCCTTTTTTCATAATAACGACCTTTACCTTGTCTGAGACAAGCTGCAGCATGTCATGATCGCCGGTTAAAATATAAACCTCCGCCTCATCGCGCAGCTGGCGGGACAAGGTGCCGATGCAGTCATCCGCCTCAAAGCCGGCAATGCCGATGTTCGGAATTCCCATCTCAGCTACGACCTCTTTAACCAGATCAAACTGGGGAATCAGCTCCAGCGGCGGCTCCCCCCGGTTTCCTTTATAGTCGGCAAACTGCTCTGTACGGAACGTTTTGCTTCCCATATCCCAGCAGCATATAACGTGCGTAGGCTGAAACGTCGTAATCGCATCAAAAAAGTATTGGATAAAGCCATAAATCGCATTGGTCGGCAGCCCCGCTTTTGTCTTGCGGATATATCCGCTATAGGATGTTGCGTAAAAGGCGCGGAACAGCACCGCCATGCCATCGACGATCAGCACTTTATTTTCTTTCATCGCTTTCCCTCCTTGCAGTTTCGATTCTATCTGACATGATCAATTCATTAGCTATCGGCCCTATTCTATTGACTAGCCTATGGCTTAATAGTTGCGCAGTAAAAAATACCAGCTAAAATTCGCCCCGGATAAACTTCCCGATCCGGCTGGCCGCTTCGATCAGCCGCGATTCCTCTTCGACGAGGGCAATCCGGACATAGCCTTCGCCTTCAGCCCCGAAAGCTTCGCCCGGAATGACAACAACGCCCGTCCTTTCGAGCATTTCCCGGGAAATTCGACGTGAATTCCACGCTTCCGTCAAGGACCACTGCATGCTCGGCAGCGGCGCCCATAGGAACATCGTCCCCTTCGGCTTCTCAATATTCCAGCCCTCCGCCTGCAAAGCGGCAACAAACGCGTCCCGCCGCTGCTCATACAACACTCCCGCCTTAGGCGGAGCCTGATCCGACATCGCTTCGCGCAGCGCAACGACACCCGCTTCCTGTACGGCGCTGAATACACCGTAATCGATATTGCCCTTCAGCTCACGCAAGGCACCAACCGCTTCGCGGTTGCCCGCCAGAAACCCAATCCGGCAGCCCGCCATGTTAAAGCTTTTGGATAAGGAATGAAACTCGACCGCTCCGTCCAAAGCTCCCTCCGCCTGCAGGATGCTCGGCGGCTCGAAGCCGTCGAAAGCCATTTCCGAATAGGCGGCGTCATGCACGACCAGCACGCCATGCTGCCCCGCTTTCGTCAATACCCGCTCGAAGAAAGCAAGATCGGCAACAGCAGATACCGGGTTGCTTGGATAGTTCAGTAAGATGAAGGCTGCACGATCCCATATTTCTTCTGGGATTGCCTCCAAATCGGGCAGAAAGCCGTTCTCTTCTCTTAGCGGCATCAGAACGGGCTCCACACCGGCAAGCGCCAATGCCGCCGTATAAATCGGATAACCGGGATCCGGTACAAGCGCTAAGTCGCCGGGACTGCAAATCGCCATCGCCAAGTGCGATAGCCCATCCTGCGAGCCCATTAAGGAAACGAGTTCAGCATCGGCATCGAGCTTCACGCCAAAGCGATGCTCCATCCACTTCGCCGCTTCCTGCCGGAATGCTTCGCTGCCATGTGTCCCCGGATAGGCGTACATATCCGTTCTCAACGCAGCTTCGCTCAACGCTTGCCGGACCGCAGCCGTTGGAGGCTTATCGGGACTTCCGATGCCAAGGTCAATCACATCGCGGCCCGCTTTTATCGCCGATTGCTTCCATTCGGCTACCTCGGCAAAAATGGAGGAACCAAGCTGCTCCAACCGTTCCGATCTCCATCGTCTGTTCGTCATCTGCTTCCCACCCGTTATCCGTTCCATATTTGCTCGTATTGCTCTTCTTTAAAGCCGACTGTTACTTTGCTGCCATCGGTCACAATCGGCCGTTTAATAAGCATGCCGTTGGATGCGAGCAGCGCAAGCTGCTCATCCTCAGTCATCGCGCCAAGCTTGTCCTTCAGCCCAAGAGCCTTATATACTTCGCCCGAAGTATTGAAAAACTTCTTAAGCTCTAGTCCGCTGTTCGCCAAGATGCTCTTCAGCTCAGCAGCCGTTGGCGTTTCCTCAACGATATGCTTAAGCTCCAGCTCATTGCCTTTAGCCTGAAGCGATTTGACAGCCATGCGGCAAGTGCCGCATTTCGGATATTGATAGATTGTTAATTTAGCCATGTATAGGTTAAGCTCCTTCTAAATATTAAGTTCATCCCGGCTGGGCTTCTCCAATACCTCTTCCAGCCGGACAAGTTCTGGCGGCAATTCTGCTGTCCATTCCATCCATTGCTTCGTAATCGGATGCGTAAGTCCAAGCGTCTCAGCATGCAGCGCTTGCCGGCCTGCGGCAGCTTCCCATTCCGCATGCCCTCCGTTGTCAGGGCCGTACATGCCGTCGCCAATTAATGGGCAGCCGAGATGCCGCATATGAACGCGGATTTGATGCGTTCTTCCGGTTTCCAGCTTCAAGCGGACGCTTGACGCCGCTCCGCCGCCGAAGACAGCCCCTGTCTCATAATGGGTCACCGAAGGATAACCGTCAGGGGTAACGATGCGAATATGCGGCGCATCCGGATTGCGGTCAATCGGAGCATTAACTGCCCCTTTCGCTTCCGGAGGATGGCCGTAGACATAAGCACGATAAAGCTTCATTACCCCGTTTGCCTGAAGCTGCTCAGACAGCTGTTGATGAATGTATGGCGTTTTTGCTATGGCCACAAGTCCAGAGGTATCCTCATCCAGCCGGTGAACCGGACGGAAGCGGACCCGTTCCCCCTTCATCAGCCAGTGATGAACGACGCCGTTCGCCAGCGTGCCGGTATAGTGCCCGTGAGTGGGATGTACGACAATCCCGGCAGGCTTGTTGACGATCAACAGGTCATCGTCTTCAAAGACGATATCGAGAGGAATCGGCTCCGGCAAAATATCATCTGATGTTTCCTTCTCCATCCGAATCGTCAATTCATCGCCCTCATGCACGATATCGGACGTATAGACCCGCTTCCCGTTCAATGCGATGCCATGCTCAGTCAGCTTAATCCGGGACTGAAGCTTGCGGGAAACGCCAAGTCTGCGCTCCATTACTGTGCGCACAGGTTTGCCTTCATCGCTAGGGCCCGCAATAACAGTCAGCGGCTTATAGTAATCTTCAATGTTCAGGCTCATTTGGAATCCCGCTTGCGGAACACTTCCGCGCTCCGGACATATTCAATATCGGATACGCCAAGCCGCGCATTGGCAACCCGGGACGCAGCGAAGAAATAATCCGATAACCGGTTCAAATAGATTTGCACCTCAGGATTGGCCGGATGCTCGGAGGCCAGCGTAACGACGAGCCTTTCCGCGCGGCGGCACACAGTACGGCATACATGGAGCAGCGCAGCCGCAGAGCTTCCTCCTGGCAAAATAAAACGGGTAAGCTCAGGAGCTTCCGCACTATAGCGGTCAATCTGTGTCTCCAGCCTTGCCGCCGGCTCTGCATTTACTTTAAGCGGAGCACCAGGCCGCGCGTAAGCGAGATCCGCGCCGCAGTCAAACAGCTCATGTTGAATGACAATCAGCTCCTCCACTAATTCGTGAAGCGGCTCATGCTTCTCCATCTCGGCTGCTGCTTGACCGACGAAAGCATTCAGCTCGTCAAGCGTACCGTAGGCCTCTACGCGAATATCATCCTTTCGAACCCGGCCTCCGATCAACGAAGTCTCGCCTTTATCGCCGGTTTTCGTATATAAATTCATTGGCTTCTGCCGCCCTCTCTGTCCTCGGCCAACGACTGGCCGCTTCGGTATTCATTGACTCTACTATATCATAAAATGCCGTCCTCTCGGCATTCCGGCTCTATTTTCCTATAACTGCTCTATGCAGTTCAGGCATAAAAAAAGGCAGCGCCCCGATGGCGCCGCCTTCATTCCACAGTTCCTTGCGATTACGAGCCTTGCTTCACTTTCGCTACGAAGCTGCCAATCCGGTCCAGCGCTTCAGTCAGCTGTGCGACAGATGTCGCGTACGAACAACGAAGATGTCCTTCGCCGCCTAAGCCGAATACGCCTCCGGGAACAGCTGCAACATTCGCTTCCTCCAGCAGGCGCTGCGCGAATTGCTCCGATGTCAGGCCTGTCGACTGAATGGACGGGAACGCATAGAAAGCTCCTTCCGGCTCATGGCATTCGAGGCCAATTTCACGGAAGCCTTTAACGACAAGCCTTCTGCGCTGATTGTACGATTCCATCATCCGGTCTTTCTCTTCCAGGCCATGAGGCGACAGCGCTTCAAGCGCAGCGTATTGTCCCATAACCGGGGCGCACATAACCGTATATTGATGGATCTTAAGCATTGCGGCAATAAGATCGGTATGTCCGCATGCGTAGCCCATACGCCAGCCGGTCATCGCAAAAGCTTTCGAAAAACCGCTGACGAGAATCGTCCGGTCTTTCATCCCCGGTATAGAGGCAAAGCTGACATGCTTGGAGCCATAAGTAAGCTCGGCATATATTTCATCGGAAATAACGATCAAATCGTTTTCCTCTACGATTTTTGCAATAGGCAGCCAATCCTCATACGTCATGATACCGCCTGTCGGATTGCTCGGGTAACAAAGAATAAGTACTTTGGAGCGTGGCGTAAGCGCTGCTTGCAGCGACTCCGCTTTCAGCTTGAAATTATCCTTCGCGAAGGTTTCAATGCCCACCGCAACTCCGCCGCTTAACGTTGTAATCGGGGAGTAGGAAATATAGCAAGGCTCTGGAATTAGAATTTCATCTCCAGGCGTAATAAGCGCCCGAAGCGCAAGGTCAATCGCCTCGCTGCCCCCCACCGTTACGAGAATCTCGTCGGCCGGATTATATTCCACCGCAAATTGATCATTCAAATATTGGCCGATCGCACCGCGAAGCTCCGGCATCCCGGCATTGGACGTGTATTGCGTCTTGCCGGTTTCCAGCGAATAGACCGCCGCCTCACGAACATGCCAAGGCGTCGTAAAATCAGGTTCGCCCACGCCCAGCGTAATGACGTCTTTGCGCGCGCTGACCAGATCGAAGAAGCGCCGGATTCCAGAAGGCTTGATGCCTCTGGCCATCGGTGACAAATAATCGGCCATCTCTTTGCGAGGGGTCACTGTTTCTTTATCTTTTATCATAGCCATCACCCTCTTACGGCGAAATAATCAAACGATGGTCATCTTCATGCTCCTCGAAGATAATGCCGTCTTGTTTGTATTTTTTCAAAATAAAGTTCGTCTTCGTCGACAGTACTTTGTCAATCGGAGACAATTTATTCGATACGAACGAGGCAACCTCTTTCAGGTTTTTGCCCTCGATCTCCACTAATAGATCATATGCGCCTGACATCAAATAAACCGATTTCACTTCCGGATATAAATAAATACGCTCGGCTATGCCTTCGAATCCGCGTCCGCGTTCCGGCGTAATCTGTACCTCGATCAGCGCAGTCACCTTTTCATCGTCAACCTTGCTCCAGTTAACAACTGTCGCATATTTCACGATGATATGGTCGTTCTCAAGCTCAGCGATCACTTGCTTGATCTCTTCAATCGAACGGTCCAGCATCGTCGCGATCAGCTCCGCGTCCCGTCTAGCGTCTTCCTTAAGCAGTTCAAGCACTTTCAATTGCAGTTCGTTCATCGCCCTACTCCTTCCAACGCGCCTGTAGTTATAAAAAATATTTTACAACGAATTGAAACTTCCTGCAAAGAAAAAAACAAAAGCTCCCAAAGTGGCTCGGATTGCAGTTCCTGTAGCCCTCGATTGTCGCATTCTATATCGCACCCTTGCCACTCCGCTGGTACCAACCATTGCTGCTCTCCTGCACCAAACCATTGTCGCTCTCCTGCACCAAACCATTGCCTCTCTCCTGCACCAAACCATTGCCTCTCTCCTGCACCAAACCATTGTCGCTCTTCTGCACCAAACCATTATCGCTCTTCTGCACCAAACCATTGTCGCTCTTCTGCACCAAACCATTGTCGCTCTTCTGCACCAAACCATTGTCGTCTTCTGCACCAAACCGTTGCCGCTCTTCTGAACCAAACCATTGCCGCTCTCCTGAACCAAACCATTGCCACTCTCCTGAACCAAACCATTATCGCTCTTCTGCACCAAACCATTGTCGCTCTTCTGCACCAAACCATTGTCGCTCTTCCGCACCAAACCATTGTCGCTCTTCTGCACCAAACCATTGTCGCTCTTCTGCACCAAACCATTGTCGCTCTTCTGCACCAAACTATTTCTCTCCTATAGCGAACCAGACTCGCTAAACAGCGAAGCAAAGTTCGCTACAAGAAGGCTAAATGCCGTCGGAATGAGCTGGAGCGAACTAAACTTCGCAACTGGTGAACCTTGCTTCTCCATTAGCGAAATTCTCTTCGTTAAATGCTGGAGAGCAACTTAAATCCGTCTGTTTCAAGTAAAATTTGCGAAGCAGTCTTCGCTAAATAGCGAAGCTGCTTCGTTCTGCGGCCGCAACTGAAGGCGGTCCTGACGCTTCCTGTATTGCGTTAGGTATGTATTACGCATTTTTGCGATATTAAGGGGGCGAGCGGAGCGGGTCGAGTTCGGGATGACTTTTTGAAGATTCATTCATTTCTCATTGGGAAAACAATGAAGAATTAGAATCAAGAATGGCAGCACGAACCGAATCGCGCAGCGAGACCCGGACTGTCATCGCAGCAAAGATATAACGAACCAGACTCGCTAAACAGCGAAGCAAAGTTCGCTACAAGAGGGCTAAATGCCGTCGGAATGAGCTGGAGCGAACTAAACTTCGCAACTGGTGAACTTTGCTTCTCCATTAGCGAAATTCTCTTCGTTAATGCTGAAGCACAGCTTAGATCCGCCTGTTTCAAGTAAAATTTGCGAAGCGGTCTTCGCTAAATAACGAAGCCGCTTCGCTATACGGCCGCAAGCTGAAGGCGGTCCTGACGCTTCCTGTATTGTGTAAGGTTTGTACTGTGTAAGGTTTGTACTGTGTAAGGTTTGTATTACTCATTTTTGCGATATTAAGGGGACGAGCGGAGCGGGTCGAGTTCGGGATGACTTTTTGAAGATTCGACTCAGTTCTCATTGGGAAAACAAAATGAAAAATCAAGAATCAAGAATGGCAGCACGAACCGAATCGCGCAGCGAGCCCCGGACTGTCATCGGAGCAAAGATATAGCGAACCAGACTCGCTAAACAGCGAAGCAAAGTTCGCTACAAGAGGGCTAAATGCCGTCGGAATGAGCTGGAGCGAACCAAACTTCGCAACTGGTGAACCTTCCTTCTCCATTAGCGAAATTCTCTTCGTTAATGCTGAAGCACAGCTTAGATTCGCCTGTTACAAGTACAATTTGCGAAGCGGTCTTCGCTAAATAGCGAAGCCGCTTCGTTATACGGCCGCAAGCTGAAGGCGGTCCTGACGCTTCCTGTATTGTGTAAGGTTTGTACTATGTAAGGTTTGTACTGTGAAAGGTTTGTATTACGCATTTTGCGATATAAAGGGGGCGAGCGAAGCGGTTCGAGTTCGGGATGACTTTTTGAAGATTCGACTCATTTCTCATTGGGAAAACAATGAAAAATCAAGAATCAAGAATGGCAGCACGAACCGAATCGCGCAGCGAGCCCGGAACTATAAGCATGCAGCGAGCCCAGCCCTATCCCCCGCAAAATAAAAGAAGGCTGCCGAATCATTCTCGACAGCCTTCAGCCCCACAGGGCCTAAAGTGTTAGCTATAATAAGGCTGATGCTGGTTCGATTGATGCTGATGCGACTGCTGCTGGTACGGCGCGAACGAGCCGAAGCCCTGCTGCGAACCGCTCAGGCGCTGCTGCAGCCATTGCGACGTTTTTTGCTGCGTCTGCGAGTATTCCTTGATCTGCTTGTCCAGCTCCTGGCGCAAAGCAGGAGAAGCGGTGCTGTACATATTTTGCGACTGCATCGCCTGGAACAGATCACCTTGCATTTTTAACGTGCTGTTGAGCAGATTTGTGAACATTTGACGCACCGTCGGACATGTCGACTCCGTCGCCGCAGTCGCATATTCACGTACAACACGCTTTAAGTCAGACAGTACCGTATAAGCCAGATCCTCGTCCGGCAATGCTTGCTGCTGTTGTTGCTGCTGATACATGCTCGTCATCCTCCTTTATTATTGCTGCGGCTGAGTTGGTGCCATCGATTGATGCTGCTGGAACGATTGCATCAGCGTCTGGTAGTGCTGCTGATGCGTATGAAGCATTTGCTGGCCGATTTGGCGCAACGACTGATTGCTGGCCGAGGACGCAAGCAGCGCATTCTGCTTCATCAGCAAATCCTCATTGGACAAGGAATCTGCAATATACTCCAGCTCTTTCGCTGTAATGGGTTGTAGCAATTTCCTCTCCTCCTTCTTTATGTAATGTCAAGCCATTACGTATTATCCGCGCTATCTGCTACATTTATGTACAGACCCGGTTTATTTGAAAACCTCCACTTCGCCGGAATATTTCAGTGTAAAGTTCACATCGATGTTCAATTCATCAATATTCGGCTTCCATTCGCCTTTTTTCCGGAGCTCCTTCCATTTCTGGAGATGGTAACGGTACAAAGTATGCTCAAGCGGGTACAAGTCAACGCCGATCTCCTGCCCCTTCAGGAAAGTTGCCTTAGTCTCTTTCTTTACCTTCTCCTCTACAAGCTTTACGAACTGAACCCGGTCCAGATCGGTATCCCACTCGACGACATGTCCTTGAATATCAATCTGCAGATGGAAAGCGGATGACTGCGGATCCCATTTTATATCCATATTGCTATTGTCGATAATGACTGTCGCTTCCTGGTTTTCTTTTGGCTCTAAAGATACGATCGTACGATCGAAACCTTCAGTTCCCCAGGCGAGACCCTGAATATCCTTCCGCGGCAGAAATCCGGCAAAGCGCGAGTTTTTGAAGGCAAATACCCCGTCGATGATGTCCAGCTCCATTTTGCGGGCATCATTTTTCCAATCCTGATTGGTCGTTTTTATACTTGGCAAAAGAGTCGTCAAAGCTGGCTCTAGCCCTTGCCTCACGATATCCTGCATTCTCATCGGCTTAACCAGGCTGTTTTCCTGATACGTAATTTGCGGGCTGAACAGCGTACTGTTCAGCGGTGAAGAGGAGAAAAAATTGTCGATGTCGAACAGCTTCTCCAAGTCTTCCTTTGTACCGAAAATATAAGTGGTATAACGCGTTGCCCTCATCCGGTTAACCCCGTCCAGAATCGGCTTCATATGTCCGAAAGCCCGTTCATGAATGACAATTGTTTTTAAATGATCCATGCTCAGATTGTATTGGGAGCTATTCATCAAATTAAACAAGGCGCTTAGCGGCGTATCGCCTTTCTTATTCCCAATATAGATAGGCTTCTCACTGGCTGCCGCTGATTCCCGTTTGGCGATCGAATCAAATGAAAGCAGCTGCGTATACACCACGTAGTTATCGTCAACATAATCGATGCCGAGCGCAGCCGCATAGCTGACCTTTTGCAGGTCAACCTCATCCCAGCAGCCTGTAGCGGTAAGAAGAATTGTCATTGACAAAAAAAGCTTCAGCAGCGCTGAACTTCCAAGTACTTGCCGCCAAAGGGTAAGGCTGGTTGCAGCCATTCTACTCCTCCTTTGCCTGGGCCTTAAACGGCCTGATCAAAATCGCAGGAATTAGCGATCTCCAGCTAATCGGCGCAACAGGCGCCATATAGGGTCTTCCGAAGGACTCCAAGGAGCACAGGTAAGTCAAAGTGGCAAATACGGCTACAAAAAAACCGAATATGCCAAAAATCGAAGACAAAACAAGAATGGCGAACCTTAATATGCTGACCGTTCCGCTTAGCGACTGATTAACGAGCGTAAAAGTCGCCACCGCCGTTATTGCTGCAGCAACTAGCATCGTCGGAGATGTCAGCCCGGCACTAATCGCCGCATCCCCGACAATCAGACCTCCGACAACCGACACGGTCTGCCCTACTGCTCTCGGAAGACGAACACCAGCCTCCCTGAACAGCTCGAATATAGTCAGCATAAAAAACATTTCCATCGTTGCCGATATCGGCAGTCCGATTCGGGAAATCGTAACGGTTGCCAGCAGCGTAAAAGGAACCTGATCAATGTTGAAGGCAGACAGCGACACCCAAAATCCCGGCAGGCATAATGCCAGAATCAAGCCTGCAATGCGCAGCAGCCGCTCCAGCGACACAAAGTAATAAGGCAAATGAAAATCTTCAGGCGATTTGGTCAGCAGCAGCAAATTTGCAGGAGCGATAATCGCGGAAGGCGAACCGTCCACGAGTAAGGCGACTTTCCCTTTCATAAGCGAATGCACGACATAATCAGGCCTCCCGATATATTCGACCAGCGGAAACAGCGAATACGGACGGTCGGAAATTAAATCTTCCAGCTGTGAAGCGCTGTTCAGCGCTTCTATATCGATATTGCGCAATCGCCTCCTGGCTTCCTCGACAAGTCCCGGCTCCGCTTTTCCCTTAATATATAGAAGAGCCACTTCCGTATGCGTCTCTCTGCCGAGCGACCAATATTGGCAATTCAGATCGGGCGTCCGCAGTCTTTTTCTAACCAGGGCAATATTCGTACCGATTTTCTCAATAAAACCATCCCTTGGTCCTTTCAGCGACAGCTCCATCGTCGACTCTTCAGGCTGTCTGCCCGGCTGGTCGGATAAATCAAATGCGAATACCATTGCGCTATCAACGTGAACCGTAATGACACTGCCGGAAAATAAAGAAGTATATAAGCCGTGAACATCCTTCTCACTGTCCAGCGGTATACGCACACCTATAATACCGGCTGACCATTTGAAATCTTCCGAATGGCCTTCCCCGCTATGTCTCCCTTCTTCAATCCATTTCGCAAGCCTGTCTAAATTAGGCGGCAAAGCAATAAACAGCGTCTGCATGTCTACCATACCGCCGCAGCTAATAATTTTGAACCGGTGCCTCCGCTCTCCATCCGTCATGAAATCCTGAATAAGAACATCCTCGGAATCCTGCAAAGTGAGCATGATGTCGTACAGCTTTGTCCCTTTTCTAGCCCAGCTTTCGCTCATCTTCTCCGGCCTCCTGTCGAAATGGCTTTCGTCCTGCCCGCCTTGGCGGATATAGCCCAAAGGATGAGCAGCACGGCAAACAATAGGATCCATGCATAGGAATAATAGTACCCCAGCAGCATCCGGTAGTATCGCATATGGCTCAGCATCACATAGGTAGCAGCCACAATAACAATTGCAGCAGCGGACATCCCGATCCATTGCCGCTTCAAACGCTTGAACGGCCCCAATTCATTAGCTATGTAAATAGGAACGGCGATGCGGATAAATGCGCCGGACAGCCACTGAAAGACGGCAAAAAAGTCGACGTGCTCAAAGTAATCGCCGATTTTGACCATGCGCCATTGCGAATAAGCAGGATAGCGCATATTGGATGCCTCTTCCGGTCCAAATTCCGTAATGGCCCCGACGGTCGGACCCAGTGTAAGAAGGCCGAGTAAAACCGTCAACAGCATCAAATGCCACGCTTTGAACGGGCTTTTGAAATGATGCTGAATGAGCAGAAGAAATGTAATTTCTAAGAAGGAGGATAAGCTGTTGAGTGCACCCCTGAGCACCGGAGAAAATCCGTTCTCCAGCATGGGCAGCAAATAATGATAATCTTTGGCCGGCATATTCGCAGACATGACAAAGTCACCAAGCAGCACAACGACGGGAAGCAAAATACAGGAAATATAGGCGATCGTCCGCAGGCCGGAGATGGCGGCATACAGACAAAGCCCGCCAAAAATACAGCAGACAACAATTTGGGGCGTCTCCGGCAAATAGGTCGCCGACGTCCAGCGAACGACATCCACCATGGTGCCAAAAGCGACGAGCAAAGATATCACAACGAAAAAAACAATAAACAGCCATGCAATAAAACGCGGCATCCGCTTTTTCATCCAATCGTCAATCCGTTCTCCGTTAAGCTTGAGCAGAACACGGTGCAACGGCAAAGCAACGATAGGCAGCACGATAATTAAAGCAACCGGAACGCACAGCCAGGCATCGCGTTTCGCAACATTAAGGAGCAAAGGAACAACAATTACATGATTGACGAGTCCGACTGACAGCAGTGTCATCATAACGACTGGCCATAAAGAAAAGGGTTTGAGGACAGTTGGCTTCATAGCAGTCACATCCTTTCGCCCCAGTTTTCCCCTGGATTAGAAAAGTCATGCACGGAAAAATGACAAACAAAAGCGTCCTTCACCATGCCTTGGGGCAAGTGGAAAGGACGCTTTTTGTTAAGGAACATGGACGGTTTTGACATGGTCAAAATGAAGGTAAACACTGTTCCCGCTGGCATTAGCCAATTCAATCATGCTTTGATCCACATTTTTGAGTACACCCGTTTTATTCGGATTTTCTCCAAGATCGAGCACAACGAACTCGCCAATTAATTTTCTAAGCTGTTGATCGAACGTGCGTGCAAGCGTCAGCGGCGAAGGCTTTAATGGAAATTGCTCCGCAGTCAAAGTGTAGGGCGTTGAGTTAGGATTGTACGGAATCAAATATTTCAAATGGTGAAGCGAAATAACGACGGTATGGTATACAGGGGAGTAGAAAACAAAAAAATCATTCATAACTGTCGTTACGTATCCATGAATAGACTGATTGCCGCTTATATAAATTTCGGAGAACATCCCTTTAGCATTCATTAATATTTTCCGGTAAGAGATTGGATCATTTATCGGTTCGAATGGATTCTCGGGAATTTCAAACCTTCCTTCCTCTTGAGAAGAAAGTCTTAATTGCTGCAAATGGATCAATGGCACATAAAGAAACTGAACTCCGTTATGAAGAACTAGAATGTCTGGGCCACATTCAATAAGCTTGCCGCGTATCGGCGTCATTTTTCCGGAAATTTCAAGTTCAACCTGCCGGTCGAGCAGCGGATGCCGGTTTTTCATGCGATCAACCTCCTTTCATCCGTATCATTCAGCCTGAATTGCAAAGATAGGAGAGCCGGGCAGCGGCTAATGCCGAGCCCGGACCCACTTTGCATGCCAATTTTTATTTGCCCGATTTTTTGCCGTTAGATTTGCCTTTGCCGCCCGAGCCGTTGTTCCCTCCAGTACGAGCGCCTCCCGTACGGTTATTGCCGCCGCTGCTGCTGCGGTTTTTATTTTTATTTCCGCTTTTGTTTTTATTTTCGTTCTTGTTCTCGTTTTTGTTCTCGTTTTTGTTTTTGCTTCCACCGCTTTTGCTGCTTTTGTTGTTGTTATTGTTATTGTTATTGTTATTGTTGTTATTTTCGCTTGCTCCGCCCGTCCGATTTCCTTGGGAACCGCCGCAAGACTTGCTTTCTTTTTTGATCGTTTTAATGTGATATAACAATACCTGTACCACTTGTCTGCCATTCACCAGCTTGATCGAATCTTTGCAAACTTCAGCCAGGAAGCCCTCTTGTTTCTCCGGTCCGCCCATGTTCACTTGAACAAATTCTTGGTTCAATGCGCGGATAACACCTCTAAAGTTTGCCGCTTTAATGAAATTGCTGGCGCGTCCGCCGCTGCTGTGACAATTTCCTTCTTCCGCGATGCTTTTGATATGAGCCGTAGCCGCATAAACGATACCTTGCTTCGTGCGCACAACGAGGTAATCGGATTGAATGGAGAGCAGCTTGCCTTCAAAGGATTCAGGCCCTCCGCGGTTGATCTTTACATTTTTCCCTTCCAATTCTTGCAGACAATCACGATCTGTGCCGGCGTTTTGATTGCCAGTATGGTGCTGATTGCTTTGGTGCTGGGTGTTTTGAATTTTGAACTGTCCTGCAAACGGTTGATAGTAACTTCTCATTAGTAAATCCCTCCGGTAATCTTTTATATTCGTTTGATCGGCCTATCTAGCATTCAGAACGATAGAAGTCTACCAATGCCTCTACTCTTCCTACGCATGCATCCCTCCAGTACTTGATTGGGTTCATCTGTCATGGGAGACGATATGTAATATATCTATATGTATCTCTGATATTCGGGGTACTAGATTACTATCTATTTATTTGAGATTAAGTGAATGACCCATGCGATTAATAGAGTTCGAACATAGATTATAGCAACGAGAAAAGGAGGAGATTATGTGTCTCATAAAAAAGTGAATAATCAAGGTAAGCGAAGCGGCGGCGCTCAAGGAGGACGTTCGCAAGGCAACCGCTCCGGCGGACCTCAAGGAGGACGTTCGCAAGGCAACCATACTGGCGGCGCTCAAGGAGGACGCTCTCAAGGCAACCATACTGGCGGCGCTCAAGGAGGACGTTCGCAAGGCAACCGCTCCGGCGGGCCTCAAGGAGGACGTTCGCAAGGCAACCGTACCGGCGGCGCTCAAGGAGGACGCTCTCAAGGCAACCATACTGGCGGCGCTCAAGAAGGACGTTCGCAAGGCAACCGCTCCGGCGGGCCTCAAGGAGGACGTTCGCAAGGCAACCGTTCCCGCGGCAACCGTCCGGGCTGAACCGTTTAAGTTATGAAAGGTAGTGTCAATCCGGGAATCATCCGAATACGGTAAATAAGCACAAAAGCCTATCGGCTACGATAGGCTTTATCTTTTGCCCAAGGGGTGGACCCATGGAAGAGCTTCCGGTTCGTAAAATAACAATCGACTTCGATGATTGGAATGATTTGCTGGAAACCGCAAAACGGGAAAGATACAAAACCGTTGACATCATCATGAATGGAAAACAATATAAGGCACAATTCGGATTCCGCGGCGGACATACGCTGCACTATAGCAAAAAATCGTATGAGGTCATTATTGAGGGAGGCCCGACCCTGCACTGGAACGCGGAGTTTGACGATCCCTCGCTCATCCGTAATGCGCTGTCTTTCCATTTTTTTAACGAAATCGGGGTACCGTCCCCTCTAACGCAGCATATCGAAGTCGAAATCAATGATCGTCCTCAGGGCGTCTATCTCGAGATTGAATCCGTGGACGCAACCTTTTTCAAAAAAAGAGGGATCGGCTTTCGGTCCATCCTGTATGCAAGCAATGACAGCGCCGATTTCAGCCTGATCGATCCCATCCATAAAGGAGATAAAAGCTCGCTTTTCGACGGCTATGAGCTGAAATACGGCAGCGATAAGGTCACAAAACCGAAGCTCATGCGCTTCGTCAGGGGCATTAATCGGTATTCCGGGAAAGAATTTGTCGCTTTTACAGCAAAAAAGCTGGACATCAAGCAATATTTGCTATGGCTCGCCGGTGCCGTATTAACTGGCAACTATGACGGGTTTGATCAGAACTACGCGCTTTATGAGCATCGAAAAACGGGGAAATACCGGATCATTCCTTGGGACTACGAGGGAACCTGGGGAAGAAACTGCTATGGCCGTCCCTGCGGAAGCGACCTGGTTCGGTTTCAGGGCTACAATAAATTGACCGAAAAGCTGTTTCAGTATGCGGCTTGCCGAAAAATCTACAGATCGATTATGAACAATCTGCTGGTCAATCAGTTTACGGTCGAACGAATTGATTCTGTTATTACCCGTTATTACAAGCAAATTTCGCCGGCTATCCGGCATGATTTCACGAGAAAAAGCAGCTACGATACCTTTCTAAATGAACCTTCCTTTATATTGGAATACGTCCGGGAAAGACGCGCCATCATCAAAGCAGCCCTTAAGGCTTGGAAGGCCTGAAGGGCTGCTGCTTCTTCAATATTTCAGTTTTCAAAAGATATCCATGCTTAAGTAACGCTCTCCTGTATCAGGAGCAATGCATAGCACCCGTTTCCCCGGTCCCAGCCTTCTGGCAATTTGCATTGCGGCCCAGACGGAAGCTCCGGAGGACGGTCCCAGCAGCAAGCCTTCCTTGCGTGCAAGGCTCCGCATCGTATTCAGCGCATCGTCATCGGCGACTTGAATAATCTCGTCATAGACGGATGTATTCAGAATTGCCGGCACAAATCCGGGACTGGTGCCTACAAGCTTATGCGGCCCTGGCTGCCCGCCCGAAAGTACAGGAGAGCCCTGCGGCTCAACGACGGCTATGTACAAATCAGGCAGCTCTTTTTTGAGCGTTTCTCCTGTTCCTGTAATCGTTCCTCCAGTGCCTGCCGTCGCTACAAAGGCGTCAAGCCTGCCTTCCATCTGCTCCAAAATTTCAACCGCCGTCGTTATGCGATGAATGTTCGGATTGGCTTCATTCTCGAACTGGTTCGGAATAAAGCTGCCCGGGTTCGCCTGCTGGAGCTCCAGCGCTTTACGGATCGAACCGGGCATACGCTCGGCCGCTGGCGTCAATACAACCTCCGCGCCATACGCACGAACCAGTTGGATGCGTTCCTCAGACATGTTGTCCGGCATGACAAGAATGAGCTTATACCCTTTCGCTGCAGCATTCATTGCCAGTCCAATGCCGGTGTTGCCGCTTGTGGGCTCAATAATGGTGCTGCCCGGCTTGATCAGCCCCTTCAACTCAGCTGCCATAATGAGCGACGAAGCAGCGCGATCCTTCACGCTTCCGCTTGGATTGAACAGCTCCAGCTTTACATAGATATCTGCGCTTCCTTCCTCAGCCAGCCTGTTCAACTTAACCGCAGGCGTATCTCCAATAAGGTCGATAACAGAATCTACGACACGTCTCTTTCCCTGCATCCTCTTCCCCTTCTCCCATACAATTTCCCATTTATTTAAGACTTTAAGACCTGCTTCCGGCCGGCTCTTCTTCCTTCAAGAAAGAACGAAGGAACCACCATCCGGCAATCGGCACAACGCCTACCCCGAACATCAGCCAGACGATTGCCGAAGGCGAATGATTCAAGGGCAGCATGATGAGATATGCGCTTAAGCCGATTAAACGGCCTGCAATAAGTCCGGCTTCACGAAGGACTATGAGCTCCTCCCGCATTTTGACGCTGGCTTCCGACTGGCCAATCAGATCGAATACACGCGACGTAATCGGTATGATGTAAAGCGGCAGAAACAAAGCGGTTCCGATGCCGAACATCAGCAGCGTAGCATAATTAACCTTCCAAAACAGCGGCAGTATAACCAGTCCAAGCATGATCGTTCCTGCGAGCATCGCCTGATTGCGGTTGCGGGGGTTCAATTTCTTGCCGACAAGCCAGAAGCTGATTAAAGCGACCAGCGAAGTGATAAGCGTGTAGCTGCCAAGCTTGCTCTCATCTTTCGTTGCAATATAGACGACGAGACCGACAAGAAACATAAACACCCCTTCGCGTACGCCTTGCGCAACGATCGCTGCGAACATTTTCCTCCACGGATTGCCCCGCTCCGCCAGTTGTCTAAATCCATAGGTCCACTCATATGGTCCCGCGACATGCTTCCGCTTTTCCAGCCAGAAGCTTAATATAAAGGCAATGCCAAAAACGACTAGCGACAGTGTAAAAATAAGCTGGTATCCGCGGTCGCCGCTCAGTGTGGTTATAAGCAGGCCGGAAATCCACGGCGCGATCATTCCCGCCGTTGAGCCGAGCAGCCCTGCAATTCCATTAAACCGGTCCCGGTTGCCCGGCTCCGTAATTTCAAAGTAAACGACGTTATACGCCAGCCAGTAAAAGCCAAGCGCCATGCCGCTAAGCATGCCAAGCGGGATGCCATAAAACCGGGCTTGTTTGCCCAGCATAAGTACGGTGAAATAAAAGACCCCCGACAGCACGATGCCAAGACGGAGGCTGTTCATTTTGTTATGTTCCTTAACCCACTTGCCGGCGATATAGAACGTAATGCCGCCGAGCGCATACTGCCCCAATGCAAACCAGCCGATCAGCATATACGACTGGCTGGCCTTCCATAAGTAGACCGGCACAAAAGTGCCGGATAACGCGCTTGCGATACCGAACAGCCATTGGACGGCAAGCAGCAAAGCTGCCTGCGAGCCCAACGCGCTATTACGGGCGGCGCCATGTCCGCGAGAGACGGCCGATGCAGGTTGCTTGATCAAAACGAGTTCCCCCTTTTCCATTGATGGATGCAATGGTGGAATTACGTTTTGTAAGTTGCCCTAAATGGCCGGCCTGCATGCGGCTTTCATTTTCCAGAGGGAAATCAGTCCTGCGGAGTTAGCGCTTTAAGCATCCGTTCCCGGTCCTTGTCACTCAGTATGGAGGACGTGTTAAAGCAGGAAGGGCATACATAAAGCGTCGTCTCGATCGGCGATTGCACGAGAGCACGTCCAACCGCACCATGTATTGTTGGCTCGACGTTCAGCTTCTGCTTGCCCGCTTCAATCATATACTCCCGGCATGACGGGCACTCAGGCGCTTCCTCCTGCTCGTCTACAACCCGGCGAAGCGTTTCCTCTACAGCCATCCAAGCCCGGTTCGTCTGGCGGAAGCCTTGATCCGTATCCTTCCATGCTGAACCGCCGCCATAGGATTCATCTTCATCCCCGGCATCCCACTCCGGCTCATCTTCAGCATCTTCTTCGTCTTCCGTGTCATCCCCTTGATCCAAGCCGATTTGCAGCGTACGATAGCCGCTCAGCTCATTGTCGCAATGCGGACAATGCTTCTCCGGTCCGATTTCCTCATCCCATACGATCTCGGTCATACACCATGGACAGATGGTTTGTTGTTCTTGCTCCATTGTTCACACCCCGTTTAATTGTTCATTAAATAAATAACGCCAAAAACAAAAAATAAAATGGCAACGACCAATAAAATGCCCCATAAATATTTCATAGATTCCCCCAGCTATAAGGTAACAGTCGCCCCAATGACATAGGAAAGGGCGATCGAGATCATCATCGCAATAAAACCGACAGCGCGGTTGTCTTTGGCAATCTCATCGTCAATGCGGAATACCGGCGTCAAAAACTCAAACAAGAAATAAGCCGCCAGCAATATAATGAAGCCGAATGCGCCCCAGATTAAGCTTTGGTAGATTGAATCGTTAGCTTCTATTGAAAACCGGAAAATATTGCAGATGCCGAAAATTTTGCCCCCGGTCGCCATCGCTACTGCAAGATTGCCTTTCTTAATTTCGCTCCAGCAGTTGTATTTGGTAACCAGCTCAAACACAAACAGAAAGACGATAAGCGACAGGACGACAAGCGATACATATACGAGCGATGCCGCATAGGAATTGCTAAGCAAACGGTCGACTTCGTTTTCCATTCTTCTTCACCTCGCTGCGGTTGATAATGCAAGCTTCGACCTAAGCCGGCAGCTTGTTGATTACGATAGGCGGGCGGAGCTACTTGAGCTCCGCCACCGTTACGCCCGTACCGCCTTCTCCATAATTGCCAATCCGGTATGATTTGACCAGGCTATGCCTCCGCAAATACTGCTGGATGCCTGTTCGCAACACGCCTGTGCCTTTGCCGTGAATAATGTATACCTGACCCATACCGGCCAAGTACGATTCATCCAGGAAACGATCAACCTCGATAATCGCTTCCTCCAAATTTTCGCCCCGCAGGTCCAGCTCCATCCGGACCTGATCCTCCTTGGACCGCTTCAGGCTGGCGGCTTGCTTCGGCTGCTGCTGCTTGACTGCGGCGGATTGCTTAATGAGCTCCAAATCGTCCAGCGCAACCTTCATCTTCATAATGCCGAGCTGAACCGTCGCCTCTGAGCCGCTTATATCGACAACTGTTCCTTTTTGGTTCAGGCTGTAGACTGTAACCTCGTCGCCCGGCTCGATTTTGGCAGGCTTGCCTCCTGTTCCCGCGCCGGCCGCTTTCTTCTTCCTGGCTAGCTCCGGCGCAGCTTCATCCAGCTTGCGGCGGGCCTCGATCAGCTTATGCTCTTTAACGGAAGCGCCTTCCTCCAGCGCCAGCTTGCGCAAATCGGCAATAATCTGCTCGGCCTCTTTCTTAGCCTTCGCAACAGCCGCCGCTGCTTCCTCTTGTGCTTTCAGCAGCAGCTTGTCACGCTGTTCTTCGAACCTCGTCATATCGGCTTCGTGACGGGCGCGCTGGCGCTCCATTTCTTGACGCAGCGATTCTGCTGTCAGCCTCTCGGATTCCGCGCTCAAGCGATTTTCCTCAAGGGATGCGATCATATTCTCAACCCGCTGATCCTCTTCGCTGACTTCTCCGCGGGCGTGGTCGATAATCTTTTTATCCAGCCCCAGTCTCTCGGCAATCGCAAATGCATTGCTTCGTCCCGGAACGCCAACGAGCAAGCGGTATGTCGGACTTAACGTCGCAACGTCAAACTCCATGCTCGCATTAATAACACCTTTGCGGTTATAGGCATACGCTTTCAACTCGCTATAGTGCGTGGTGGCAATAATTCGGCTGTCTTTGCGGTGCACATGCTCTAGTATAGCGATAGCAAGCGCTGAGCCTTCTGCAGGGTCGGTACCCGCGCCAAGCTCATCAAGCAGGACAAGACTTTTCGATGTCATGGACTGCAAAATGCGAATAATGTTCGTTAAATGGCTGGAGAACGTACTCAGACTTTGCTCAATGCTTTGCTCATCGCCGATATCGGCATAAATCGCATCAAACACGCAAAGCTGGCTTCCGTCCTCAGCCGGTACGAACAGACCCGACATTGCCATTAAGCTGAGCAAGCCGATTGTCTTCAGGGATACGGTCTTACCGCCTGTATTGGGACCAGTGACGATAATCGCCGTGTACTGGTTGCCCAGTTCAACATCCAGCGGAACGACACGATCCGCTGCAATGAGCGGGTGACGGCCGCGCTTCAGCTTCAGGAAGCCGCGGTCATTCATTCGAGGCAGCGTGGCCTTCATCTCATGCGCCATACGCGCTTTCGCATAAGCGAAATCCAAACGGCCGATCAGCTCAAGATTGTACAGCAGATCATCGACATGGTCGGATGCCAGCGCCGTAAGCTTTTGCAAAATCTTCTCGATCTCGCGCAGCTCCTTCGCTTTGAGCTCTCTAAGCTTGTTGTTCATCGCAACGATCGTTTCCGGCTCAATGAAGAGTGTGGCTCCCGAACCGGACTGATCATGGACGATGCCGCCGAAATTTGAACGGTATTCCGCCTTGACCGGGATTACGTAACGGTCATTGCGGATCGTAACGATCGCATCCTGCAGCATTTTTTGCACAGAGCTTGAACGAATCATCTGCTCCAGCTTCTCTCGAACCCGCGACTCTCCGCTGCGCAGCTCGCGGCGTACGGAAGCAAGCTCTGTACTCGCGCTGTCCAGCACTTCGCCCTGATCATCGATACAGTCGAAAATCGCATCCTCAAGCGGCTTGTGCTCCGTCAGCTCATCCGAGGTTTGATGCAGCAGCGGAATCGGGTCATCCTCGTGAAGCACTTCAATATGCTTCTTGACCCGTCTGGATCCGCGAGCGGTCAAGGCGATATCGAGCAGCTCTTCCGGATTGAGCGTTCCGCCAATGCGAGCACGGTGAAGCGGACCGCTAATGTCGACAATGCCGCCAAAGGGAGCATTCCCTTTCAAACGGTCGGCTTTATAAGCTTCATCCGTCGCTTGAAGCGACAGCTTCACGAGCTCCAGATCAGAGCTTGGCTGCAGACGTTCGACGACACCTTTGCCAAGCGAAGTTGCAGCATGCTGCTCCAATTTATGTGTAATTTTATGAAATTCAAGTGTGGATAAAATTTTGCTGTCCAAAGTAACACTCCTCTCGCCACTTTATTATATCCGAACCTAGGCGCGGATGCACGAATCATACATGGATAAATGATTTATGGTCATACTACAAAAGAATTCGAAATGCCATTTCACCAGTGCGCGGGCTGGCCCCGGACGGAAGATGACCGGAAGCCTCAAGCGCAAATTATTGGGAGGTTGTGGACATGAATTTTTTAGGCCATGTTGTCAGATTTATCGTTTCAGCGCTTGTACTGATGGTTGTCGGGTGGATTGTTCCCCAGTTTAGCGTCGGCGGCTTCTGGAGCGCTTTTTTCCTTGCTTTGGTTATTGCAGCCCTGGGCTGGATCATCGAAGGAATTTTCGGTAAAAAGGTTACCCCTTTTGGCCGCGGTATCGTTGGCTTTATTGCCAGTGCCGTCGTGATCTGGGTCGCACAATTCATCGTCGGCGGCGTTACCGTTACGTGGCTTGGCGCCATACTCGCCGCGCTCGTCATCGGGATCATCGACTTGTTCATTCCGGTCAGTACGCCGTATGAAGCTGGCCGAAGCAGCCGCGATCACGATTAGACCTGCAACGAATCACGTACCACAGAAGATCAGCCCTTGATCTCGTTTGTTGGAGATTGAGGGCTTTTCTTTTCCGGGCAAGATTGTCACCGGGCTGTCACTGCAAAGCAGCTTATAATCGGTTACAATAGAGCTTGAAAAACAATTATTTCCGTTTCAAGGAGGAGCTCGTTTTGAAAAAATGGATTTTATTCGCGGCAGTGCTTTGCTTGGTTGCCGTAATTGCAGCTTGCGGAAGCAATAAAGGAAACAGTGAACCAACAACAAGCGGCGTATCAGAGCCAAACACGGCAGCGCCTGAAGTCGTTATCAAAGCAAAAAACTGGGAATTCGATAAAGCGGAATACAAAATTAAAGCAGGCGAGCCTGTTAATTTGACGCTTGAATCCAATGGCGGCGTTCACGGCATCGATATTGCCAAAACCAATATAAAGATCGCCAACAAAAAGACGAAAGCGGTAACGCTTGAAGCCGGTGAATACAATATCGTCTGCAACGTGCCATGCGGCAACGGGCATGCGAGAATGACAGCCAAGCTGATCGTTGAATAATAAGGCCAGTGCCTAACAGCCTTCTGATAACCGATTCTGTATTCGGATATCAGAAGGTTTTTTTATGAACTGGATAGGGGATAGGATGCGCTAATTATAATCGAAAGTTTGCTTTTCCCAAAAAAAGACTGATGGCCCTTCCTCTTCCCCTGCATTCATCGCTCTGCTATCATTTCATATACTGGATATAGTTGTATGATTGTTGCCGATTGGAGCAGATCAGGAGGGATGGCTAATGAGCTTACTCGATAAACGGGTTGCGATCGTTAGCGGTGCGGGCAGCGGACTTGGAAGAGCAGCCTCGCTCGCATTTGCAAGAGAAGGAGCACGCGTCGCTTTGCTTGGACGCAGGCGCAGCAAGCTGGAAGAAACCGCCGGCCTTATTCTCCAGCAAACCGGACAAGAAACATTAATTATTCCTACCGACATCACCGATGAAAGACAGATCGATTCGGCCGTTCAACAAACAATCGGGCAGTGGGGTGCTGTTCATGTCCTGCTAAACAATGCGGCGGTCATGGAACAAGGCACTGTACTGGAATTAACGACAGAAGAATGGCAATCACAGGTCGCTACCAATTTAACTGGACCCTTCCTGTTGACGAAAGCTGTTCTCCCGGCGATGCGGTCGGCGAAATACGGACGTATTATCAATATTACTTCTGCGCATTCGCGGAACGGCTCCGGCGGCTTTGCCGCTTACAGCGCTGCCCAAGCCGGGCTGGAATCGCTCACTCGGACGCTTGCCGACGAAGAATATGAATACGGCATTCTGGTCAACTTGTACAATCCCGGGACGCTGCGTACCGAAATGCACGCCACGGGCAAAGATCCTGCTGTCGTCACGCCTGATCTCATTCGATTAGCCAGCCTTCCGCTCGGCGGCCCGACAGGTACGATCGTCAGTTACGGATAGATCGCATTAATAAGGATAAAGGGGCTGGCCCCGGGTCGTATCGATCCGGCGGTCAGCCCCTTCTCTTCCCCAATGAATAATGAATGCCAATCAGCTCTGCTCGATTAGTTCAATCCATTCATTGTATTCCGTTTGAAGCTTTCGATATTCATTCGACAGCTTGTCGAATTGCACTGCTATCCGGTCATGCTCCTCTTGCAGCCGCTCTACTGCAGCCTGCGCCTCGTTACGCTCGATCTCAAGCAGTTCCATACGCTCGTCCTGCGTGCCCCGCTGCTGCGATGCAGCGGATGCTTCAGCAAGCGCCTGCTCCAGCTGTCTGCGAAGCGTCTCCTCAGATTCCAGCCGCTGCTGCTCGGCAGCCTGCAGCTTCTCCGCCGTCTGCTTCACTTGCTCCAGCTCTTGTCTTCCGGCCTGAAGCCGGTCATCCAATTCCTTCTCCCTCGCAATGGCCGCCTCTATTTGCTGGGCAGCAATCCGCTCCCGGGCTGCGATAAACTCGAATTGCTCCGTCAGCTCACGCTCACGGGTTTTGTAAGCTTCCAGCTCATCCAGCTGTTCGAGCTCACGAGATTCTGCATGCTCGATCGAAGCCTTCAGCTCCTTCAATTCGGCTTGCAGTGCTTGCAATTGCTCCGTATGTCTCAGCTGCTGCTCCTCCAGAACGCTCTCAGTCTCACGAGTACGCGTTACAAGCTGTTTCTCAAGCTGCTGCTGCCGCGCGGCATACAGCTCGCTGGCGTCCAGCTCCGCTTGAAGCTCGCGCTCCAGCTCTTTATGGCGCTGTTCAAGCGAATCATATTGCTCCAGATGCTGAAGCAGATGTTCCTCAAGCGATTCTTGGAACTCCAGCTCCCTTTTCTTGCCCAGCTCTGCAAATTGCCGCTCCAGTTCTGCAACCTCGGCCTGATGGCTTGCGGACAGCTCCCCAGTCTGCTCTTCGAACCGCTGGCGCTCGGCTTGCTGCCGTTCCTTCAGCTGCTCCAATTGGACCAGCTGCTCCGCTTGCTCAAGCTCCAGCTCCTCGCGGCGTTCCGACTGCTTCCTGACCTCAGCCTCGAACCGTTCTTGGAGCTCTTCAAGCTTCACTTCATTGCTGCGTCCAAGCTCGCTCCGTTCCGCCTCGAATTGACGCAAGCTTTCCTCCGCTTGAATCTCCGCTTCAGCCAACTGCTCTTTGAGCGCATGAAGCTCCGATTGCAGCTGCTCTTGCTGCTGAGCAGCAGACAGCTCCAGCTCCTGCTTCTCCTGCAATTGCTGCTCCAGCTGACGGACTCGTTCTGCCGCAAGAGCTGCCTGTTCCGTCAGCGTTTCCACTTCGCCAAGCGCCTCTGTCAGCATGCTTTCCTGCTCGGAGCCGAGCTGCTCTTGTGACTGCAGGGATGAACGCAGCGCTTCTTCCTGTTCCATCGCCTGCATCAAATGATCGTCCGCAGCCTGAATGCGCTGCTCGAATGATGCCTTCTCCGCGCTCCAGCTCTGCTGGAGCTCATCCGCCAAGGCTTGCAAGCGCGACTTCTCTTCCAGCCAGCTGGCTTTGCTTTGTTCAAATTCACTTTGCAGCTGCAGCCGGCTTTCTTCCAGCAGCTGCGCATGCTCCGCAGCTTTGGCTTCAGCTTCGGCTATGTATCGCTCCTCAATACGAGCGGCATCGTTTTTCCAGTCTTGCTCCAGCTCAATCAGCTTCGCAGCGGCTGCCTGTTCCGCTTCGCTCGCTTTAGCGCGAAGATCAGCCATTTCCGCTTCTTGCAGTGCAAGCAGCTCCGACAGCTCGTCTTTCTCGCGGGCCAATTGAGCTTCCGCCTCCGCTTGACGTGCCGCTAGAAGCGCTTGCGACTCTTCCTGCTGAGCTGTAAGACGTTGTTCCATCTCGGTGCGCAAAGCTGCCAGCTGCTCTTCTGCAGATGCCCGTTGCGAACTCAATTCTTCTTCCAGTTGCAATTGCAGAGTAAGCAGCTGCTCCTCTGCTTCGTTGCGCTGCTCGGCCAGACGCCGTTCTGCTTCAACTAATCGTCCGTCCGAATTGGATTGCAAGGACGCCAGCTCCGATTGCAATTGCGCCAGACGATCTTCCGCTTCCTTCTGCTGAATATTCAGCAGCTCTTCTGCCGCAGTCTGCTGCTCGGCCAAACGCGCTTCTGCGTCAGCCCGCTGCTCAGCCAATTGCTGCTCGGCTTCCTCCGCACTCGCCTTCAGCCGTGCAGCTGCGCTAGCCCGCTCATCCTCAAGCTGCTTCGCTGCTGCCGCAGTCTTCTCCGCAAGCAGTTCCGCTGCGGCCGACCTTTCCTGCTCCAGCGCTGCCTTTGCTTCCGCCTCCTGCGTCTCAAGCAGCTCCGCAGCAGCAGCCTGCTCCTCCGCCAGTGCCGCGGCGGCCTTCGCCAGCTCTTGCTCCAGCTTCTCTGCTGACTTCGCTTCCTGCTCTGCGAGCAGTGCGGCTGCGGCCAACTTCGCTTCTGCCAGTACCGCCGCCGATTTCGTCTGCTCTTGCTTCACCATCTCTGCCAGCTTTGCTTCCTGCGCTGCAAGCGTCTCTGCCGACTTCGCTTCCTGCTCGGCAAGCAGCTCAGCTGCAGCCGTCTGCTCCTCCGCCAATGCCGCGGCAGCTTTCGCCAGCTCTTGCTCCAGCTTCTCTGCTAACCTCGCTTCCTGCTCGGCAAGCAGTGCGGCTGCGGCCGACTTCTCTTCCTCCAGTGCCGCCGCTGCTTTCGCCAGCTCTTGCTCCAGCTTCTCTGCCGACTTTGCTTCCAGCGCTGCAAGCGTCTCTGCCGACTTCGCTTCCTGCTCGGCAAGCAGCTCAGCTGCAGCCGTCTGCTCCTCCGCCAAAGCAGCTGCCGCTTTCGCCAGCTCTTGCTCCAGCTTCTCTGCCGACTTCGCTTCCTGCTCGGCAAGCAGCTCCGCTGCAGCCAGCTGCTCTTCCGCCAGTGCAGCTGCCGCTTTCGCCAGCTCTTGCTCCAGCTTCCCTGCCAACTTCGCTTCCTGCTCTGCCAGCAGCTCAGCCGCAGCCGACTGCTCCTTCGCCAATGCAGCCGCTGCTCTTGCCCGTTCCTGCTCCAGCGCCGCGGCAGACTTCGCCTCCTGCGCCGCCAGCAGCTCAGCCGCTTTGGCCTGCTCACGCTTCAGCGTCTCGGCAGCTTGCGCCTCCTGAACGGCAAGCAGCTCCTCAGCTTCTGCCTGCTGTTCAGACAGCTTGCGCGCAGCTTCCTCCAGCTTTGCCGCGAGCTCTTCCGCCGCTTCTGCAACAGCGGCAGCCAGCTTCGCTTCATGCTCGGCTTCATGCGCCTCAAGGTCTGCCTTCGCTTGTTCACGCAAGGCGGCAAGCTCCTCCTGCAAGCCCGACGTCCGCTGATTCGCAAGCTCCAGCTGCTCAGCCAGAACAAGACGTTTCGCTTCGGAATCATGAAGCGTATCGTTCTCGCGGCGAAGCCGGAACACCTCCTCAGTCATTTGCACAGCCGTCAGCACGGCCAGCTTCGGCATATCCAGACGAGGATAGCCTATTGCCAGCTTTTTCATCGTATCGTCAATGGTGCTGGCAACTCTTCTCATATATTCAATATTGGAATGGCCCTTAAGCTTATATTGGTTTCCGTATATATCAACGGTT
This sequence comes from Paenibacillus sp. NPDC058174, assembly GCF_042883865.1. NCBI lineage: Bacteria > Bacillati > Bacillota > Bacilli > Caryophanales > Paenibacillaceae > Paenibacillus > Paenibacillus sp. NPDC058174. The sequence goes on from NZ_JBHVUY010000001.1 coordinate 2,404,477, forward strand.
ACGACGGTTTGATCAGCATCCATCATAAAGGAATCCTCCTATAGTCTATCTCTTGATCGCTTGTCATAGATGAAAGCCGGACAGCCCGTAATAAACCTGCCCGAACTTATAGAAAAAAGCCGCATCGAAAGCTCACAAGGAACTATTTCGATGCGACTTTGGAGGTTTCCTGCCTACTTTCTCAATTCTGCGGCAAAAGATTGTTCAAGCTCCGCAACTACCTTCCCGTGAAGCTCCGTAACCTCTTCATCGGTCAATGTGCGGTCAGCGTGACGGTAGACAAGCGACAGCGCAACGCTCTTCTTATCCGTGCCCAGCTTCTCGCCGGTAAATACGTCGAACACGCGAACCGACTCCAGCAGCTCGCCTGCCGTCGCCCATGCCGAAGCGGTCAGATCAGCCGCCGGAACGGAACGGTCCAGCACGACCGCAATGTCCCGCTGCATAGCCGGATAACGCGGCAGCGCTTTGTATTCGATATCGAACTCAGCCTGCTCATAAAGCTCATCAAGCCCGATTTCCAGCACATAGGTGTCAGCCAGGTCGCTATCATGCTGAAGTGCAGGGTGCAGTTGACCAACGTAGCCGATCGTTTGTGCGCCTCTTGCTGTTTCCAGCACGACTGCTGCTGTGCGGCCCGGATGGAAGTGCTCCGGCTGTGCAGCCTCGTAACGCACTTTCGAGGTCAGTCCGAGCACTTGGAACAACGTCTCGAGGACGCCCTTGGCATCATAGAAATCAACCGGCTCCGCTTTGCGGTTCCACTGCGCCTCTGTCCGGCTGCCCGTCAGCAGGGCAGCGAAACGGTGCTTCTCTTGCGGCAAGCGCGTCAATACTTCTTCATCGGTGTGGAACACGCTGCCGATTTCGAATACCGATACCGATTCGTTTTTCCGGTTGCGGTTGTAGACGGCCGTCTCAAGAAGCTGGGCAACCAGCGTCGTGCGCAGCACGCTGAGGTCCTCGCTCATCGGCATCGCCAGCTTCACCGGCTTCTGTCCTTCGCCCGACAAAGCAGGGAACAGCGCTGTGCGCTCTGGAGAAGTGAATGAATAGCTGATCACTTCATGGAGGCCAGCGTCAGTTAATCTCCGGCGCAAATCACGGCGGATTGCCTGCGGCTTCGTCAAGGCTCCCGGCGTTACATCGCCATGAATCGGCGTCGTCGGGATATTTTCATAGCCGTACAGACGGGCAACTTCTTCAATCAAATCAACGTCGCGCGTAATGTCGCCGCGGCGCGTAGGCACCTGAACGTTAAACTTGCCTTCATCGCCCAGGCTGTAACCGAAATTCAAACGCTCGAAAATCGTCTGAACCTCCAGCTTCGAAAGCTCCGTTCCCAGATAGCCGTTAATTTTGCCCAGCGAAATGCCGATTTGTGCCGGTTCAGCTTTAGCCGCTGCAACCTCGACAATGCCCTCTGTTACAAGGCCGTCAGCAAGCTCAGCGATCAGCGCCGCTGCGCGGTCCAATGCAGGAATGACGCGGGCAGGATCCACTTCCTTCTCAAAGCGGATGCTCGACTCCGAACGCAGCCCTAATTGGCGCGACGTTTTGCGAATTGTGCCGCCGTCGAATTTAGCCGACTCCAGCAAAATATTAACGGTGCTCTCGTTCACTTCCGAATTCGCTCCGCCCATTACGCCTGCAAGGCCGATCGGCTTCACTCCATCAGTAATGACCAGCATATGCGGCTCCAGCTTGCGCTCCTGATCGTCAAGCGTTACAAGCGTTTCGCCTTCTTTGGCAAAACGCACTTCGATTTTCCCGCTTTGCACGGCATCCGCATCAAAGGCATGAAGCGGTTGTCCATATTCCAGCATAACGAAGTTCGTCACGTCAACGACGTTGCTGATCGGGCGAATGCCGGCTGCGATCAGGCGGTTTTGCAGCCAAAGCGGCGAAGGACCGATCTTCACTCCCTTAATATAACGGGCGCTGTAATGTGAGCAGTAGTCAGGCGCGCTGACCGCTACGGAAACATGGCTGTCCGTACGCTCCGGCGTATGGTTAATCGTATTTTCAGGCAGCTTGACAGGACGTCCTGTCAGTGCGCCGATTTCGTAAGCAACGCCCAGCATGCTCAAGCAATCCGAGCGGTTTGGCGTCAGGTCAAGCTCAAGCACTTCATCATGAATGCCAAGCACGTCGGCGATCGGCGTTCCGATCGGCGTCGATTCAGGCAGCACGAGAATGCCCTCCTGCTGCTCCTTCGGCAGCAGCTTGTCATTCAGGCCGAGCTCCTTCGCGGAGCAGATCATGCCCTGCGACTCCACGCCGCGCAGCTTCGCACGTTTGATGCGGAAATCGCCAGGAAGCACAGCGCCGATTGTCGCTACCGGAACGCGCTGGCCAGCCTCAACATTTTTCGCTCCGCAGACGATTTGCAGCTCTTCGCCGGTGCCTACGTCCACTTTACAAACGTTCAGCTTATCTGCATCCGGATGCTTCTCGCGGGATGTCACATAACCGACTACGACACCGGTTACTCCTTTGTCACGGGACTCCACGCTATCAATTTCGATGCCTCCGCGCGTCATTTTCTCAGCCAGCTCCTCAGCCGTGAAGCCGGACAGATCGACATATTCATTCAACCATTTATAGGATACTTTCATCGCTTGATCTCCCCTTCCTTCCGTTACATTTTCGCAAATTGACTTAAGAAGCGCATATCGTTCGTGTAGAAATGACGGATATCGTCAATGCCGTATTTGAGCAATGCAATCCGTTCTACGCCCATACCGAATGCAAAGCCGCTGTATTTGGCCGGATCATAGCCGCCCATTTCCAGCACGCGCGGATGCACCATGCCGCTGCCCAAGATTTCCAGCCAGCCCGTGTGCTTGCACATCCGGCAGCCATGTCCGCCGCATTGTACGCAAGTCACGTCAACCTCAGCGCTAGGCTCTGTGAACGGGAAGAAGCTCGGACGAAGACGGATTTCCGCCTGCGAGCCGTACATTTGCTGTACGAATTGCAGCAGCGTGCCTTTCAAATCGCTCATCCGGATGTTTTCGCCGATTACGAGCCCTTCAATTTGATTGAACTGGAAGGAATGCGTCGCGTCGTCGTCATCTCTGCGATACACTTTGCCAGGGCAAATAACTTTAACCGGTTTGCCGTTCATTTGCTGCATCGTTCTCACTTGTACCGGAGACGTATGCGTACGCATCAGGATATCGTCTGTAATGTAGAACGAATCCTGCATATCGCGGGCCGGATGGTTTTTCGGCAGGTTAAGCGCCTCGAAGTTGAAATAATCAGTTTCTACCTCAGGACCTTCCGCAATCGTATAACCGAGGCCTACGAAAATATCCTCGATCTCCTGTGCCACTTTGTTCAAAGGGTGAACCGAGCCAGTTGGCAGCGCCTTACCCGGCAGCGTCACATCGATCGTCTCTGCACGCAGACGATTTTCCGTCTCCGCCTGGAGGAATGCCGTTTGTTTCTCTTCGATAACAGCTTCAATCGCTGCCCGGACTTCATTGCCGACTTGGCCGATGACCGGACGTTCTTCGGCGCTCAAACCGCCCATGCCGCGGAGAATTTCCGTTAAAGCGCCCTTTTTGCCCAAATATTTCACTCGCAAATCATTCAGCAGCTGCGGGCTGTCAACCTGCTGCAGCTCCTGCAGCGCCTCGACGCGCAAAGCTTCCAATTTCTCTTTCATCAACATTCGCCTCCGTTTTTACCATCTCTCGTTTGGGACAAACAAAAAAAGGCCCTTTCTCCCCGCAAGGGACGAAAGAACCGTGGTACCACCCTAATTTGGACTGCTGCCGGCGCAATACGGCCGCCTTGCTGCAATCCCTCATTCCCATAACGGCGGGAACCGGACATTCCCTACTCGCGCATGTGTATGATGCATGCGGTTCAGGCGTCTGCTCCGGAGTGAATTTCGTCAGTCTGATCTCGTAAAGACGCTCTCAATCTACGGCGTCTTCTCCCTGTGCGGCAGCGCTGCTTACTTGTCTCCATCTCGGCTTTCAAGCTTATGGATCAGTTATCAAACATTAGTCTCTATTATATGCAATTTCTGCAACGGTTGCAACTTCGAAAGGCTGCTAGGAATCAATTCGCATCATCATCTCTTCCAACAGGCGAATTCTGGCAAAGGACGCCCGCAGCAGCCCCATTCCAATCTCCGGATACAGGCGGATCAGACGCGCCATATCGTCGCCATCAAGCTCCAATACACGCACTTCGCCAAGCAGAGACTGCGCGGATACCGACGACGGCGTACCATCGAGAGCCGATGTTTCCCCGCATACATCGCCGGAGCCAAGCACGCCAATCGTGCCTTCCCAGCCGGCAGCGGAAATGCTGGTCAATTCAACATTGCCTTCGACGATGACATACATTGCCGTATTTGGCGTTCCCCGCTCCAGCAGCTTGGCATCATCCGCCCAGACGCTCTCTTTCGCAATGGTTGCGATTAACCCGAGCTCCTCCAGCGATAAATCGGCAAAATAACGGACCTGCCGCAAAAACACCACTTTATTTAGTCGTCCCATTGCCTGTTCCTGCGACATGTCCTCACCCTTCCCTTGTTGGGCTACAATAGCCATCTCCCGCCACCAGTCATCCGATTCCGCGAGCGCCTGCTCCATTACACTCTCGGCACCAGCCTCAGGCAGACGATCTTTCAGTCCGGGAGAATCCTCCCGCTCCAGTACAAGGAGCAGCCGCTGTGACAATCTGCGATCGCCGACACCTTCGGCAAGCACTTCCCAGCCGTTGCTGCGAATTTCCTCATCGGGGTCGCCAGCCGCTTTGCGGACAGCATCCACCACCTGATCATCTGCCAAGGCGCCAAGCACCGACCATACCCCGTCGATGTAAAAATGACGAACTTCTTGCAGCCTCAGGCCCGCCAACTCAGCCATATCCTCCCGTCCCATGGCAGCAAATGCAGCGCCATATCCAGCGGCATCTTCCAAGTGAGCGAGCCGCAATAATGCGGATTCAATAAGCCGGGAGCGAATTTCGTCCTCAGGAAGCAGCTTTGCCAGTGCCTGAATCGCAATCGTCCAGCGCTTCGGATGTGCGCCATCCAGGCTGTCAAGCAGCGGAGCAGCTGCCCTCTCTCCAATCTGAACGAAGTAATGGAATACCGTCCGGGTCATTTCCTGGTCCATTGTTGGCAAGCCCTGAAGCAGTTCCGGCAGCAAACCGTCCTCGCCCAGCTCGCCGAGGCAAGCAATGGCCGCAACGCGGGCGGCGGGATGCTGATCATGTACGAGCTTTTCAACCTCAGGGATGAAAGACTTGAGCTTCAGCTCCGCGACAACCCGGCAAATATAGACAGAAGCTTGTCCGCCTTCCTGCAAAATACGGTGAATCACTTCAGCGCATGCCTCAAAGCTTGGCGCGTTATTGAAGGAATACATCGCCTTCACCGCTTCCGCCACAACGGCGGGATGACGGTCAAGCAGCTTCTGCCGCAAAAAGTATAAAGCCTGATGCTCCATATGCTTCATCCGGCCGATCTGCCGGACGCCCTCCGCACGCAATTCATCGTCAGGGTCCTCCAGAAAAGCCGCGATCTTCACCATAGCTGTTAAATCAGCCTGCTCCAAATTCATCGCACGCACCGCCGCCACCCGAATCCGGGGACTCGGATCTTCAATCAGCTTCAGCAGTTCGGGCAGATCTTTCGGATTTTGCAGACGGCCTATAATTTGAAGGGCAATTTCCTTGGCCGGATCATTCTCTTCCTTCAGCATGCCGCCTATTCTCGCCATTGCAGCCGGATTGCGAACAAGTTCCTCGAACTGCTCCGTCAGATCAAGCTCACCAGCCGACTGTACGCTGCTTACCAGCTCGCGCATATAATATTTGCGTCCGATCCAGGCCAAGGCAAGCAGCAGTACCGAGCCGCATAAGCCGACAAGCGAGAGCAGCGTCCATGACATTCCCAGCCCGGAATGAAGAAATTGCAGAGCAGCGCCCGCCATAATACCGGCTGATGCGGCGATGCCCTGAGCCGCGTAGCGGTAGCTGTCCCGCTGAGCCAGCGGGAAGGTTTTGAAGAAAATCTGATAGGACGGCTCCGCCGAATAATAGAGCAACAGATAGAGCAGCATATAGCCCGCAGAAATGATAGGCAGTGCAGCAGATGAGCCAATAAGCATAACCGCACCAGCAAATGACAGTACATAAATTGCGGAAATTGCTGTCAGCATTTGGCTTGCGCCAAGCTTCGCCATCAGTTTGCCCGATACAGTCTGCAACAGGAAAGCAAGTATGAACAGCACCATTGTAATCATCCCGAAATAACGGCTAAACTCTTGTTCGCTAGGATAAGAAATTCTCGTTACGTTCAGGAACTGATATTCCATTAAAAAATAAAGCGCCGGCATGAACGTCATCAGCAAAATGACCGTAAGCAAAAACGGCGACCGGAGCGCATGACGGAACACAGCTCCTGTCGTAAGCGCCGGAGCCTCCTCACGGAAAGCTTCCGCTTTTAACGACAGCGGCACCAGATATTTTCCAACCACCTGATTATAATTACGCCAAGCGAGCAGAAGAAGAACAGCACCGACCGCATAGATCGTCTCCGGACCAAAGCCGATGCTGATCGCTTGGGCTAGCAAGCCGGCCGCCACGCCGCCTAACGTTGCAGCCCCGACAAATATCGGCATCAGCCGTTTGGCCTGCTGCGTCTGGCAAGTATCAACAGCGAGGCTCCACAATAAAATCGTCTGCTGCCTGACGACAAAGTTAGAGAAGATGAACAGCACAGGGTAGTACCATAACAGCTCTACACCGGCAAGCTTCAGCGTCAGCAGCACGAGCGCATTGAACGCCACGATGCCCAGCATTATTCCATACATGACCCGCATCAGCTGCGGCTTTGGCAGCCTTCCCGCAAGCCAGGACAACAGCCAGGCCTCAAGCGGTAAAATAACCGCTTCCGCTGCATAAACGTAAGGCAAATACTCGCTGCCAAGCCGTTGATTGAACAGCGTCATGAAGCCGTTGTAATTGAGCATTTCGGCAATGCCGCATATAAAAAAAACAGGTGCCATCAAGATCAGCTTGCGCTGATCCTCGGCACGGGCGCCTATTGCGCCTAACATTCGTTCCATATTCATAGGCTATCCATCCGTTTCGCACACTCATTAAGCCCGTATCTGCGGCTGAACGGCTAAGCGCTGTATAGTAGTTTCCGATAGTAGATTAACCGGTCCTCGCCGTCAAAATAATAATCCGGGCAGCGGCCTACCAGGCTGAAGCCGTTTCGTTCGAACAATCTTCTTATCGGCAGGTATTCCGGCAAATCGCAAGTATAAGTGATGATATAACGAGAGTGAATGAGCTGCAGATAAGCGAACATTTCGGCAATCAGCGCTGAAGCTACGCCCGTTTTGCGGTACTCACGGTGAACAACAATATAGTCCCAGCTGTAGCCGCCTGTTTGCTGCTCATTTTCCGCAATACTGTTGATCGCAATAATTTGCCCTGCTTCATCGACGGCGTACCAGAGCACAATTTCCTCGGCTAAAGCGCGGGAAGGGAGCTGCTGGAAATGGGTTAATTCCCCCGGCGTATAGCGTGTGTCGTCGAACGACTGATCCGAAAGCAGAAAATGAATAAGCCGCTCTGCATCCTCTGCCCTTGCCAGCTTCTCAATCCGAAATTGCCCTACCAGCATAATCCCCACTCCTTCACAGCTTTCCAGAACATACGAATACATTCGTCTTATACGGCAAGCGTGCCATTCCAGCCCTCTGTCGAGCCTTTCTGGTAATATTCGTCGCAAAGATAGAAATACAGCTTGGCCGCCTTATCGGACCGGTTCTGCTTGATCACTTCAATAAACGTCTCCCGTGCGTCCAAAAACCGCCCTTCCTGACAAAGCAGGATGCCTTTCTCGAATAGCGGCTTCGTACGGTCTTTCAACAGCCTGATCGCATCGGAATCGCCTTCATAAACGTCTATCAATTCGATCGGCTCGTCCTTGCCGTCAATCCGGATACGGCCCAGCGAACGATGCCGGAACCGCTCCGGCGAACGCAGCTGCCCGAAAAACGTTCTAGTCGCTAGGATCGGCGAGCCCATCGTATCCGAGATTTTTTCAAGCGTTGCGGTCATATTGACGTCATCAGAGATAATATTGCCTTCCATCCGCTGCTCTTCTCCGACGATGCCGAGCATGAGCGGCCCCTTATGCAGCGCCATGCCCAGATCAACAGCCTTGTAGCCGGATTGGCGCAGCTGCTCGTTATATGCGGCGAGATCCCTGCGGATTGCAACAGCTGCACGAAGGGCATCATCCGAATGCGCTGGAAACAGCGCCATAAAGCCCGCTCCCAAATATTTGCTGATCAGCCCTTCCTCCTTGCGGACGAACGGACTGAACCGTTTCAGGAACGTATTCATGAAGTCAAAGTTTTGCTTCGGCGACAGCTGTTTGGACAACTCGTGGAACGAACGGATATTCGCAACCATGACGGTCATATTCTGCTGAACCTGGTCGCCAAGGTGAATGTCGAGTATCCCTTTTTTGCCCAAATATTTGAAAAACTGCTGCGGTACGAACCGGTGCGACGCTTCGCTGAACGAAGTTACATCTTTAATATAATTGCGGATATGCTTGGCCATCAGATTGAATTGTTCGCCAAGGTCGCCTACCTCGTCTTTGGACCGGATATGAACCTCAACATTCCAATTGCCATTAGCCATATCCATAACGCTTCTGCGCAGCTTGCGCAGCGACGAGAGCATAAAATAGGTAGTGCCTGTAACAAATGCAATAAGCACAAGGCTGATAATACCGATATTGATAACGATGCTTGAATAAATGGTTTGATTGGACTGATAGAGCACATTCAGATCACGGCCGGTCTCGTAGATGCCCACTACTTTTCCCGATGAATCATAGATGGGACCAATCGCATACAGCCACTTGCCGGTAGCGTCCTCCCATTTCCCGGTCAGTACCTCGCCCTTGTCAATCACCCGCTTATTGTCCTCGCTGAGCGGGAAAGGCTTGTACATATTGACGCCGTCGTCGTCGTCCATCATGATGAAGAGCCCGCCGTTCTCATATTTATAGAGGGTGCTGTACAGCCCTTTCCGGTTGGCATCGTCCTCGCTCTCAAACAGAAAGGTCATTTTATTATAAATGTCAGTGTAGTTCGGGCTTCTGTAATCTCTAGGGGAAGTCAGCTTGTTCAACTGATCTCCATTGATGATGTTTTGTCCGTTGCGTGCAAGAAGGGACAGCTGACGCTGCATTTCATCCTCCATCCGGCTGGAAAAGCTGTTATAGACGAAGTTGCACAACAGCACCATCGAGATTGTCACGATCGGAACCAGCATCACGACCTGCTTGACGAAAAGCGATATTCTGCGGTTCAGCAAATGAACATAGACGAGCCGCAGCATCGTAATGACAACGGCCAGCAAAGCCGCTGCAGCAAGCCAGGCCAGCCAGCCCAGCAGCACCGTCTCCCGGTCGTATGAGACACTGATAATGGCGGAATTGCCCGCTTCCTTCATATTCAAATTCAGCACGCGGTCGTCCAGGGCAATATGGAGCTTTCCGCCTGAGCCAACCGAAAAATCCATAATTTCGATACTCTCAGCTCCGGCCGCCTGGCTTTGTAGCAGCTTTTCGCTAAGATCGACACGCAGACCGCTCGAATCATCGGCTTTCATACTGGTAACGGAGTTAACAAGCCTGTCGATGAAGTACAATCTGCCGTCAGAGTGCAATTGCAGTGCTTCGGGAAAGTTGGTTCGCGTGCGGTTCATCCCTTCCAGCGGATAGGCCATCGTGCTGGCGCCGTCTGCTCCCACCCGGAAAATCGCACCGCGTTTCGTCGCATAGAAGATTCTGCCGGGTTCATAGCCTACAATCTCTGAAAGGTACCGGTCATCAGGCACTTTAAACCGGAATGCTTCTACAGGCTGGCCGCCGCTCTCCTGCAGGTTCAAGCGATTGAGTACAATTTCTTGCTCTTTGTCAAAATAGAAATAGAGCGATTGATCCTGAAGCTGAAATCCTTGAATTTGACCGACCCTTTTATTCGTGCCGTCACCCTTCAAGGTGTACAGAATCTGACCCTCCTGATTATCCGGAGCATAGCGGACAATTCTTTCCTCTTGAACGTACAGCCCGTACTTGTCCAAGACGGTATCCAGCGCAAAGATGGTCCCGTCCGGCGCTGCGGCAACATCCGTGAAATCATGCCTGCCGCCGTCATTGGGATGCTGCCGGATCCGTTCCTCCAGCATGCCGTTCTCATCCATCCGAATGATTTCCTGGCGGGAGTCGCCAATGGTCACTAGTCCGCCTTCCGGACCGGGAGCCAGCCGGGATAAATACGTAAGCGCCTTCTTATTATCCGTGGGCAGCGACATCAGCCGATTCGCATTCGGATAAAGCCATAATCCCAAACCTATGGCAGCAACAAGCAGCAATGCTATACTCCACGTTGACCTTCTCATGGACACCATCACTTTCATTTTTCCCTATTTGCTTTTACCGGACTATCAATTAATTCCATAGTACTACAAGTGCCGTGATTTGGCATCAATTTCCTTGTTTCTTTTCCATAGAATAGGGTCGAATTACGTAGGTTTTTGTTGAAGCGCTTCCTCCCATATAGTAGTATGAATAGTAGAAGAAAATGGTAGAAGCAGGCTCGTTGCCGCTTCGCACGGAAAGGGTTAACTATGGGTCAACTAGTATGCGGCGGAGCCTCTTTGCAATGTTCGTTTGGCGCTGCCCCCGGCACTTTGAACGTTCTACCGGCCAATGGCGTCATAACGACTACGCCGATTGCCAACATTATGGACAACAAACCGATGGTCAACATTCTCCCATTCGGAATGTGTACTTCCATGGCCAACCCTATGGTGGCTGCCGCAACAGCTGCCGCTTTGGGCGCACTGACTCCTCAGCCCTGCGTGCCTGTGACAGCCGCACCTTGGGTGCCGGGCACGCCGACGGTTCTTGTCGCCAATATGCCCGCTCTTAACAACAGCTCCAAATGCATGTGCAACTGGGGCGGCGTCATACAGATCGTTAATCCTGGCCAAGTTACGATACAGGTGCCCTAAATGGTCGAACAACTGCTAAAGCCAATATTCAAACCAATTAAACGGATGATCATCACCCCTCTCAAGCGCGCAAAAACATTGCCCAAGAGACTGCTGGGGTGGCTGCGGAGATTCCTTGTTACCGCCTTATTCGGACCACTTCGCTCTTTGGATAATTATTTAAAGCTCGGCAGCTATTACATTGCCAAAAAAATGGTGGCGCTTATCATCGTTATCGCGCTCATCATAACCTACTTCGGATTTATTAACCCGCCTGCATTCATTAACAAATGGTTTGGCCGCACGCCAGAGTTGTCGGCATCTGCTGCGGCAGCAAAAGGCTTCACCGGCACAGCCGCCGTTAAGGATGCCGATGGCAACGTCATATATGACGGACAGTTGGTGAACGGCCTGTACGAAGGCGCAGGCAAGCTCTTTTATCCGGACGGGAAGCTGCTGTATCAAGGGGATTTCGCGAAGGGATTGAGAGCCGGCTCCGGCGAGCATTATGACGAGAACGGCAAGCTGCTGTACCGCGGCGAATTTGCCGCTGATCAATACGCAGGTGCAGGGACGCTGTTCGATCCGGACGGTAAGCCGAAATATGTAGGCCAGTTTGCCTACGGTCTATACGAAGGGGCCGGGACAGAATACCGGCAGGATGGCAGTATCGTTTACGCCGGAGCGTTCGTGAAAGGACAGCGGACTGGCGAGGGGAAGCTCTACAACGGCAGCGGCGGCCTAGTTTACGAAGGCACGTTCAGCGAAGGCCGTTATGCGGGGGCAGGTAAGCTCTACGGCGATAGCGGCAAGCTGCTGTACGAGGGCGTTTTTCAAGACGGCAAGCTGGGCGGGGCGGGCAAGCAATATTTCGCTTCCGGCGTTGTCCAGTACGAAGGCGCGTTTTTGCAAGGTCAGTACCATGGGGCCGGCAGCTTGTTTAACGAAAGCGGCAGCCTTGTCTACACCGGCGCATTCGCGGCCGGGCAAATGAACGGCGATGGACAAGCTTTTGGCGCAAACGGCGCACCCGTCTATGCCGGCAAATTTGTTAACGGCAAGTACGAAGGCATCGGAGTTTTGTTTGACGCGGATGGCGTCACTCTATATAAAGGCTTTTTCAAGGGCGGCTTCTCCTTCATAGAAGGCTTCGTCAACTTGCCTCTCGCGAAGCTGCAAGAAATGCTAGGCGCGCCGGATGCGCCTGTTGTTCCTGAAGCGCCAGCCCCAGACGGGGGCGCGGCTGCCGGGGGAGGCGAGGATGCTGGCGCAGGCAGCGGCAGCGCCGATGGCGGCGCCAGCACGAGCGGCGAGGACGGTGCCGCGGGCAGTGGCGAGGGCAGCGCTGCAGGCGGCGGTGGTGACGGCAGTGGCGCATCAGCAGCCGAAGGTACAGCGGCCGCTAATGGCAGCAGTGCTGGTGGGAATAGCACCAGTGCCAGCGGCAACGGGGCTAGTAGCAGTAGCAGTGTTAATGCAAGTGGTAACGGAGCTAACGGCAGCAGTAGCGCAAATGCTAGCGGCAACGGCGCTGGCAGCAGCAATAGCTCGAATACCAACGGCAATGGCGCTGGCGGAAGCAATAGCTCGAATATCAGCGCTAATGGCACGGGCGGAAGCAATAGCTCGAATACCAGCGGTAATGGCGCTGGCGGCAACAATAGCACAAATACCAGCGGTAATGGCGCTGGTAGCAGCAGTAGCACAAATACCAGCGGTAATGGCGCTGGCGGCAACAATAGCACAAATACCAGCGGTAATGGCGCTGGCGGAAGCAGCAGCTCGAATATCAGCGGCAATGGCACTAACGGTAGCAATAGCCCAAAAGCCAGCGGCAATGGCGGAAACTCCGGAAGTGGAGTTTCTGGCGAGGAGCTTGAACTTGAAGGCCTTCCACCCAAGCCATTAAATCTAACTTACGCGAGCAGTCAGTTATCGTTCCTGCTTGAAGCAGATCCGGATAATCCGGAAGCATACTATGTGAGTGAATTAAATACATGGAACAGTACCATTATCCAACAGACGCTTCAACGGCTGCAAACAGCCAAAGCAGCTTCCATTACCGAGAAGTTGGATAACGGCAAGTCAAATATCATTTACAAATCGGGCAATGCTCTCCTAACTTTCACCTACAGCAACAAAAAACCAGTTCGGCTCAATATCAGCTATATCACACCGAAATAGCAATAGAGCAAACGAACTCCCGCCATCATGCACTTGCAGGAGTTCGTTTGCTTTTATTTAGTTACTTAACTCATCCCCTACGCCCCCATCACGCCCCAACTCTAAACGTTCACCTGACATCACCAGTTATTAAACTAACCTAACTATCTACTATCTACTATCTACTATCTACTATCTACTATCTACTATCTACTATCTTCTATTGCTATACCTACTACTCATCATCATTGCTTTTAAACATCTACTATTTACATCTCCGTCCACCATCACCTTCACTTATCATCATATATCTTCAGCCCCACCTCATCTTCACATTTACTGTTACCAGCCACTATAAGCTCCACCGCAGCCATCACTAATTTACCTATTAATATAGTTACCATTCATCAACCCCCATCTTTTTGCTGTAAAAGTAATATGTCGTTTTCTTAAACAAGGCCACACTGTTCACCACGTTGGATTTTTCCAACGTAGAGTCCATTTTCGCATCATTTCCCTCACCTACATTGGATTTTTCCAACGTAGAGTCCATTTCCGCTCTATTTCTCTCTCCTACGTTGGATTTTTCCAACGTAGAGCCCATTTCCTCTCCATTTCTCTCTTCTACGTTGGATTTTTCCAACGTAGAGTCCATTTCCGCATCATTTCCCTCACCTACATTGGATATTTCCAACGTAGAGTCCATTTCCACTCCATTTCTCTCTTCTACGTTGGATTTTTCCAACGTAGAACCCCAATCCGCTCCATTTCTCTCTCCTACGTTGGATATTTTCAACGTAGAGTCTCATTCCGGTCCATTTCTCTCTCCTACGTTGGATTTTTCCAACGTAGAGTCCATTTCCGCTCTATTTCTCTCTCCTACATTGGATTTTTCCAACGTAGAGTCCACTTCCGCTCCATTTCTCTCTTCTACGTTGTCCAACGTAGAGCCCCCACTTACGACGATCGACTATCTCTGCAACAACAATTGTTCTAGTGCTCCTGGAATTACCTCATAGCTCCGAATTTGCTTGCCTTCTGATACCGGTTGAAGCAAGCCTTTCTCCACCATTGTCTGTAAATGTTTACGGACTGTGCGAAAATCAACATCCAGGTACTCCCGTGCTTCCTTCGGACGGATCGCCCCTCCGAGTCTCCAAGCGGCCTGCAACAGTTCTCTTTCGATACGCAGCGATGAAATCGATGTTGCCGATATGCTCGCAGCATTTTCTTTATAGAAGAAAGCAGGTCCAATAGCATGCTGCAGCAGCATCCGGCAAACTTCAGGACGTTTCTGCACATCATCGAATGAGAAATGAAGCATCCTCCAGCCCAGTCCGGTAAGAAAAGTATCTCTGTTCAACGAATAGCTGAATCGTTCTCGATCCATATCTTTAATGTGACTTTGATAACCGTCGCACTCCAGTCCAAATTGGCCAAACGGCGTTATGTACGCGAAATCAAGAAACTGCGATTTCCGGTTCCAGTCCAGCACCTCATACTCCGGATGAAGGTTGTCAAAACTTCCAAATACCGGCCACCATACATTTTGCAGCAGCAGCTTCTCCGCATATTGATGGCCTCTCACGAGCCTCCCCTTCCGTTCTCCCTGCCTGCGATTCGTATGCTCCTTCACAAATGCCTCATGTGCCTGTTCAAACGATGGTAATAAGGATACCTTTGCTGTTTCCCACTTTAAACTCCGATTTCCAGCCTTCATCCATAAAAACCTCTCTTTCCTTGACATTCTATTAATTTGTCGTCGATTTCTATCAAGCGCGTGTCTCCCCTCGCAGGGTGCCATCTCGGCATCCGGTGCTCAATCAAACGTTGACAGTGCGACGCCTCTTAAAACGGGAAGATTCGAGAAAGAGCCTTCCAACGGAACTTGCGTCAAAGACCCGAACAGCTTATAACCTTTCAACATTCAAAAACAAAAAACGCCTCCCTGCCATCTGGCAAGAAGACGTTCTTCGTCTACACATTTCAACTTCACTATATAAACAAACTGGTACGGTACGATGCATATCAAAAACATGGGAATTCTCAAGCGGCACTCACTCTCAACTAATGAGGTGGGAGCTAATGACATCCAACTATCCAATAGATGGAATCCAATAAAATCCTGTCACCTTACTTTTGTAGAAGCTAAAGGTATAAGCTAATAATAGACTACCATCATACTTCTGTAAAAGATTAAGAGATGAAATTAATGATACTCTACTACCTTTAGCTGCTTTAGAAAATTCAAAACACGGGTACAATCTTTCACCACCAAGAGTTCTCGCCTAAAACTACTCCCGGCCAGCAGCTGCTTGCGCGATTGCTTCGGCCAGTCTGCTGTCAATAGCTGGCGCAGCACCGGACAGGCTTTTGAACGCCCACCAGCGAACCGCAATGACAGAAGCGGTCGACTCCGTTTCGCCTTGCAGCTTCATGCCGATGCGGAAGGTTCCCTTTTCCGGGTAGACGATCGTACCCAGCGATACGTTCGGAATATCCGGCTCGAACTCCGTCCCTTTAAACACATCGCTTTGCCCGTAATAGACGCGTTTGCCCGATCCGCTGCGTTCAGCGGCAAGGGAGGATTCATTTTCCTCCAGACCGACAACAACTGTCACCTGGCCTTCGCCCAAGCCGTGGCCCATCTCATCGGAGATAAAGTTTTTCTTCCCGCGGGAGAAAAAGAAGCCTCCGGTTTTGCCGATCGACTCCAGCGCCACTTCCATCGTGCCGGTTGCGATCTCGTCATAAAGCGGCTGCGGACGGGGAATTCCGAGCTTAAAGTCAAATGCATTGCGGTCCGGATGATAAGTAACATCCAGCGCCGGCTTCGCATCATACTCCAAATCATGAGCCTCGGCGCTTGCGAAAAACTTATGCAAGGCAGTGCCGCGCGAGGACTGGCCCAACCGCTGCAGCAGCGAACCGTTCTCGATATACTCTCCGAATGGTACACGGTCGACCTTCTCAATCATGTAGGTCGGTCCCATTTGGAGGAGACTGATTTTCGCCAAGCAAATGCTTTGATCCGCCGAGCCTTCTACCGCCTGCTCCAGACTCCGTTCATGCCAGTCCTTCAAAATCCGCTCCGCCACCGGCTCCTTCACCACGTCAATGGAATGCGAAGCATTCGCATCAATTGGTATGATTTCATCGCCGATCGTCAGCTTCGCCTTTTGGCTCGGAATACGCAGCAGCGCGGCAACACCGGTTTCCTCCGGCGCTTTTACATTGTACACAAGCACAAATTCCGTCTCATTGGCATCTCCGGCTTCTGTAAAAGATACCTTATTTCCTTCCGGTCCAAGCGGAATGAACCCTTTAGCTTCATATTCGAAGTCAAAGGCGATTCTCGGTGTTTGCAGCGTTTTCTCCACAACGAGCCGCACTTCTGCCACTTCACCCGCATTGACATACTTCGGCATCCGCTGCGTAATGCGGACGTTGTCGTCCTGGTAGACCGTCGCTACATTTTCCATCAAACGGACAAATTCGAAGGATGAAGGCGCCGGCGCCTCCTCTACGATCGACAGTCGGTACGATTCCAGCACCCGGTTGTATTCGCTCACTTCATCCGAACGGACAGCCGAGTTGCCGACGGAATGAACCGGCTCTTTCCCCTTCTCATCGTAGTTGACGCAGAGGTAGACGTTCTTCTTGTATTCATTGTTCGTAAATCCTTCAATCATCGAAAGCTTCAGCGTAACCGGAGCTGGAATAACGATCTCGCGGCCGATATAATCGATCGCTACGCCCATTTCAACGGAAATGGTTTTGTCGTCTACCGGTACAACCTGCATCCCGGATACAACACCGCTCCCATACAGCAGGCGATTAAGCAGCCTTCTTTTGTCATTGACATATTTCTGCTCCGACTCAAAATCGCGCACTGTCAGCAGCTTGCCGTAGAAGTACCGGTTTCGCTCAAACGGATATAACCTCGATTTCTTCACTACCGCCACTCTCCTCTTTTTTGCCTATTGACTAGCCAACCCCGTTTATTCCAGCTCCGAATCCATTTCCAGACGGGTATATACGTCCATTCTCCGTTCCATGCCCACATCGACGATAAGCGTATCGTTCGGCATGGCCCGATCCGGTCCAAGCGTGAGCAAGGACGGCTCGGTCAACACGGTATTGATGCCCAGATACGTGTGCAAATCCAGATACATCCACGGCTGCAGCAGCACAAGCTTCGCTTCCGTATACGCCGGCTTTTGTTCTTCGAGCAGTTGCTCGATCACGACCCGCTGCTTCTCCGTAGGCGCTTGCTCAGGACGCAGCAGCACCGTAAACGTATACGGATCATTGCTGTACAGCCGGTCCGTCAGCTCCCTCAGCTCTGCGTTGTCCCGCATTGGCCTCGTCTGAAAATGCTCGATCAGCAGCGGCTTTTGCCCCGTATAGGTCTCGATTGATTTCTCGATGCCAAGCCTCGTGCCTCTATACTTATACAGCTCAGGAGCTTCTTTCAAAAAGCCGAGCACTTGCTCGTCGGTCCAGTAATCGTCCGTCTCCAGTCCGATCCAGGAGGCAAGCCAGCGCAAATGCTCTCCGCTGGACAGCTCCGCATCGAAATATTGCGGAAGTCCTGCGATATCATCCTCGATCTCCGTGAACAACGTGCCGAACAGCGATAAAAAACGTTCCAGAAAATCTTTGCTCGCCTCATCCTCCTGGTAGACGGCAGGCAAATAGGATAAATACGTTTCGCGGGGAAAATGAACCCGCAGCCGCTGAAGCGACGGCGTATGCCGCTCCGTGCCCAGCCACTCGATTTTGAGCCAGAGATAACGGCCCTTTGCACCAAAGAACAACGCATCCTTCGGATTAATGACGGGCCGCGACCATAGGTGCGCCAGACCGTTCAGCCTTTCCCGGTAAGATCGGCTGGAATCCGAGATCCAGTCATCAACGTTACAGTAAGTCCCGTTTAGAATACAGCTATCCTCGTTCAAGCTGAAGTAGGAGACGCGAAGCTGCGTGCCTTCGGGAATGAATGCATCAAGCGTCATTTTATGCCAGACCGTATCGACCTCCGTACTGTCGAAAGCACGAGAGAACCACACGCCTTCAGGCACCCCGGTCTGTTCCATAACGAGCGTCTGCGGCTGTAAATTCAGAATCGTGACGGTAGAATCCTCGCTGTTCAAAATATACATCCGGTCTTTGCTGTCAGTCAGCAATTGATCCGCCTTGCCGCGAAAGCCCGTAATCCGCCCGATGAGATCGCCGTCAGACTTCGCTTGAATAATAAAGCGGTCATCCTCGCTCTCGCGGTCGATTTCACGAGAATCGCCGATATAGAGTACGTCTCTCGTATCCAAGCAAAGCCCCGCATAGGGCATTCGCGGAAACTCCAACCTAACATCAAGCTTCCCGTCATGCCGGAATGAAAACAGCTTGGCAAAAAGCGTATCGAATATGTATAAGCCCTGATACGGTGATACGGATAAAAAATAAGTACGATGCAAATGCCGCAGCTTCGCGCGAATTCGCTGATTAAACGCAGGGTCGCTCCATGCAGCCATCAGCGCGCCGGACAGCGAGAACTGCATAATGCCCAGCTTGCCGCCTTCCGGAACAGCAGGCTCATCACTACCCTCATCCACTTCTAGCGGGGTCAGCACATAGAGGCTGCTGTCATCCGCAATGACAGCGAGCGGTATTAACGGCATGCCGTCAACCGTGCCTGTCCGGGACCATAGTGTCTGGCCGTTCCCGACGTTGTAGCATGACAATGTTCGTTCACTGTCTGAATCCGCTATGAAGAGCAGCTCGCCGGCCGCGGCAATTCGGGCATTCGCCGTGAACAGGCCGTGGCCTTGCGAGAACAATCGCTTATGCTCCAGATTGCGGCGATCGTAAATCCATAGATCAGCCCGCTCATCCAGCATATATAAGCGGTCATGCTGACCGAGAGCCAGCTCCTTCACGCGTGCGGTACCGTTCAATTCCTCCAACTGCAGCACAGCGTGAATCCCATACTTATTGTCGCGGCATATACCGAATCCGGACCGGTTCCACTCTAGATTGAAGGCGGTGGCGCGCTGCCAGTCCTCTTCGCGATTGAGCGAGAAAAATCGTTCTCCGTTCAGGCTATTCCCCTCCCTTACCTGGCCGGCTTATGCCTTATTCTCCAGCCCTTGTCTATAAATGCAGCCGGCTTACGAGCTCAATCTCATGCTCGCCGGAATAAATCAAGCCATGCGGCGGTAAAATGATGTCCCCGCCTTTGCTTTTCTTCACATGCGCCCCGTCAGCATCCAGCCATAAATCCTGAATAAAGACGACGCCATTCCGTCCGCTCAGGGCATTGTAAATATCCCCTTTGTAGACCGGCCTGCCAAACGCCCAGCCCTTCCCGGCTCCCTCGCCGGTTCCATCCAGCGGCCGCAGCAGCTCTCGAAGCGCTGCAGTGATTGCCCTGCCCTCGTCTATAAATTGCGGCTCAACGACAACAACGGCATGCACCGTCACTTTGATATATACTGGCGGAATCACATGCACCTCCGCCGTAACAAGCCTCCGGCTGTCCAGATGCCGCTTCACCGTTTGCAAAAAACCGCTGCTGGGCTGTGGCGTCCGGCTGAAGCTATTCGGAACTACTACTACCGACACCTGCCCCGGTGCCTTCTCGCGCGGATAATCGGCCAGACCGGGCTTGAACAGCGGAATGGCATGCACCCTCGCCACGTCAACGCCCGGCGCAGCCTTTACAATCGTCTCGTAGTCTTCGTCTGTAACGGCGCGAAACGTCTTCTTCAGCTCGGACTGCGCCCGCTGAAGCGTCTCTGGAAGCAGCTCTGCCTCGCGGCCGCCAGACGCATAATCGGGATTCGAGACGAATACGCCAGCCGGCCTGTGCTCCTCATGAACCCATTCTGAGATAAGCCCAGGCTTCACATTGCCGCGCTCTCCTCCGCCAAGCTCACAGCCGATCAGCGCAATATTGTCTTCCAAACTGAGCGGAGGAATCGCACCTTGCTCATTGTTGCCGAAGGTGATGAGCCTCTTCACCGGATCGTACAGAAAATGGCGGTCTTCCGGCTTAGAGCGGTCGAAATCGTCCACTCTTGTCCAATCCTGCCAGACCGTCATGCCGTTCTCGTCTACCACAGCAACCTGGAGGGCAATCGCATCCTTCCGAACGCACGGAAGCTCATACAGTTCAAACTGCTGGCTGGGCAAGCCGTTGCTCCGTCCGATATACCGTTGCGCTTCGAAGTCCGGTGCGCTTGCAATTACACGGAAGGACGCTTCCGATTCCAAATGCTGCACGCTCTCACCAGAGAAGAGACGTATGACCGTTTCACCAGCCTCCAAATCTTTGATGACATTATAGGTGAGCGGATCATTAGGAGATACATGGACGGGATCAACATCAATCCAACCGCCGCTCGTCTGCTGCACTTGCAGATGAATATGACCATGCAGCGCTAAATAGCTGGACACCCGGATTTCCGCTTCGGATGCCGCCGAAATCCGGTACACCATGCTTTCGCAGAGCGTATCCTTTTGCACCGCATTTACGGTATGCAGCCTTAAGCCGGCAATTCGCGGCGGCAGCTCATAGCCGCCTTCTTCGATCGTGCAGCAGATCCAGTACCGGAACCGGTCATTGGCCGGATGGACGGTAATCGGCAGCATTCTCGCTTTATTGCGGAACGTAATTTGACCGCTTACCGTCAAATGCAGCGTTCCATCCTCGACAACCTCCAGCGGCAGCCAGCTAGCTGTACCGCTTTGTTCATCAAGCACGTAAGCTTTCCAGGAGAGCCTCGCCGACGGCGTTATTCCTGCTAAGTCCAGCGGTTCCATCTTCATGTGAGAGGCCAAAGACTCTTCGTCCTCAATACGGGCGGTCTTGCTTCCGCTTAGCTTGACGCTGAATGTAACGAGCTCAGACGGCTCCAAATCCCGGTCAAACGAAACATACATTCTTGAGCCTTCGACGGCCTCCTTGCCGAACGGATAAAACGCTACATTCCGCTGTTCGTTGGAGGCAGTCACGTCATTGGCTTCAAGCTCCGTACGGCTAATGATCCGATCCAGCTTGAGCGGTACGAGTCTTAAAGTCGCGGCGGTCTCAAATATTTGATCCTCAGCCAGCAGCTTGGTGCCGCGCGGAATAACCGTTTTACGCGAAATGCCGTCAAAACAAATCTCAGCTGCAGCAGCGGCTGCATCACGGGGAGAAACGCCAAGCAAATCCAAAAACTTAATGCGGCTTTTGTCCGGCACTCTGCTAATATAGTAGCGCTGCATTTCGGTAAGCCATGCGAACAGCTCCAGAAACGTAATGCCCGGATCATGAGCGTTCTCATCCGTCCATTCCGGTACGCGTTTCGGAATCATCCGACGCGACTGGTCTACGATATCCGCATAGGTACGATCGTCCAAGGGCAGCTTAGGCAGCATGCGATTTCCTCCTTCCGGTCATTAGTTCGGCGCTGGAACTGCTGTTATGGAATGAACGCCGTTCACTACGATACCGTGCGCAACCTCGCTCATTTTTCCCGGGTCCCATTCGATCCGGCTGCCGTTTTCAATTCTCATCACATGAATGTAAAGCCGCTCGATATACAGTAAAGAGCGAACAGAATGAAGCAGGGAATGGAGGACCGATGCATGAAGCAGCTCCCCGATATTCCACCCGTTGCCGCCGGCATTGCCGTTAATCGGATCTAAAAAGGCGTTTAGCTTCGCTACACATTCCGCCTCCGCAGGCAAAATCTCGTCAATCGTCTGCACAGCAATCGTTGCATGGACGGAAATCTCCATATAAGCAGGTTCGACAACGCGAATCGCACCGCCTAGCGAGACGAGGCTTGACGCCTGACGCCTTAATTCCTGCTCCACCGTCTGTCTAAGCTCAGGGAACTGAGCTGCGTCTTTCAAGCCGCCCGCCGGAAAGGCAACGACTGCCAAGGAACCTGGAGAACGTTCCAACAGGCCATTCCGGTTAGACAAGCATTTGACTTTAGCGATTTGCGGGAAAGCTTCCCTGGCCAGCCATTCCACATCCTTAGAGGTGACCGCTCTGCCGCGATGCTTGAGACGCTGCGGTCCTCTAGCCATTGCCTGCTCAACCCGCTCCGTATCTCCGCCACCCATGGAAGGCTCAGGATTCGATACCGCGCTAATGAAAGCAAACGGAAGCTGCATTCCCGTTATATGTCCGGCAGGAACATTCCCCCGGACACCCTCTGTCGTTTTAAAACGGATGCGCACCAGATCGGTATTGTCGAGCGAAGGCAGCATGCCGTGAACGCCGTCTCCGAATTGAATCGAGCCGCCCGCATAATCAACCGTATAGTGCCGGTCATCCGGTCCCGATTCCGCCAACGAGGCCACCTGCGACCATTTTGCCCAAAACCGCTGCAGCTTGCCTTCGCCGTCACGCTTGGCGGTATACAGTTCCGGCTGCTGCAGTAATGCTTCCCGTTCGTATTCGGTAAACCGTTCCTGTTCGTCCACCCATACTTCCTCTTCGATAAAAGCACCCGGTGTCAGCTGCGCAAAGCCGTTTGCTGCAATGGTCAGCTCCCGCTCCTGACTTACCTGCTGGCGAACCGCAACTGCGTTGAGATGAATGCTGCCTGCGATTGGATGTCCATCGGTTGCATTTCCGATTTGACGATCCCTGTTTACAGCCCGCAGCCAATAACGCTCTTTGCCGAACAGGCGAGCCTTCGCCATATTCGATGGACCCGCCCAATTCAGATGACCGCTGATCGTAAAAGCATTCGTTCCGTCGCTAAGCTTTAACGGCACCCATATTTGCCTGCCGTGTTCATAGCACAGCGCTTCCCATTCAATCCAAGGAGGCTCGCCGCCTGCCGCAAAACGCCGCTCCAATCCGACGTACATGCCCAGCGGGCCTTTCACCGGAGCAAGGTCAAAGGATACATAAACAGCCGGCTGCGGGCATGGAATCGGCTCGAACAGCCGAAACGGCGCGCCGCCTTGCCGTACGGACGCAGTGCGGTCCCGGTCGTCGGCATTGCTTCTCGTATAAGCCTGATCAGGCAGCAGCAGTGTCTGCGAGCCCTGCGCATAGGAGAGTGACGGTCCGGACAGCCATGGCGGCATATACTCCACAACCGCGGCGATTATCGGATCGACCTGCAGAACACGGGCACGCACCCAGTAGTCGAATTTACCGTTGACGAACGTTTGCGTCATATTTTCCGGACAAATAAATTCCAGCGTAAAAACGCGAGCCTGCTCTTCGGGAAGCTCTTCGAACAACTGGCTGTAGCGTTCGCTTCCAGGCAGCATCGCCCAATTGCCGCCATCCCAGTACTCCCACTGCACCTTGCGGATATGAACACGGGGCGGATCCTTTTCCTCAAACTCGGAGGTCCGCATGACCATCTTCCATTTCACTTCCGGATCGGGAGCCGTCCTAAGCACGCTAGGAATCGCTTTGGCATGGAAGCTTAGCCGCATTCGTCCTGCTTTTTTCGTAAACGTCTCCTCACTGGCCATATAAAAAACAGAATAAGGAATGAAATGCTCGCCAAACGGAAAGAAGCCGTCCGGAAGCAATTCCATATCGTTGTAGTACAGCGAAGTTGGCAAAATGCCTTGCGAATCGCCCTGCGCATCATGAGCTGCGCGCATCCGCACGCGATCCAGCTCCAGATTGTCGCTTAAAAGGGGCGAAGCGGTGTTCGGCAGCGGCTTGAGCGTACAGCGAATCCACCGGCCGATGATGTGCTGATGCTCGGTCAGCTCGATCATACCCGGCTGCGCTTTATGTAAAATGATCATATTTCCGGCAGCAGTGACCGAATCGAACGCTTTCCATCCGCCATTTACCGGGTAGGTCCACTCTACGGCATTTGAGGCTAACGAGGCTGCCAGCTCCGGCTCCGTATAGCGTTTGGCGCTGTGCTCAACATGCAAATAAATGCGGCTTGGCCGGTCGGCCAGCAGCAGCTCATCATGGCGAATGTAGAGGACATGCTCCTGCTCATTCCGGTAGTAGTCCGTATCAAACAGCCTGACCGGATCCCCATTTCCGGAAGATAACAGCTCTGCATAATGAGAAGCAGCAACAGCAATCCGGTCCCGTTCCGGATGAACGTTGATCCATTCCATGATTTTGGCCGGGGTTGCCGCCAGTGCACGCTCCGTCTCGAAGATGAGCGGCTCGCCGCCATCCGGATGGGCAGCTGTCAGCGAAATGCCAGCCGGCAAATGAACCGGGTCAACCGCTCCTTCGCTCAGCGCAAACACGACATTCGCACGAGCAGGACGGGGCGGCTGCAGCTTGACTTGAATGAAGTCCAGAAAGGACAGAAAATGATTGATCGGCGCCTGATTAAGCCGCTGCACCGTGTCCTGAAGCATTTCGCCGGCCAAAAAGGCCAGACCCGTTCCGGGATCCGGATCATCCTCGGAAAACCGCCATTCCGGCGTATAATGCGGAACCATCTCCTTCAGCCGAGAAATGAAGGTGGAACTGCTATTTGGATTTATTTTGGGCGGACGATTGTAATCACCCGATTTTCCCCCATGCTTCATCGCCACATTCGCTCCCGTCAGTTACTGCCTTCCTCTAAATAAAAAGGATACACCTGATTAAATAAATTGTTCGTTGACCGCACCACATACGAGACCTTCAGCAGTACTCTGCCGGAATGCGAGGGGTCCAGGCTTGCCTCCACCTCAACATCCTTCACGCGAGGCTCCCAGCCGCGGATTGATGCCTCCACATCCGTAGCCAGCAATCTCATCGACGTATCGTCTGTCGTGCCAAAAACGAACTCCTTTAGCCCGCTGCCAAAATTAGGCCGCATCAGCCTCTCCCCCTTGGAGGTGCGTAAAATAATGCGAATCGACTCTGCGATATCCTCTTCGCCCTCCGCCATTCGAATACGGCCAGTCGTCGCATCGACCTGCACGGGGAATTTCCATCCTTTTCCTAAAAACGAAGCCGACATGCCCGACCGCCTTCTTCCCTCATTAGTTGATTTTCACGATCGAGCCTTTGATCGATACCATCCCGTTCGCTTTCATTTCCAGCATGCCGCCGGATTGTAGCGTCAGCGACGCTTGTGCGTCGACCTCGATTTTTGGCCCTTTTATCGTTGCGGATTTTGTGCCTTCGATGGTTACGTCACCCTGATTGCTCATGACGATTTTGGCTGTGCCGCCCGCCTTCACAGTGACAGTTCCTGAGGAGCCGCCCGTCATCACAATTGACTGTGCCTTATCCTTCGTCTCCACTGTGATGGAATTTGACTGCTCCTCCAGCTCGATTTTGTGACCTTTATTCGTTTTGATCGTAATTTTCCCATCATTGTCCGTATCTTGAAACGTAATTTCATGCCCGCTTCGGGTTTTGATTTGCCGGATGTCGTTCTTCTCATGCGGGGCTGGAGGCTTATCCACCTTATTCCATAGCGACCCGATGACGATTGGTGAATCAATTCTGCCCATCAGGAAAGCGACAAGCACCTCATCATTGACCTCGGGGATAAAAAGCGTGCCCCGCGACGATCCGCCCATCATCGTAGCGACCCGTATCCAGTCGGTCTGCAGCTCCCCTTCACGCAACGGAAATTTAACCTTAACTCTGCCAAGTTTATCAGGATCGTTGTTTGCCGTAACAATCGCGTTCCAGACGCCGGACAGCTGATCGGGAACCATCGAGCGGGCATGCTGCCCATGCTGATCGAACAAGCCCGAGAACATCATGCTCATATCGCATTCCCCTCCGCTTCAAATGATGTCGTATAACCGCTGTCCGCATCCAGACGATGCGTCGCCCTCGTGATCCGGAGCGTTTGATCTAACCCAGTGCCGAGACCGTCGATCTGAATCATTTTGCCCGGCTTGATCTCCGGCAGTCCGATGCTTGACCCGTATCCCGTCACAAGCTCCCTTGCCTTCCGCTCCAGCATCGAGGTGGCTAGAAGCTGCGCTTCCGCTTGAGAGGCAGCCTGCGAGTAGACGATCTCCACCTTTTTCGAGGAAAGCTTGTTGGCAAGACTTGGGCCGGTCGTTGATTTCGAAGGCATGGCCGTCACCGACTTGGCCGTCGCTTCTACATGCGTTTTTTTGTCCACGTCATAACCCCGGACCTTGACTTCCGCCATCTGGCCCGATGCATCAACCTGAAGCGCAAAGCCCAGCAGACTTTGTCCATATTTCAACTGTACGACAGGCTGCCCAAGCTTTGGCTTAACAAAGTAGAGCTTAGAGCCCTCTACATAAAACTGCCGGTCATTGTCGACTGCAAGCGAGCGGATAAAATGATAGTCGCTAACGCCTGCTTGTTCGATCCGTTCGCGGGTATTCGCCGTATCGTCGATTTCAGCCGTCAGCCCATAGTCGCCGGCAATCTGCCTGACGACATCGCTGTCCTTCATTTTCGACCAGCCCTTGGAATGGGAGGAGCGCATCAGCAGAAAAGACCGGTCCATTCCCGTTACGATAATTTTCGGCGCGCTGTTCGTTGAGTAATCCAGTGTATAGCCGGTAATAAGCCCGTCAAACAGCAGCCCTTTTTTATCGGCATAGCCCATCTTAACCTGGAGAGTCTTGCCGACCTGGATCGTGCCGCCAACCCAATTGAACTTCGTTTCGCTGATACTGAAGCCGTTCACGATGGAGAACTTCGCTATATCGGCGTGAGTTTCTGTCGACAGATCCACCTCCACCCATTCCACCGCCATCTGAGCGAGCTTATCCGACTCCCCGTCAATAAGCAGCTCCATCTCTGGAGCGACAAAATGCTTGTATTTTGTTTCCAATGATGCGAAGCCGCTCGTTTGGGATGGTGCCATTAGCGTTTACTCCAATCTCGGTATCGTCAATTTTCGTCCAGGCGTTAAATCCCGCGGATTATCGATGCCATTTGCTTCGGCAATATGCCTCCATGCGGAAGGATCCTCATACTCGTCAGCCGCAAGCATCCATAATTGATCGCCTTGCTTTACCGTTTTTTGTTTCGTCCGGTCGGCAGATTGCCGCGGGATTTCCTGAAATTGCTCCATCATCGTCTGCGTGCTTGTAAACGTTACGCCAAGCGTCGCCCTTACGGGTACACCCGATTCCAGAAACATCGTATACCGTTGGGATGCCGATTCCAGATTGCCTTTGAAATCAAGCGATCCCCATATAAAGCGGACTTCCGGCGGAGCATGAAGATCCGAATCGATTTCCATAGCGGTCAAAATTTTCAGCGTGTGCTTGCGAACGTCTTCGCCGCTCTCATATGTATCGAAGAACAGATCCATCGTAAGCTTGGATTCGCTGCCGCCCGTATAATGGGCGAGAGGCGTCTGCAAGCCCGGGATTTCCGAATCGGCAAACTGATTGCTCATCTCCAGCTCGTATTCCGTCGGGTTGAACATCACCTCTATCGTCTCTTGCCCCTTGCTCCGATAAATAATGATTTTCGCTTTGCTTAATGCCATTGTCTACGCCTCCCTGCTGCGTCCGGTTCATCAGATGCCGCGTCTTCGTTGCTCCAGCTTCATTTTACGTTCCAGTGCCTGATACACCTTGTCTGCAATGGCCTCCGGATTAAGCTGCGGCATCTGCATGATGATCTTTTGCAGCTTTTCCGGATCCAGCTCCTTCGGCGCATCGACTTGTACGATTCGCTCCGGCTCCCTCGGCGTCGTCTTCGCTTTCGGGTGAGCCAGCGCTGGCATCGGCGCTCCCGCTTGCGCTGCGGACGAACCGGCACCAGCGTAGCTCAGCATGGGATTGGCTTGCTGGTTGTTGTCTTGCCCTGCTGGTCCACTCGTCGGAGTCTCCGTTGAGTTACCACTCACTTTGTGACGTTTAAGCACGAAGGTATGCAGCGGCTGCGCGGCTTTCGCCCGCTCGCCCTTTAGTGCCTTCGCTTGCCTCACTCCGCTCGGCTGCGCATGTACCTGCTCCGCTGCCTTCTGCGGCTCCGCTGCTGTATTCGCTCGCGCTGTCGCGCCTGCTCGCTCACCTGTGCTCGCTTGCGAGGAGTTCGCCCGCTCGCCTTCTACTGCCTTCGCTTGCCTCACTCCGCTCGGCTGCGCATGAACCTGCTCCGCCGCCTTCTGCGGCTCCGCTGCTGTATTCGCTCGCGCTATCGCGCCGGCTCGCTCACTCGCACCCGCTTGCGAGGCGTTCGCCCGCTCGCTTTCAACCGCCTTCGCTTGCATGGCTTGCGCCTGCTTGCCTTCTACTGCCTTCGCTTGCCTCACTCCGCTCGGCTGCGCATGTACCTGCTCCGCCGCCTTCCGCGGCTCCGCTGCTGTATTCGCTCGCGCTATCGCGCCGGCTCGCTCACCCGCGCTCGCTTGACCAGCTATCCCCCGCTCACTCTCAACTGACTCTGCTTGCCTCACTCCGTTCGGCTTCGCATGTACTTGCTCCGCCGCCTTCTGCGGCTCCGTTGCTGTATTCGCTCGCGCTGTCGCGCCGGCTCGCTCATTCGTACCCGCTTGCGTTGCTTGCGTCCGCTCGCTTTCAGCCACCTTGGCTCGCATGACTTGCGCCTGCTTGCCTTCAACTTCCTTCGCTTGCGTTGCTTTCGCCCGCTCACTCTCAACTGACTCCGCTTGCCTCACTCCGCTCGGCATCGCATGTACCTGCTCCGCCGCCTTCTGCGGCTCCGCTACATTCGCTCGCGCTGTCGCGCCGGCTCGCTCATTCGTGCCCGCTTGCGTTGCTTGCGCCCGCTCGCCTTCAACAACCTTCGCTTGCATGACCCGCACCTGCTCGCCTTCAACTGCCTTCGCTTGACCAGCTTTCGCCCGCTCACTCTCAACTGACTCCGCTTGCCTCACTCCGCTCGGCATCGCATGTACCTGCTCCGCCGCCTTCTGCGGCTCCGCTGAATTCGCTCGCGCTAACGCACCTGCTCGCTCACTCGTGCCCGCTTGCGTTGCTTGCGCCCGCTCGCTATCAACCACCTTCGCTTGCATGGCTTGCGCCTGCTTGCCTTCAACTGCCCTCGCTTGCATGACCGGCACCTGCTCGCCATCTACTACCTTCGCTTGCCCGGATTTCGCTCGTTCGCTTTCAAGAGCTTCCGCTTGCCTCACTCCGCTCGGCTTCGCATACACCTGCTCTGCCGCCCGTTGACCGACGGCCTCATTCGACTGCACCGTTGCTCTAACTTGCATGCTTTCCCTTGTATTCGTCTGCTCCTCTTTTACACTAGGTGACTGGACTGCATTTCCTCGAATACTCTCTTCCGATTGCTCAGCCGATTTCAATTGCGCTGTATTCGCTGGTATTGCATTCGTCTGTCCGCCCCCAACCGTCGGCGCTAACTCAACCTCACCGGATTTCGCATGCACCTGCTCCACCGCCTGTTGAGGCTGCGCTGCATTTGCCCGCACTATCGCTCTAACCTGCATACTCCGCTTAGCTTCAGTACCCGGCTGTTCCGGTACTCCTGTTATTTTCGATGCACCTGCTTGGAGCTCTGAACGGGTTCGCTCTTCCCTGCTCGCTGATCCCGGTTTGATCCCTTCATTCAAGCCCGGCTCCGCTTGCCCGGCTTTCGCCTGCTTGCTCTCAAAAGCCTCTGCTTGCCACGCTTCACTCGGCTTTACATGGACCTGCTCCACCGTCTTCTGCGGCTGTGCTGCATCCATTCGCACCGTTGCGCCGTTCCTCACTTTTCCTGCCGCACCAGGCTGAACAGAACTTTGAGATAATTGAGCATTTTTCGGTAGGGTTGATAGAGTTGTTGGATTAACTTGCTTAATCACACCCAGTTGCTTTGCTTTTCCTTGCTCACGCTCACCCGAGCTTTTTGAATCCGCAATTCCCTGCCCGCTTCCTGCGGATTCCGTTTGCCCTAATGTGCTTGGCTTTATATGTACTTGCTCCGCAGCATTAGGCCCCGTAACATTAGCCCTCATAACTGCCCTGGCCTTTTTCGGTTCCTTGCCATTTATCCCATCGGCTGTTTCTGCTGGTTGTACTGAGCTTGACTGAGAGCTTCCTCTTCCCCGCTCACCGGCAATTATTTGTTCAGCTCTCGCTTGTACCACTGATGCCTGTTTGCTTGAACCGTTAGTATCTCTTTCTCTTTCTCTTTCTCTTTCTCTTTCTCTTTCTTTTTCTTTTCCCGCTTGCTCTGCTCTACCCGGCTTGGTATGCACTTGCTCCGCTGCCTTTTGCGGCTGCATAGCTTGAGTTATTACAGCTCTAGCCCGCATACTTTTCTTGGCACTAAATGGTTCAACTGCATCTCCATTCTCTGCCTTATTCCCACGCTCTAATTTATTCGAGCGTTCAACCGGCTTCGATTGCATTCCTTCCAATCGTTCGTTCTCGCCTGGCCTAGCTTGCCCTACAATAGAAAGCTCAGGAGCCTTTCTTTGACCATCCCCAGTCACGGCTGCCTTCCGTACACCATGCTCAGATCGAAGGCTTGATGCATCGGCTTTCTGTCCACTCGCAGCTTCCTGCAAGCCTAACATCTGTTCTTGCTTAACGAGATGCTCCAGCTTAGCTCTGCTATTTTCCTTGTTGGGGTGACTCAGCCGTTTCACTTTTTCTACTAAAGCTTGAAGCTCCTCATTCGTCTTCCATCTATAGAAATCCCTATTGCTAGAAGAAAAACCAGACTGCTCATCTGTTTTCTGCATAGGATGATTTATTTTCACAATCATTGGTCTTGCTAGCGTAACCGGTTCCTGAATCGTCGTTGATCTTTTTACACGAAAGCCTTGTGACGGAGCTGACGATTGCTGTATCTCATCTAGTTCCGCTTTCCCCTTAGAAACTACCACAGTGTCTTTCATCTGTTGGCTAGTTGTCCTGTTAGCTTCCACCTGTTGGGTAACAGCTGTTTCCCGTATCATTCGAGATTCCTGAATAATGCGCGACAGATCCCGGAATATGATACGCTCACGCTCTACAATTACTTTTTCACGTATAACCTTCTCCGCTTGCGGCTTTTGCTTAATAACAGGCAAACCTGTTCGTCCTGGTTGTTTAGGTTGCTTTTTTTCCGCAGGGGCTGTAACTTTTACAAAAATCCTATGCTCCGTTGGAGCGTCCTGCTGCTGCTTGAGCCTATGAGACAATGAAATGCGGCCGAAAGAATCTTTACTCCCGCCCTTATATTTACTCATGATGCTGCCGGCAAACGGCTGTACAGACGTGGCTGTGCCTGCTTGCTTGCCATGCTGCTTGCCTGTCTCCGCCTTTCGTTTCACCAGCGCATCCTCCTTATGCCAAACTGCCGTTCTGCAACCGAACAAAATGTAAAAATACAGTTTGTTCAGCACGATTTAGCTCATTTCTGCCCTCAACCTGCAAAAATACATTTTGTTTGCCTAATTTCGCGCCATTTTCGCCATTTTCGGCGTTTTAAAATGTACTTTTACATTTTGATCCCCTTTTTCAGCCCTTTTCACCAAAACAGCATGCACTTTTGCATTTTAATTGATATAGCTCGTGATTCTAGTTAGTGTTAGCCGCCATACCTGCTCATCCAATACGTTTCAGCAAGTATTAACACCATTAACTGCTCATTCCACATGCTCAGACAGGAGCCCTACCAGACTCTCCCTCAGCCCGCTCCCCAGCTAACGCTTAAAAACACCCTTCAAGCCGTTATGCGCAATCTCGATCGTCTCAAAGGCAACGTCGCTTGTGCTCGCGTTCAGCTGCGGCCCGGACCACTTCACCGGATATGCATCCGTAAAGTTCCAACGCCCAAACTCGCTTCCGTCTGGCGCCTGCAGCACGATTGAACCATGCTTGCGCTGTATGGCACCGTTCATCGTACTCTCATACCAAGACCATAAAATAGCCGATTGCGTCATGCCTCGCTTGAGCAAGATATTCGGATAGCGGGTTCCTTTCGGAAGCCGATGCACAAAGCCGTTTAGTCCGCCTTCGCGATACTCCTCAATTTCTGTCTCCGCCTCCAGCCCGGACGCCTCGGTAAACCCGGCGACAAACATGCCGTCCAACTCGATCCAGAACTTGTAAGCGGAAGCGATTTTGTAGATTCGCCCCGTCTGGCGGGATCCCGTTCCTGCCATCCGCCGCTACCTCCTTTTGTTAAACACGTCAAAGACGTTGGGCTTCTCCGTCGTCTCGTCATTCATTTTCCGGTTGATCCGCGATATCTCTTCGCACCAGCGCCGCCGCTCAGCATGCTCCATGTTCATAATGTCGTCATGGGACCAGTGGAAATAATAGGCGATGAAGCCGACCTCCTCGTAAATCCGGTCTGCCGGATACCCTAGGAGAGCGCCTCCATTAAGGACAAAAAATCGATAGACACCTCATATTCATGCTCACATTTAGGACATGCAGTCAGCACCTTCGGCGCCTCCAAATCATTGATTTGGCGATACAGATTTTGCAGATAAGCAAGATCAGCCGTGAACAACTTCTCAATCAGCTTCGTATCGATATGCCTCAGATCGCCAAGCCGGGTAATGACGCGAGCCATCAAAATGATGGTCAAATAGCTGGGATTTGACTGTACGCGCGGGTCCTTCATTGGCAGTATTTCATCTGCAGCGGTTGCCAGCCGCATAACGCCGCGCCGGTGCAAATTGCCGTTATCATCGACAAAGCCTCTCGGCAGCTCAAATTCATATTCCGTCTGAAACGCCATCGTCAATACCTCCGTTCCTTCTCTCAAAACGCTATGTATGTCTACCATTTATAAAGCGGAAAACAAGAGCAGCGCGGAATGATAATTCCGCTGCGCCCTTGTTCTCCAGCCTGCTAGCTATGCCGTACGCGTCATGCCCTCGTGAGCAAATTCGATCAGCTCGAATGCCACCTCATTGCCCATACCGTTAAAGGTAGGCGCTGAATACTTCACAGGCCATGCTTCGATAACCTGCCAAGTTGCAACATCCTCGCCTTCCTCGTCAAGCGCGATGATCGTAATCGTCTTGCGCTCAATCGTGCCTTCCACGCATTCCTGCAGCCACTCGTAAAGCTCCATCGATTCAGAGGTGCCCCATTTGAGTGTAATGTTGCCGTATTTCACCAGACCCGGCAGCTTGCGCGGAGTCGTCACTTCATTGCCTTCGCGATACTCGATAACGTCAAGCGTCGCCTCAAATCCGGACACTTCGCTAAATCCGGCCTGCTCCAATCCTTCCAGTTCAACGCGAAACCTAAAATTGCGGTATGGATCTACACGATCTCCAGGCATAGTTATCCCCTTCCGTTATTCAAAGTGGAAGCTCTTCATCCATCATAATGAATTCATGATTTCGTCAGACGCTTACCCGATTGCTATTCCGAGCCGGTCTTCTGCGTAATGCGGAATACGACAAACTCTGCCGGCTTCACCGGCGCCACACCGATCACGACGATCAGTCTGCCGTTGTCGATATCGTCCTGCGTCATCGTCGAAGGACCGATATTGATGTAGAACGCTTCCGCCGGGCTTGAGCCTGCAAGCGCTCCGTCACGCCACACGCGAGTCAGGAATGCGTCGATCGTCCGTTGAACGCGCGCCCACAGCTGCTCGGTGTTAGGTTCAAATACGACCCAGTTGGAGCCGTTCTTAATCGACTCTTCCAGGAAAATAAACAGCCGGCGTACGTTGATATATTTCCAGAGCGTGTTGGAGGAGCAAGTACGTGCGCCCCATACGCGGATTCCCTGTCCCGAAAATGCGCGGATCAGGTTGACGCCCGCAGGATTGAGAATGTCCTGTTCGCCGTTGTTATATTGCACGTCCAGGCCGACTACGCCGCGAAGCGTCTCGTTGGCAGGCGCTTTCTGCACGCCGCGAGTCGTGTCGGAACGGGAGTAGATGCCTGCGATTGTGCCGGATGGCGGGATGAAAATATTGCGTTTGTCCAGCGGATCAAATACCTGCAGCCATGGGTTGTACAGCGCGCAGTAGCTGGAGTCGAACAGGTCGCGATGCGCCAGAACGTCTTGAACCTTCGTCGCTTCGCGCGGAAGATCCAGAATCGCAAAGCGGCTGCCGAGGCTTTCGCAATGGGCAACAAGAGACAGCTGCACATTAGGATCGGTTACGCCAGGGATTGCGATAATGCTGACGACATCGTTGTCGATAAACGACTGGATGCCGGTTCTTTTGCCCGGGCCATTGTCTTCGCCAATAAAGTCGGCCGGCGATAACGCAGCTGCGGAACCGTCGCTGCCGCCAGAGAGAATAATTTCGTAGGTTGCCGCATCTGCGCCAGCGATTTGCTCAAACGGCGTTACGCTGCCTTCAGAAACCGCACTGGCATGGAGATTGATCAAGGAAGAACGTTCAACCAGCTTGTCCACGAAATTCGGCGCTTCCGGATTCAAGGAAGCCTTCTCGAAGGTCTCAGCTTCACTGCCGTAGACAACAGTCAGCGTGAACTCGCTCGTGCTCAGCCACTTGCTTGGCACAAGTGCGGTATCGGCAACTTCACCTGTCAATGCTTGTGACAGCTCGATCGTCTGATCCTGAACGGATACGACGCGGTTAACCTGCTTGTCCTCACCGCTTGTAAATACGACAACATCGCCAGCATGGAAGCCGGAACCGTTTTTCACGCGGTAGCGGTTGCCCTCCAGCGCTTCAAGAATTGGCGTTTTCGCTTTGCTGGACGGTGTAACGATGATGCGGACCTGGTTGCCCCAAGCTCCCGGATTTTTAGCGGAAGCAGACAATACGGCCCCGCCCTCGTTCGACGCCGCTTTCGCATCGGAAGGAGCTACACGCGTAACGAACAGGCGCGAGCCGCCGTTCAGGAAAAACTGGTTGACCGCATAAGCCAGATAGCGATAGGAACCGAAAGCGTTCTCCGACAAATAACCGCCGTAGACACGCGTAAAATCAGCAGGGCTCGTAATGAGCTGCGGAAGCCCTTCAACAGGACCTCTCGCCGCAAGTCCGATAAAGCCAGCGGTGCTTGTGCTGACACCTTCCAACGGCTTCGAGCCGCTTTCAAATTCCTCCACGTAGACGCCTGGCGACAAATACTCAGCCATTTGTGATCTCCTCTCTGAAACAATATATGTATTAGGCGACTATTGACGTTGGCCTTTCGGCTCCCGGCCTTCATCGACCCCAAGACCAATAATTAATAAAGCTAGTTGGAAATCGTAATGTCCGGCATTGCCGCAACTTCTCCCGCTATTGCGGTCCAGTCTGCAGTACCGGCGGCTTGACCCAGGGCTGCCCGAATGGCAACCCCGAATTTCGAAGGAAGCGTGCCGCGGAACGGCAGGATGACCGTGCCTTCCGAGCCGCTGCGCGTCGAGACGGCAGGCAGCAGAAGCGCACCCCTTCGGTAAGCATTACTTATCGGCTTCTCCAGCCGGATCATGCCGCCTGGCGCTAATTCAGCCAATTGCACCAGTTCTTCCGCCTCACGGCCGCGAAGGAGAAACGTTTCCCCCGCTGTACTGGCTCCTTGCCAAGAGCCTGCTTTCAGCCAAGTATCACCCGGCTCTGCAAGCTCTTGCGACAATCGTCCTCTTGCCGCAGCTTCATCCGTTGCATAGGCCGTAATAAGCGCATCGGCAGCAGGACTGCCTGAGGCATCCAGCACCCGGCTTCGCAAGCCTGTAGAGCCGCTTGGTTGCGGATAGAATCCTGATGGAAGAAGAGGAATAGTAACGATCGGCGAGATTGGATTCAAGACGCTCAGCAGCAGCTCCTGCCGGACTGGCAAGTAATGCGTCGAGCGCACCTCCAGAAATGCGGAATCTGTCTCCACATCGAGAAACAGATAGCTTCCATCCTCTTTCCGGATAGGCCGTTTGACATACCCTTCAAGCGATACGGATACTTCCTGCGCTCCCGGCGTTTTTCTCGTCCATACATCGACCAGCCGGACAACCAGCGAACAGCGGGTAATCATTCGGTTGCGCAGTCCGCTCAAGCCGGCCCACCGTCCTTGTCCTGAATCGTAATATGCCGCTCCACCACTCGCGATACGGCCTTCGTCCGGTTGGAATCAAGCAGCACAGGGCCGACTCGGTAGACTACTGAAAGCTTGTACGACAAATCACCGAACTGCCACAGCTTCATAAGCTCATCGTTTTCCATGCTGACATGAGAGATTCGAACGGTTTCGCCGCTCTCCGCCAGCGCCCCCTCGAGAAAGGGAGCCCGCAAAACCGAGTTGTCATACAGAATCTGCATCGCTTTTCCTAGTATCCGATGCTCGTCCAGCGACCTTGTCAAACGGTCCGCATTGGAATGTGCCGTGACCATAAAGTAAAGATCAACGGTCAGAGGGGGAAATTGCAGCAGCCCTCCGCGATCCTGCATCTTCGTGCGGCGAGCCTCTCCGTTCTCCGTCACATTAAGCAGGAAGAGAGACAACGAGAGGTCACCCGCGTCGCGGGGCGATGCCAGACCGATTAATTCCGGCCTTGGAACCGGGTCTGGCGTCATGCTTTCCCGAAGCAAACGCAACAAACTGGCACCCGTATCTGCAATCACCGTATACCCTGCCATCTAGATCCTCCTCCATCCTGCTTAAACCGATCGAACAACGAGACTATTATACTGTTTTTGCTAAAAAATGACTACGAAAATTTATCAGAAAATGTCAAGTTTTATCCAATATTGATAGACTGTGAGAAATAAGCTCCCCTAGCGTGCTATAGATAGGGTTCAAAGCTCTCTTTTACGATAATTTTCCCCATTTTTTGCAGTTCCTGCCTGGACGCTCGTATCATATGGCTCATGCCGATCGGCATGCCTTCACCCGCCGCCAGAAAGGCAGCCGACAGCACAATATTTTTGATATGGCCGCCTGATACTTCAATTCTATCAGCGAGGAAGGACAGATCGAGTCCGGGGTCCAGCGGAGCCCCTTTGGGCAGCAATCCTCTGAAAATATGCTCGCGGCCTTCTTTGTCGGGAAACGGAAACTGAATGATCGTCTGCATTCTGCGCATGAACGCCTCGTCCATGTTCTGCTGCAAGTTCGTCGCTAGAATGGATACGCCGTCAAAAGCTTCAATTCGCTGAAGAAGATAGGCGGCTTCCATATTGGCGTAACGGTCATGGGAATCCTTGACCTCCGTCCGTTTGCCAAACAGCGCATCGCCCTCATCAAAAAACAGAATCGACCCGCTGTTCTCCGCTTCCGCAAACAGCTCTCGCAGATTTTTCTCCGTCTCGCCGATATATTTGCTGACAACGCGGGACAGATCGATACGGTACAGCTCCAGCCCCAGCTCCTTCGCGACTACCTCCGCCGCCATCGTCTTGCCTGTGCCGGGAGGGCCGGCAAACAGCATGCTGAGCCCGCGGCCGTAAGGAAGCTTTTGTCCAAATCCCCAGCGGCTGTATACAGTCTCGCCATTCCGGTAACGGCTGCAAGCTTCCTTCAGCAGCGCAAACGGCTCTTCAGGCAGTACGAGATCGTCCCAGGCTCTGGATGGCTTCAGCCTATCAGCCAGCTCGGAGAGCCTATGGCTGACATGATTGCGGGACGCTTCGTCGATATCCCGTAGGGTTAGCGAACGGCCGCCGCCTAGAGCAGCTCCCCGCCTTGCCTGGCGCATCGTTCCTTCAATTTGACCGGGAGTGAATTTGTATTTGTCCGCCAGCTCCGCAAGCACAGGCAAGTCGACGCCCCCGTTTGCCGCTTGGGTCCATAGCAGCAGCCGCTGATCGGCATCCGGAACCGTCAATGCAATGTTCAGCAGTCCCGCGCCTTCCGGCAGCGGAAGCTGCTCGCTGCGCCTCTCCTCACGGGTCAGCCACAGCACCGCCGGCTCGTCAGCCATTTCCATATACTCGTCCAGCATCCATCTTATTTCACGAAACATGCCGCCGCTCTGATCCTCGTCCGTTTTAACCGTCTTCGCCTCCTCGAAGGCCAATACAGCTCCGGTAAGAACGGCCTCGCGAATAAGCAGCTGCAGCTTGTCGCGAAGCTTGTCACCAGCAGCAAGCAGTCCATCCAGACGGACTAGCAGCAGCGGCTGCTTCAGCGCGCGCGCCAAATGGCGGGCGATCAGCTTTTTACCTGCGCCTTGAGGCCCGGCGATCTGCAGAAACGGGAGTGCCTGCTCATCATAGACGCCAGGCATGCCCCTGTCTTCCTCCCCTTGCCCTCTCTCGCGGCGGACAACAACAGCCAATCCTTCCAGCCGCTCGCCCCCGACAAGCATTGACGGCAGCGTATCGCCTTCTTCCGTCAATGCCGCACAATCGGACAGCCTTTTGTCCAAACGCTCCGTCTCCAGCAGATAGCCGACGATTCTAGCGTCCAGCTTCAAGATCTGGCGCAGGGAGCTTCTTCCCGGCGGACTATCGGTTTGCTGGAGCAAATAGCGCCGAAGAACCGACCCTTCCCCAAGAAACTGCCGGCTGGAGGCTTCATCTTCAGGCCTGTCGCCCAGCATGCTCAGAGCAAGCTCCGCCGTCGGCATACGCAGCGTCACATCATCATTCAAATAACCGAACCAGCTCTCCCAGCGGGAGTCGATTTCGGCAGCAAGAAGCAGTACGACACAGCGAAGCTCCCATACACTCAGCTTAAACCGCTGAGCCAGCTGGGCCAGCGGAAGCTTTAATCCTGCTTCCAGGCTTTCGGATACCGCTTCAGCGATCATTCGCTCATCATGAATGCGCTCTAGGCGAAATTGCTCCAGCGGGTCATACGAGCCGGGGCCATGCTCCATTTCAAGCGTTCTTTCAATATCTGCCGGAGTAATTACGAGTCCGCGCAAAACAAGCGAGGAATCGCCCGCTGTTTCTCTGCTCTCGAAATGATGCAGCAGCAGCCGGATTCCCCGCTCGGTAATGGATAACTGATCTTGTATGTATTGCAATCTATTATAGTATTTGGGCATCATTGCTCACCTTTGCCTTGTAGCATATGCGCTTAGCGGCGCGTAAGACAGAGAACTGCGATATCGTCGGACTGAGGCGCCCCGTCAGCAAACATAAAGACATCCATCAATAAAGCATCGATAATTTCTGCACTGGAATAGTCCTTCGTCTGCGTTAAAAATTGCTGCAGCCGCCCGGTCGAATATTGCTCCTGACGCGCATTTTCAGCTTCTGTAATGCCGTCAGTATAAATAACAAGCTTATCGCCGCGTTCAAGCTGCAATTGAACGTCCTTATAAGTAAAATCCGGAAAAGAGCCCAGCGGAATGCCCTTGGCAAGCCGGATTGGAAGCACCTCGCCGTTAGCCTTCACGACATATGGCGTACAATGCCCCCCGTCGCTCAGAACCGCTTCGCCGGTCGAGATTTGCAGCACGCCGCATACGATCGTTGCAAACAACTGAGCGTTGTCGAGACAAAGCTCGTCATTTACTTTTTTCAGCAGCTCGCCGGGCGACAGCTCGGGATGCATTTTCCCTTTGAGCAGCGACAGCGTCATCGCCATGAACAGCGCGGCCGGTATCCCTTTATCAGAAACGTCGCCAAGTGTGAAGAACAAATGGTCGTCATCGATTTTGAAAAAATTATAAAAATCGCCGCCGACCTCTTTTGCCGATTTCAACAGCGCGCAAACGTCGAACGGCTCGTTCGCCGACGGCATCGTTGTGGGCAAGAAGCTGAGCTGAATGCTTCCCGCAATCTGAAGCTCGCTCTCCAGCCTTTCCTTTAATGCGGTAGCCAATTGAAGCTCATTAACGGACTCTTCCGATACTTCATGCAGCAGCGCATTGTCCAGCGCAAGAGCAAGCGGTCCCGAAAGCTTGACCAGCAATTCGCGATCGGCTGCTGTCAATGCTGAACCGCCTCTTTTGCCCGCCGCTTGAAGCGTGCCGATCTGGCGCCCCCTCGCTGTAAGCGGTACGGATATGACCCCATGCTCGGCCAAACCGCCGCCGTCCGTTTCACCCGCAAGCGTTATTGCCGCCTTCTCCGCATGAACAAGCTGTCTGACAGCCTCTGCTCCTTGCTGCAGCAGCTCCTGCTTCAACGTAGCTGAATACATCTGAGAGCTAAGCTCGAACAGCATGTCCGACTGCTTGACTTGCGCAGCCAGCCGCCGGTTTCTCGCCCACAGCGCCGCAGCAGCTCCGAGACCTAAAGCGCCTGCGATCCACCCTGCAATCGCCAAAGCCGCTCCCCCTTTCTTCTCTCCGGCCTATGCGCCGGCTCCGAATTTATCGAGCGCTTCCTCGCGTGTCGCAGCCATCTCTAGAATGTTCGTAAATCCGGACATTTCAAACACATCCAGCACTTGCTCGCCCAGGCTCGCACAGATCATTCGGCCTTTGGAAGCCCTGAGCTTCTTGGCTGCCACGAGAATGACGCGAAGCCCTGCACTGCTTATATATTGCAATCCGCTAAAATCGAAAATAAATTGCTGCTTCCCTTCCGCTACCTGCTGCAAAAAAGCCTGCTCCGCCACCGAAGCGTTGTTTCCGTCCAGTCTGCCCTCAAGCGGCAAAACGGTAATGCCGTTAATGTCCTGCGTCTCGATATTCATCTGCATTGTCCTCCTGCTTGCCATTGTTCGTCTTCTTGTTTATGTAGCTGAACGTCTTGTTCATCCGAAAACGATTGCGTTCATCCGTCCGCTCGTAGTGGATGTCGTCCATCAATTGTTTGACAAAAAAAATGCCAAGGCCCCCGATATTCCGGTCCTCCAGCTCCAGCGACATGTCCGGGTCTGCTTCTTCCAACGGATTAAACGGCACGCCCGCATCCTCGATCTTTACCTCGGCAGCCTGCGGAGATGCAGATACGCTCACAGAGATAAAATGCTCTCCGCCCTCGGGAAAACCATAGTTGACGATATTGACGATCAGTTCCTCACAGGCCAGCGACAAATCGAGCTTAGCCCGTGGAGGCCAGCCTGCCTCCTCGCCAACCGCTTCCAGCCATTCATTTAACCGCTCCAGCTCGTCCACCCGGTTGTGCAGCTGAATTTCCCGGGCAATCGGAAATTGCCAAGCGTTCGACATCCGCAACCCTCCTGCATAAAAAGTTCGGAGCCGGGCCCCGCCTCATCCAGCTGTCAGCTTGCTCCGGCAGTGACTCTCGTAAATATGTCCGGCCGTTAAATGACAGCAATCCTGTCCGAATGATGTAACTATTCTACGGAAAAGAGATGAATCCTGCCGCTTTTGTCGAAAAAGCCCAGATAAAGGCATCAGCGCCGGTCAAGGCCGTTGAAAAAGCCCTTTTTCGAAAGCGTAGCGGGTTAATTGGACACGGTTGTCCAGGTGCAGCTTTTGCAAAATATTTTTCAAATGATTTTTGACCGTATGCTCGGATAACCCGAAAGCAGCCGCAATCTCGCGATTGGATTCGCCGGTAACGACACGCTCCAAAATCTCCTTCTCCCTTTCAGTCAATGGCGTCGTCATCGTGGACTCTCCGCCGGACCGGGACGGCTGTCCGCTTTGTGGAATGCCGCCTCCGCCAGCTCCTCCCCGGGCAGAAAACTCCTGCAGCAGCCGGAAGGCCAGCTCCTTCGACATCGGCGCCTCGTCTACTGCAACCGCCCGCAAATATTCGAGCCAAGCGGATGGTGCTAAATTTTTGAGCAAGTAGCCCTGGGCTCCTCGCTTGATTGCCTCGAACAAATTCGTGATGTCGTCGGATACGGTCACCATGACGATTTTCAGAGCCGGGTGCAAAAATTTGAGCCGCTGCGTCGCTTCCAGCCCGCCCATGCCCGGCATATTAATGTCCATAAGGACAAGGTCCGGCAGCACATCGTCAATTCTCGCAATCGCCTCCTCACCGCTGGCCGCCTCGCCGGCGATTTCGAAGGAAGGATCGCTGCCGACGATCTCCCGCATGCCTTCGCGTCCATGGGGGTGATCATCGATTAAAAACACCCTTATTTTCATCGTACTGCCGTTCGTCATTGTCCAGCCTCGCTTTCATTCGTTATTTCAACTTCCGTGCCTTCTCCAGTCCGACCCGTTATCCGCAGCGTCCAGCCCATTCGTTCTGCGCGGTCGCGCATCATCCGGACTCCGTATTTCCCTTTTCCCTCCAGACTGCTCTGGCTGGTCCCCATCCCGTTATCCCGGATGAGGCAGCGGAATGTGCTGCCGCTCCCGGACGGCTGTCCTGCCGCTTCAGTGCAAATGACGCTGGCAACGCTCGCATTCGCATGCTTGCGGATATTCATTAACGCTTCTCTGATAATGGCC
This sequence comes from Paenibacillus sp. NPDC058174, assembly GCF_042883865.1. Taxonomy (NCBI): domain Bacteria; kingdom Bacillati; phylum Bacillota; class Bacilli; order Caryophanales; family Paenibacillaceae; genus Paenibacillus; species Paenibacillus sp. NPDC058174. The sequence goes on from NZ_JBHVUY010000001.1 coordinate 2,446,756, forward strand.
AGCAGCTCAATTTTGTGCTTGCTCGACAGCAGCCCTTCACCCAGCCGCCAATCGATAACGACCTTCATCCCGCTCGTCTGCCGCATTTCCTCGGCAAGTGTATGAATTGCCTGATTCCAGGAGACGTCATCCGCTGCGGGAATCGACTGCAAATTGGCGATCGACTGCCTGACATCCTCGTAGACATGCTTTATGGTGCCGCGGATTTGCTCTCTTTTTTGCAGCGCGGCTTCCTCTGATTCCGCATGCTCCAGACGATCCATCTGAACCGACAGCAGAAACAGCGACTGCGAGATGCCGTCATGCAGCTCGCGCCCCAGTTGCTCCCTCTGCTCCAGCGAAGCTTTCACCAACCGCTCGCGCTGCAGCGCTTCCTGTGTCTGCTCAAGCTTTGCGAAGAGTCCCCGCAATAACGTCAGCGTCACAATCAACACGAGCAGCGGAGCCAGCAGATTGCCGAGATCCATCGATATATATTCCAGTAAAAAAGCATGACGGGTATATTCCCACAGCCCGATTGTAACCGTCGGGATCCACAAAATAAGAAATTTCAGCCACTTATAAGACATGCATTCTCCTCCTGCCGCTTCCCCCATTATTACCCTCCAGTGTACTAGACCGGTTCGGAAAGAACAATTACGGTATTGTGAAAGTTGCTTCAATGAAATTCAGCCATTTTTATCCATTCTATGCTACAATGAGACAAGCATTTTTAACCGATCATAAGGCGTATTAGCAAAGGGAAAGGGAGGATTTGCCTTGCATCAACGAATATCGAGGAAACAGAAGACATCGCAGCAAGCGAGTCCGGTCATTCAGAAAAAAGCATCTCCAAGCGGAGCAAGCGTCCCTATGTCTTCCTCCCGGATCGCTCAGCTCCAGCAAACGGCCGGCAACCGCGCCGTTGCACAGCTGATGCAGACACAGGTCTCCGCATCAGCACCTCCGCAAACCGCTCCTAACCGGACAGGCTTGCCGGATCAGTTAAAATCAGGCGTAGAGCAGCTCTCCGGCATGTCTATGGACGATGTCAAGGTTCACTATAATTCTTCCAAGCCTTCACAGCTCAACGCGCTGGCTTACGCTCAAGGCAGTCAAATCCATGTCGCTCCTGGCCAAGAGAAGCACTTGCCCCATGAAGCCTGGCATGTAGTCCAGCAAAAACAAGGTCGGGTAAAGCCCACTACCCAGATGGGCGATGTTGATGTGAACGATAATCCGTCACTGGAAAGCGAAGCAGACCGTATGGGGGCTTCAGCCGCCAGAAGCGGAACAGGCGTCTCTTCGAGGGAGCTCGCCGATGTCCCTGCGCCAGCCGGCTCCGCGCAGCTGTTTAAGGGAATGGATTCAGATAACACCAAACGTCTGGAACAATCCCGAACCACTTCCGGCAACGCTAAAATGCAGCTGGATCATTCCGTTTCTCAAGACATGATGAAAAAGCTCGCTGAAACTGTAGAAAGTATCGGGGAAATGGTTCGTCCGCGTGATACTCAATTCAAGCAGACTAAAGAAAAATTCAATGACTTCACTGCTGTTCTGCCTGCTAGCGATAGTGAGTTAACGAATACGCTTCTAAATTTAAAAAACAATATAACCCCAGGATATCAGCTGACAACTGGAAATCCCGGATCAGACTTTGATCCGCAAATCGAGATGGTTGGCAACAAGTCTATGCAGACTAAGCGAAGCTTGTCTATTATGAAATTGGATGCCCTCATCCGCCGGCTCGCATTGCTACCAATTCTGAATCATCAGGAGGCCATCGACAGCTATGACGAAGGTTTGGATAATATTATCGCAGCAACACTTGATGAAATTACAGCATGCCTGACAGAAATCCAAGAAGGGCCTGCGCCTGTATTCGATTCCTCTATTTGGTACGATTACAAACAGGATGGGGATACGACTGAAAAGAAAGTCAAAAAGGTGTCTGCCGAATGGTTGGACGCTAAACCTTCTGGGCTAGGCCAGAAGAAAGACAGTTATCCTGCAAACCTGGACGAGAAAAGCTTTGAATGGGAAATCATGGTTCCTGTCTATACCAAAAACAAAAAAGAAAAACAGAAAAATAATAAGCAAGAGGTCGAAATCGGACACGGAGTAAAAAAAGTGGCGGTATCCGTGTCAATTCCGGTTGAATGCTGGAAACATATTTATGACCGCCACTATATTCCGACCTTCGCTGGAAAGATTGAAGCGATCAATACATTTTGGAAGATGGATCCTTTCACGGCCATTACCCAGCAGCTGCTCCAACCGGAAATCGATATGCTGATCGAAAAAAAGATGAATCTTCAGAACATTGATGAAGGAACGATTAATATCAATGAATATGTCAATATGCTATTCTTCCAAGGAACAATTGACCCCCTTACAATCGATAGCAACGAGTCTCTTTTGACGATCGAGCTTAAATCCATCGCTCCCCAGGATTCGGGACTGGGATACGGTATCACGCCTTCTCTGCTGCAAGCCTAATTAGTCCAGCCTTCATCCGCTGTATAAGATAGTCCCGTTGCGTAAATGATGAGAAGAACAAGCGGATGAAGGAGGAATGGCGGCATGCTGGACAGCAGCTTCAAAATCGCCGAGCTAGGCGACCGGGCGGATGCGCTTGAAGCGATTCGCAAGCTGGAGCAGAAGTTAACCGAACAGATCGGCTCCCCGATCTCTTTAATTGCCTACGAATCGGAGAACGATGAGCCTTAACGAAAAAAAGAAATAGCCTTCAAATCCGCTTACTGTTGCGGAATTGAAGGCTATTTCTTTTTGCAATGGGTTAGCGGTATTCATTTCTTGCCCAACGCTTCTACGCGAATATCCGCCTTAAGCAAAGCTTCGCGAATCTGTGAGGCAAATTGCACGGCATGCGGCCCGTCGCCATGCAGGCATATCGTGTCCGCCTGAACGGGGGCCTTTTCCCCGTCGACGGTTAAAGCATAGCCGTTCTTCACCATAGCAACCGCATGTTCAGCGGCCTGCTTCACATCCGCAATTAGAGCGCCAGGCTTGCTCCGGGCCATCAGGCTGCTGTCCCGTTCGTAACCGCGATCCGCGAACACCTCCGAAGCGACAGCCAGCCCTTCCCGCTGCGCTGCTTCCAGCAGCAGACTGCCGGACTGTCCGTATATCATAAGCGAATCCCCTGTCGCTGCAGCTGCCCTGACAATTGCTTCGGCAATGGCAGAATTGCTGTTCGCCATATGGTATAAGGCGCCATGCGGCTTGACATGCTGAAGCCTTCCTCCCGCCGCACGAACAAACGCAGAGAGAGCACCGATCTGATAAACGGTAAAATCATAGGCTTCCTCAGGCGTTACCGCCATTTCCCTTCTTCCGAAGCCAAGGCGGTCCGGCAATCCGGGATGGGCGCCAATTGCTGCTCCGGCTGCTAGTGACATCTCTACTGCCCGGCGCATCGTATGCGGATCGCCCGCATGAAAGCCGCAGGCAATGTTCACGCTGGTAATGTATTTCAGCAACTCAGCATCCTGGCCGAAACTGTATGCTCCATACCCTTCGCCAAAATCACAATTCAAATCGACAGACTTTCCATTCACTATCATCTTACTCCCCTCGCTTCTGGTTTCATGCGAGCGGCAGCCGGCTGCGAATGCTAGCCGCAAGCAGCTGCAACTCCCGCTCGACCTCCAGGTCCAGTTGCTGCGCTTCTTCAAGTGTAATGTGCTTGAAGGTTAGCCAATCGCCGGGGCGCGCTTGTGCCAGCAGCGGCATGTCGACGTTTGCGACATGCGCGATTTTCGGATAGCCGCCGGTCGTCTGGCAGTCGGCAGCCAGAACGATCGGCGCACCGCCCTGCGGCACCTGCACAGTGCCGGGCGTTACCCCGTGCGACAGCAGCTCCGCACGGGCTGTTCTCTCCAGCGGGGCGCCCTCCAGGCGGCACCCCATCCGGTTCGAGGCGGGAGCGACGCGATACCGCTCCCGGAAGAACAGCTCACGGGCAGCTTCGCTGAACTGCCCGTATTCACTGCCCGGCATCGCGCGCAGCACGATGCCGTCTTCACTGGCTCCGCCGCCGTATGCACTCGGCTGCGCAAACCAGCAGGCAGCCGCCCAATTCCGGCTGCCTGCCTTCTCCGCCAGTGCCGCTGCCCAAGCCGCGGCCCAGCTTGAAAGCTCCGCGCCGCCTTGCATCGGCACGCGATCGCCTGCGGCAAGGCGGCGGCCAACATTCGCCCGCCTTGCCTCCAAGCCCCCGGCCGCCGCTACATACGCGCGGCAGCCGCTGCTTGCATGACCGAAGCGGAGCACTGCCCCGCTTCGTATCCATATGGGCCGCCACATCGGCAGCTCCTCGCCATCTATCGTTGGCGACATGGGCGCTCCGCAGATGGCGATTAATTGGTCGGCGCCGAATACAAGCTCCGGTCCGGCTAACGTCAGCTCCAAACCCGCTGCAGAAGGCTCATTGCCCGTCAGCAGATTAGCCACCCGCAGCGCATACCGGTCCATCGCGCCTCCCGCTGGAATTCCGTAAGCACGAAGACCCGCTTCTCCCGTATGCTGTATGGCCGTCCACATGCCCGGACGCTCTATCGCCACAAAAGGCGCCGGTGCATCTTCATCCGGTCCGAGATGCTTCTCGGCAATCACACTATCTGTACCTTCATCCAGTCCGAGACGCTTCTCGACGATCACACTATCTGTACCTTCATCCAGTCCGAGATGCTTCTCGACAATCACATTACCGGCAGCTGCCGTCTCAACTTCCTCTTCCAGCCGGTCTACCGGCACAAAATGAACATGGTCACCAGCCTTCAGCAAGACGGGAGGCTCCCGATTAATATCATACAGCTTGACCGATGTCCGGCCGATCAACTGCCATCCGCCAGGCGTTGATTGCGGATAAATACCCGTCTGCCCGCCGGCAATGCCTACAGAACCGGCAGGCACAGCCGCCCTCGGCACTGCTTTCCTTGGCTGCGCCAGCTGCTCCGGCAGTCCGCTCAAATAAGGAAAACCGGGCATAAAACCGATCATCGCCACTGTATAGGGGGCGGCTGCATGATGTTCAATAAATTGTTGCGCCGATAAACCCGATCTTTCCGCAGCTTCCTCCAAATCCGGCCCATACTCGTCCCCATAGCGGACCGGGATTTGAATCGTTTGGAACGGCTGCTCACGATCCCAATCATCCTTGCCTGTCCGGCTGCCGATCAGATCACTCAGCAGCCATTCCGCCATACGGTAAGCCGTCTCCCCGTTCTGACGCTCCGCCACTGCAAGGAGCCGTAATGGATCATAAATAACCGTTAACGTGTCATAAGCCGGAACGGCATCGACGATCCATGTGGACGCTTCACGTTCCACTATCGCGGCAGCAGCAGCCATTGCACGCCATTCCTCCGTGCCTTTGTTTTGAGACAATCGCAGTACGATCGCACGGTCGCCTAACGGCATCAATTCAAACTGCATGGCCCACACCTCCGCGCTTCTTGTCTATTAACATTCTAAAAGAAACGAGCGGCCGCCGCTACTGCTGCCCGAACCACAAAAAAGCGATAACGCCGCTTAAAGGCATTACCGCACATGTAGTAATACTGGGAATCGTCCTAAGTAAGCCGGAAAGCTGCACCATTACTCAGCCGGGTTACAAGCCTGAACATGATCTAGCTATATAGTGAGGCACTACATAAACGCAGCTTGCCTTCCTGAGCTAAACAAGAATCAAAATGCAAAAGTGCAGGCTGATTGGCGTCAAAAGCTCCATATGAGCGTTCAAAATGTAAAAGTACATTTGGAATCACCCGAATTTACTCGATTTCGCCTATTTAGGCCAATCAAACTGCATATTTGCATTTTGATGCGACAAATCACCGAAATTCCGGCTTCCAACATGCAGATTTACATTTTGATCCGTTTTCGCCACAGTCTTGACGATTTTGCCATTTGGTACGTTCTCCATACAGCCTTGCCGATCTTACCGCTTGGTTCGTTCACATACAGCCTTGCCGATTTTGCCGTTTGGTTCGTTCACATACAGTCTTGCCGATCTTGCCGTTTGGTACGTTCTCCATACAGCCTTGCCGATCTTGCCATTTGGTTGGTTCACATACAGTCTTGACGATTTTTTGTCGTTTGGTTTGTTCACAGACAGCCTTGCCGATCTTGCCGTTCGTTTTGTTCTCCGTACAGCCTTGCTGCTTGGTTCGTCCTCCTTACTGTCTCAATAGTTTGGCGACATAAGGGCGTTATTCCTTCCCCTGTCCCCCCCGACCTCCGGACTCACCTTACTGCACGTAACGATTGATCGTCTCGACGAGCAAATCATTCAGCAGCTTCACTTCGTATTCGCCCGCAGCCGGCTCCAGATGCTCCCCGCCGATGCCGCTGTCATCCGTCAAAAACAAATAGGTGCCGCCCGTAGATACCGCCATAAACCGCATTAAATATTCCGTCTGCACATCGGTTCCGCTTGATACAACCGGGATGATTCGAATGCCTTGCGAAGCTGCTTCGCCAATAAGATCCTGCAGCTCATCTATAATTTGCGATTCATGATGCGGCGGAGCATCCAGCACGAGGAACATGAGGCGGGCTCTGGCCTCATCACTCCAGTCATGCTCCCGTACGGCGTCACGCAGCGCTTGCTCCACCGCCTCTGGGTAATCGCCGCCGCCCTTCGCTTTTTGCGAAGCAATTTGCCCGATCGCCTTATCGATATTGTTCGTGAACGGGTATGGCTTTACAACGTAATCATCATGAACGTCTCGGTAAAAATTCGTACTAATCCGAATCGCCAGCTGGTTGGCATGCTCCTGTCCTACCCGGCCCACCACATCCTTCAGCTCTGCCGCCAAATAATCAAGCTCATCCTGCATCGAGCCCGTCGAATCGATAACGAACATAATATCTAAGTTATTGGACTTTTCCGGCTCCCCGTCCAGACTAACCTTCAGCGAGCCTTGCTCGGACAATCGGATATTTTTCATTTTTTTGCTTAAGTTTCCATGACTGACCTCAACCTCGTATAGACCGCCGTTATTGGTGTAGCTGTCGACAGCCCTATTGCTGCCGGCAGCTTTTTTGTCCTCCATCCGTTTGCGGCTTTCAGTTCGTCTGCTATCGAACAGACCGGCAAATAAATAAGCTTTGCCTGCCGCATTCGTTTTGGCCGTCCATTCTGTCTGCTGCTGTCCCTTCAAACGAACGGTCGCATCAGCTACCGCCCGGCCGCTCGCGGTTACTTCGACTTCAAGGCGGTCGAACGAACGGAAACGCCAATAGTTGCGGTTCTCATCGCCTTCCCGGCTGTTCAACAAATTGCCGAACGGTCCCCATGCGGCAAGATCATCCCATTCCCCTGCTGTAAGCTGGCCGGCTTGCACCTGAACTTCATTCTGCTGTGTGCCGCGCCGTCTCTCGTTCTCAGCACGGTCCCTATCCGGCTTTGGCTCGGAAGCCGCCGCATCGTCAAAAGCCTCCTTACGCGTAGAAGATGATTCCTCGCCCTTATATGCCGTCGGCGAATCCGCTCCTTTATTCCGCCCAGCGGAATCCGAGGCGTTATTATCGCTGGAGCAGGCCGACATGAAAATAAGCATCGCGGCAAGCAGCGCAAAGCTGGCGGCCTTTCGATGCTTCCAAACCGTATAGATAGCAGAAATGAACATTTTTTTCTACCCCCTCTATCTTTTCCCATATTAACGAAGAAGGGCTGTCAATTGTTGCATTAAACAATTCCTCGCATTAAAATCGAATCAGGCATTGGAGGTTAGCGAAGATGGAAACCATTGATTTGGCAGCAATTACGATCGAATTTGAACAGCGTACAGAACAATTGGCCTTCACAAGCGCCGAACTCGTAATCGTATCCGATTACGGCTCCCGGCTCTGGTATGCGAATGTAGACGGAATTACCGACAGCGGGCTGCTCGGCTGGTTTGGCCAAAGCGAAAATATTCAAGTTTATTTACGGGCCACTGCCCGGGACGGACGTCGCTTTGAGGGCATCGCCTATTTGCATCCGAATGAGCAGCACCATGCTGCTGCGATACGCGGAGACGGCTTGCTGCAGGAAGGATAGCTTCACGAATAGTAAAACTAATAACCTGGAAGAAGGATGATGGACTGCATGGCAATTACAGCGAGATTAATTAGCAATGAAGAGGACCGGAACGCCGCGTTTCAAATCCGGAAGCAGGTTTTTGTCGATGAGCAAGGCGTAGATGCGGACAAAGAATACGATGAATTTGATGAAATCGGCTCGGCTGCCCGTCATCTATTAGTGCTGTTCGATGGACAACCTGCCGCTACAGGACGGGTAAGACCGGTAAATGGTATCGCCAAGCTGGAGCGGATCTGCGTGCTTGCCTCCCATCGGGGACATGGCCTTGGCAAAGCCATTACGGAAGCACTGGAAGCAGAAGCGAAAGAAATGGGGCTTACACAAGCGAAGCTGAACGGCCAGACGCATGCCGAAGCCTTTTATGCCGGACTGGGGTACGAGACCGTCTCGGATATTTTCATGGAGGAAGGCATTCCCCACGTTACGATGACCAAAACGTTAAAGTAGCAGCACGCAGTGAGCCCAGAAGCAATATGCCAAGCGGGTGAGCTCCGTCATACTACAGCAAAAAGCTCCTCCGCCTCTTGCAGCAGCAAGCGGGCGGAGGAGCTCTTTATTTTATAAGGGGATTACTTGCTGTGCGCAACCTCAGGTGTCGTCAAACGGTCGTAGAACTCTACGCATTTGTCTTTGTCTTCGGAATCACGCAGCGCCATAGCGGAACGAGGATGCTCGTCCAAAATGCCCGTAATCATGTACGGAATGATGTAGCCCCACTCTTCTTTCTCGCGAAGCGGAATCATGTATTTCTCGATCATGTCGAGAACAGGACGCACGTTATATTTCGGGTTTTTCAGATCAGCAACGAGCAGCTCCGTGTTGCAGTTGCCTGCTGCGCGGCCCATGCCGTATACAGATGCGTCAAGCAGTTCTACGCCGTTCTCCGCAGCGATCAGCGTGTTGGCGAAAGCAAGCTGCATGTTGTTGTGCGTATGCACGCCAAGGCGTTTGTTCGGCAGGTGCGTGCGGAATTTGTCCACCAGATAGCTGAAGTCGTTAGGCTTCAAGCTGCCGTAGGAGTCTACGATATAGACAACATCAACGACGCTTGCTGCAATCAGTTCGAAAGCTTCAAGCAGCTGGTTGTCCATTACGTTGGAAAGCGCCATAATGTTCAGCGTCGTTTCATAACCTCTGTCATGGAACACTTTAACCAATTCGAGCGCCTTGTCTACATCTTGAATGTAGCAAGCAACGCGAATAAGGTCCAGCAGGCTTTCGCTGCGCGGCAAAATGTCATTCTCGTCAACGCGGCCGATATCGACCAGTGCGGACAGCTTCGTGCTGCCTTTGTTCGGAATTACTTCCTTCAGGAAGTTGTCGTCCAGAAACCGCCAAGGGCCTGCCGATTCGGCACCCTTCAGCAGCTTAGGCGAGTTTTTGTAGCCGATTTCCATATAATCGACGCCTGCTTCATTCAACGAAGCGTACAAATGTTGAACGAACTCAACGCTGAAATCCCAATTGTTAACAAGTCCGCCGTCGCGAATCGTGCAATCTACAATCTTACAATGGCTAGTTTTCGAATTCATTCGCTTACTCCTTCTCGTTCTGGATCTCAATGGCTTTTAACACTCATCATACTTGAAAAAAAACAATAACGCAAAATAATTTTGTCGTTTTTTGGTCTCAATCCTGCCTGTTACTTCGATTCCAGCTGAGATCTGGCATCCGCTTGAAAGCGCTCGTGGAACCGCTGTACGGCTGCGATTTTGGTCTGCATGCCTTCCTTATTTTCATAAACCCGTCCCCCCGTTCCGGCAAGCACTGCAAGAAAACGCTTCACCGTTTCCGCCGTTACCGTATTCGGGTGGTCAACCTGCAGCTTCTCGTAGCTGGCTTTGGTTTCAGGCTTCAGCTTGTAAGTATCGTAATCGAATATAGGGGTATTATTCAGCCCGTAAATGTACATCGGCAAATAACTGTCCGTGTACAGCTGCTGTACCTCAGCCCGCTCCGGGGAATCGGGAAAGTCGAAGACGAAGGTTTCCGCCATTACGGCACGCTCCGCAAGGTCGTCCCATGAAATGACGAGTCCAGCGTCCTTGGCCGCCGGCTTGCTCGATTCTACCGCTTTCAACGCCACATATTGCTTCAATGCATCAGATAAATAAGCGCTGAACTTCTGCTGCATCGCATAATCGACAATCGGGAGAATCGTTCCTTCTACCTGTTCCAGCCGATAGCCGCCGGACAGCTTCGTCACGACAAGCTGTCTTACTGCTTTGTCTTCAAAGGAAGCCGCATTTGCTGCCGTAATCGGCTGTTCGCCGGCAAGCAAAATCTCCTGCACATTGGGCTGGAAAAACTGATCCTGCGTCCGGGGAAGATCGGTCTGATAGAACGCATTTAATTCGCGGATCATAATATCCGCGTTAGATTGTCCGGCTTTGCCCATATTCTCATTTAAAAAGGAGACGATATCCGCCGCTTCCTTGGCCTGCTTCACCGTAGTACGGAATTTGTTGAGCAGGTCATCCTGCCCCTCCCCTTCCTTCTTGGAAGCTGCTTCTTTGGCATTGCCGTCCTGCTGGAGCCGGCTATTCTCCTCTTTCTTCCCGCATGCCGCGGTTATTGCCATTATTAGAACTGCTATAGTGATCAAAGCTGCAAGCCGGTAAGTTAATCCGGCGCTTTGTCGTTTGCCCATCGTCCACCCAACCTTCCGTCTTCCTAGTGTATGCCAAGTTGAACATAACCATTAGACGAATTAGTCGTTAGGAAGTTTCGCTGCTAAATGGCCGAAACAATAAAAAAAACCGGGAAATCCCCGGTTTTTTATCACTTATTGGCTAAAATCCGCTCGAAATGGCCGGATTTAGCAATTTTTGTGGATAAATACTTCTCGTTGTATACGGTCGCCTCGCCCCAAAGCGGCAAACGGGAGCTGATGTTCATTCCCGCCTCACGCATGGCATCCACCTTGCGGGGATTGTTCGTAATGAGGGAAACAGGGGCTTCACGCAAAAGCTTCAGCACCGCGATAGCCTCCTCATAGTTACGGGAATCATCCGCGAAACCGAGTGCAACGTTGGCTTCTACCGTATCGAGCCCTTCCTCTTGAAGCAGGTAAGCCATTGCTTTGCTGAACAATCCGATGCCCCGGCCCTCATGATTCGCCAGATAGAACAGCGCCCCTGCGCCATGCTCCGTAATCATTCGCATCGACTGCTTCAATTGAAAGCCGCAATCGCAGCGCTGGCTGCCGAATATATCGCCGGTGTGGCAAATGCTATGCATCCGGATCAGCGCTTCAGGACTATGCTCGAAATCGCCATATACGAGCACACTGGACTGCTGCAAATCGGCATAATGGAAATCCTTCAAGCTGCCGATAAGCTCTTCAGCCGTTTCAGTGCTGCCGTTCTCGCGCTTCTCCTTGCGAAGCCAGCTGTACCATTGAAACACTTTAGTCTGACCGTCAAGCTCCACTGGCAGTTGAATCGGCCCCACTACATGCAAATCATAAGCGGGGTCTTCAATTGTTCGTATCTTATTTTTCAATACTGAAATGACGTCTTTTTTGTTCATTGATTGCACCTTCTTAGCCGTATAAAGTTTAGAATTGGAATGAAAGATAGCTTAACGTACCCATCTCGTAGCTTCTATGGATAATGGTCGGCGCAGTATCCGGTTGACCGGCGCCCAGCGCAATATAAAACGGTACAAAATGTTCGGCACGCGGAACGGCGGCTTTTGCATTCGGCGCAAGGCTCTCGTAATGAAATAAATCTTCGAGCGCATGCTGCTCCAGCTTTGCAATGAGCCAATCGTCAAATTGGACAGCCCAAGGCTCCGCTTCCTTCTGACCCCATCTAAGAGCCCGCAGGTTGTGCACAGTCACACCGCTGCCGATTAATAATATGTTGCGTCCGGCCAATTCGCGCAGCGCTTTGCCTATGCGATACTGTTCTTCTGCAGGTAAATATGGATTAACGGACACTTGCACGACGGGAATGTCGGCTTCCGGGAACATTTTAGACAAAATCGTCCACGATCCGTGATCCAGACCACGCTCTGTATCGAAACCGGAAGGTATGCCTTCCGTCTCCAATAATTGTCTCACAAGCTCTGCAATTTGGGTAGAGCCTTGCGCATTGTATTTCACTTGATACAATTCATCAGGAAAACCGTGAAAATCATAGATCGTATCATATATATCGTCTTTCGAGCTGATTGTTGTAACATCTGTTTCCCAATGCGCAGTAAATATTACGATCGCAGCAGGCTGCAGCTTAGCTCCAGCATCGCGCAGAAAAGCGGTATAATCATTGTCTTCTACAGCCAGCATCGGTGATCCGTGCGCTAAAAATAAAGGCGACATTGAAGCTCCCTCCCTTAATTCACTTACTAATAGTAACTAATTATATAATCGAAATTAAGTAACGTCAAGTTATGGACAATATTTAAGTTTGCTTGTATAAAATAGATATTAAAGATATAATAATGGGACTTAAACGAGGTGATTGAAATGGAGCAATCCGATCTTTGTCCACGGTTGCAGAAGGGAATGGACCTTATCGGCAAACGATGGATCGGCTTAATCATTTATCAGCTGTTATCCGGGCCTCAACGGTTCTGTACCGTCCAAGCCGCTCTTCCGATCAGCGGAAGGCTGCTGTCCGAACGTTTCAAGGATTTGGAGAATGAAGGCATCGTTGCGAGAATGGTCTACCCTGAAATTCCCGTCCGGATTGAATATTCCTTAACCGAGAAGGGGCTCGCTCTAGAGCCGATCGTCCGGGAAATTCAAAGATGGTCGCAGGACTGGATCGAAGAGCAGCCGGAGCATCATTGTCCTTAATAAGGCTTCAAGCCAACATATGCCAGAGCTTCCTGAATCGCTGCTTTTATTGTGGCGGCAATTCAGAAAGCTCTTTTTGTTATGCCTCTTTATGCAGCTGCCCTGCGGAATTCCAGCCCGATGCAGCAAATACCCAGCACTCTCTATCATTCCGGCACATACATATATCCTATCAATATCTGCTAGTGATAGATGCTAGACAGATGAAGGTTGAATGAAAGGAGTCCGTATCCATGCTTATCATCTTTTCAATCATTTCCCTAGCAGGCTTAGCCTTATATTTCTTGCTAAAGCCGTCCGCCGCACTGATGAATCCGGCAGAGCAGCCTGTCGCCAAACCGCCAGTTCAGTCCGCTATCTACTACGACAGAGAGAGATTCGAGGCCCATCAGCCTTCGGCCGTCGGCGAATAAAACTTCCGGATATTCAGACAGTCAGATCGAAATTGAGGTGATCCTTATTTGTTGCTATCCGCTACTGTCCTGTTGACCCTGTTTGCTTTTATTTTTACGATTGTCCTTATTTTATGGCGGCCAAGAGGACTGAATGAAGCGATACCCGCTACATTCGGCGCAATCGTTGTCCTGGCCGGCGGCGCCGTGACCTGGCCCGATCTTCTGCAAATTACGGAGACGATCAGCGGTGCAGCCATTACGATAATGGCAACCATTGTAATGGCTATCGTCCTGGAGAGCTTCGGCTTCTTCGTATGGGCCGCAGAAGGACTTGCTATGCGGGCTCGCGGCTCAGGCATCCGGTTATTCTGGTACGTCAACCTTATCTGCTTTCTCATGACCCTCTTCTTTAATAATGACGGCAGCATCCTGATTACAACACCGATACTTCTCATTATGCTCCAGCACCTGGGACTTAAAAATCATCAAAAAATCCCCTATTTGCTGTCGGGTGCATTAGTCGCCACTGCATCCAGCGCACCTATCGGCGTCAGCAATATCGTCAATCTCATCGCACTCAAAATCGTTCATATGGATTTGTACATGCATACGATGATGATGTTTGTCCCAGCCACAATCGGCTTGCTGTTTCTCGTTACGCTGCTCTTTCTTTGCTTCTATCGCCAGCTGCCAAGGCAAATTCCCCGCACTGTATCGATACGGGGCAGCCATCCTTTAAGCAGATCGCTCCAATCGGAACCTGACCCGCGTTACACAACCCGATTCATGCAATCCATACTCCTATTCGTATTTGCCGTCCGGTTAAGCTTATTCGGAGCATCCTATGTGCATATTCCAATCGAGTGGGTCGCTGTTCTAGGCTCGCTGCTGCTGCTTGGCTGGCGCTGGGTTTATTTGAAAATGCCGCCGAAAGATATTTTGGCAAAAATCCCTTGGCATATTCTTATTTTTGCATTCGGCATGTACGTCATCATTTACGGCTTGAATAATATCGGGCTTACCGAGAAGCTTGTTTCTGTCTTTGAGCCGCTCGTGTCAGGTGATTTGATGAGCGCAAGCCTGATGATGGGCGGACTTCTATCCGCAATGTCTACCTTGTTCAACAACCACCCGGCATTAATGGTCGGAACGCTCACACTAACGCAGATGGGACTAGATCCCCTTACGCTGAAAATCTCCTACTTGGCCAGCGTCATCGGCAGTGATATCGGTTCGCTGCTGCTTCCAATCGGCACGCTTGCATCCCTCATCTGGATGCACATCCTCAAGCAGTATAAGGTGAAAATCGGATGGAAGGATTATGTGAAGGTAACCGCCCTCGTCATCCCGCCTACGCTAGTATTTACGCTCGTTCTGCTGGCCCTATGGGTATCCTGGCTGTATCCGGCGCATTAGCGCAACGAATTGAGAAAAGAGAGTGCCTAAGAGGCTATTCAAAAATTATAGCGCCGAACACATTAATTGCCCCGCCATCATGAAGAAGCCTGCGTTCAATTCGTGACGCAGGCTTCTTCCCTAATATTTTCGCAATTAATCAGCCAAGCCGTTCGCCAAATCCTCAATCAGATCCTCACTGTCCTCTATGCCGGCAGAAATACGAATCAGACCGTCAGAGATGCCGAGCGCCTCCCGCCGTTCCTTCGGAATGGATGCATGCGTCATCCGGGCGGGAATCGAGATCAGGCTTTCCACAGCGCCAAGACTTTCAGCAAGTGTAAAATAGCGCAGCTTGCGAATGACGTCAGCCGCCTTCTTCCCGCTTCCGACGTCAAATGCGATCATTCCGCCGAAGCCGCGGGCTTGCCGCCTCGCAAGCTCATGCTGGGGATGGCTTTCCAGACCCGGATAATGAATCGCCCTGACAGCCGGATGAGCGGACAGCATAGCTGCAAGCTCCTTCGCATTCCGCTCATGAGCCTCCATTCGCAAGCCTAACGTCTTCATCCCTCGCAGCAGCAGCCAAGAGTCTTGAGGACCAAGCACGCCGCCTGTCGCATTTTGAATAAAATGAAGTCGTTCACCCAGCCCGCTATCATTAACAACAGCGAGTCCGGCGACCACATCGCTATGCCCGCCCAAATATTTGGTTGCCGAATGGACGACGATATCCGCGCCAAGCGGAATCGGATTTTGCCAGTAAGGCGTGCTGAACGTATTATCGACAATCAGCAGAAGCCCGCGGGCTTTCGCCCACGCGGCCACGGCAGCGATATCCGTTAATTTGAGCAGCGGATTGGTCGGTGTCTCCAGCAGCAGCGCCTTGGTATGAGGCCGAACCGCCTCCTCCAGCGCATTCAGATTTGCGGTATCGACGAAGCTCGCTTCGATGCCAAGCCGATTGGTTACTTTGGTCGCAATCCGGTACGTACCGCCATATACATCATCGTTCACCAGCAGATGATCGCCGCTGCTGAGCAGCATCAGCACCGCCGTAATCGCCGCCATCCCCGATGCAAAGGCGAACCCTCTCTCGCCATCCTCCAAATCACGGATCAGCGCCTCCAGCGCATGGCGGGTCGGATTGCCGGTTCGGGAATATTCGTAGCCTTTATGCACGCCGATCTCTTCCTGCTCGTACGTGCTCGTTTGATAGATAGGAACGCTGACTGCGCCGGTATGAGGATCGCCAAAGATGCCGCCGTGAATTAGCTCTGTCCGCTTTCTCATTCCGATCCTCCTTCATATATTTTTTTACTCAAATAACGGTCGCTGCCATCCGGGAATATCGTGACAATCCGGCTGCCAGGCTTCGCACTCTCCGCCTCCAGCAGAGCGGCTTGCATCGCAGCGCCGGAAGAGCTGCCCACAAGCAGCCCCTCCAGCAGAGCAAGCTCCTTTACCCGCAGAAAGGCATCCTCGTCCGAAATGGTGCGTACCTCGTCGAAATACGACGTATCCATGAAAGGCCCCAGCTTCTCGACGCCGATGCCTTCGGTTTTATGAGGGCCCGGCTTGCCGCCGCCAAGTATTGATCCTTCCGGCTCAACAATGACTGTTCGAATCTGCGGGTCTTGATCCTTGAAATACACGGCCGAGCCCATAAAGGTGCCGCCGGAACCGGCCCCAGCCACGAAGATATCCAATTGTCCGTTCAAATCCCGCCAAATCTCCGGGGCCAGCGTCTCATAGTACGTTGACGGATTTGCCGGATTGGAGAACTGAGCCGGCGAGTAACCGCCAGGGATTTCTGCGGTTAACTGCTCTGCTTTCCGGATCGCGCCAAGTATGCCTTGTTCCGTAGGCGTGTTGACGACAACAGCTCCCAGCGCCTTCATCAGCTGCTGCTTCTCGGTGCTGAATTTCTCGGGTACGACGAAAATAACAGAGACGCCCCGGCCGATTGCCGCCAGCGCCAGGCCGATGCCTGTATTGCCCGCTGTCGGCTCAATAACCGTCCCGCCCGGTTTAAGGCTGCCGTTATGAAAAGCTTGCTCCAGCAGCTGCAGGCCAAGACGATCCTTAACGCTGCCGCCAGGATTCAGAAACTCCAGCTTGGCGAACAGCCTTACATTATTAGGCAGCGGATAGCGGGTAAGCTCGAGGAGCGGCGTGTTGCCGACGATTTGCTGGACATTGCGGTAGTATGCCATTGGACAGCTCCTCCATTAACCGTTTTTCGTCGCGTCGATCAGCCACACATAGCGGTTAAGCCTATTGAAGGTTACGCTGAAGCCATTGCGCTCCAGCATCGCTTGCAGCGCCTCAATCGTCGTATAGTATTCCGTCTGCAGATCGTAGAGCAGGTTGTTATAGCCGGCCTCCCGGGCTGATGCATGAATAAGCTCACGTTCACCAGCATCGCGGTAGACGGTGTCTGCAAATACGATTTTTCCGCCGCTGCTCAGAAGCTTGCCATAAAGCGAAATCGCCGCTTCCTTTTCCTCATCGGTCAGATGGTGAAACGCATACGTGCTGACAATTGAATCAACAGGCTCGCTGATGGATGGAAATTGAATAAAATCCCCGTCCAGCAGCGTAAAGGCAAGGCCCCGCTTGGCGATTTGGCTGCGCATGCCGGATGACGGCTCCACTCCGTACACTACCCTGCCGAGTGCAATTAGCTTTTCCGTTAAATTGCCGGTTCCGACGCCGAATTCGACGACTGTTCCATGACTGCGGGAAGCAACCGTCTGCAAAATATGATCATAATGCTCAAATACCTCGCGATACTGCTCGTCATGCCCCGCCACCGTCTGATCGTAATCTTCCGACCAATTATCGAATAACTCGATAAACTCTCTGCCCATCGGCCATCCGAGCTCCTTTCGGGTTCGTTTTCGCAAGCTCGGCTCGCTCAGTCCGCTTCGCCGCGATATGCAATCGGGATGCTTGCATTATCGTATGCCGGGTAATACGCCTTGGTGAGACCAAGCCGAACGGGCTTTATGGGCAGTTGTACCGTGCTTTCTCCGGTGTTTTCCTTCTATAGATAGAGACCGCCTTCTTCTAGCGGGATCAGCCTTTCACATTCGATGCCGCCGACTTGCCGCCAAGCCTCTCCGCCAACTGTAAATTCAGCTTTAGAACATTGACTCGAAGCTCTCCGAATAGCCCCAGCGAGCGCCCCTCTGTATTGGCTTCCACCAGCAGCTTCAATTCGGCTTCATCCAAGCCGGTCAGCTTGCTGATTCGCGGAATTTGCACGGCTGCCGATTGCGGTGTAATATGCGGATCGAGTCCCGATCCTGAATTGGTGATTAGCGCAATCGGCAATTGTTCGACGGGAACATCGGGATTATCCGTCTTCCATTGTGAAATAGAAGCTTTCGTCCGGTCCAGCAGAGCCGGATTCGATGGCGCGTAGTTGTTCGAGCCTGAACCAGCCGCATTATAATCAATGCTTGAGACTCTGCCTTGAAAATATTTCGGATCCTTAAACGGCTGGCCGATTAAGGCAGATCCGACAATTTGCCCGTTTCCATCCCTCACCAGACTGCCGCCAGCCTCCTCAGGAAAGAGCAGCTGGGCTGCTCCTGTACTGACAAGCGGATAAATCATTCCGCATAATACGATAAATACGAGGCTTGACCGCAAAGCCTGCCACATGATAGAACCGCCAGACTTTGATTCATTATTAGCAGCTGCTGGCAATGCATCGGTACGCATATAACAATCATCCTTTCTATTTTTACGTTACACCCAGATATGCACGACAAGGTCAATCAGTTTAATGCCGATAAATGGCGCGATCATACCGCCCAGTCCGTAGATGAGCAAATTGCGGCCCAGTAGGCGGGAGCCGCTCATCGGCTTATAGGCGACACCTTTCATCGCCAACGGAATCAGAAGCGGTATAATGATTGCGTTGAAAATCAACGCCGACAATATAGCCGAATACGGCGAGCCCAGCTTCATCACGTTCAACGCGTTCATTTGCGGAATAACAATCATGAACATCGCCGGAATGATTGCGAAGTATTTCGCAATATCGTTAGCGATGCTAAAGGTCGTCAATGCGCCTCGCGTCATCAGCAGTTGTTTGCCGATGGCGACCACCTCAATGATCTTGGACGGATCGGAATCCAGATCCACCATATTGGCCGCCTCTTTAGCAGCAGCCGTGCCGCTGTTCATGGCAATGCCAACATCTGCCTGAGCCAGCGCCGGCGCATCATTCGTGCCGTCGCCGGTCATCGCAACCAGCTTGCCCTCCGCTTGCTCCCTGCGGATCACCTTGATTTTATCCTCCGGCGTACTTTCAGCAATAAAGCCGTCTACCCCGGCTTCCCGGGCGATAGTCGCAGCCGTAAGCGGATTGTCACCGGTACACATAATCGTCTTGATCCCCATGCGCCGCAGTTGTTCGAATCTGTCCCTCATTCCGGGCTTGACGGTATCCTTCAAATAAATAAGCCCAACGATCTCTTTATCTACAGCAACAGCGAGCGGTGTACCTCCGGCTGATGCGATGGCTTCGACTTTTCGGGATAAATCTTCGGGAACCGTTCCGCCTTGCGACAGCACCCAGCCGCGCACGGCATCCACTGCGCCTTTGCGCACCTGCCGCCCGTCCGGCAAGTCGATGCCGCTCATCCTTGTCTCCGCCCGGAACGGAATAAACTCGCCTTTCTCCGCCCCAAGCGTATCGAATGAAAACCCGTTGCGTTTCATATAGTCGAGTACAGAACGTCCCTCCGGCGTTTCGTCCTTCCATGAGCTAATAGCGGCCCATTGGAACAGCTCCTCGCTGTTCACCTGACTGCCTGCCGTCACGAACTCGCTGGCCATCCGATTGCCGAAGGTGATCGTTCCTGTCTTATCCAAAATCATTGTATTGATATCGCCGGCTGTTTCCACCGCTTTCCCCGACATGGCCAGTACATTGTACTGCGCGACCCGGTCCATTCCGGCTATTCCGATTGCTGACAACAGGCCGCCAATCGTTGTCGGAATGAGACAGACGAGCAACGCAATCAGCACCGGCACTTCAAGCTCGATGCCGACGAAGCTGGCAATCGGCTCCAGCGTAACGACGACGATTAGAAAAATAAGCGTCAGGCTGGTCAGGAGCGTGCCAAGCGCAATTTCATTTGGCGTTTTTTGCCGTTTGGCTCCTTCCACCAGCAAAATCATCCGATCGATAAACGATTCCCCAGGCTCGCTGATCACTCTGATTTTGATCCAGTCGCTAACAACCCGCGTCCCTCCCGTTACCGAACTGAAATCGCCGCCCGCCTCTTTAATAACGGGTGCCGATTCGCCTGTAATCGCTGATTCATCCACGGAAGCGGTGCCCTCGACCACTTCCCCGTCGCAAGGAATCATCTCGCCTTGCGACGCGATGACCAAGTCGCCCCTGTGCAGCTCCGTGGATTTTATGACGTGAATGCCGCTGCCCTCGGCCAGCTTATTTGCCATCACTTGCTGCTTCGTCTTCTTGAGGGAGTCAGCTTGCGCTTTACCCCGGCCTTCCGCCAAAGCTTCCGCAAAATTCGCAAATAAAACGGTAAACAGCAAAATTAAAAATACGGTCAAATTAAAGCCTATACGATCTCTGGAATGGAAGTAGTCCGGAAATACTGTCATTAGCAAGACGATAACGGTGCAAATCTCTACGACGAACATGACCGGATTTTTCAGCATCGTAACCGGATTGAGTTTAAGCAAGCTTTCCTTCAAAGCACGCTGAACGGCATCTGCCGTCAGTAATCGTTTCTGTCGGTTATTCGTCATCATTGTATCCACCTCATCCGTTAACGGATTGTTAAATACTCGGCAATGGGTCCAAGTGCGACCGCCGGCATAAAAGTTAAAGCGCCAATTAACAATACCGTGCCGACCAGCAAGCCTGTGAACAAGGCATTGTCGGTCCGAAATGTCCCAAGCGTATCCGGTACAGGCTTCTTGCGCAGCAGTGATCCCGCCACAGCCAGCATCGCGATAATCGAAATATAGCGGCCAAGCAGCATGACCAGCCCCGTACTTATATTCCAGAACGTTGTATTATCGCTAAGGCCTTCGAAGCCTGAGCCGTTGTTTGCCGCCGAAGATGCGTATTCATACAGCACCTGGCTAATTCCATGAAAGCCCGGATTCGTAATGCCTGCCTGGCCGGCGCCAGTCATTAGAGCAAGCGCCGTCGGAGCCAATATGACGAAAGGATGGGCCAGTATGGCGACGGCAATCAGCTTCACTTCTCTGGGCTCGATTTTCCTCCCCAAAAACTCCGGTGTCCGTCCCACCATCAAGCCGCATAGGAAAACCGCAAGAATGGCGTACATCAGCATATTGATTAACCCCACGCCCTTGCCGCCAAAAATGACATTGAGCATCATTTCCGCCATCGGAACGAGGCCTCCAATTGGCGTCAGCGTATCATGCATGTTGTTGACCGATCCGGTCGTTGCGGCTGTTGTTACAGCTGTAAACAAGGCCGACCCTGCAATGCCAAACCGGACCTCCTTGCCTTCCATACTGCCCTGAGACGCATCGATGCCAAGACTGTTAAAGATGGGATTGCCGGCTTTCTCTGCGGTGTAGACTGTCGTTAAACAAATGAGAAACAGCACCATCATCGCCGAGAAAATGACCCAGCCTTGCTTTTTGCTCCTGGCAAATCGGCCAAACGTATAAGGCAGCGCGGCCGGCAATGCCCACATGGACAAAATCTCGATCACGTTAGTCAGCGGATTCGGATTCTCGAACGGATGCGCCGAGTTGACGCCGAAAAACCCGCCGCCATTTGTACCCAAATGCTTGATTGATTCCAGCGAGGCGACCGGCCCGATCGCGATCTGCTGAGACGCTCCCTCCAGCGTCTTAACGGTCAGCGTCGGCTCAAGCGTCTGCGGAACTTGCAGCGCAACCAGCACCAGCGTAATAACGAAGGATGCCGGCAGCAAAATACGCGTATGCGCTTTGACGAAATCCTCGAAAAAATGTCCGATCGTTCTGCCTCTGCTCGTTAATCCGCGAATGAACGCAATCGCGACTGAAAAGCCGGTTGCCGCCGATGTAAACATCATCATCATGATGACAGCCATTTGCGAAAAGTAAGAAAGCGCGCTTTCGCCGCTGTAATGCTGCAGATTCGTATTGGTTATAAAACTGATTACCGTATTAAATGTTAACGTGGGCTCCATTCCGTCCATCCCGTTAGGATTAAACGGAAGCAGCCGCTGAAGCCGCAGCAGCAAGTAGCCTGCCGCCGTCAGAGCCGCGTTGGTCACGATAAAACTGAACGCATACTTTTTCCAGCTCATGCCGTCCCGGTTTTTCAGCCCGATCAGCTTATAAAGCAGCCGTTCAAACGGCCCAAACAGCTTATCCGTCCAATTGGCTTCATTCGAAAATACGTGATATACATAAGTGCCTAGCGGTTTGACTAATGCGATAAGAATCACGACCACGACCGCTATTTGAACAATTTCCATCGATATGGCCTCCTAGGCTAAAACTTCTCGGGATTCAACAAAGCATAAACAAGGTACAGGAACATCAGCAGAGTAACAATGGCAATAAGAATCACCTTCCCTCTCCTCCTTTGCCGTCGACCGTTCCAGCGCACCAAGCCAGAAAACCTGCCAGCATAGCGAACACGCCCAGCAGCAGTACAACCATATAGAAATCCATCATGAATATAGCCTCCTGTCCTATAAGTCTGGCGCTTGTTCCGCAAAAGAAAGCAAAAAACCGACCTCTTCCCCTTGCGTGTAAACAATCCCATCCGCTCCAAGCGCTTTATAGATCGCCTTCGGATGCCAGTGAGTCGTAATTACGCAAATATGGGCACTGGCCCAATGGGACCTGCAATATCTTAAATAGCGGCAGCTTAGCGGAAGACTGCTTTCGAAAATATATACTTTTGCAATCGGCAGCTCCGGGATACTCCACGCTCTGGCGGTTGTTCGAACCCTCAGAACCTTGACTAGAGATGTATCTACGACCTCCGTTATACGTTTTGCCTCCAGCTTGCTGTTGGTCAACACGATGAAAGGAAGCTGACGGTAGAGCAGCTGACGAATAAAATTAACGCTAATTTCGTTAAAACCGGCTACCGCGATCGTTTCCATTTTCTAAAAATGCCTCCTGTTTATGAAATCGCAAGGAAAAAAGGCAACAAAAAAGAAGCCGGCAGGGAGCAGAGGTGCTCACCCGCGGCTTCTTAAGAACATCGCTTGGACAGCGCAAACGGCATACATCCTTCCGCCTTCATTAGGCGCTAAAGGGTATGCTGGATTTACGCGGCCAACAAGCCATGACAAAGTCATCGCGTTGATTGTCGCCTCTCTCAACTATAAGCTTACGAGGTTAGCTGTCGGATTCGGGCAGTGAGAGTTGCCCTACATCAGCCGAAGTCCATGGCTTTCGGTCGATGATTCACCCCTGCAACGCCGTCCTCCGACTCTCACATCGGATCGCAGCGCCGCGATAAACGGGAAATTCCAGAATACTGGAGTTATCCCGCTGTGGTTCCCCCGCTTCCCGTTGCAATGAACGGGAACTCAGCAAGTGCAGCATTGGAAACAAATTACGTAACCATGAATCGAATCATACTCCCAGCCAATATTTGTGTAAAGCGATAGCGGGTGCAAATAGGTTGAAAATTCGAGGGAAAAGGATAGGTTATAACGCTTACATAATGTTACTTCTTGAAAATAATCGATTTATCTCGTTCTTTCTCTCCTTTTCAAAAACTAGACGCTAGGGATAACATAGTGGCTCCCGTCACTGATCAACCTGCTTTTAATTGCATGCGATTACGGAAGCCATAATGAGAATTTCAAAGAAAGAAGCGTATTTTACGAGGATAATGGCAGGTATATTGGCAATTTGCCGAAAAGAAGGGCAATATCGCCCGTCTGTTATTTTACAACGTGACGATTCCGGTTTAATATGAACGCCATGCCAGAACATGGCTCATACATCTATCGCTGAATTCTGATCGGACAGAAACGGGGGAACCAACGCTTGCGTTCATCGTCATAAGATGCGATGATCGTAGGGCACGGGGTGAATCGGACGAAAGCGCAATGCGCACGTCTGTAGGGAAGCTCTCTATCCCGAATCCGTCAGCTAACTCCGTAAGCGAAATCAAGGAGAGAATTGCAAAATGATAACTGTAGTATACAAAGGAACGGAACCGCTGCCCGACATTCAGCAGCTGCCGTCAACATTAAAAGTGCTTCACATCGAGTTGTTTATCATCCCGGCTGAATCCGGTTATCGCGCCTATATGCGCTTATCAACTAATATCGGCATCGGGTGGGGCGAGCTATTCATTCAGCAGAAGGAGCAGCCTGCGGACTGGAACGCTTGGTGCTCTTCTGCACCTCACTATATGGGCTGGGTCAACCTGCATACCGCTGCAGGCTCTCCCCGTTCGGAGAACGTCAGAAATCCCGAGCTGCGCAGTCTCTTCGATGACGCTGTACGCCAAGTATGCCGCGGCCAGTCCCATCCTGAATCACATCAGCCTTCACAGGCCGGATATGCCGAGCTATTCCGTCAATCGGTCTTTTATTTGTCCTTATACTAGCTGTCCCCCTAGTCTGGATCATAGATGAAGCCGCCTCACGAAAATGCGAGGCGGCTTCATCTGTAAATGATGCGATTCTATTTAGCTGATGCCTTTGCTTCAATAAAGTAATAAAATCCGGTCGTCTTAATCCCCCGAGCCTCCGCATGCTTATCGAACTGCGTCTGAATAGCTTT
Source organism: Paenibacillus sp. NPDC058174 (assembly GCF_042883865.1). Classification (NCBI taxonomy): domain Bacteria; kingdom Bacillati; phylum Bacillota; class Bacilli; order Caryophanales; family Paenibacillaceae; genus Paenibacillus; species Paenibacillus sp. NPDC058174. Next base: position 2,471,225 of record NZ_JBHVUY010000001.1, read on the forward strand.
GAAGCATGTTTCCCTTACATATTGCGAGAAACTGTCGCTTTGACCAAAACATAACAACGCCAAAATATCCTCAGCCGCAGGCAGCCATACCAGCTCCTTCAACACCGTCATTCGGATGTCAGTAAGTCCGCTAACCGCCAGCCGCTCTTGAATGCGATCCAGCGTAGGCGTACCTGGTGCAGGTCCGGCGAATAAGCCGGGAAACACCTCCCCCAATTCACCGCCTTCTCCATTACCGTCGCCCGGATGGAGCATAATTAGCGAGCCTCCAGGCCGGACAACCCGATTCCCTTCCTCATACCAGCTTGTTGGTCCCTTCTTTGTGTAAGCAACGTCGAAATAATGATCAGGAAACGGAAGCCCCTGCTTGGTTGAGCCTACTACATACCGGACATTAGCGCTTCGATACCGTTCGTTGGCTGTCCGAATAAAGCCTTCTGTCATATCGTAACCGGTGACCTCCACCGCTTGCTCCGACCAGCGGTTCGTGTACTCACCATGCCCGCAGCCGACATCAAGTACTCTGCCATGTACGGCAGAAGCGAGTTTTTCAGTCAAGACCGTCTCCGCCGCCTGCCCCTCCACATTCGCCGTCCATGGGTATTCATACTTTCCAGTCCTTACTGCCAACTGTTTACACCAGGGCATGCTTTGCCCGCTTACAAAATCAGGATGAACCGATAAATCGGGAAACATAGACTTCCTCCTCTATTGGATATCAATCTCGTAAAGATGCAGAGCTACTATTATACAGGTAAAATTTTCCCATTTGTATGGATTTTGAAATAAAATAAAAGAAAACGAACGATTTTCAGAAAAATGGCCAAATAGAGTAAATAGCGATAAAGGAGGGAGTTATTTGTGGCGGTTACAACGATATCTGAGCTTGTCGGCTTGGCGCTGAACGGACAGGAGGAAGCCTTCGAACAGCTTTATAACGAAACGGTCAACGAAGTGTACCGCACTTTATACTATTTGAGCGGCAGCCATACCGATGCCGAGGATATTGCGCAAAATGTATATTTGGAGCTTTATCGAAATTTGGACAAATACGATCATTCCCGCAGCTTGCAGGGCTGGCTGTATGGCATTACGATTCGTCAGCTTCACGCCCATAGGAGGAGAAGATGGAAGGAATACCGGAAGGAGCAAAAGCAGCGAGAGCAGCATACAACACCGCTTGCAGCTTACAATGATGTCTCTGTTGGCGAAGCGCAAGATGATTCCGTCATGGATGAATTGCACAATCTTCCCGTGAAGCTGAAGGAAGTGCTTGTGCTTCGTTACATCAACGACTTGTCGCAGCAGGAAATTGCCGATGCGCTGGCTATTCCGGTCGGGACGGTCAAGTCCAGATTAAATCAGGCGCTTGTGCAAATGAGAAAAAAATTGGAGGGGAAATCGATATGAATCATTTCGAAAATGTTGGCGAGGAAGCTTGGATCAATCGGATGAAATCGAAGGCGGAAACTATACTGCCTCCAGCTCAATTGAAGCGTAAAATTATGGAGCAAATCGAAATGCGCAACGGCAACGGCGAGGTCCTGGCATCCGTACGCGTCGACACCTTCCAGCCCGATGATCCGATGGATGCCATCATCCAGCAATTGAAGCCAGGTATGGGAAAAGCGATTTATATCGCTGCTCAGGGCGATCGTACCGTCAGCCAGCAAACAAACTATGCAGCTGTCCTCTGGCCTCATAGCTTGGAGCAGCTGTTCGAGGAGGCTGCACCATGGAATCCTCCACTGCCAGTCGAAGCTGAAATTCGCCGCATTGAAGTCTATTACGGCTTCGATGATGTAACGGAAGAAGAAATTGAAGAAATGATAGCCGAAAGTGAGCAGCAAAGTAAGCCCGTCGTCGTTCGCGATCTTCGTCCAAATAAGAATATAGTCGGGGCAAGACTGCTGTATGATCAAGCGGACAGAAACTTTGAATGCCGCTTGTTCGGAACGACAAAAAGCCGGATCCATGTGCCCGATATGGAACAGCAAACGATCGAGCGTTTGCTCATCCATGGCCAGGAGGCCGTTTACTTGCAAAACGACGAGGTGCGGCAGCTAATCTGGGCAATGGAAGTTCCCCAGACTTCAAGAGCTGTGCAATATGAACTGCGGGCTGAACATAGCGATCGCGAATGGCTGCTTCACATCGCCAACACGATTCCATTTGCCTAACGGAACTATTAATAAATCATGCTATCCGCTTGCTGCGGCACCATTTGAGTAAACAAAATGTAAAAGTGCATGTTGTTTTCGCTCAAAAGCTCCAAAACAGCATTCAAAATGCAAAAGTGCAGTTGAAATCGCTCCATTTCACCTAATCGGGGCTTTTTGGGCCAATCAAACTGCACTTTTACATTTTGATGCTTAAAATCTCCGAAAACACGGCCTCCAACCTGCACTTTTACATTTTGATTCGTTGCAACCGGCATCAACCTCGAAATTGTTCCTATGACGGCCAGTTGCATACCCTGGGATGAGCGGAGTGTTTTGAGCTCGGGATGACTTTTCGCAGATTCTATCCATTACTCAGCGCAATGCGATGAGGACAATGGAATCAAGAACGGCAGCTCGAGCCAAAACGCGCAGCGATTCCCGCACAGCCAACTCACACGGTTCCTTGACCGTCTGTGCTTACCTGGAATGAGCGGAGCGTTTTGAGCTCGGGATGACTTTTCGCAGATTCAATTCATCACTCAGCGCATTGCGATGAGGACAATGGAATCAAGAACGGCAGCTCGAGCCAAAACGCACAGTGATTCCCGCACAGCCAACTCACACGGTTCCTTGACGGTCGGCTACATACCCTAGGATGCGCGAAGCGTTTTGAGCTCGGGATGACTTTTCGCAGCTTCAATCCATCACTCAGCGCAATGCGGTGAGGACTATGGAATCAAGAACGGCAGCTCGAGCCAAAACGCACAGCAATTCCCCGCACAGCCCCACATTATCCCTCGCTCTCAGCCGGCTTAATCAAGCTCAGCGCAGTGTCTATGGCACTCGCAACGAATGAACGATCCGGCCGGGATTTCAAAAAAACCGTAAGCCCGATCAACTGAATGATCAGCGACTGAGCGGTCTGCTTGGCGTTTACAGTCTCATCCAGCTCCCCTGATCGTATGCCGCGCTCAATCGTCTCCTGAAAAATAACGGACAAGTACATCTGGTGCTCCCGCGTCAAAATTTCGAACTTCTCATCATGGGGCGAAAGCTCGACCATCGTATTGATGCAGAAGCATCCCCTGCTCGGAGCTTGCTCATAAGCTTCATCCGCCAAGCTTTCAAAAAACGTGCGAAACGCTGCCCTTACCGACGTATGCTTCTGAAGACTAGCCCGAATGGATGCAGCATGATTTTGCGTATATTTGCGAAATGCCATTTCGAACAGCTGTTTTTTATCTCCAAATGCGGAATATAAGCTCGGCCGTTGAATGCCCATACTGGAAGTCAGGTCAGTAAGGGAAGTTGCCTCATAGCCCTTCTCCCAAAACTGCTGCATTGCGGCAGTCAGCGCCTTCTCCTCGTCAAATTCCCGTGGACGTACCATTCCCATCCCTCTTTTCATACTGAAAGGTATATATAAATACTACGAATAAGCACGTTCATTGTCAAACAGTTGACATGAGATCATTATGCGCTATATATTTATCGAATAGTTGTTATGTACCAATCAGTATAAAAATAGGAGGTTTTCCTTAGCATGCTCGAAAAACCCGCGCAATCAAGTGCCGAACCGGTGTCTGCTGTATCCGGATTCACTGCCTTTTTATTCGCTGTAGCTGCCGGCTTGTCCGTAGCTAGTATTTATTATGCACAGCCATTGCTGGACACGATGTCGAACGAGTTCAGCCTTGCGCCTTCATCCATGGGTATCGTAATCACCGCTACGCAAATCTGCTATGCGCTAGGTTTGCTGCTGCTTGTTCCGCTAGGCGACAAGCTGGATCGGCGCAAGCTGATCTCCGGGCAAATGCTCTTGTCCGTTGCGGCTCTGCTCGCCGTCGGTCTCGCGCCCAACGCAGCCTTCTTATTTGCTGGCGTCGCAGCCGTCGGTCTGCTTGCGGTTGTCACGCAGACGCTCGTTGCGTTTGCTGCCAGCTTAGCTTCTCCCGTTGAACGCGGACGTGTAGTTGGAATTGTGACAAGCGGCATCGTCATCGGGATATTGCTTGCCAGAACATTTGCCGGCACCTTGACAGACCTAGCAGGCTGGCGTGCCGTCTATCTCGTATCCGCATTGCTTACACTTATTATGGCAGTGACTCTGTTCCGGATATTGCCCAATAGCGAGCAAGTACGTCAACAGGAAGCATTGCCTTATTGGCGGCTTATCCATTCGGTGCTGCTGCTATTCGTGCAAGAAAAGGTGCTGCGCATCCGCGCTGCATTGGCCTTCTTTATTTTCAGTGCGTTCAGCATTTTATGGACTTCTCTTGTGCTTCCGCTGAGCAGTCCGCCGCTTTCACTCTCCCATACGGCAATCGGCGCGTTTGGTCTGGCCGGGGCGGCAGGCGCACTTGCAGCTGCGCGAGCCGGACGCCTTGCAGACAGCGGGCATGGCCAGTGGACAACCGGAGTTGCACTAAGTCTGCTGCTCGTTTCCTGGCTGCCGATCAGTTTCGCCGTTCAATCACTTTTCGCACTTGTGGCAGGCATAATCTTGCTCGATCTTGCCGTTCAAGCCGTCCACGTTACGAATCAAAGCATGATTCTGTCCATTCGGCCGGAAGCACGCAGCAGGCTGACTGCAGGTTATATGATTTTCTATTCGATAGGCAGCGCGACAGGCTCCATCGCTTCGACCCTTGTATACGGAAGTTTCGGATGGCACGGCGTTTGCTGGCTTGGCGCAGCTGTCAGCGGCATGGCTCTTCTATTCTGGGGCGTTACTCTTCGCCATACGAGCGGCAGAAAGATATAAACTATACAATAGAGGGGTTTCGTCTAGAATGTAGAAATGATTACTAAAAATTGGAGGTGTCTTTTATGCCAGATCGCTATAAAACCAACATTCATGCCGTTCAATCTCTGAAAGACTACAAATTCAGCGGATTGGATGCTTCTCTGGTCGGCGCCGTTAAATCAGCAGCAGACTATTATCGCATCGATGTTTCTACCGCATGGCTGTATGGCATAACAGGCAACGCTTTTCTGCATATTTTGGACGAAAACTTGAAAGAACCAAACGGCGGTGAGGTAGAACCTGATGTTTTTCGGCTAGTACGAAATATTGGAATCGATATTCAAGGTCTTCATCAATATGCCAACGGTGAGCATTTGCTGCAGCTTCAGAAGGAGATGTGGGAAAAGGCGAAACTCGCCATCCATGCCGGAAAGCCTGTCTTCGCCAAAAATCTGGACATTAACAATCAGACTTCCCTCATTACCGCTTATGATGAAGCCGGCTACTATACCGATTCGTGGCATACCGGAGAAAAGCTCGCAGAAAACGTCATCCCATGGACTGATCTGGGTTTTGGCCGCTGCACCTGCATAAATTGTGTCCAATCCCGGGATAAAGCAGAAATCTCTCCCCTTCCTGTAGACAGACTGATTTCTTTGCACTGGGCAACGTCTGCTCCGGCTGCCGATCCCTATATTGCATTCAAGGAAACGTTGGCGTACGCCATCCGCTTAAATAATGAGGAGCAATACACCACGGCCGGGAAAACATACACCGTTGGCCATAAGGCTTATCAGAAATGGCTGGCCTCCTTGAAAGCAGGCGAAGTGGACGCCTATTACTTCAGCTTGTTCATAGAAGTATTAGGGGAAGCCAGACGTTATGCAGTGCAATTTCTGACTGAAGCGCAAGAAAAGCTTCCGGCATTAGATCCCTCATTGCTCGATGACAGCATCGCCATCTACAACCAAATTGCTGCGAATTATTCGATACTAGAGACTATGTATCCTTACTCTGAGCCTCCCGTACGCGAACTGAAGGAAAAAGAGCGTTGCATCGAGCTCATTAGCGGTATTATGCACCTTGAGAAAAAAGCGTTGGACACGCTCAAAAAGCTTTATGCGCACATGATCTAACAAGTGCTTGCTCGCATAAATTCATTTCACAAAAAAGCCGGGCTGGCGCCCTTAAAGGGACACCAGCCCGGCTTCATCATCCATTAGACGTGCTGTGCGCTATTCAACTGCTTGAACATTTCATCACGTTCCGCGCGGGAACCTTGTGAGGTAAGCTTGGACCAGCCATACGTAATCTCTTCTTCGCCTTGCGCGAGGCTTTCCATAACGGCATCTGCAAACTCGTCGAGCGGCACGCCCGCGGTGTTGGCTCCAGGTATCCCCAAATCGGTATTCGTATGCGGAGGACAAATCTCAATGACTTGAACGCCATACGGAGCCAGCTGATGCCGAAGCGTCAGCGTGAATGAATGAAGCGCCGCTTTAGTGGCACTATAAACAGGAGCAGACGCGATAGGCACATGGGACAAACCGGAAGTAACATTCAGGATGACCGATTGCTCATTGTTTTTCAAATGTGGCGTAAATAGAGCGGCCAGATGAATCGGCGCCGCCAGATTTGTTGTCAGCTCAACCTCTGTATCCTTCCAAGGCTCCCCTCCATCGACAGTTATAAACCGCATAACACCGGCGTTATTAAGCAGAACATTAACATCAGGATGCTCCAGTGTAATCTGTTCGAACAGTGCAATGCGCTCTTCTTCCTTGGACACATCGAACCGATACGTATAAAGCTCTGGATAAAGCGTCTTAGCCTCCGCCAGCTTGTCCTCTCTTCGTCCGACGATGATTACTTTATTGCCAGCCTTTATCCATCTCGAGGCAAGCGCCAGGCCAATGCCGCTCGCGCCTCCTGTTATGAGAATCGTGTTGGAATCCTGTTTCATATCCATTCTCCTTCTTGTGTAATTGATTTATACGGCGTCTTCACATAAGCTATTGTATAGCTGAAAAAACGCATCAAGAAGGTGTCTGGTTATACTGGTATTACGACTCCTACCTTCTTCCGCTCATGAACAGGAGGATTGGAATTTGGCCAAAAATGAAATAAACCGATATAGCGAATTAGCCCATTTTCTCCGCAATCGCAGAGAACGTTTAACACCTAAGCAAGCCGGGCTTCCCGAGGCCGGCCGCAGGCGAACACCCGGCTTGCGGCGCGGAGAGGTTGCCATGCTTGCCGGAGTCAGCTTGGAGTGGTACACCTATCTGGAGCAGGGCCGTTCGATTCATGTGTCAACAGAAGTGCTTGAAGGATTGGCGATTGCCCTTCAATTAGACGCGGCGGAGCGCAAGCATATGTTCCTGCTTGCACACCGGCAGCCTCCGCCCGAACAATCACGGGCGCAAAGTAAAGTGAGTGCGGTATTACAGCGGTTTCTGGATTCGCAGGGATTGAGTCCTGCATGTGCCATGGATGCCAGAATGAATATCGTGGCTTGGAATGAGGCCAGCTGCATACTGAATGGCGATCTAAACAAGATGTCTGAACAACAGCGGAATTTGCTATGGTATACCTTTACAAACGACGACTTCCGCAAATTAAAGGGAACGGAATGGGAAGAGCATGCTCGCCGGACCGTCGCCCAATTCCGTGCTGATTATGCCCGTTACGGCGACGATCCTTGGTGGGGCGAGCAGGTCAGAGACTTGTCCGGGATCAGCGAGGAATTTCGGGCTTACTGGGAACAGCATGACGTCTTGGACTATACCCAGGCACATAAAATTATGCAGCATCCGGTTGTTGGCGAGCTGGCATTCGACTATATTTCGTTCCAGCCGCAGGACAAGCCGGATTTGAAAATTTCCATTCACATTCCGCTAGATGACGGGGTAACGAAGGAAAAAATCCGAAAGTTTCTGGAAGAAAGAAACTGATATCCCGTGCTAAGCCCGCTTCGTTTCCTGCTGCGGGTTTGGCACAAGCCGCACATCCTTCGTAAACCATAAGCGATAGCTGATTTGGCTTAACAATATTGCCGTTAATGCTGCGGATGATGCGAGTACAAACATAATCAGCATCTGATAACGGACCGCTTCGATCGGATCGGCTCCGGCCACGATCATGCCTGTCATCATTCCGGGCAGTTGAACGAGTCCGACCGTTTTCATTCCGTCAATCGTCGGAATCATGCTGGAGCGGACAGACCGTTTGACGGCTCCCTGAATCGCTTGCCGGGCTGTTGCCCCAAGCGCCAGCAGCGTCTCGACCTCGCCGCGCGACGATTCAAGCTCGCGTTTCATCTGATTCAAGTAGATGCCGGCTACAATCATCGAGCTTCCGATAACGATACCGCTCACCGGAATGATATATTGAGGCGTAGGCTCTATAATGGAGAATCCGAGCAGCAGCGCCATCGTCAGCCCTTCCGTACAAGCCAGCGTTATCGCAATTCGAAGGCGAATGCCACGGATCTCCCTGGCTCGCGACCCTGCATTCCATGACGCGACGCCAATCATACACACTAATATAAGAATGATAAACAACGGATTCTGCGTATCGAATATGAAATGCAGTACATAGCCGATAAAAAGAAGCTGCAGCGCGGAGCGGACCGTTCCGATAAGGATGTCCTTCTCCAAGCCAAGCTTTTTCCAGATGGACAAAAAAGCAGTAATGGCGACAAAAACAAGCGTACTCGCCAGAGCTAAATTACTCATCCCCATTCGCCTCTCTTTCAAGAGGCTTTTGAATAAAGCGCCGTGCCTGCTCGGTAGATGGTCCTTGAAAAAAAGCTTTCGTATCTCCACGTTCCAACAGCTTTCCCTCGCTCATGAACCAAATCTGATCGCTGACTGACCGGCTTTGCTCCATATCATGCGTAATCCAGGCCATCGCAGTTCCTTCACGCTCTGCCAATCGGTTAAGCATCTGCTCCACTGCTTCTTTACTAGTTGGATCTAAGGAAGAAGTTGTCTCATCCAGTAAAAGCATTGAGGGGCGCAGCAGCAAGGATCGGACTAGCGCAGTCCGCTGCTTCTCTCCTCCAGACAGCTCAGCGGCAGGCTTTGTCCAAGCTAAATGTCCAAGCTCCGCCTCGGCCATATAGCGGCGGGCTAGCTGTTCGTCAAACGGCGTGCCATGCAGCATGCTGGCTGTTCGTAAATTCTGTTCCACAGTCCCGGCGAGCATAACTGGCGCCTGCGCGACGTAGCTGATTTTTTTTCGCCATTCCTCCGGTTTAAAGGATCGCTGTGCCTTGCCCTCCAATTGAAGCTCGCCTTCATCAAACGATTCCAGCAAGGCGGCAATACGCAGCAGCGTGCTTTTTCCCGTGCCTGAAGCTCCCAACAGCGCAATGCGCTCCCCTTTATCTATGCCAGCCGTGACTCCTTGAAACAGCCATTCCCCTGCTTTATCCGGCCTTCGTTTACTTATCTGATTCATGCTCAATAATGGAGCCAAGTTTGTTCCCCCTGTAATTCGTGTGTCCCATAATAGGTATAGCTACATTATAAACCTGAAGAAGCTAATCTTGCATATCTCTTCTATCGGCTCTTTATTTTACGTATAATGAAAGAGAAGGAGTGATATTGTATTGTTGACAGCAATAAACAAACAGACTTTTGGGTCTCATATGACGATGAAAGCCTGGCATCCGCTTGCTTTAAGCCATTAATTACGGCTTACAAGGAGATTGAAAGCCGGGGAGGAGATTTCTCCTCTGAGCTGTACCCGCTTCTGACTTCAGGTCAAAAAGCGCTGTTCGTCTTCCGAACGCATTATCTGCATGCCATCAAGTCTGAAGCTGACTATTACTGGTGGACGGCCTATTATATGGCCCAGCCTTTGAGGTGGAAGGGGCTGCTGCAAAGCCTCAAGTATTTCGATGATTCTGAAATGCTTGCTCTGCTGGAACGTACAGAACAATCGCTTAGGCAGCGGAATCATCCTCGAAGCCTGGCAAACTTCGGCGTCTCGCTGCAGGATATGGAGACGGATCCTACGCTTCATGCCGAGATGAGCCATTTTTATCATTTTTATGTAGAAGCGTCTACCTGGAACGTAATTACCCGATATATTCGTCTGCATCCCGAACAATTCGTCCATTTCGAATAGGTTATTATAAAAAAGACTTGCCGGATTCACGATTAAATCTTCGCGAATCGGCAAGTCTTTTTATCTATTATACGCCTGCTTTAGCCTGTTCGAATTGCGATCTGACGATTTCCGTCGCTTCAATCATCGTACGCAGCGATGCTACAGTCTCGTCGATGCCGCGTGTTTTCAATCCGCAGTCCGGGTTAATCCAGAACAGCTCCGGATCCAGCACCTTCAGCGCGCGTCCGATCATGTTCGTCATCTCAGCAACCGCCGGTACGCGAGGGCTGTGAATGTCGTATACGCCAAGACCGATGCCCAGATCATACGTATGCTCCTCAAAGCTGTGAATCAGCTCGCCATGGCTGCGTTTTGTTTTCAAGCTGAAAAATGTATAAATATACGGCATGACATATTTTATACAACACTTTTTTCATACCTGAATGCTTTGAATTATACACGGTTTCTTAGAAGAAGGACAGCACAATTCCGACGGCGAAGCCGCAGATCGCGCCGTTAACGCGAATCCACTGCAAGTCATTGCCGATTTTTTGCTCCAGCATTTCGACGAGCGATTTATCATCCATTTTATCCAAGTTGTCGCGAACGAGCATGCCAATCCGATAATGATTGCGTTCAATAAGCTGAACCGTATAATCGAGAATGGTCCGCTCCCATTGCTGAAGCAGCTCTTCCTTCTCCTTGGCGCGATCCGTCAAGTAACGGACGCCCTTCACCACAGAGCGGCCGCCCCCGCTATATTCTTCCTCCAGCTTGTCCAACAGCAATTGACGCAGCTCTTCCAGGCGCAGGTGAATAAACCGCTCCAGCTCCACGCTGTCAGCCCCGCTCTCCAGCCATTGCTTAAGCTGCTCCATGAGCGCTTCATTCTCATGCAGCTTCTCGGCTGCGGATTTCACTTCGTTCAACAGCTTGGTCCTGTTCTCGCTGCCAGGCTGGCTCAAGTCGCGAATAGCGGAGAGCAGCATATTTTGCACCATTGGACCGAGCTTTTCCGCACTCATAAATCCGATAAACGCTTGTACTGCAAATCCCATAAAGCCGCCAACCTGCAGCTCCTCCAGCTTGCTATGGGCTAATTTGCCGAGCAATTGCTCTGTTTCCCGCTTTGACACCCACTGCTTGCCCTCGTCAAGCAAATAATCGAGCGCTTTCTCATCCCAGCCGTCATGAGCAAACTTATCGGTCAGCTTCTGCACGATCGGCCGAATGTCCTGTTTCCGCACATAATCGGCAACCAGTCCGCGTATAATGCCGCTAAAACGCTCCAAAGGCAGCCGGTCCAACGAGGTTTGCGCGAATTGGACGAGACTCAGCCTCGTTTTTCGTTTGCCGATGAGCCGGACAACTGAAGACGCCAGGCCGTTGAACAGCTTTAGCTCGCTAAGCTTGCGGCTGATGCTGTCCTTGTTCAGCAGCTCGTTCTCCATTGCTGAAATAAGCGAATTTACGATTTTATTGCGGTTTTTGAGCAGCAGCGACGTATGCGGAATCGGAATGCCAAACGGATGGCGGAATAAAGCAGTCACCGCGAACCAATCGGCAATACCGCCGACAAGCCCGGCCTCAAAGCCGCTTTCGAGCATTCTGACCCAGCCTGTATCCGGCAGAAAATATTTGGTGGCAATAAATCCCGCACCCATAGCGGCCAGCGAAATCGTTGCGATATATCTTGTTCTCATCAAGCTTACTTCCCTTCTGGAACGACTGTCCTGCAAACCATGCGGTCAGCGTTAATCTCGGTTGCATCTAACCTAATTATACCAGATAATAAAGTGAACATTTCAATCTGGCGCAATGCGTCTTTTTTATTGGATAAAAGGAGAATTACATTGACTAAGACAAAAGCAATTTTGCTTAAAATAACGCCGCCTCAATTTTTAACACTGGGCTTCATTCTTATTATAAGTATCGGCTCGATACTGCTCTCGCTTCCTGCCGCAAGCACCGATGGAATGCGCACTCCGTTCATCGACGCTCTGTTCACCGCCACTTCGGCGGTATGTGTGACCGGCCTTGTCGTCGTGGATACGGCCACCCATTTTACGATTTTCGGACAAGTCGTTATATTAACACTGATGCAGATTGGCGGCCTTGGCTTTATGACGATGGCAACGATGCTCGCGCTCGCTTTCCGCAAACGTATTTCCTTGCGGGAAAGACTGCTGCTTCAGGAGACGATGAATCAGGCTTCTCTTGAAGGGATCGTCCGGTTTATCCGGCGAGTGCTGGTCTATGCATTCGTCATCGAAATCGTTGGCGCGCTGCTGCTCGCGATGCGGTTTTCGCTGACAATGCCCTTTGGCAAGGCGCTCTACTTTGGTATTTTCCACAGTATTTCCATGTTTACGAATGCTGGATTCGACATATTAGGCACGGTGCATGGCCCATTCTCCAGCTTTGTCGGCCACGTTGACGATCCGATCGTCAACTTCGTCATTATTATGCTGATCTTTCTCGGCGGCATCGGTTTTATCGTATTGGCAGAACTGTGGGACTTCTCGAAGGTTCGCAAGCTCAGCTTGCATTCCAAAGTGGTACTGACCACTTCGGGTATCCTTTTTCTCGCAGGTGCGGTTCTCATCTTCATCTTTGAATTTACGAATGCTAGAACGCTAGAGCCGCTCGGCATCACCGGCAAGCTCTACAGCTCGCTGTTCCAATCGATCTCCCCGCGTTCTGGCGGGGCAAGTACGCTCGACATCGGCGCAATGCGGAGCGCGACCCAGTTTCTGATCGTCCTGCTGATGTTCATCGGAGCTTCGCCCGGCTCGGCGGGCGGCGGTATTAAAGTAACGACCTTCGCCATTCTCGTCGGTGCCGTCATGACAATGATCCGCGGCAAGGAGGACGTCGTCTTTTTCAAAAGAAGACTGGCAAAGGACCGCGTTCACAAGGCGCTCACGATCTCCATCGTTGCGCTGTCCGCCATCGTCCTGTTCACGATGTTAATAAGCGCCACGGAGGACGTTGAAATATTGACCGCGCTGTTCGAGGTCACCTCAGCATTCGGCACGACAGGGTTATCGATGGGCTTAACGCCCCATCTGACGCTGCTCGGCAAGGTGCTCATCATTACGATGATGTTCATCGGCCGTCTGGGGCCCCTCACCCTCGCCTTCACGCTCGCTCCTGGGGAAAAGGAGCTGTACCGCTATTCGGAAGGGAAAATTATGATTGGCTAGTTAAAAAAAGCTGGAATCACCCCTTACAGGTGTTCCAGCTTTTTTTCTATTGTTTGCGAACCTGCTAGTCATTCAGCAGCAGCACGCTGCTCTACTGCGAACCTGTTTCGCTATTGCCAAACTCCCAGCAGCATCTTGCCCTGCAACGAACCTGCTTCGCTTTTTAGCGAAACTAAATTCGCTCTTGCCAAGCTCCCAACAGCTCGCCACCCTACAACGAACCTGCTTCGCTTTTTAGCGAAACTAACTTCGCTCTTGCCAAGCTCCCCAACAGCAAACCGCCCTACAACGAACCTGCTTCGCTTTTTAGCGAAACTAACTTCGCTCTTGCCAAGATCCCAGCAGCAGACCGCCCTACAACGAACCTGCTTCGCTTTTTAGCGAAACTAACTTCGCTCTTATCAAGCTCCCAGCAGCAGACTGCCCTACAACGAACCTGCTTCGCTTTTTAGCGAAGGTAACTTCGCTCTTCGATGGTACTTTGTGTAGCGCAGCGAGCTGCAGCGAAGCTAGCTTCGCTATCCGTGAACCTTCGTTCTCCAACAGCGAAAATCAATTCGCTATTGGGCCGACGTTTCCCGCTTCAGAGGTCTACAGCGAAATTAGGTTCGCTAATTTGCGAACCTGCTTCGCTCTTCCCAAGCTCCCAGCAGCACGTCACCTTACAACGAACCTGCTTCGCTTTTTAGCGAAACTAACTTCGTTCTTCGACGGTACTTTGTGTAGCGCAGCGAGCTGCAGCGAAGCTAGCTTCGCTATCCGTGAACCTTCGTTCTCCAACAGCGAAAATCAATTCGCTATTGGGCCGA
>NZ_JBHVUY010000001.1:2485363-2608959 GCF_042883865.1 Paenibacillus sp. NPDC058174
GATATCTCTCACATCAGAGGTCTACAGCGAAATTCGGTTCGCTAATTTGCGAACCTGCTTCGTTCTTACCCAGCTCCCAGCAGCACGCCACCTTACAACGAACCTACTTCGCTTTTTAGCGAAACTAACTTCGCTCTTATCAAGCTCCCCAGCAGCAAACCGCCCTACAACGAACCTGCTTCGCTTTTTAGCGAAGGTAACTTCGCTCTTCGATAGTACTTTGTGTAGCGTAGCGAGCTGCAGCGAAGCTAGCTTCGCTATCCGTGAACCTTGGTTCTCCAACAGCGAAAATCAGTTCGCTATTGGGCCGATATCTCTCACATCTGAGGTCTACAGCGAAATTAGGTTCGCTAATTTGCGAACCTGCTTCGCTCCCCCCAATCATCCAGCAGCCAGCCTCCCAAACAGCTAAGCTGGTTGACTCTAACCCCCTGCACAGCACAAAAAAGCACTAAGAGGAGGGAATAACCCTCCTCTTGCGCCCAATATAATGTTACTTTTACCTTCTCTGCCCCCTGCTACTTTCATTCAATAACCATCCGTCTAGCACGGATGCGGAGGCTTGCCCCTATTGCCTAAACCTGCCACTCCACAATCCGGTCGCACAACCGGTGCAGCAGCGGCCGCTCGTGGCTGATGACGAGCAGGCCAAGCTGGCGCTGCCTCGCGATTTCCAGCACGGCGCTCCAGATTTGCGCCTGCGTCAGCGCATCGAGCATCGTCGTCATCTCATCGGCGATCAGCATCTTTGTGCCGCCGCCCAGCGCCCTCGCAATGCAGAAGCGCTGCAACTCGCCGCCGGACAGCTCGCCGGGCCGCCGGCCGAGCCATTCGTCGGCGATGCCCAGCGCCTCCAGCAGCCCGGGCTCCGGCAGCCCGCCTTCCTCTACAATCCGCTGCATGCGCCAGCGCGGATTGACGGCCCGCTCAGGATGCTGAAACACCATCTGCACTGGGCTATAGCCTTTAACAACCAACGGCACGCCGCCAAGCAGCACCTCACCTTCCTCGGGAATCGCGCAGCCCGCAAGCAGCTTGGCAAAGGTCGTCTTGCCGCAGCCGCTTGGCCCTGCAATCCCGACGATTTCTCCAGCTGCGACCGATAGGCTCCGATCGCGGAATATCCAATCTCCGCGACGGCTGTACCGGTACCCCAGCCCTTTCCCCTCAAGAAGCATGGAAGCACCTCACCGCCCCGTCCCGCAACGGCATAAACTCCGGCCGCTGCGACCCGCAGTCTTCTGAGGCATGGCTGCAGCGCGGAGCAAACAGGCAGCCGGGCGGCAGCTTGTCCGGATGAGGCTGCGAGCCGCCAAGCGGCTTGAAGCCATTGCCCGGCAGCGCCTGCCACAGCGCCTTCGTATACGGATGCCGCAGCCTTTCCCCATCTCCTGCAAAATCAGCAGCTGCCGCGTTCTCCATTACGGTCCCTGCATAAAGCACAACAATCCGATCCGCAAAGCTCAATGCAAGCTGGATATCATGCGTAATGAACAGTACGGCGCAGCCCGCGTCCGCCAGCTCGCGGAACTGCCGCGCCGTCTCGCGCGCTGCCTCCTCATTCAAACCCGGCGTTGGCTCATCCGCCACAATCAGCTTGGCGCCGCTAATCATTGCCGTCGACGCCAATACGCGTCTCGCCATGCCTCCAGACAGCTCATGCGGATACAGCCGCGCCGTCTCCTCCGCCAGACCATTACGGGCAAACACCTGCCTTTGCAGCTGTTCTCCCCCCTTACCGCCTGCCGATGCAGCATGACGCACCTGCTTCCCGACCCGCATTAACGGGTCCAAATACGTGACAGATTGCGGCACGATCGCAATCTCCTTGCCGCGCAACGCCGCCACTCTTACTGCATCAAGGGGCGCGCCATCGTAGCGGATGCTTCCGCTATAATGAGCATTGTAGGGCAGCAAGCCCATGATCGCATGGGCAAGCAAGCTTTTGCCAGAGCCGCTAGAGCCGACTACCGCTACCACTTGCCCGGCATCGACAGCCAGCTCCAGCCCGTGAATGACCTCCATCGTCCTCTGCCTGAACAGACCGGCCTGCCTCCGAAAAGCTACCGTCAGACCTTCTACTTCCAACAACGCCATCCATGCCGCCTCCCCTGCCTAGTCATGCAATCCTCTAGCGTCCACAAGCCGCTTCATCAGCTCGCCAAACGTACCGAAGGCCCGTACCGTAAATAACAGGCACAGTCCCGGGAAAAAAGCGAGCCACCACATGCCGGTCGATAAATAGCGCATCGATTCCGACAAAATAATGCCGATTGCAGGCTGATGCGGCGACAGCCCCAGCCCGATAAACGTAATTGCCGCCTCATGCAGAATTGCATGAGGGAACAGCAGCAGCATGCCGACAAGGAGCTGCGGAACCAAATGCGGCGCCATGTGATGCATCGCAATCCAGAGACGAGATTTGCCCAGTCTTTGTGACACCAGCACAAATTCGGCGCTGCGCAGCTGCATCACTTCTGCCCGGATAACCCGGGCAAGGCTGGGCCAATGCGTACAGGCAATGCCGATCACAATGCCCTTCAAACCGCCGCCGCACACGAAGGCGATAAGAATCAAGGTGACCAGATGAGGCACGCTGAGAAACAGATCGATTAGCCAGCTTAAGAAACGGTCGACCGCTCTTCCCATTGTCGCAGCAAGCAGACCGACGACAGCCGCAATCACGCTGCTCGAAATCGCCCCGAGAAAACCGACGGCCATGCTCAGGCCAAGACCTTTGACCGTGCGGGTGAACATATCGCGGCCCAGCCAATCCGTACCAAAGAGATGCTCCAGTGAAGGCGCTAAGTTCCGGCTGCCCAGATGCGTAGACAACGCTTCGCTGCCAAGAAAAAGTCCTCCAGCTGCAGCAAACGCCAAATACAAAACCGCAATGCCTCCCGCCCATAGCGCACGGCGGCCGCTGAACGATCCCTGCTTCAATACCGGTACCGGCTTCATCTAAAGCGACCCCCGTTCTTTCATTCTCGGATCGACAGTCCGGTACAGGATATCGGCAATCGCATTGCCTGCAAATACGAACATAGCTGTAAACAGAACGATGCCAAGCAGCAGCGGAACATCGCCGCGCAATCCGGCTTCGACCGTAGCCTGTCCGAGTCCCGGGTAGGAGAAAACCTGCTCCGCCAGCACCGCACCGCCAAATAGCTCGCCAAACGACGTGAATTGCAGCGTCAGTGCGGGAAGCGCTATGTTGCGTAAGCCATGTCTGACAAACAGCATAAAGCCCTTTTCCCCGCGCGCTTTGGCAAACCACACATAATCGCTGTCCAAGACGTCGATTAGCTTTTGCCGCGTATGCAGCGCGATGCTGGAGATTCCTACGATGCTTAACGTCAATGCAGGCAAAATCATATGACGAAGCCGGTCTAACCACGACACATCCTCCGCAAGCTTGCCTGCAGGCACACCTAGCGCAACTGGAAACCAGCCAAGCCACACTGCAAAAACGATAAGCAGCAGCAGTCCCATCCAGAAGGTTGGCGTTGAGGCCAGCGCATAGCAGTACCATTTAATAATCCGGTCAAGCCAGCGGTCCTTGTTCATTGCGGCGAGTACGCCTGCCGTAAATCCGATAACGCCAGACAGCAGCCAGGATACCGCCATTAGCGACAAAGAACTGACAAAGCGTTCGCCAATTACCTCTATGACCGGCTGCCGATAAATCATGGAGACCCCCAAGTCGCCATGGAGTAAAGCGGAGCCCCATCTGATGAACTGTTCCAAGGGCGGATCGTTCAGCCCCCAGTAGCTGGCGATAAGCTCACGCTGCTCATGGCTGACGACGAGCATGTCTGCCCCGATATAAGCTTGAACCGGATCTACAGGAGAATTGCTGACTAAGACAAAAGATACGATGCTAATCGCGGCCAGCAAAGAAGCAAGCCGCAATGCCTTCCACAACAGTGCCTTTGTTACCTGCAGAAAAGTGTAATGGCTCCGGCCCCCTGCTTTACTCATTTACCCAGCGCCATTGCTCAATATTGTCGGTAACCGGCCAGCCGTGTCCGTGCGGATGAATCTTTTGCGTGCCGATATCGAGCCCGTCTTTGACTAGATACAGATGATCAATATTGACGAGCCACGCCCATGGCGCATCGCCTTGTACGCTTGTGCCTGTCTTGCCGTCCCACTGTGATTTTTTCCAGTAGTCCATCGCATCCTTTTCCTTCGTCGCCCGAAGCGCCTTGTCCATCCACTCATCGACAGCCGCGTTGCTGTAATAGCCGGAGTTGTTGTAATCAACGCCGCGGAATTTGCTGCTGTACAGATTGTACATTTCAATCGGGTCTTGGCTGCCGAAGCCGTACATAACCGCATTCGAGTACATCAGCTTGCCGATATCATCCCAGCTCTTGCCGGCTGCATCGATCTGAATCCCCGCCGCCTTCGCCATATCCGCCGCTGCAAGAGCCAGCGATTGGCGTGTCATGTCGCCGGCCGGATACAGCAGCGAGAATTGCGCTTTAACGCCATTCTTTTCCACGATGCCGTCCCCGTCCGTATCCTTCCAGCCGCCGTCCTCCAGCAGCTTTGCCGCTTTTGCAAGGTCTCCGTCCTGGAAGACGGTATCGGGATTCCACCATGGAAGCCCGTCATTGACTGTGAACGCCGGAGTGCCATGCCCTTCGAGAATGCCGTCTACCAGCGCTTGGCGGTCAATCGCATAATTAAGCGCTTGGCGAATCGCGAGATCCGAAGTTACGGCATTGCCGATGGGATAGCCTTGATCCGTCTTTTCCCCTGGCTTAACGTAAGGAAGCATAATGCCGCGGTTATCAACCGATTTCGCAGCTTCAACACGCATTCCCTTCACCTCTTGCTTGCTGAATGCCGAAGGAATGTAAGCCACATCAAGCTGTCCGGATTTAGCAGCAGCAAATGCCGCATCCTCGCTCAAAAACAAAAATGTCATCTTTTTGAAAAAGGGCTTGTCCCCGTAATAAAGATCATTATAGGCCACAATAACCTGCTGGCCGCGATCCCACTGCACAAGCTTGTATGGGCCGGAGCCGATCGGATGCGATGCATAGTCATCGCTGTAAGCATGCTCAGGAACGATGCCAAGCGTCGTTAGCAGAGTAATGAAGGTTGACTGCGGTTCCTTAAGCGAAAAAACGATCTCGTCATCGCTTTTGACCGTAATAGCCGCTATGTTCGTTACGTCGATAGTCGAGCCTTTGCTCCCTGCTGTCTCAAACGTAAATTTCACATCCGAGGCGGTCAGCGGCTTTCCGTCAGAAAACTTCACGTCATCGCGAAGCTGAACAGTCCATTGCTTGCCGTCTTCAGACAGCGAATACTTCTTGGCCAAATCATTGGCAATGCTCATATCGCTATTTCGCTTCAGCAGCGTGCTCTGAAACATCGGAGAGCCGTACCTTCCCCATCCGGTTGTAGGATCAAAGCCCCCTTCCGGCTCCGAGCCTACGGCCAGAAGCAATTCATCCTTAGATTCCGCTGCTGGCGCAGACTTCCGGTCAGGCTTCGCCGCACTGGAGCATCCCGCTAAAATAACCAATAACGCCGATAATGCCAATAAAATGGTTGTCCTTTGCCAGTATCGCTTCTTGTTCATCCTGCTCTCTCTCCCCTTCTTATAAAAGCCCGTTTCTATAAATCTAGTTTCCGCCTGCTTGCTATCGTGCCACGTTTTAACAAAATTGTAACACAGAAAATTGAAACGAACATCCCTTTTCCCAATAAAAATGCTTACAAAGTTAGAAAACCTAACGTCAATCTAATATATTGGTAGTATCATTATTTTAGTTGGTTTATAATGGAAAACGAGGTTTCAACTCGGAGGGAACGACATGTCTACTAAAAAACAAGCTGTTCTTATGTTAGGTTTATTCCTGTTATTGCTCACTGGCTGTACAGCCAAAGTAGAAGAGGAGACGCTTTCCGACCCTTATACCCCCTATGAACTGCCCATTATCAATAAGCCGAATGAAGATTTATTGGTCGTACCGCTGCTAAGTGACGGTATGCTCAGGGATGCCGAACAATATTATGCAGGCTCGCAGCTTGTCATTGAGCCAAAATATGAGGGACATACCTACCGAAGAGGAGACGTTGTTTATTTTAAAACACCCGATAAAAACAATGGATCTGATATTGCCAGAATAATAGGACTGCCTGGTGAAATCGTCCGTATCCAGCAAAGCCAGATCTACATCAACGGCATGAGACTCGATGCCTTTTATGGTCAGGAATCCTTTGCGCTGCAAGGGGCTAAATCTCCCGATCCGGTTAATATGGAGCTGACGCTGCCTGAGGAGCATTATTTTCTGCTAGGCGACCTATGGTGGAAAAGCTTCAATAGCAGCATCGTTCAAGGACCCGTACCTGAATCCGCCATTCAAGGCCAGGTTGTCGCATGGACGGGGCGAAACCAAGTAAGGACGGTCCATCCCCAACGATAATGAATCAGCTATAGCACGTATATGCAAATAAAAAAAGACTCCTTAACAAGCCGTTACTCGGCCATTCAAGGAGCCTTCCTCCATTACCGGTGCCTGTGCCCCGGATGATGATCATGTTCTTCCCCGGCATGCTCTTCTTCTGCGAACGTTACAGACAGCTCCGCATAGGTTACACCCTTTTGCACCTGAATTTGCTGATGCAATTGGCGAAGCTTGGCAAGCTGCCCCCGGACCGCAATGATCTCAAGGCACTGGTTATGATTCAAATGCACATGCATATTCGAAATGATATCGCGGTGATAATCATGCTGAATCTCCATCAGCAGCAGCGGCAGCTCTCTCGCATGATGGTCATAGACCATTACGATTGTGCCTGCGACCAGCTGCTCCGGCTTCAAACGGGACGGCTCCAGCAGCGCTTTGCGCGCCAGATCCCGTATCGCCTCCGAGCGATTCGAATAGCCCTGCTCCTCGACATATTCATCAAACTGCTCGATCAGAGGTGCCGGAAAGGATACCCCGAACCTCATCAATTCTTCTTTATCCGCCATTTTGGACAACCACCCAGTCTAACCGTATAATTTGTCCAAAGTTTACCACAGTTCTACCGGTTCATCCAGCCGCCGTCCACGCATAACACGTGACCCGCCATATAATCCGATGCTTGCGAAGCTAGAAAAATCGCCGGCCCCATCAAATCCTCTGCCGTTCCCCAGCGTGCTGCCGGAATGCGGTCGAGAATCTGCCTGCTGCGCACAGGATCGTCACGAAGCGCCTCTGTATTGTCGGTGCTCATATAGCCGGGAGCAATCGCATTCACCTGAACCCCCTTCGACGCCCACTCATTGCCCAGCGCCTTCGTCAAGCCAGCAACCGCATGCTTGCTCGCCGTGTAGCCCGGAACGTTGATGCCGCCTTGGAAGCTTAACATCGAGGCGATATTGATGATTTTGCCCGAGCCTTGACGGATCATATGGTTGCCCGCTAGCTGACATAGTACAAATACAGAATTTAAGTTCACGTCCAGTACATCCTGCCAATCCTCAAAACGATGCTCGGCTGCCGGTGTACGGCGGATAATGCCAGCATTGTTAACGAGTATATCCAGACGTCCTAGTCCTTCTAAGGTCTGCTCAATGATTCCCGGCAGCAGGCTGCGGTCCGATACATCCGCTTGAATCGTAATCGCTTTACGGCCAAGCGCCTCGATCTCGGCTTGGACAGTCTTAGCCGGCGTGCTGTTCGTCACAAGCGCAATATCAGCGCCAGCTTTGGCTAAACCGACAGCTATCGCCGTACCAAGACCCCGGCCTGCGCCGGTTACAATTGCCGTTTTTCCAGTCAGATCAAAAAAACTCATTTTCCCCGTTCCTCCTACGCCTTCATAATCCGGATGCCCCGCTTCTCATACCTCCGTACGATTTCATCATCAATGGCGTCGTCAGTTATAATGCAATGAACCGCATCCAGCTCCGCGTAAGTAATGAGCGCGCCCCGGTCGAATTTGCTATGATCGGCTACGCAATAAATTTGCTTGGCGCATTCCATATAGACTTGCTTCAGCTTGGTCAGCTCTTCGGTAAAAATCGTCAAGCCGTATTCCATATGAATGCCTGTTGTCGATAAAAACAGCTTGTGTACGTTAAGCCGCTTAATCCACTCATGCCACTCATTGCCGATCAGCAGGTTATGATGGCGATAGCCGCCCGGCACGACGAGCCGGACCTGATCCTTCGCCGTCAGCTCGCGGATAATGAGCAGATCATTGGTCAGCACTGTAATCGGCATGTTTTTCAGACGCTTCGCAATTTCAAGCGTCGTACTCCCCGCATCCAGTGCAATAATGTCGTCCGGCTCGATGACAGAAATCGCAAGCTCGGCGATCGCCGCTTTCTCCTTCTGATGCTTGCTGTTCGGAATTTGCAGCGGCAGCAGGCTGTCTTCGCCATCCTGGGCCATGACAGCTCCGCCGTGAATCCGTTTGAGTAGCCCTTTCTCCTCCAGCTTCTCCAGGTCTTCACGCACCGTTTTCTCCGTAACTCCAAACGACTCGCTTAACTCAGAAACCTTGACGCTGCCTTTCTCCTCCAGCTGCTTGACGATATGTCGGTGACGTTCTGCCGCAAGCATGTTATTTCAACTCGTCCATTTTTACGACGTCCATATCGGTAAAGGTATAGTTCTCGCCGGCCATTGACCAGCAGAACGTATAGTTGCTCGTGCCCGCCCCGGAGTGAATTGACCATGGCGGAGAAAGAATCGCTTGCTCGTTAGCCACAACCAGATGTCTCGTCTCTGAAGGCTCGCCCATCATATGGAATACCCGGGCGTCTGCATTCAGGTCGAAATACAGATAGGCCTCCATCCGGCGGTCATGCAGATGAGACGGCATCGTATTCCAGATGCTTCCTGTCTTCAAGCTGGTTACGCCAAGCATCAGCTGGCAGCTTTGAATGCCGTCCGCATGGATATACTTGTAAAGCACCCGTTCATTAGACGTCTCAAGCGAGCCGAGATGTGTCGGATTTGCCTGCTCCACCGTCATTTTCCGCGTCTCCAGCTCTTTATGGGCAGGAGTGGAGCAGAAGTACAGCTTTGCAGGATTGGCGCTGTCCTTGCTGGCGAGCAGCACCTCGCGCTTGCCCTTGCCGACATATAATACATCCAGACGGTCCAGCTCATAGATTTCACCGTCTACCGAGATAACCGCCGTGCCTTGACCAATATTCAGGAAACCGACTTCACGCCGCTCCAGAAAATAGTCGGTTTTCAGCGTGTCGGGATCCGCCAGCTCCAGCTTCTCTTGAATCGGGAAAGCGCCGCCTACGACCATCCGGTCATAATGGCTGTATGTCATCGAAATTTGATCGGGAATGAACAAGCCCTCGATCAAAAAATCTTTTCTCAATCGTTCTGTTGTGTATGTTTTGAAATCGGTCGGGTTCGTTGCGTGACGTACTTCCATCATTAATTCCTCCTCGTTTGTATAGGGATGTTCGAAAATGTTCGTTTTTATAATATCACACATTTACGAACTTAAACAGTCGTTTGTTTCTTTTCTTGCAACCTTTCAAAAATCGTTCACGTCTGAGGGGTGTCAAGCTACATGACATACATTCTCGGTAAATACGGAAGGAGCTGCTAGTATGACACATAAGAAAAAACTAATCGTATTGTTGACCGCCGCCGGCTTGCTTGGCACATCTGCTGTAGTTGGAGCTGCTGGAATGGTAGAGAAAGTAACGGGTATTTTGCATAAGGACGTGAAAGTAGTCGTCAATGGAGAAAACACCTCCCTGACCCCCGTCTACATTAACGGACAAGCGTATGTTCCGGTGCGCGGCGCGGCTGCTGAGCTGGGATACACCCTCCATTATGATGCGAAAAACAAAGAAATCGAGCTGAATGGCAAAGGCCAGGAAGAGGCTGACTATATGCGCGGTACCGGCGTTATCGTCAATGTGGCGGAGGACAAAGGGCAATATCGGATTGAGCTGCTGGGCAAAGGCTCCAACTCCTGGGTTATTCTGTTCGCTGACGCGAAAACGGTCATTAAGGATCAAGCCGGCAAAGCCGTAGCGGCTAAAGATTTGAAAGCCGGCCAGCAAATTAACGTGGAGTATGGCCCCGTTATGACGATGAGCTTCCCTGGCCAGTCGCATGCTGCCAAAATTACAGTTGAAGCGAGCCGTGCTGTGAAGGAAGACGTCATTCAATCGGTTAAACATACCGAGGATGGCTGGCAAATTCAATTCGGCGAGACAAAAGACGGCAAAGCCGTTCCGACGCTGACACTGAATGCCGGCAAAGAGACCAGCGTTCTGACGCCTCAGGGTGAGTCGGTGAAATGGGAGGATCTGAAAGCAGGCACGAAGGTACGCGCCTACTACGGCCCGTTCGAGACGAAGAGCATCCCGCCGCAAAGCCCGCTGTTCTATCTAGTCGTGCTGTCGGACGTTCAGGCTCCTGGTAAAATGACGCCTGAAGCGGCGCAGCAATACCGTGATTTGGCTTGGGAGAAGGTATCCGACCAAGCTAAACACATTAAGACCAAAAAAGATGAAGCAGTCGTTGAAATCGTCTCTGCACAGCACTCCGGCGTTATGGCTTCCAGCGACGAGCAGAAGAAACTGCTTGCCGAAATTAAAGCTGCGAACGGCAATCTCGTAACGGTCACTTACATTACCGACCAGGACGAATTGCTTGGGCCGTTGACTGCCGTATTCGATTTCAATACGAAAGCGTTCATTGGCTTTAATATCCGCAAGTAAATCTTCTATATAATAGAAGGTGAAGTAAGTACGTAAAAAGGCTGCCGGGTCGCTTCATGCGATTCCGGCAGCCTTTTTATGCTATGCATGTGATCTGGCGCGGCCGCGCTAGACCAGCGTTTTAACCAGATACAACAGCAGGTCATCGTCTACTCTGACATTAGTTCCGGGCCTCACTGCCTCATTAGCATACATAATGCCGTTACCATCCAGAACGTAGCCGCGTTGCGTGTACATCATTTGAGCGTTCCCGTAGTCCTTGTATAAGCCCACGCCCAGGCCAATCTTATCGCCAGTCTTGGCGGCCACAGCCTCCAGCTCGTCAAATATGGCATTAGCGATCCCTCTGCGTCTGTACGCCGGAAATACATTCAAATCATTTATTTCGGGAATTCCGTTACACTTAAAATCAGGATAGGCGGAGCTGTACAACAAATGACAGCATCCAGCCATTTCCTTACCGTAATAAGCGATAAGCGTGACTCGTATGCCCTCCCGGTTTTCAGCCAAACATTTCTCGTAATAATCACTAGAGCTATGCCACGGGTATATCACTGAAAAGGTTGCATCCAGGGCAGTTGCTTCCTCTTGAGAGGATAGCCGTTTCAGCGTAATTTGCTCTTCCATTCTTGTTCTCCCCCTGTGAAGCTTCTGTATAGATTAGATGCTATGGATGTGGTGCCGCGTTACGGAATCTGATAATAGAGAAATCTTCCAAAGTAGAAGACAATACCGCATCCCGGAGCGGATGCAGGTTAGGCGTAACTCGCAGTTCAACGCCTGAAGCCGTTATTTTATGAAGCAGATCGTCAATCGGTTCGACAGCCTGAGGCTCAACGGCGTTCTTGGAAATATAATAGCCGGCAATTTCATCAAAGCATTCAAATCCAACCGGGTCAAAAGCATACTGATAAAGCCTCGTCTCATTAATCCTCTCGTACCAGCCGCTTTCTATAGCAATAATGACCTTTGCAGCCGTAAAGGAGAAAAAACGCTCCCGGTCCCCGTCGCTCACCGCGTCTGATAAGGCGTATATGACACGAGGACACTCTCTCGGAAACAAATAGTTAACGAGATGCGCCTCATCCAGCGCCCATACGACCGGGGACATTCCAGGATATGCGGCAGGCGGTCTGGGACTAAACCGTGTAATATCCGACTCTTCGCTAATATGATAAAGCAATTGCTAACCTCCCTTAAATGGATGACATTCCCTCTTTTTCCGTATACATCATCATACAATAACGTTCTTGTTGTGGCTATAAAAACGGCTAGAGAAGATGGTTCTTTCTTCACATCGCGAGCATCTAATCCGTTTATGATCCAGGCTGAACCTATTTTTGCGTAACTCCATAATTGATGGTTGTATTTTTATACTATTAAGTGTATATTTATTCAATAATCAATATGCGATGGGGGTTTGATGAGGATGACAAAAGCTGTACAATCGCAAACGGCCGGCCTGTTGGCTGCAGCGGAGCAATCGGTGCTGTTTACGGCAAAGCGTCCGGCTGTCGTCATGGAACGCGGCGAGGGCATGCATTTATGGGATACGGAAGGCAAGTCGTATTTGGATTTTATCGGGGGCTGGGCCGTTACGTCGCTTGGTCATTCGCCTGCTGTTTTGCAGGAAGCACTCCTGAAGCAGTCTGGAGAGCTCGTTCATGCGAGTCCCGGCTATTACAATAAGCCGATGATTGAATTTTCACAGCTGTTGACCCGCATTTCCGGCTTTGATAAAGTTTTTTTCGCGAGCAGCGGCTCCGAAGCTAACGAAAGCGCGGTAAAACTGGCGCGCAAGCATGGCGCTCTTCACTTGGGCGGTGCGTATGAGATCATTACATTAACGAACAGCTTTCACGGCAGAACGCTGGCTATGATGTCAGCGACGGGCAAAGCCCAATGGGATACGCTTTACGAGCCGAAGGTTCCCGGCTTTATCCACGTGCCTATTAATGACTTTGACGCTTGCTTCGCGGCAATCAGCAGCAAAACCTGCGCGATCATGCTGGAGCTTGTACAGGGCGAGGGCGGCGTGAATGCGGTAGACCCCGCTTATTTACAGGCGATTCGCAAAGCCTGTGACGTTTACGGCATTATGCTAATTGTTGACGAGATCCAGACAGGACTGGGCAGAACCGGCAAACTGTTTGCGTTCCAGCATTATGATATCCAGCCGGATGTGTTAACGCTTGGCAAAGGAATCGGCGGAGGCTACCCGCTGTCCGCGATGTTGACGACGAATAAATTCAATCTGTTCGAGCAAGGTGATCAAGGCGGAACCTACTCTGGAGCGCCGCTAGGGATGGCTATTGGTCACGCCGTCGTTCAGGAAATCGTACGCCTTGGGCTCGCAGAACAAGCCGCTACAGTCGGCAGCTACGCAATCAGCAAGCTGCAAGAACTTGCACGCGCCTATCCGCTCTCCAATATTCGCGGCAAAGGACTGCTGCTCGCCTTTGATGTTCCGGAAGGCTCTGGCCAGCCGCTCGTTGCCCAAAGTATGGAGGAGGGGCTGCTGATTAATGCGCCAAGGCCTTCTACCATCCGCTTAATGCCCCCTTTGATTGCAACAAAATCCGATGTGGATGAGATGATTCGCTTACTCCAGCAGGCGCTGGCACGCCTCAGTCTTGCTGCTTCCTAACGTTATTGAATTTCATCTCCCCCAGCAGCCCCTCCTCGTGAATGGGCAGCCGGGGGAGATTTGTTCTGTTCCAGAACAGCGGAGAACCGTTTGTCGTTTGTCGTTTGTCGTTTGTCGTTTGTCGTTTGTCGTTTGTCGTTTGCCGCTTGCCTTCGGCTTTTCGCCAAGAGACAAAGAATGCTATAATTTTCAGAAAGGATGACAGAGCGGAAGGCAGGCGTTACTTACGATGCAAACAAAATTAGAGCTTATCGTTCGCCCCACCGAAATTGATGTGAACGGCCATGTGAACAATGCGAAATACTTGGAGTATCTGGAGTGGGGCCGGGAGGAATGGTATGAGGCCGGCAACCTGCACTACGACATATTAAAGGGGCTAGGCGTACAGACCGTTACAGTGAATATCAATATTAGCTATCGGCATGAATGCGTGCAGGGAGACCGCCTGACGGTAACGACCGAGCCGAAAACCGTCGGACGAAGCAGCTTCGTTCTGGAGCAGCGAATCTACAACGAGGCAGCCGTGCTTTGCGCAGAAGCGCTCGTCACAAGCGTCGCGATGGATCCCCAAACGAGAAAAAGCCGTCCCGTGCCTGACGAGCTTAGAAGGCTTTTCGAAGCTTAGCTTTAAACGGCTCAGAGACTTAGTTACATTGGATGCATACAAAAAAAGCGTGCTGACGGCGGAAACTGTCCCCCTCTGCACGCTTTGCTTCTATCCTTTGCACAATTATATCTGCTGCGACTCATATTCCGACTTCCGGATGCCGTAGTACACAATATCCTCGAACACATCCCATTTCAAAATATGCTCCTTCAGCTCGCCTTCCCATTTCATCCCGAGCTTCTTCATCACATTCGCGGATGCCGGATTTTTGACCATCGCAATGGCGTAAATTTTGTTGAGCCCAAGCTCCTGAAAGCCGAAGGAAAGCACGCGCCTTGCTGCCTCCGTCGAATATCCTTGTCCCCAATAGGGCTTGCCCAGCCAATAGCCCAGCTCTGCCTTGCGGTGAGGCTTGGATAAATTAAGGCTTATGCAGCCGATTAATTTGTCTTCATCCTTCGTAACGACCGCAAAAGGGAAACCATTGCCTTCACGGCTGTTATTTTTGCTGGAACGAATCCATATCTCCGCCCCGCCATCCGGATAAGGATGGGGAATACTCAGCGTCATTTGGGCGATCTCTATATGACCGGCCAACCGCTGAACCTCGCTTGCATCCGACAATTCAAATGGCCTCAATATCAATCGGTCAGTCTCCAATGTAGGCAGCATCGCCATCCCCCTTTGGCTTCTATTTCAACCGATTATAGTACAATTTCTGGAAAAGGCAATAGTTATAAAGGAGCAAAATTAGTAAAAGAAAAGGAGCAAGTCAGTAAAAGAAGTGTAGCGTTTTGCGCCCTGCAACCGGGCTAACCCTCTCATTTTTTTCAAACGGCCTCTAGAACGAAGCGCCTTCGCTATTGAGCGAACCTCGCTTCCTTAATAAAGCCACTCCAGCTCTCCATATAGATAACAGCGAACTAATTTTCGCTCCCCGTGAAGCAAGGTTCTCGAACAGCGAAATTCTCTTCGCTAATCATCCATTCGCACATTCTGTCGCATCCAACAGAGAACTTTGCTTCGCTATATTGCGAAGCAGCTTCGTTATGCACGGCATACAGAGCAGCAAGCAGTCCAATCAAAGCTGCAACTAAAAAAACGGCCATGTCGGCCGTTTTTCTCAGTCTGAAACCTGTTTGGCCAGCTGGCAGAAGTCAACGTGGCTCATCAGATCGCTTAACGTATATTTTGTCAGAAGCTGTATCGTCTGCTGCTCCGCCTCGGCCATAATGCTGCCTAACGCTTCATCCAGCTTCATGATCGCTTCACCAGCTTGATTGCACTCCGTGCTCTTGACGGATTGGAGTTCTTCCTTGCAATCCGTTTCCTTGACCGGCTCGCCTGCACCGCAATCCTCGGATTTCACCGCTATATAGATGTCGCCAAGCGTAAGCTTCTCCGGCACTACCTTCAAGCAGTAACCGCCATCGCGGCCCTCTCTGGCTTCCACAATACCCGATTGTGACAGAAGCGCCAGTACTCTGCGAAGAAAGGTAGCGTGGGAATTGACTTTCCCGGCGATCGATGCGCTTGTGACGAATCCTCCGCTTTGGGCCAACCAGATAAGCGCATGAACGGCTATTCCGAACCGTGGTGGACCGACTTGTATGCTTCGCGAATTCATGGCGTACCCTCCTTATGAATCATGAAAGTGTATACATTTAAGTGTATCGTAATTAGCCGCCTATGCGCAAGCCAGCCAAGCCCCTCCTCCGCCTCTGCCGCTCTATCCCACCACGCGACAAAAAAGCGGAGCCCTATCGCTCCGCTTTTCCCTATTTACCCGTATGACGAGCTATGATGGCTAGATCTGGATTAACTGTTTACTTTCACCTTCGTGTAGCGATTGTCAGGGACCGGCAGCTCCAGATTGCCCCGCAGCGTGTCGGATTCATACTCCGTCCGGTAAATACCGCGTTCTTGCAGAATAGGAACGACCAATTCCACAAACTCATCCAGACCTTTAGGCGTAGCCGCGTGGAAAATAAAGCCGTCAGCCGCTTCTTCCTCATGCCACTGCTGAATGAGATCGGCGACTTTTTCCGGCGTACCGATAAACGGCGTACGCGGCGTAGCTGAGCGTAGCGCAACCTGACGCAGCGTCAGATTTTGCTCCTTCGCGATCCGTTTGATCTTGTCGGTACCGCTCTTGAAGCTGTTGCCGCCAAGCTCGCCCAAATCCGGGAACGGCTCATCCAGCGGATATTGCGAGAAGTCATGATGCTCGAAGAAGCGGCCCAAGTAGGCAAGCGCCTTATCGATCGTAACGAGCTTAGTCAGCTCCTCGTATTTCGCTTCGGCCTCTTCCTGCGTCTGGCCTACAATCGGACCGAAGCCTGGAAGTATTGCGATATCATCGCCCGAACGGCCGTAGGCAGCCGCTCTGCTTTTCACATCAGCATAGAACTCCTTGGCTTCCTCAAGCGTCTCATGGCCAGTGAACACGGCATCAGCGCTTTTCGCTGCCAAGTTTTTACCCGCTTCCGATGAGCCCGCCTGGAACACAACCGGATGCCCTTGCTTCGAACGCGCAATATTAAGCGGCCCTTGCACCGAGAAATGTTCACCTTCGTGGTTCAACCGGTGAAGCTTGGAAGGGTCGAAGAACACGCCGGACTCCTTATCGCGGACGAAAGCGTCATCCTCCCAGGAATCCCACAGTCCTCTTGCAACTTCCAAATACTCTTCAGCGATCTTATAGCGCTCAGGATGCGTTGGATGATTTTTTTTGCTGAAGTTTTTAGCCGAGCCCTCCAGCGGAGAGGTCACAACGTTCCAGCCTGCGCGGCCGCCGCTGATTTTATCCAGAGAGGCAAATTGTCTGGCGACCGTAAACGGCTCGCTATAGGAGGTCGAGAGCGTCCCTACAAGACCGATGTTTTTCGTCACGGCACCCAATGCGGACAAAATGGTAATCGGCTCAAAGCGGTTCAAGAAATGCGGGATCGACTGCTCGGTAATATAAAGGCCGTCTGCAATGAAGATCAGATCGAATTTGCCTTCCTCCGCCTTCTGTGCCTGCTGCTTGTAAAATTCGATATTAACGCTAGCATCCGTTAACGCATCGGGATGCCTCCATGCGCCTATATGTCCGCCTACACCGTGAATGAGAGCTCCAAGCTTCAGTTTTTTGCGTTTAGCCATTATGATTCCCTCCAATTATATAGTGATAACCGTTTACCTAACGACAGCACAATGCCATTCAATTTGCTGCAAGCATTAGCTTAACAAAGCCGTTTCTTTCAAAAGCAGCCGGTAGCATTTGACCAGCACTTCGCCCTTCTGCATTTCCTTATCGTAAGCACGCTCGAAGCCAAGCCGCTCATACAAGCGGACTGCCGACTCCATCATATCGGAGGTATGCAAATGCAGCGTGTCGGAGCCAAGCTCAATAGCTCTGCGGGCACTTTCCTTGATAAGTGCCGTTGCAACGCCCTTGCCTCTCGCTTTCGGAGAGGTAGCCAGCAGCCGGATAATCGGAGTAACGATGCCCAGCTCAGGCGCTCCATAGGCGGTTTCCGACGAGGTGAACATCTGAACGCTTCCGACAATTTCGCCGTCCAGCTCCGCAATGATGCGGGCCACCGGACCCTCGCGATCAACTGATTCCCTAATGCTCTCTGCATATTGCAGCCAGCCATCGCCCGGCATTACTTTCTCATATTGACCATAGGATTCCAGCATCAGCGCTAGAATGGCGTCTCTATCCTTTTCCTCCGCATCACGGATCGTAATTCCGTTAATTTCCGTCATCGGATCATCATCCTCCCTATTTGCCATGCTAGCTTAGAGCAAAGGCTTTCCCGGAAAAACTTACAATTCCAATGAAATAAGTAAGATTAATATAATCACCTTATCATGGTCCAGGCCCAGCCGTAAAATCAACGTTTTCAATCGATGTATTAAATTTTTGAATAGGCTTCTTTAATCCGGCCGATCTGCCCGATATGGCGCTGAACATGATTGGTGAACCCTTCAACAGCTGCAGCAATGCTAACTGTATCGCCTTTAAAGTTAATGCCTGTTTTCTGCCAATCAGCCTCGCTTAGTCTGCCGAACAAGAGGCTGTTATAGACGAGCAGCGCCTTGAACAAAGCCAATACATCAGATGCAGCGCCTTGATTGCCGAACTGTCCGCTAACCCATAAATCTTGGTTAAAAGCAGGCAGCGTCGCTTTCGTATCCGCCAATATATCCCGGATCCGGAACGATACGACGATATTGTGATCGGCCAGATGCGTCAGCACCTCCGTCACGCTCCATTTCTCCGGCGTTTCCTTCCATTTGAGCTGCGCTTCATCCAAGCCTGCAATTGCTTCCTGCAATTGATCGTGCGTATTTAAATAGCTTTGTACGTCTACTGGCTGATTACTCATTGTCCATACCTCCAATAATCGAATGTTTATCGCTTGTATCACTATTTCTATTCATTACCGTGATGAGGCTTGTTGAAACCGGGCCAGCGAGAACAGTCCGATATCCCGCTTCGTGCTTCCATCCCAAGCCAAGTCGGCAAGCAGTTCACCAACCGCGCTGGAAAACTTGAAGCCATGACCGGAAAAGCCTCCGGCAAGCAAAATATTAGGCTGTTCCGGATGAACGTCGATAATAAAGTCCTCGTCCGGCGTAAATTCATATTTGCATACCGATCCGCGCAGCAGCTTGCCTGCCGCTTGCGGCATAAACGTCTCCAGCGCCCGGCGGATATCGCCTTCATCCTCCGGATAGCTGCCGAATGGCTTAACTTCCTCGCCCGGCAGCCAAGGCACCCCGGTATCATGCCGGCCGATCTTCACCCCGGAGCCGCCAATGCTCGGGAAGCCATAATAGCCGCCGTTCTCCGTACCGAGCGTAAATCCCGGAAAGACCGATTCATCGAACAGCGGCTCCGCCGATTCGAACCAGCCCACCGTTTTGCGAACGGGGCGAATGGGCAGCGTGATGAAGGGTTCCAGCGTCTTGAACCAGGCTCCAGCGCTAACAATGACCTTGCCGGCGCGAATGATTCCGCCAGGTGTATGCACAGCAACGCCCTCGCCATCCGCTTCGATGTGACGGATAACGGTGTTAACGAGCAGCTCCGCCCCTGCAGCGAGCGCTTGCTTGCGATAAGCCGATATACAGCGCTCACTGAGCAGATAGCCGGCTTTCGGCTCATAAATCCCTTGATAATGCTCCGGCAGCCGGATGCCCGGCCAACGCTTCTGAATTTCATCCGCGTCCAAATATTCGATCTCCACGCCAAACGTGTCCGAGCTCTCCCGCTTCTCCTCCAAGGAATAGACGCCCGGGGATGCCATATTTATAACGCCCGATTGTACGAGCAATTTCTCGCCGCTTTCTGCCTCAAGCTCATTCCACAGCTCATGCGAGCGAAGCGCAAGCTCCGTATAGATGGCTCCGCCCGAGTAAGCGTGACGGATGAGGCGCGTTTCGCCATTATGGCTGCCATTGCTGTGCGGCGGATCAAACGCGTCGATCAACAGCGTCCGGGCTCCCCGGCTCGCCAGATGATAGCCGGCACTCATGCCCATGGAGCCTGCGCCAACTACGATAACATCATAAGAGGATCGCAACGTACTCACCCGTTCGTCCTCCCCGCCGCCGTCTCCTTCAACTGCTCCAGCGCCAGCAGCGCAAGCTCCGTGAAATAACCTGCACTCAGCGGCAAAGCCCGTTCATCCAGATCAAACGCCGGATGATGCCATTCCTGCGGCCCTGCTGTCCCCATAAAGACGAAGACGCCTGGCACTTGCTTCTGATAAAAGGAGAAATCCTCGCCAGCCGGTGACGGCACCGGTACAACGGCTGTCAATCCGGCTCTTTCGGCAGCCTCTTCAGCTACAACAGCAAGCTGCTTGTCGTTGTGCACCGGCGGCGGCCCTTGAATCCACCGCACTCTTGCCGTTGTTCCGAATGCGGAAGCTACGCCAAGGACAACTTCTTCGAACCGGGCCAGCACCTTCTGCCGCACATCTTCTTCGAACGTGCGAATCGTTCCCTCCAGCACCGCTTTATCGGGAACTACATTCCAAGTCGTGCCGCTGTGCAGCTTCGTCACGCTGACGACCGCGCTTTGCAGCGTACCGACGTTGCGGCTGACGATGGATTGCAGCGCGGTCACGATATGAGCCGCCGTTACGACGGGATCATTGCCCGCTTCCGGCACCGCCGCATGCGTGCCCACACCGTCAACTTCAACGATGAAGCCGTCTGCCGCCGCCATCAGCGGCCCTTCCTTCACGCCAACTACGCCAACCGGCAGGTTCGGTTTATTATGCATGCCGAACACCGCCTGCACACCCTCAAGCGCTCCGCTCTCAATCACTTTAAGCGCGCCTTGTGCTTTCTCCTCCGCTGGCTGGAACAAGAACCGTACCGTACCATTCAGCTCATGCTCCCGCTGCTTCAGCAGCACAGCCGCGCCAATAATGGAAGCTGTATGAAAATCATGCCCACAGGCATGCATCTTTCCTTCTATACGAGAAGCGAACGGCAATCCCGTCTCCTCTTGAACCGGCAGTGCGTCGATATCGGCACGAATGGCGATGAGAGGGCCTTCGCCTGCAGGCTTGCCAATCTCGGCGATTACGCCGGTAGCAAGTCCGTAATCGGCAATGCGCACTCCCGCCTCCTCCAGCCAGCGCCGAATGGCTATCGTCGTCTCGAATTCTTCATTCGACAATTCCGGATATTGATGTAAATGACGCCGAATATCGATCAAATACTGATCAAAATCCGGCGCAGCATTCCGTGCTTGATTAGCCATATGCAGCTCCTCCTCTTTTCCGCAGCCTCTATTAGCTGCCTACCGACAATTCGGAGAACGCCTCGCTGAGCAGCTCGTAGGATCGCAGCCTCAGCCCAAAATCTTTCACAGCCGTCGTGACGATAAATTCGTCTACGCCGTATTGCTGCTGGATTTCCAGCAGTCTGCGCCGAACCGTTTCCTTCGAGCCTTTGGTCACCTCGGCGTCTCTCTCCGTAATCGTATATTCCTGACCCGACTGTTTGCCGAATTCTTCGGCTTGCGCAACCGTTCCGAGATTCAAGGTTTTGCCGTCCGCCAGCGTAATCCGGACATTCTTCATATCCGTAGCGAGCAGTGCCGCCTCTTCATCAGTATCCGATACGATTACAGATAATGCAATAATCGCTCTAGGCTTCTTGCCGGAAGCGGATTGGAATCGTTCGCGGTATAGAGTCAGCGCTTCCTCGGCGACAACAGGATCGCTGTTAATGAACTGGGCAAATACGTATGCATGGCCCTGCTCTGCCGCCAGCTCCGCGCTGCTGACGCTCGTTCCAAGCAAATAAATGTCAGCAGGCTGCTGTGGGATTGGCGATGCTTGAATGCCAGCTAGCGGATGTGTATCCGGCAGCGTGCTGTTCACATGATGCGACAGCTCCTCCAGCTTCTCCGACAACGTCTGCGGCTCCGTAATCCCTTTCTGCAAAGCTTTGGTCGAACGGGGCAGTCCGCCTGGCGCGCGACCAATGCCAAGATCGATTCTACCTGGAGCCAGCGTGGCAAGTATATTGAAATTCTCCGCAACCTTGTATGGACTATAATGCTGCAGCATGATGCCGCCGGAGCCGAGACGAATCCGCTCCGTTTGGCCGATCAGATACGCGATCAGCACCTCCGGCGATGATCCGGCAAGAAAACCGTCATGATGCTCGGATACCCAAAACCGGTGATAGCCAAGACGCTCCGCCTGCTGAACAAGCTCTACTGTATGGCGGAATGCATCTGACGGCGTCTCCCCTTCAAAAACCGGACTTTGATCCAAAATGCTAAGCTTGATCGTCATCGGTACCCTCTCCCTTTTGCGCTAGCGCTGTACTAAATGTTGTAGACCCAATCCGAGGTGATTCGCTTCAGAAATTGCTTCGTCCGCTCCTCCTTCGGCGCTCCAAACAATTCATTCGGCTTGCCTTCCTCGACGATAACACCGCCGTCCATAAAGACGACGTGATTGGATACGTCGCGGGCAAAGCTCATTTCATGCGTAACTACGATCATCGTGATGCCTTCTTTGGCGATTTTGCGAATAACGTCCAGCACTTCGCCGACCAGCTCGGGATCAAGCGCCGATGTGGGTTCGTCGAACAAGATCACTTCCGGGTTGAGCGCCAATGCTCTGGCGATCCCGACCCGCTGCTGCTGTCCGCCTGAAAGCTGGCTCGGATAAGCGTCCAGCTTGGCGCCGAGCCCTACCTTCTCCAGCACCTCTATGCTTCGTTTGCGGGCTTCTTCCTTAGGCAGCTTTTGCACGATGACGAGGCCTTCCATGACATTCTCCAGCGCTGTCTTATGCTTGAACAGATTGTAATGCTGGAACACCATCGCCGATTTCTGGCGGAGCTTGTGGATGTCCTTTTTCCCGGCATGCTTGCAGTCCACCGTATAATCGCCGATTGCAATCGTGCCGTCATTAGGCCGCTCCAAATAGTTCAGGCAGCGCAGCAGCGTCGTTTTGCCGGAGCCGCTCGGGCCCAGAATGACCACGACCTCGCCCTTTTCCACGGAAAGGGTAATATCTTTAAGCACCTGATTTTTCCCGAATGATTTCGAAATCCGACTCAGCTTGATCATGCTACACCACCTCGATTATAGTTGTTGATCCGGCGCTCCAGCAGCGCTGTGCCCCGTTCGATCAGTATCGTCATTCCCCAGAACAAGAGCGCGGCTGCAATGTAAGCCTCAAGAAACTTCCAGTTGCTTGCGGCGACGATCTGCGCCTGCGCATTAATTTCGACTACCGATACGGTAAAAGCAAGCGTCGATCCATGCAGCATACCGATCAGATTGTTCGAAAGGTTCGGCAGGCTGACAGCAAGTGCCTGCGGCATTACGATCCGTCTCAGCGCTTGCGGCGTTGTCATCCCAATCGAGAATGCCGCTTCCAGCTGGCCTCTGTTGACGGCCGTAATCCCCGCTCTGACGACCTCCGACATATAAGCTCCGGCTGTTATGGAGAATGAAATATAGACAAATCCGATTAGAGGAATGGCTGTTGAACGAAAGCCCCAGCCAAGCGCCCCAGCGATGCTGTCAATCAGCATCGGAAGCCCGAAATAAATGAGCAGCAGATGCATGAGCATCGGCGTCCCCCGGACAAACATAACGTAGCCGGAGGCGATGGGATGCAGAACGGGAACGCGGTAGATTCGAATTAATGCGACTGCTGTTCCGATCAGAAAGCCGACGAGAACCGATACAGCCGTAATGTACAGTGTGTTCGGAAGTGCCTTGAACAAGCTCAGCAGCGCCGTTCCGATAAAGCTGAAATCAAGCTGCATATCGATCTAGCCCCCTTCCTCGATGCGCGTCACGAGCGGTTTTCTCCATAAGCCGCGTTTTCTCGCTCTAGACTCATGCTGGACAAGCTGCTTCTCATGCTTCAGCAGTCTGCGCTCCACGTAAAGGAACGTACGCTCAAGCACCGTGCTGATTACGAAGTAAATGAGCGATAGAGCAATATAGGTTTCGATAAAATGCTGCGTCGCTGTACCAAGCGTCTGCGACTTCCCGGTCATTTCCATCGCACCCAGTGTGAAAGCAAGCGACGTATCTTTCAAATTGGCAATCGTGAGATTAGCAAAAATCGGCACCGAGATGGCCAGCGCCTGCGGCAATATAATTCGGGTAAAGGCCTGAAAGCCATTCATCCCTACCGAATAAGCCGCTTCAACCTGCCCTCTGTCCACCCCGTTGACCGCCGCCCGGATGCCTTCGGAAATGAAGGCACCGCTATGCAGCGAGTACGACAGGATGACAAACACGAGCACATCTGTCCGGGACAGATCAATATTCACCAGCTTTAACAGCTCCGGCACACCGTAATAGACAAGAAACAACTGAATAAGAATCGGAGTGCCGCGGAAAAAGGATACATACACCTGGGATACCCGTTTCAGCACTGGAACGTTGTACATTCTCGGGAGCGCCACCAGAAAGCCGATTAGCAGTCCAAACACAAGTGACGCCGCGACGATAAACAATGTAATGTCCAAATAGGACAGCAATTTGGGTATAAAGTCGAGCACGTAATTTATGTCGAATTTTTTGCCCATTTTCACACCTCACCTTATACCCAAATAATTAAGCTAATCCTTTATTTCGTCGTTGCTTCGTCCAATGATTTCGTGAAGTCTTGACCGAGCCATTGAATGCTGAGCTTCGACAGCGTGCCATCTTCCTTCACTGATTTGATCGCTTCGTCCAGCTTATCGGACAGCTCTTGACTGTCTTTGCGAAGTACGAACAGCACATCGGATTGGATAAGAGGCTCGCCCACTGTTTTCAAAGCCGGCTTGCCGTCTGCTCCAGGATAGAACGCCAATGCAAAATCGGTTGCCATTGTCGCGTCAACGCGTTTGCTCTGAATAATATTGACAAGGTCATTGGCCGCGCCGCTCGAGTACACGATGTTAAGCGCGTTGTCATGCTCTTTGTTGTATTGCTCCAGGAAATAAGCCGCGTTGCTGGTTGGCGTTGTATATACCTTCTTGCCCTTCAAGTCTTCGATCGAGTTAATCGTCGTATTGTTTTTATCTACAGCCACCTTCGTCAAGAAAATGCTGTACGGCTCTTTGTTGAACAGGAACTTCTCAATCCGCTCCGGATTTTTCTCCATTTGATGCGCGATGAAGTCAATTTTATTCGTTTCCAGGCTCAGCAGCAGACTGGAGAATTCCATCGTCTTGAACTCGAACTCATATTCCGGCAGACGTTTGTCCAGCTCTCTGACAAGCTCAACGTCAAACCCGGTCAGCTTGCCGCTGTCATCAATAAAGCAAACGTTCGGAAACTGTGTACCCGTACCGACGATAATTTTTTTAACCGCCTTCGTTCCGCCATTATTGCCGGATCCCGATGCAGCGCTTGAACCGTCGCCGCCCCCGCTCTTCGCTCCGCAAGCGGACACGACCAGTGCCAATACGATCAATGCCGCTGCTATCGAAAACTTTTTCATTTCAATTCCCCCATGAATTTTTATTAAACCTATAATTCCTACTGTTTTTGTAAGAATTGATTTGACAATAATTTATCATCCGTCTTCTCTGCCGTCAATAAGCCGGATAATAGAGTTTTTCTATAAGAGAATTCAACAATCCAATACAAGCTGTCAGAGCTTGCTGTTAGCGAAAAAAAGGATGCTCTTTGGCCAGCTTCTGAAGCGTATTAAAGTACGTCGTATGCTCGCCGCCAAGCGCAATCATATTGGTCTGCAGCGAAATGCCGGCAACCTCAGGGAAGTCAATCGGGAACAGCTTCCCGCTGCTCACCTCTTCGAAGGCGCACAGGCTTGGCAGGAAGCTGATGCCCGCTTGCTCCAGTACGAGCTTCTTGGCCGTCTCCAAATTGTCGGTATGATAGACGATTGCGGGCGGCTCATTCAGCTCTTCAAAGACGCGGTGAATGCGAATCCAGTCCAGTGCGCCGCATTCGAAGAATACGAACGGATCATGCCCGATCCGCTCGATCGTCAGCTCCGGGTCTCCTATAAACGGATGGCCTTTATAGACATGAAGCCGGATCGGGTCTTCGAACAGCTTCACCGATTGCAGATTTGGATGATTCGTATGGCGCACAAATCCGATATCGATTTCTTTCCCCAGCACCTTATTGACGATATCATCCGTTCCGCTCGTAATGACTTTAAAGTGTATGTCTGGATAAATCTCCTTGAAGGCCGGCAGCAGATGCGGCAGGATGTAGTTGGATACCGATACGGTGCAGCCGATTCGCAGCTCATTCGGGAGCGCTTTTTTCTGATGCAGATGCAGCTTTCCCTTTTGCAGCGTTTGAAGAATCGATTGCGCATAAGGCAAAAACCGCTTGCCCTCCTCCGTCAATTGGATCTGCTTGCCCAGTCTGTCGAACAATTTGCAGTCGAGCTCCCGCTCCAGCGATTGAATACGCGCCGTTACCGACGGTTGTGATAGAAATAAAATTTCCGCCGCTTTGTTAAAGCTACCGTAATGTATGACATAGACGAATGCTTCGATATTGTCGATATTCATCATCGTTTCCCCCTTGCCGGCTCTTTGTTTACTTTTCCAATTAGATAACTAGGATTTAGTGGATTGGATTAATAGTAGATCACGTCAGCTAAAGTGTCAACAGTTGGAATTTCCGGCGAACGCTGGACAATGGCCGCTTACAGGCAATCCGCTCTGTCAGCAATCGAGCACCATACTTTAGTGCGTCATCCAACTGCCGATCTATGTAAAAAAAGAAGCCCGCTGACTTGTGGCGTCAACAGGCTTCCTCTTATTCAATGGCGTTTATTTAATAACGCCCTTCTTCAAAATCAGGTTCGCGTACAACGCGCTTTCACCGGTCGCGATTACGGCATAGGCCTTTTTAGCCCGCTCGTAAAAGGCGAACCGCTCCACTTCCTCGAACGGCTCCTTCAGGCCGGTCCGCGCTTCGATAATCGCGCCATACTCCGCCCAGATCGGCGTCTCCGCCGTATCGCCAGGCACGACACCCATCAGCGCAGCCGGCTTCTCGACATACTGATCGAGAGGGAAAAGCTGCAAAATCGCATCCAGCAGCTCCGGAATGTTATGCCCGTCCGCTCTTACAAGGCGCTGTGCATGGCTGGCGCCCGGGAAGTTGCCGTCCGCGATGACGATCTCGTCGCTATGGCCCATTTCCATCAAAATTTTCAACAGCTCGGGCGAAATCAGCTTGGAAATACCAATCAGCATCTATCTCACTCCTTCAGATTGTATCACGATCAACACTCTTCATGGCTCAAAGCGAGCTTTAAAGCAATTGCTTGTACGCCTCATAGGCTTCATTCCAGACATCAGCTTCCGCTTCATCCGGCACGTAAGTCTCCACAGGGAAAGAAGCTGCAGACAGCTCGCGCGCTTCCGCCAAGCTGGAGCAGTGACCCTGCGCCACTAGCTGCATGAGCATATTGCCGATTGCGCTCGCCTCTACCGGACCGGCCCATACGGGACGGCCCAGTGCGCCTGCGGTCAGACGGCACAGCAGCCGGTTCTGGATACCGCCGCCGACCATATGCATTCCAGCGTAGGCATTGCCGGTCAACTGCTCCATCTTCTCCAGCGCATGACGGTACTTGAGCGCCAGACTTTCCAGAATACAGCGGGCAATCTCGGCTTCCGTCTCCGGCACCGGCTGTCCGGTCTCCGCGCAAAAGGAACGGACCTTCTCCGTCATATCAGACGGAGCAAAGAAACGTGCATCATCAGGATTGATCAAGCTGCGGAACGGAGCCGCCTGCCCCGCCAATTCTGCGAGCTCAGCGAATGAAATAACATTCCCCTTCTCGTCCCATTCCCGCTTGCATTCCTGCAAAATCCACAAGCCCATAATGTTTTTGAGCAGCTGATACTTGCCGAAAGCGCCGCCCTCATTGGAAAAGTCATGCGCCATCGCCTCTGCCGTTACGAGCGGCTGATCCAGCTCTGTGCCGAGCAGCGACCACGTCCCGCATACGAGATAGGCAAACGCCCCGTCAGCTGCAAGAACGGCCGCTACTGCCGATTCCGTATCATGCGTAGCGACTGCTACTGCCTCAATCGGCGGCACGTCCAGCTCCTCGCATACCTCACTCGTCAATGGCCCAATACGCGTGCCCGGATGAATCGGCTCCAGGAATATGCCGGACGGAATGCCCAGACGGTCCATCAGTTCCGTGTTCCACGCTTGCTGCTCGGGATGGTACAGCTGGGTTGTCGTTGCCATTGTAAATTCGCACACCTTGCGGCCCGTCAAGAAATAAACGAGCAGATCCGGTGTCAGCAGCAAAGACGCGGCCGCATCCAGCTTCGGAGAATCCGCCTTCCGCATCGCATACAGCTGATAGATGGTATTGAACGGCATGAACTGAAGTCCGCCCTGCTGGAACAGTTCCTCCTTGCCGACCATGCCGATAACTTCCTCAATAAGCCCCTCTGTCTGCGGATCACGATAATGATACGGGTTGCCAAGCAGCTCGCCGTTCGCATCGATCAAGCCGAAATCGACTCCCCAGGTGTCGACGCCAAACGTTTCCGGGCGATGTCCCTCTTGAAACGCTTTGCGGATCGCCTTCTTCATCTCATGCAGCAGCCGCAAAATATCCCAATGCAAATGGCCGCCGACCGCAATCGCATGGTTCGGAAAACGGTGAATCTCTTCGACCTTCAGCTCGCGCTGCCCGTCCTCCGCTTGCATGAGCTTGCCGATCAGCGCCCGCCCGCTGCTTGCTCCCAGATCGAAAGCCAATACGGTTGACAGCAACATCGTTATGCCGCCCCTTTCCTTATTGCATTTTTTGCAGCAATTGAATCCGGTACGCTTCGCTCTCCAGCGAGGCGATTTCCTCAAATTCCTCTTTGGTAAGCACCTTTGGCTCTTTAATTGCTTTTGCGATCAGGAAAATTTTCGAGCTTTCCTCAACCACTTCGGTCCGGTAATACGCTTCACGCAAATTGCGGCCTGTTGTAACCAATCCGTGATTGCCGAGCAGAATCGAGCTTGCGTCGTTTACTTTTTCAACCAGCGCTTCAGCCAATTTGTCCGTCGTAGGCAATACGTATGGCACATAAACCGTTTTGCCGACGAGCGCCGCTTGGTCCGGGAACATAATCGGAAGCTCAGTCTCAACGAGAGTGAACGCGATGCAATAAGGCGGGTGCGTATGAACGATTGCTCCGATATTCGGATTCGCCCGGTACGCCCACAGGTGCATCAGCACTTCAGAGGAAGGACGCAGACCGATGTCTGTAATGGCTCCCGTCTCGATATCCACCTCTACCCATTGCTCCGGCTCCACTTCATCGAGTGCGAAGCCGCTTGGGGAGAGATACATTTTGCCCTCATGCTTGGCGCTAATATTGCCGCCAGGACCAACCACCAATTTGTTAGCTACTGTTTTTTTTGCGTATTTGCACAGTTCTTGACGAATATCCATGCTGCTCATCCTAATTTCCTCCGTTCCCTAATATCGTTTATCCCCTTAATGGCACAACGCAGCCGAGCGCCTCTCGGGTAAGAGAAACGGCTCGGCATGCGTGAAAAATTGTTATTTGTACAAAGGTCCAAAATTGTTGCAAGCACGGTAATCGGCGCTTTCTTTGCTTTCAGTGCCGAACAAGCCCCATACGCGCGGACGGAAGATTTGCTCCTCCGACACGTTGTGCATGCTGACAGGAATGCGGAGCATCGAGGCTAGCGTAATCAGATCCGCGCCGATATGG
Organism: Paenibacillus sp. NPDC058174; assembly: GCF_042883865.1. NCBI lineage: Bacteria > Bacillati > Bacillota > Bacilli > Caryophanales > Paenibacillaceae > Paenibacillus > Paenibacillus sp. NPDC058174. The sequence continues at coordinate 2,514,569 of NZ_JBHVUY010000001.1, forward strand.
CCGTAGCTGATCGAGCCATGGTTCGCTCCCCAATTATCCATGACATCATAGACCGTCGTGAACGCGCCTTTGCCTGTCAAAATCGGTGCAAACCAGGTTGTCGGCCAAGTGGAGTCCGTGCGTTTGTCGAGCGTGTCATGCACGTCTGCCGGCAGATCAACGGAATAGCCTTCTGCGATTTGCAGTACCGGCCCAATTCCTTTAACCAAGTTAATACGGGACATCGTCATTGGCATGCCGCCGCGAGTCAGGAAGTCCGAGGAGTAGCCGCCGCCGCGGAAATATTCCACGCCAGCCGGACGCCATGAAGTTGCGGACAAGCAGTCAGCTGCTTCCTTCTCCGTAATTTCCCAGAATGGCTTAAGCACAGGCTTACCATCACGTTGTTGTTCGCCAGTGCCGTCCAGTGTTGCCGAGCCAGAGTTGATCAAGTGAAGAATACCGCCGGCAGCATGGCCGCTCAACTCGTGGCCCGTCACGCGTTTAACGGATTCCGGACTCCAGTACGTACGCACATCGGCAAAAATTTGTGCCGTATTCGTCAGCAAGTAGCCGAAGAGCATAACAACGCCATTCAAGCTGTCATTCTCCGTCGATACGAGGAATGGAGGGCGGATACCGTTCCAGTCAAAGGAAGAGTTCAAGATCGACTCCATAAAGTCGCCGTTCGGGAAATGGTCCGTCCATTGGCGCTGGCCCTGGAAGCCGGAGACGATCGCATTATGTCCCATCGCCTCTTCACCGAAGCCCAGCTCAGCGAGACGCGGGTTGCCGACCATCAGGTCGCGGGCGATGAGTGCCATTTTGACAACAGTCTCCCAATCCTTGTCCTTCTGCTCACGCGTCATTTGAATGCTGGCCGGGTTGTTGTCCGGACCTTCAATACAGTTTTCTTTCGTCCATGCAAGCGCTTTCTCATATTCCGCAACATCATAGATTTGCTCTTCGAAGCGGCGTACAAATTCGGACATATCGATATATTCAGTGCGCATGCCCAGATATTCCTGGAAGAACGCATCATTAACGATGGAACCAGCGATACCCATCGATACGGAGCCCATCGACAAATAAGATTTGCCGCGCATATAAGCAACAACGAGACCTGCGTTTGCGAACGAGAGCAGCTTGCCCTTCACATCCTCTGGAATCGAAGTATCAGAAGCTTCTTGTACGTCATGACCGTAAATACCGAATGCCGGAATGCCTTTTTGCGCGTAGCCGGACAATACCGCAGCCAAATAAACCGCACCTGGACGCTCTGTGCCGTTAAAGCCCCATACTGCGTTTGGAATCGATGCATTCATGTCCATCGTTTCCGTACCGTAACACCAGCAAGGCGTTACCGTTATCGATACCCCTACATTTTCACGGGCAAATTTATCCGCGCAAGCAGCTGCTTCCGCCACGCCGCCGATGGTGCTGTCTGCAATGACGCATTCCACCCGTTCGCCGTTCGGATAACGCAAGTGCTCCGAGATCAAATTGGCGACCGATTGCGCCATATTCATCGTTTGTACTTCAAGCGACTCACGAACCCCTTTGCGACGACCGTCAATCGTTGGACGAATACCGATCTTCGGGAAACCACTTTGAAAGCGATATGCTGTATCCACCATAATAAACCCTCCAATGTTAAAATAAGTGCCGGTATCGAATCATTTGCGTTACCGATAACTCCAATTTATCAAGGCTGTACCTTGCTGTCAACTTCTTTCTCTTGTAATATAAAAATATGATTTAACGCGAGGAGCTTAACGGTATGGTTACGATCTATGATATTGCCGCCAAAGCCAATGTATCGGCCATGACGGTTTCTAGAGTTATCAATAACACAGGACGGATTAGCGAGAAGACAAAGGCAAAGGTCAAAAAAGTGATGGAGGAAATGAACTACGTGCCGAATCAGATGGCGCGCAGCCTCGTCCTCCAGCAGACACGCATTCTGTTTCTCCTAATTACTGATATTACGAACCCCTTCTATACGACGTTATCACGCGGAGCGGAAGATGCCGCTACGAAAAACGGCTATCGTCTCCTGTTCGGCAACAGCGACGAGAATCTGGAGAAGGAAGCCGGCTACATGAATACGATTCTGACAACGCGGGTAGACGGCGTCCTCATCGCCCCTACCGGCGATCCTTCGCTGCCGCATCTGGAGCAGCTGCGGCTTCATAACATCCCGTTTGTGCTGCTCGACCGCGAAGTGCCCGGCATCGAATGCGACATCGTGCTCGGTGACAGCAAAGAAGGAGCGAGGCAGCTCGTCGACCAGCTGGCCAGCCAAGGCCATAAGCATATCGCCTTGGTTAACGGCTCCAGCTCCGTCTCCAGCGCCAGAATGCGGCGGTTAGGCTATGAGGAGGCACTCAAGCTGAACGGACTGCCGCTGGATGAAGAGCGGGTATTCGAGACGAGCTTCGGCCCGCGCAGCGACCTGACTGGGCTTGACGCGTGGATCAGCTCGCTGGATCCGCTGCCTTCCGCTATCGTGGCCGGCAACAACGTGCTGGCTGTCGAAGTGATCGGTCTGCTCCGCAAGCGCGGACTGCGCATCCCAGAAGACATCTCGATCGTCTGCTTCGACGACTTCGGCCCCTACTCCGAGATCGATCCCTTCATTACAGTGGTCGCGCAACAGGCGTACCAATTCGGCTACATGGGCATGCAAATGCTCATCGACCGGATTCAGAACCGCGAGGATGCCGGCCCCTGGAAAAAAATCGTACTCCCCGCCGAGCTCGTCGTGCGCAGCTCTGTGAAGCGGCTGCTTGACGAAGCGAGCGGGTAATTCAATGAAATTATGCCGCTCTGTTGTTTCTCTCCCGGCATAAACGTTGGTATAACGAAGCGGCTTCGCTATTTTGCGAAGCCGCTTTCGCTTGTTTTATGACAATAGCTGGCTAATGGTCGTTGAATATGCCAGGAGGCAGCTAAGAGAGGCTTGGCTAATCATTCCAACGTAGCATTTTCGCTGCTAACGGATGGATTGAGTCGCCAAGACCCACTAGAGACTAATACGAACTCAATGCATGGCTGCCCGCTGAATGACTTGCAACGAAGCAGCTTCGCAAATTAACGAACATAACTTCGCTGCTGGAGTCAGTGTGAGGTGGTTCCCGTAACGGAGCGAAGCAAACTTCGCTATCCTCGAACCAAGGTTCACGAAGAGCGAAATTGTCTTCGCTAATTGAACCGCAGCGCTTCGAACATTGGCTAATAGCGAATTTGACTTCGCTAGATAGCGAAGCAGCTTCGCTAGAGGCTCAAGCCAACATTATGGCTATGGCCTCCCGAGATAGCGAAGCAGCTTCGCAAATTAACGAAGATAACTTCGCTGCTGGAGTCAATGTGAAGTGGTTTCCGTAGCGGAGCGAAGCGAATTTCGCTATCCGCGAACCAAGGTTCACGAAGAGCGAAATTATCTTCGCTAGTTGAACCGCAGCGCTTCGAACATTGGCTAATAGCGAATTTGACTTCGCTAGATAGCGAAGCAGCTTCGCTGTAGGTGCACACCAGCATTATGCCATTGCCTCCCTAGATAGCGAAGCAGCTTCGCAAATTAACGAACATAACTTCGCTGTTGGAGTCAATGTGAGGTGGTTTCCGTAGCGGAGCGAAGCAAACTTCGCTATCCGCGAATCAAGGTTCACGAACAACGAAATTGTCTTCGCTAATTGAACCGCAGCGCTTCGAACATTGGCTAACAGCGAATTTGACTTCGCTAGATAGCGAAGCAGCTTCGCTGGAGGCTCAAGCCAACATTATGGCTTTGGCCTCCCTAGATAGCGAAGCAGCTTCGCAAATTAACGAAGATAACTTCGCTGCTGGAGTCAATGTAAGGTGGTTTCCGTAGCGGAGCGAAGCAAACTTCGCTATCCGCGAACCAAGGTTCACGAAGAGCGAAAATTACTTCGCTAATTGCAGAAAACGGCGTCGAACATAGGCTAATAGCGAATTTGAGTTCGTTAGATAGCGAAGCAGCTTCGCTGGAGGTCCAAGCCAGCATTATGGCCATGGCCTCCCTAGTTAGCGAAGCAGCTTCGCTGTAGGTGCACGCCAGCATTACTGCTCTCTTGCAGTTGTCTTGCAGCTCTTTTGCAACTCTCTTGCAGTTGCCTTGCAGCTGTCTAGCCCCAAAAAAAAGACTGGCCCTTGAGCATCAATCTGCTCAAAGGCCAGCCTGGTTCATCGTTTAAAGACTACTACTCAACTTTAATGGAATCGAAGAATTTCTCTTGAACAAGCTTAGCTGCTGCATCCAATTGACCTTGCAGGTTTGTTCCTTTTTTGGAGAATACCTCTTGGATTACGTTAGCCATAGCGCCGTAGTAATCTTGCGTGTTGTACTGCGCTTCTGCTTTACCGTCCAGCAATTTGTTCGATTCAGCGTCATATTTGTATACGTTGTCGTATTTGTCGAAGATGGCTTGCAGTTTTTTGCCGTATTCCGAATCCGCTGCAAAGTAGTTGATGTGCGGCGGGATGAAGTATTTGCCTTCTGCTTTACGAGTTTGGATATCCTTCTCGATTGCAGTCAGATAGTTGTCTGTGAAATAGTCAAATGTAATGTAGCGGAATGCCATTTCTTGCTCGTCTTTCGTAGCGTTCGGGTTGATGATCAGGTAGTCGCCGCCCAGAACGCCAGTGTGCTTGCCGCCTTTTTCAGCCGCAGGCATCGGATATGTCAGAACGTCTTCGATCTTCATGCCGCCTTGGTTCAAAGCTTGCTCCAGAATGTTCTCTGCACCAGCCATAACCATTGCCGTACGTCCATTTGCAAATGCGCCTAGAGCATCGCCCCAGCCCAGTGCCCAGTCTTGCGGAATTACGTTAGCTTCCCATCTCAGCTTGTTGTAGAACTCAAGCGCTTTCAAACCAGCCTCGGAGTTGAATGCAGATGTTACTTTGCCGTCAACCGTTTGCACATCGCCGCCTGCTTCGAACAAGAAGTTCGTCCAGTTCCAGCCAGCTTCCGTTCCTTTACCCATTGGAGCGATACCAGCGATGCCTTTTTTCGTGTCGGCTACGCCTTTTGCTGTGTTCAGCATATCTTCCCAAGTCCAGTCATAGGAAGGAAGAGCAACGCCTTTTTCATCCAGCATTTTTTTGTTTACAACAGTCGTTACTACGTAGCCTTTTTGCGGTACGCCGTAAATTTTGCCGTTGATGTTGAATGTGTTTTGCAACACAGGGTTGATTTGATCTTTGAATTCATAGTTGTCGTACAGTTCAGTGATGTCAGCCGCCCAGCCTTTTTCAACCAGGAAGCTTGCTTCTGTCGCAAATGTGTTGTAGAACGTTGGCGCTTCGTTCGCAGCCATTTTGATGCCGATTTCATCCGGTTTATAGTGCCAATCGCTCTTCACGATTTCAACATTCGGATATACTGCATTAAAACGTGCGATTTTGTCGTCTTCCATCTTGCGGTTTTCCACTTGGTCAGGCAGTGGATAGTAGATGCTGATTTTAATTTTTTTCTTTGTAATGTCATCATCCGGTGCCGCCGTTGCGTCTGTCGTAGCTGCCGGTTTTTGCGTTTCCGTGTTCGGTTCTTTAGTCGGTTCGTTGTTGTTTTTGCTTCCGCCGCTGCAAGCCGAAAGCATGGAGATCAAAAGCACAAGACTGATAAAAATGCCTGCGTATTTACGCATGGAAACTCCCCTTTTCGCTTCGAAATGTTGTTGCATATTCATCATAATGGAGCGCAACGATACAACACGAGGTGTATTCCTATTCCGATTGTGTGCATCATTACGCACCGTGAAATTTGTCATTAACCTTTTACTCCGCCCAAATGCAAGCCTCTCATGATGTATTTTTGGAAGACCAAGAATATGGCGATCGGCGGAAGCATGACGAAGGTCAAGATAGCGAAACGAATGTTGACATCGAGCCTTTGCGCGCCAATTACATACTTGTAAATAGCTGTCGCGAGCGGATATTTTTCATTACTGTGCATGACGAGCTGAGGCCAGAACCAGTCATTCCATGACGACGAAAAGACGAAAATCGCGAGTGTCGAAAAGATCGGAATCGACAACGGTACAGCAATTTGCGTGTACGTTCTCCATTCAGAAGCTCCGTCGATTCTTGCCGCTTCGAACATTTCAAAGTGAAGATCGTCGAAGAAGTTTTTAAGCAACAGCAGAAAAAATGCATTGGCGCCAGCCGGCAGCCAGAGTGCGTAAAACGTATTTAACAGTCCCAAATCCTTCAGGTTCAGGAAGTTCGGAATGATGTACGTTGTTGGCGGAATAAACAGCGTCATCATGAAGAAAAACTGCACCAATTTTTTACGAGGCACATTAAGCTTGGATAAGCTGAACGCGGCAAGTCCCAGCACACCAATCGTTACAATCATATTCCCTAGAAAGATAAATATCGTGTTACGGAAAAAGAGCGGAAGTTCAATAAAATTCCATGCTCTCTTGTAGTTCTCGAAATGCCATCCTTCCTGCGGCAGGAAATGCGGCGGGAACGAGTTGACCTCCACGTTCGCCTTCACGCCATTGAAAAGCGTAGACAAAATCGGATACAGCATGGACGCGACCATAGCAAGAATGACAATAATCATGATCCCGTAACCAATCTGATTCGGTCTCTTCTTAAAGTCATGCGGGGATAATATTCCTCTGTCCAGTGGCTTCATGATTAGTTCTCCCCTTTCCGCTGCAGCCTGTACTGCAGAATGCCGATGGCACCAAGTGCGATGAACATGAGTACGCCCAGAGCCGATGCAACGCCATAATTAAGCTGCGTAAACGCGTTTTTGACAATGTGCAGGGAAAACGTAAGCGTCGCTTTGTTAGGCCCACCGTCAAGCATCGCGTATTGAGATTGATATCCTTGCGACGTTGCAATAATTTGCAGAATAAGGAGAAGTCCAACCAGTTTGCTAATAGAAGGCAGCGTAATGTAGCGAATCCGGTTCCAGACTCCGGCTCCGTCGATTTCCGCCGCTTCGTACCAGTCGCGAGGAATACTGAGTACTGCTGCCAGATAGATCAGCATTGCTGAACCGAAGGATTGCCACGTCTCCATTATAACAAGGGATATCATCGACCATTTCGTATTAGTCATAAAGGCTACAGGTTCCAGTCCGAGTTTGGTGATTGCGAAGTTGATCGGACCAACCGAATCATAGAACCAGCGCCATAGGCCGTAGAGAACAACCAAAGGAAGAACGTTAGGCAAATAAGCTGCCACCCGTACAAATCCTTGAAACCGACGCAATTCAGAGATGGCAATCGCGAACATTATTGGTACCCAAAAGCCGATTACGAGAGCCAAGAACATATAATAAAGCGTATTTTTCACTGCAATCCATACATCGCCGTCACTCAAAGCGGTCTTATAGTTGTCGAAACCGACGAACGAATCACCTTTGACAAAATCGATGTGATAGAAACTGTACACGAATCCTTTTACAATCGGCACCCATAGAAACAGGATGAAGATTGCAACTGCGGGCAATAGAAACAAGAGTCCCCAAAAATATTTCCTTGTCCCGCGGGCCAGCCTGCTCTTCTGCTTAGGTGCGGTATCTGGCGGCCCATACATAGCTGGTGTTGATTGTTCCATTATGTCTCCCTCATTTCTTATCTATCGCTCCATCTCATTGTAGAAAAAAGGGCCCTACTAGATAAGGTGCGTATCTAAGCTAATGATAGGCGATTTTACTTCTTTAGCTCACTGGGACTAATTCCGAAATATTTTTTGAAAATTTTGCTGAAATGCTCCGGAGACTCGTACCCGACCCGCTCCGATATTTCATAGCGCCGTAAATCAGTCTGCAGCAGCAGCCTGCGGCTCTCTTCCATTCGCAATTTAATGACATACTCCCATAAATTAATGCCGGTTTCCTTTTTAAACAAGTAGCTTAAATAGTTAGGGCTTACGTGATTGTTATGCGCGACCTCATGCAAGGTCAGCCCCTTTTGCGCATAACGCTCGTGGATATAGGTCTTCGCTTTGTCTACAATCATGCTCGTCTGAGCGCTCAGCTCTTCCTCAGAAGGCTGCTTCGGATACAGGCTCCAATTGAAATCGCCGTAATAAAATACGAAATGATCCGGATGCTGTCCGCTGAGCTGCAGCGCTTTGTTCGATTGCTCATTCAGCACATTGAGATACTCGATCCCTTTCATAATCTGGCTGATGCCGACCATGCTCGATATGCCTAAAAATTTATGAATGTTGAAATTAAGGCTGCGGCCGATCATATCCAGCTCATTGACCCGATCCGCTCCCGCTTCCTCGTACTGCTCCTCGTTCCATTGCAAAATAACGCCGATCTCTTGATCGGAGCAATAGAAAGCCGTATGGCTTCTCTGCTCGTTGAGCAGCTCGTTCGTAATGTTAAGCGCAGCGTACTGCAGCAGCTTGCCGTCGCCGGACACAAGCTTTCTCTTGCTGTCGCCCGGCCCGCCGTCCCAGTTCAATTTGATGCGCAGCATCGAGAAATAGGGGCCCGCCAGCCGGATCCCGTGCTTTGCTTCCAGCTTTCCTGCAAGCTCGATTGTGCCGCGCGGATCGGCCACGAGACGATTCAGCCACTCCACGCTTTGCGGGAGCGGCTCCGCCATATGGAAATGCTCCCGCAGGCCGGCAATGAGCTCGTCTTGCCCCGCCGGCTCCGGCTTGCGCATTTTGAGCAGCACATTCCTTACTGAGTCCAGAAACTGATCGCCGTTCAGCGGCTTGATCAAATAATCCTTCGCCCCGAGCCGCAGCGCCATTTGCGCATATTGGAACGTCTCATGAGCGGATATAATAATCGTTTCAATCCACGGTTTAATCATTTTCGCTTGCTGCATCAGCTCGATGCCGTTCATCGTTCCCATCTGAATGTCAGTCACGAGCAGATCGATATCCTCCGCCCGCAAGTAGTCCAGTGCCTCATATCCATTGTGCGCCATGTGAATCGTTTGAATATCGATGCCGGAAGCGGCCAGAAGGTTGCAAAGCCCTTTACAGATCAACGGTTCATCATCAACGACCAATATCGTATACATCGCTTTACTCCCCCATTTCAGCAGCAGCCGGAAGCACGATCGTCACGATCGTACCGCCGCCGCTGCGTTTACTATAATGAATGCCGTACAAGTTGCCGAAATGCAGCCGGAGCCTTTGATGAATATTTCGGATTCCGTAGCCCAGCGGCGACGGATTGGATGGTTCTTCATTCAGCATATCCTCAATTGCTTTGTAATCCACTTCCTTATAGCCGTTGTCTTCCACACGAATGAGCAGTTTGTCTTCTTCATAAGCCGCCGAAATGACAATCTCTCCATCCTCGCCCATATGACGGACACCGTGTAAAATCGCATTTTCGATCAACGGCTGCAAGGTGACCTTTGGAATGAGATGATGTGTCATCTCTGCCGGAACGGACCAGATGACTTGGAAATCATAATCATAACGCTTCAACTGCAGATGGACATAAGCGGCAGCATGCTCCAGCTCCTCCGCAAGCGTGATCAGCTCTCTCCCGCGGCTTAAGCTGATCTTCATCAGCTTGGACAGCTCCTTAATCATCTCGGCGGATTCGGATTTGCCTTCCAGCGAGCTTTTCCAATAAATACTTTCCAGCGTGTTGTACAGCAAATGCGGATTAATCTGCTGATACAAAATTTGCAGCTGATTTTCCTTCTGCTTAATCTCCATCTTGTAATTGTTATGGATGAGCACGTTCAATCTTCGCGCCATATCGTACATAGCGGCTATGAGAACACCGACCTCATCATTGCGCCCTCCGCCTGGAGTTTCCGGTACACGCCTGCCGGGCTCGTAGCCGCGGACGAAGGAAGCCAGCTTCTGAAGCGGCCTCATAAGCGATCGCCAGAAATAGACGATCAGAATACATCCGAACAGCGCGTATCCGATGGAAATAAATTGAATAACCCGCTTTAGTTCATTCTGCTGCTGAAGCAGTGATTTGACCGGAATTTTATAAATCAGACGGTGCTGTGACGTTTCATTCTCGTGCATGACATAAATGTAATCGCCAGTCATTATGGGACGAACTTCACCTTTGCCCAAGTAAACGTTTTCAGGGAGGGAAAGCGTCGTTCCCATCATGCCAGGCTCGTTGGAAGCAAGAACCTTGTTGTCCGTATCGGTAAAATAAATTTCACTGCCCGGCAGCTCGACCGACTGCAGTGATTCGCCGATTTTCTTTTCCATCTTGGTGGCAATCAATACGCCGATGACGCCGTGCCCTTCGGATGTCGTATAGACCGCGCGGACATAAGCGAGCGTCTGCTTTTTCAGCAGCATATCATTGCTTTCCGTAATGCGCATAAAGCCCTGCCCTCTTTTCTCAACGGCGGCATCAAACCATACAGGCTTGTTGGCTTTATTAAAGAAATACACGCCGCTTGGCGTCACTTGAAGCTTTGGCGCGAAAAAATAGTAATCATTCGGATCGTAAATATAAAGAGAATAATAGACCGCCTCCCCGCCGTTCAAAGGCGTAGAATAGGCGGCAAGCAGCTTATCCATTTTGTCATATTTGCGTACGCGTTGAATAACCGTATCGGATTCTCTCGGAATCAGCTGCTGTGTCGTCGGATTCTGAATGATCGTCGTCGTAATCCGGTTGACGGTATCAATATCCCGTTCAATCAGCGTGTGGTTTTGCTTGTTCAGCTCGACATAGGCATTGGTTACATGACGCTTCAAAATCTGCTCCGCCTTATTATTGCCGTACCACTGGAGAAGGAAGGTCGGTATAACCAGAATCAGAAACAGCAATATCAGCTGCTGCCTCACTTTAATGCTCGTCATCGGATTTCTAAAGCCCGCTCTCATCTAGTGCTGCACCCCCAGCTCTTATCCTTAATATAGCAAAAAAGCGAACATCCAGTATGTTTAATTTTATTTATTTTATAGTCGTTTTTACCGAGTTTGCACATCCCGACTTCAATCGACAAATGCAGCGAATGACTCCTTGCAAAGTTGTGACTTTGGAATCATATACAATCTTTCCCAGCCGAAGCATAATATTTCTGGCAGTCTGTTTCGATGTCGATAATTGATAAAGAGGAGTGAGCCCATGTCCAAACCCATTCTTATACTGACCGGCGACGGAGCTGAGGTTTTAGAAGTCTATTATCCTTATTATCGCGTGCTGGAGGAAGGCTACGAGGCCGTTATCGCTTCCCCGGAAAAGAAAGTGCTGCATACTGTCGTTCATGATTTCATCGAAGGCTGGGATACCTATACAGAAAAGCCGGCGCATTTGCTTGCTTCCCATATCGGCTTCGCAGACGTAAATCCCGCCGACTACGCGGCGCTTATTATTCCTGGAGGAAGAGCGCCGGAATATATCCGCCAGAACCCGGAGCTTCCGCGCATCGTCCAGCATTTCCTTGATGCAGACAAGCCGGTAGGCGCAATTTGCCATGGTGCTCAAGTCTTTCTGGCACTCCCGGATACCGGTTACTTCAAGGGTCGCACCTTAACAGCTTATAATGCATGCAAGCTTGAAGTTGAACGCTTAGGAGCTACCTATGCTGAGAATACGCTTCATGTGGACGGCAAGCTCGTCAGCGGCCATGCTTGGCCCGACCTGCCTGGTTTTATGAGGGAGTTTCTAAAGCTTGTCCGGCAAGAAAATGCCGGCAAAGAGAGCGATAGCGAGGCGTTGTCGCTGTAGCTTCGCGCGAGCTTTCCCTGCTGCATCACATAATAAACGGCAGCCGGGGCGATGAGCGTATGCTCGTTTTTGATCGCCTCTAGCTGCCGTTGATAGAGATAGATTAACAGATGCACGTCTTCTTTTTGCTGCCGATTCGGCCCATGTTTTCGATTTTCTCGATATAGGCTTTCGCCAGCGGCACTTTGCAGGCCGTATCGCCGACATCAACATGTACCTTGCCGATTGATTCACCAACAGCTTTTGCTTCCTCTGTCAGTTCCTGTACATAGGCGCCTACCGAAATGACAAACTGATTCATCGCATAACGCACGCGATTTCGCTCGCTGTGAATGGCAGCGGCAATTCTATTCAAATATGCACGGATTTCCTGGATCTCAAGCTTTTCGTCAGGCGTAATTGACACATAATTGGAATAAGTACTCCAGCCGCATACCGCAATCATTTCTTCCTCAGACTCTATCCATTCAACAGCCAGCTCATGGGCATATGCGCTTTCCGCTGCTACACCTGCAACGGTATATTCTGCAAGAGAATACCAATACGCTTTTTCAACCCATTGTTGGAGCTGAGCCTTCGTTATCGTTTTAGGATTCACGGTCAGTCCCGCCAAGTACATCGCGTCGTGGTTTCCTGACTGGTAGAGCTGAAGCGCCAGCTGCTGATCCCTTTTAACAGGTTTGACTAGCTTTTTCATATCGCCAATTTTAACACCAAAGAACGGTTCTTTCGCCCCATGCCGTATGTAGGTTTTTTTCGTCTGCTCTGTACCCATTCCGGCTAATGCTTCCAATACCTCTTCGTAAGTCATTAGGTTCGAGTCCCCCTTCATTGCTATGACGAAGCAAAATAACAATAGTTCGCTTGTCCTTGTTCAGTATATCGGAGAGAACGCTTTCTCTCAATATAAATGTTCAGGTTATAACCGCATGATTTACCAGCAGGATGAAAATAATAAAGCTGCCTCAAACAGGTTCGAAATCAACCTTTCGAGACAGCTTTTATATTAATCCCCAATTGGGAACCAGTTCGGCGTACGCTCGACGGTTCTCCGTATCGGGTCGGGTTTGTTGTAATTGTTGTCCGAGGATGGAGCAGCTTTGGTTGTGCATGCCCCTTTATGTCCGGCATTCACTTCAAACGGCTTTCCTAGCGTATGGGATTCTTCCTTACCGCCGCCTGCATGGTCAAATAAAAGCTGATAATCTCGATTCATCTGCTGCATCATTTCCTTTTCTTTGGCTTGCTTCAGTCTCAATTCTATTCAATTGCTCTGTCAGTTCCATAAACCAGGCCTCATCCCATGTCGAAAGCGCAAGGTCAATCAGATTGCGGACAGAAGCTTCATCCTGTTCAATTTGCTCCGGCAGTTTTTTCAGCCATTTCTCACGTACGACAGTCGGCTTGCCAATTGAGCCCTCGTTATCCGATTTCACCACATTGACCTTCACGATTCCTTGCAGTGCGTCTATTTGCTCAACAAATCCAAGAATGAATTCACCGTTAACCGTTCTTCCCTGTACCCAGTCGCTCACTTCGTATTTCATGACAGACACCGCCTTAATCAAGAATAGTCAAACTGTAACTTTATTTAGTACTGTAATAATAAAATACACAGTTGAAGATGTCAAGCGGTTATTGGGGAGAAATTTGAGATGACTACTATTCTGCGAACCTTTTATGAAGAAAGTACTCCTGCACCTCCCTTCTAAACTAAGTGATGAATTAAAAATAAGAAAACCACATAGAGTTTTACACTCACATGTGGTCATTTATAAAATGTAATGTTACTTTCTCTTATCGGTAAAATAAAAAAATGAAACAAGAACTGCTATACCCACTAAACTGAAAAAAACTTTATCCCCTTGGCTCAAGTTAAAACCACTTGAAGAACCATAATAAAAAATAAAGATAACGGTATTTATCGACACAAGTGAAAAAATGATTTGAATTCTGTTGAATCTTGAAAAGATAACCATCCGAAACAATGCCCCCTGCGTTGGCTATTAATAGTACAATTATCAGAATCTCAGTAGTCAAAAGAACCCTCCATTTCATTGGAAAACCAGAGGTTTAATCCAATGCCTATTCTAGAGGGTACACCTCAAACTGCACAACAGTTTTCTTAGTTAACATCTATACTCTTGTCTGAATCTTCACAGCACGTTTCAAAACATCTCCATCTTTTATAACCCGCAGTTCATCATAACTAATATTTATTACATATCCGTCATTAAAAGATATATACACATTTGCATCATAATTATTAGTTTTTATCCATTTAATAAACTTAGAACATTGTTCAATCAAAATACTTTCATCCATGAAAGTAAATTTATTTTCTAATTTAACATAAAAGGTAGCATGTGTTTTGATATCGCTATTTAAATTTGTATAAGAACTACTCTCTGTTAGTTTTTTATTAATACTCTTCCCTCCCTCGATATATAAAGTCACCCGTGGATTACCATCAAAAATGCCTCTAATAGCTTCGGATGCTTCATTAGATACAGTGTGTTCTACTTTCGCAACATAATAGTTATCAAATAAATTATTACTATAATCCTCTAACACTTCAAACTGTATACCACTTGGAAGTGTGATAATCGACTTATATTCACCTGTTTTAAAACTGTGAACAGTCGATAACTTATACTCACTAGAAAAATTATAATTAACTTTAGAAAGATACTGCTCAGTCCTTTGTGCAAAATTCGCTCTCCCCCAAGGCGTTCCCTTGAAACTAAAATGTATGCTACTAACCATGGCTAGCACTAACAAAATGAGTATCCCAATTATTATTAGTTTATTTCTCCTAGAGACCATCCTGGCTTTCACCCTAACAGAATTAGATTTCATTTTTCACCTACTCTCCTGTTAGTTTGAAGGATCTAATTTCTACACTATTTTGGTTTTCTCGTCACTAAATTTCTAATTCTGCCCATACAATTAATATTAGGGGTACTTACTCTGAAGCACCAGAGCCAAGAATCTGTTTCCATACAACAAAAAATCCGCCAACTCTCACAGCTGGCGGACTCTTGTTGTTTATTTGAATTTGTAAGTCCAGAACCGCTCAGTTCCGAAACGTTCGCGCACTTCTCTGCGCTTCCAGCTGTCTGGTCCTTCAAGTTCCTTGATCTGGAACTGCGAACGGTGGGCAAGCACCGAGGCGACCTTTTGCTCCAAAAAGTCGTTGACATCGTTATACACATCGGGTTCCCCGATATTCTCGACCGTATTTCTTGAGAAGGCCAAGCATAATACTGGTGGCCGCTCGTTGGCTGGCAGACGTCCTGCCGTTCTCACAACAGCAGCGCCTGTCGCATCATGATCAGGATGGACGCTGTATCCAGGATAGAAGGTAATGATAACGTCCGGCGCAACCTCTTTGATCAATCCGTCGATTGTTTCGTCCAGCTTGTCCTGATCCTCGAATTCGATCATTTTATCATGGAAGCCAAGCAGCCTTAAATCTTGGATACCAATTGCAAGACAAGACTCCTCCAGCTCTTTTTGGCGGAATTTAGGCAGCGTCACACGGTTGGCAAAAGGCGGAATTCCCATCGTCCGGCCCATTTCGCCAAGCGTTAAGCAGCCATAGGTGACATGCGCGCCATTCTCGATCGCTTTAGCCAGCGTTCCTGAGAGCCCGAAGGCTTCGTCGTCCGGATGCGGTAAAATGACGAGGATGCGTTGATACGGTTGAAAAGTTGCCATCGATATGTGCTCCTCTCTTACCCTATTTCTCTAAAATGGGCTTGGACTCAGCTGCAAAGCGACTACTAGCTTACCCTGGCTGTCATGACCGGCCAATATGAGCCGTTCTTCGTCCAGCTCGTCCCAATGCGTCAAGCCTTCGGAATAAATCCAGCCGGTTGCGGCTTTAAGCCCTACCCGGTAAGGCCCTTCTCCTGCGATAGAACCCGCCGAATAGTGAATAACAGCATTCGTAATAAAAGTAGCTGCCGGATGCTTCGAACTGTCATTGTGGGCTGCATAAGCGCCCGATGTCATCTCAACATGTACATATAGCGACTGATCCTTCCAGGCATCAATTCTTTGCTGGACTCTCTTCTGATTAATGAGCTGCATGCTGTTGCTCCTTCCCACAACCAATATTGAACAGCGGCTATGTGTGCCGCCTCAAATTTAATTTTCCGTAACCAGTTCCACTAAGGTGCGGACCATTACGCCGGTAGCGCCTTTAGGCTCCCAGCCTCTGCTGCGGTCCAAGAAGGCGGTGCCTGCGATGTCCAGATGAACCCAAGGCAGCTCCTCGGCAAAGGCGCCGATGAACAAGCCTCCGGTAATCGTGCCAGCGAAGCGGCCGCCTGTATTTTTCAAATCGGCAGCTTCACTATTCAACTGCTTTCTGTATTCCGGATAAGCAGGGAGCTGCCATACCCGCTCGCCGCTTCGCTCCGAAGCCCGCTTCACCTGCTCCATCAGCGCATCATTGTTCGTTACGGCGCCCGTCGCTTCAATGCCAAGCGCGGTCAGCACGGCACCAGTCAGCGTCGCGATATCGACGAGCTTCGTAGCGCCGCGGCGGATTGCTGTCGTCAAGCCGTCGCCAAGGACAAGCCGTCCTTCTGCATCCGTATTGACGACTTCAACGGTCAAGCCGTTCATCATCTTAATGATATCGCCAGGCTTGAACGCGCGATCCGAAGGCATATTTTCTGCTGTAGGCACTACAGCGACGATATTAACGGCAGGCTTCAGCTCGCCGATAACGCGCATCGCGCCCAATACGGCTGCTGCACCGCCCATATCGGAGATCATCGCCTCCATACCCGCTGCTTTCTTAAGTGAGATGCCGCCTGTATCGAAAGTAATGCCCTTGCCGATAAGCCCCCATGTCTCAGCATCATCGGGAGCCCCTTTATAATGAAGCACGATCATTCGCGGCGGATAAACGCTGCCTTGACCTACAGCGAGCAACCCGCCCATTCCTTGCTCGAGTGCTGTCCATTCATCGATAATCTCGATATCCAAATCATATTCCCGCGCCAGATCCTCAGCATAGGTAGCCAAATCCTCGGGACGCAGCCGATTTCCGGCCATATTCGTTAAATCACGGGCCGCAATGACGCCATCAGCGACCGTATGGCCTAGTGCGATGCCGTTCGCCCATTGGCGGGCAAAGCTGTCAGGATCGGCAAGCTGCGCCGCCGGTGCAAACGTCAGCTTCGGAAGCGAATACCGCTGCTTCTCGTTACGCAGCTCAGGGAGCCTGTCATGTACCGCCAGCCTTATCCCCTCTGTCAATGCCTGAGCTGCCGCTCCTGGCGACAGCTTGCCTGCCAGTATGCTCTCCGGCAGCAGCAGCTGCACCGTCTGCGCTTTAAGCTTCATGATTGCTTTAGCCGCAACTGCACCAGCCAGCCGCAGTCCGTCCAATCCCGTATCTTCGCCAATGCCGACGAATACGATATGGCTTGAGGGATGAAGTCCCAGAGTTGCGAATGTCTCTGCTTGTTCAAGCTCGCCCCTGAACAACCCTTTCGTCTGAGCGGCACGCAAGGCGTTGTCGATTTGCGGCTGTACCCATTGTGCCTCTTGATCCTTCAGCTCGGAGGGGCTAATTAGACGAATGACAGCTTCCGCTGATCCGGCCGAATCCGTAGTGTCATATGTAAATGATGTACTCATCAATAAATTCCTCTCTTTCAAAAACAAAATCGGGGTGCATACCCCGATTCTAATCGTTTATTCGATTAATGGCAAATAGATTGTAAACGAAGTACCGCTTCCTTCCAGACTATCTACACGTATGGAGCCGCTATGATTGCGGATAATTCGGTAACTTACCGATAGGCCAAGACCGGTCCCGGCTTCCTTTGTCGTAAAAAAGGGATCGAATAAACGGGCCAATGTTGCTCTGTCCATTCCTTTGCCATTGTCTCTTAACGTAATCTCGGCATTCTGACCGTCGGAACGGGTGATGATATCAATTCTCCCCCTTCGCTGATCACTTACTTCTTCGATGGCATCCAATGAGTTTTTCAAAATATTCAGAATCACTTGCTTAATCTGCTTGACGTCGATTGATACCATAACTTCCGTATCCTCGTCATAGGTTTCAACATGGAATTGACAATTGCGCATTAACGCTTCACTTTCTGAAAGCAATACAACTTCATTAATCAGGCGATTGATCGATACGGATTTCTTCATGGGAGCAGATGGTTTGGATGAGTTCAGAAATTCATAAATGATATCGTTGGCACGATCGATTTCCGCTAAGATAATGCGCGCGTACTCTTCCTTGCCAAGCTGCATTAAGTAGGGACGGAGAAGTTGGATAAAGCCTCGGATGGAGGTTAAAGGGTTTCGTATTTCATGGGCAATGGCTGCGGACATACGCCCTAGCATAGCCAGCTTATCGTTCTGAAGAGCCGTTTGCTCGATTTGTTTGTATTCAGAGACATCCTTAACGTTAATCAAAAAATCGCCTTCCAGCTGATCGCCGTATGTAACAGTGACAAGCAAATGCTTGCCATCCTTGTCCTGAAATTCATAATAGCCGCTTCGGCGCAGAAACATTTCCTTGTAAAGCCGTACGATCACTTTTTTAGTAGCCGTACTGAGCTGCCTATGTGTCAAAATTTCATTCAAATTGCAGCCAATAAGCGTCTTGCGCGGTATATCCAGCATCTTAGCCATTTGAACGTTGATAAAAGATAAAATGCCATCGCTGTCAAACAGCGCAATGCCGTTATCCATATGCTGCAGCACATTTTCATATTTATTTTTAACCATTTCGAACGAGCGATTGGAATGAAACAGCATTTCGCGCATTTCAGTAAAGCGCTGCTCCGGTGATTTTTCCGGAATGCGGTGCAAACGCAGCGTGACCATGACTTCAATCAGAAAAATAAAGGAACGGTTATAAAGCTGGATTGCTTCGTCGGAATCGACATTCGCCACGATGATTAGCATGCACTCTTCATGTATAGCGATAACTTCCTCTGGATGCATGCCATGCAAATCAGTACCGAGCTCCGATGCCTTGTAAAGGGACATTTCTTTTCCGCTCTTAACATATTCGGCAAGCGCCGGGAAATAGCGCTTTCGAATCAGCTGCATCATAAACTCCTCCCCGGCAAATCTATAGACATCATTGCAAATATTTATTTAATCATAAATTTTGTTAACAATAGATGTCAACCGGAAACTTTGTCGAAAAATGGTTATGATAGAAATAGATGGGTGACGTTTTTCCCGTGGCTGTACACCTATACTAGACTTAGAGGGTGCTCCAATTGTTACATAATAACGGAAATTTCCCCCTGTGAACCTGATCATTTTCGACTTATTTTATTATCCGACCTGCTCATTATTCTGGTGATGACGGCCTTTTCCCTTATGTTTATGACCGGAATCTTTACCGTTGCCATCGTGGTTACCATTGTCTTTGCTGCCGCCGTTCTTGCCGTTCCCTTTGCTTTGTCCTTTGCCCTGATCGCCCTGCTTGCCTTTATCCTTGCCCTTGTCTTTTCCGCTGCCGGAATTCCAGTCGTGACCGCCGCCCCTCTGTCCTCGATCCTCTTTACCCTTTTTTCCGTGGTTGTGACCATCCCAGCTCCGGTTATCGCCTCCGCTTTTACCTTCGCGCTCCCTGCCGGAACCTCCTCCTTTACGGTTGTCCTTTTGCTCCTTCCAGTCTCCCTTTTTGTCTGGTTCCTTTGGCTTATTCGGCTTATGCGGTGTTTCCGGTTTGCGAACAGGAGGTTTGCCCGGTGTAGCAGAAGGCTTATCCGGCTTTGGCTTGTTCGTAATCGTTGCTGCCGCCGGCTTGCCTCCATCGGTTGCAGGCTTGGCTAAGATTGGCGCTTTGTTTTCCTTATCCTTCTTTGCCTCATTCTCCAGCTTCTCTTGCTCCACAAGCTCCTTCAGCTTCTCTTTACTCGTATGGTCAGACTGCTCTACGATCGTATTTACCCCGCCGATCGGCTCTGTCACCTTGTCGATAGACTGCTGCTTTAATGACTCTATTGGTATTGCATAACCTTCTGCCTTTGCCATCAAATAGACGGCCATCTTTCCGGAGGAGATTCCATTCATCGCCGCCTCTTCGCGAAGTTCGACTGGAATCGACAGTGCCGTAATCGTTGTTTTCGTATCGAGCGTCAATTCGCTTATCATTCGCTTAATTGCCTGATCGACCTGCAGCGACAACGCCGCTTCAAAGTCAGGCCCAACCTTCGGATTCAGGAGCAGACTCGTAATGACGATATCTTTTTCCGGGCCGCTCAAATAATGGGCTCCTGCTATATTCTTCATAATCGAATCTGCAACCTGCTCGATCGGCTTGCCCTTATAAGCTATATTTTCAATCATTTTACTGCCATCTTCATTCAGAGCGCGCAGCTCCCACACTTTTTTGTTCGCATCAACACCGATTTCGATGCTGGGATTGATATCCATGCTTACATAGGCAACAACGGGATGATTCTCGCTTTGGACGAAAAAGAGGATTGGCAGCATCAGCAAAATAATTGCGGCTGCCGCTCCGGCGTACCAGTAGCTGCGCTTTCTTCTCGGCTTAGTAAAAGCAGCGGCAGTGGAAGCTCCAGCCCCTTTATTCGCCTCGAAGAGAATTTCTTCGCCGATCTGGACCTTCTCCTTCAACGGGATAGATACGAATCTGCCGTCCGCCGTCATTACGACAGCTTGCTTCCCGTTTACTTGCATTACGACACCGCGATTCATCTTCCCGCCCCCTCACTCAAATCTCTCTCTTGTTCCGATATGTTCAAATAATCGTATAAATAGGGATACGAACCTTGTAAAAGAAAAGAAACTGCAATTATATATTTGCGATTGCGCTCAACGGTTTTACGCGACACGCCGCAAAGCTCGGTCAGCTCTTTGATTGGCAGCTTGCCGCTTGCGCGAAGATGCTCGAATAAATGAGTCTCGCCTGCAAGCGTAGAGGCAATGCCAAGCAGCATTAGCCTGGAATCTGCATGCTTAGGCGAGCTGTCCACCAGCTCCATAAACGAGATGCCAAAGCTTTCGAGCTCTTTGCTATATTCATGAATTTCCATCTTCCGCTCATCGGAAGCGAGCTTTAACTCGTAGGCCTGCAATGCCTGCTTCGTCTCAATGGGATTATAGGTCTGCTCATCCTCATCCTGCAGCTCGAAAGAGCTGTAAGGCAGCGATTGGGTATGTCTTTGCTCCTTGCGTACAAAGTCAATCAGCCGGCGTCTCATAACCGTCTCGGCAAAGCCAAGAAAGGATCTGCCGGATTCCGTTGAGAACTGATTGATCGCTTCATTAAAAGCCATCAAGGCAATGCTGAATTCATCATCCCTTGACGGATCTACGTAGCGTTTACAGAACCGGCTGGTTACTTTGGCGATATACGGTCTGTAGTCCGAAATAAATTGCTCCCGCAGGCTGTCATCGCCTTGCCTAATCTGCGCCACAATGACCTCAGGAGTTTTATTCTGTTCTGTATTTGCCGATTTCGGAGAAGCGGTCTTCCCGAAAAACCGTTTGAACAATAAGAGTAGCAAACCGCTCCACCTCTCTGTTATATGTATCGATAACGTTTTATAGATTTAGGGGGTAATAAATTAAATTTATGAGAACGGCCCTTAAACGGGCATTTGCCGCCTCGCGGCGGCAAATGAAAAGCCTCCCGTAAAAGGAGGCATCACAGGTCAATCAACAACATTAAACAGAAGTTCTTCTCTGCCTCAACTTATTGCGTCTGCCGTTTAAGGTGCCTAACCGTTTCTTTAATTGTTCTTGCCATTCCTTATCGCCGATCTGTCCGGCAAAGCTCAGCAAGTCCAGCGCCATATCAATCTGGCTAAGAACGACATCCATCGGATCCTCGTTCTCGTGATTGACGCAGTTTTCAAGCAGCGCTTTGTTTTCCTGTTCGACGTATTCTTGAAAATCCACTTCCGCGGCGCCGTCGCCATGCGCGTATTCTGCCAATATTTCATACTCGTTCTCGATGAGATAATGAATTTCTACCCGGTGACACACCGGACAGAACATGATAGGCACATTATGAATATGGGTCCGAAAATGTTTCAACGTTCCCTTCGTGCCAATCATACTTGCACCGCAGCAGAAGCTCATTGACGGCTCCCTCCTTATACGCCTGCCTGCATAATACCGGCGAACGATAATGATTCGTTTCCCTAACTTATTCGATGCCGGGGGTCGAAATTCCTGCTTTACAAGCATATTTACCATGACATAGGCTAATAAAATCAAAAAAAGCCCGTGCCTTTCGGCACGGGCTTTCTCTTCAAATCTTACTTCGCAGTCAAATGCTGTTGGCCTGGTTTCCAGTTCATTGGGCACAGACCGCCGGATTGCAAAGCTTGCAGTACGCGGAGCGTTTCGTCAACGCTGCGGCCTACATCGTTGTGGTTAACCACTTGGTATTTAACTTCGCCTTGCGGATCGATGATGTACAGGCCGCGAAGCGCGATACCTTCTTCTTCGATCAGCACGCCGTAGTCGGATGCTACTTTTTTCGTGATGTCTGCAGCAAGCGGGAAGTTCAGCTCGCCAAGACCATTATCGTTAACCGGCGTGTTGATCCATGCGCGGTGGCTGTGTTTGCTGTCTACGCTGACGCCGAGAATTTCAGTGTTCAGCTTGGAGAACTCTTCAGCAGCAAGGCTCAGAGCCGTAATTTCTGTCGGACATACGAATGTGAAGTCCAGCGGGTAGAAGAAAAGAACAAGCCATTTGCCTTTGTAATCGGAAAGAGATGCCGTACCGAAATCTTTACCGTCACCAGTTGCTGTATCCATCGTAAAATCAGGTGCTGGGCGGCCTACCAAACGTTCTGCCATTGTGAATTCCTCCTTGACCTATCCATCATATTTTTTGTCACTTTATATGGGTGACTCACTTGATAAATATTATCATCAGACAATAATAAAGTCAATATTAAAGTCCTTATTTTTTTATAATAATTATAATTAAGCTTTTTTCATTGCTGCAACGATAAGGTCGCCCATTGCAGTTGTACCGATTGCTTTGCTCTTATCAACAGCGATGTCGCCTGTACGGTGGCCCGCATCCAGCACGTTTTTCACAGCATCTTCAATTACTTGAGCCGCTTCGTGGTAGCCGAATGTAAGACGGAACATCAGTGCAACCGAAAGAATCGTTGCGATTGGGTTGGAGATGCCTTGTCCCGCAATGTCAGGTGCAGAACCGTGGACCGGCTCGTAAAGGCCAAAGCTGCCTTCGCCCAGCGATGCGGAGGACAACATGCCGATCGAACCTGTAAGCATAGCTGCTTCGTCGCTCAAGATGTCGCCGAACATGTTTTCCGTTACGATAACATCGAAGCTCGAAGGACGGCGCAGCAATTGCATTGCACAGTTGTCAACGAGTACGTGCTCCAGCTCAACTTCCGGATACTCAGGTGCGATCCGGTTAACGACTTCGCGCCACAGGCGGGAAGTTTCAAGAACGTTCGCTTTGTCGACCGAAGCCAGACGTTTGCCGCGTGTCATTGCAATATCGAAAGCTTGGCGAACGATACGCTCAACCTCTTGTACGTTGTAGACGCAAGTATCAACCGCTTCTTCGCCGTTCGCGCCTTCGCGGCGGAATTTCTCGCCGAAATAGATGCCGCCCGTCAGTTCACGAACAACGATCAGGTCTGTGCCTTCCAGCACTTCCGGCTTCAGCGTCGAAGCTTCTTTCAAGCAGTCGAATACAGTTGCAGGACGAATGTTCGAGAACAAGCCCAGCTCTTTACGAATGCCCAGCAAGCCAGTCTCTGGACGAAGCTCTTTCGGGTTGTTGTCCCATTTCGGACCGCCAACAGCGCCAAGCAGTACTGCGTCTGCGCCTTTGCAAAGATCAAGCGTTTCTTGCGGCAGCGGTGTGCCCTTCTCGTCGATGGCAATACCGCCGAACAAGCCGTTTTCTGTTTCGAATTGGTAGCCGAACAGTTCTTCCGTTTTTTTCAATACTTTAAGCGCTTCGCCTACTACCTCGGGACCAATGCCGTCGCCTGCGATAACCGCGATTTTTTTAACTTCTGACATAATAATCTGTACACTCCCTTGTTTTTGCTCAATTAGCGATTCTCAACCTATTATCATTTGTACCACATTTCGTCCATTTAAACAAAGATATAAAATCTATCATCTTTATAGGCAAACCTTATAAGCGAGCCGTTTCATTACTATCCATTAAGCAGCTTTACATAAAAGGTTCGGCTTCTTGGTCCGTCAAACTCGCAAAAATAAATACCCTGCCACGTTCCCAGCAGCAAACGTCCGCCGCTAATGACTACAGTCTGGCTTGTTCCGGTCGTTAGCGCCTTTAGATGGGAAGCGGTATTCCCTTCGGCATGGCGGTATTTCGGATGCTCCCACGGATAGACCTCATCCAGCCGCATTAGAATATCATGCTTAACGTCCGGGTCGGCGTTCTCCTGAATCGTAATGCCTGCTGTTGTGTGCGGGCAGTAGACGACCGCCAGCCCGTCCGACAGCCCTTCACGGGCGACAACGGCGGCAACCTGGCGCGTAATATCGATCATCTCGTCCCGTTTGGACGTTCGCAGCGTTTCTTTAATGAGCATTTACGTTCCTCTCCTTTTCAATTTGGATAGAGCACAGCAAACTGAGCAGTCTACGATAAGCAAATAAAGAAAAAAGCCCTGGAGAGGACTTTGTCATTAGCAGCTTCAGAAACAGAATTATCCCGGCTCGCGCAGAGCATAGCGATCGGATACGCAAAGCATCCGGACTTGCTCCGGCGAACCGGGATAATATCGTTCAATTGCAGTCTATTTGAGATAGGCTGTCAATTTGAATGGGACTCGTTAATTACTTCTTGATCCAGTGCATCAATTCGCGCAACTGTGCACCAGTTTGCTCGATTGGGTGAGCAGCTTCGTTACGGCGAGTAGCCGTCAGCATAGCACGGTTCGATTGGTTTTCAAGGATGAAGTCACGAGCGAAACGGCCGGATTGAATGTCTTCCAGAACGCGTTTCATTTCTTTCTTCGTTTCTTCAGTAACGATACGAGGACCTGTTACATAGTCGCCGTATTCAGCTGTGTTGGAGATGGAATCACGCATAGTCGCAAGTCCGCCTTCATACATCAGGTCAACGATCAGCTTCAGCTCGTGCAAGCACTCGAAGTAAGCCATTTCTGGAGCGTAGCCAGCTTCAACCAAAGTCTCAAAGCCTGCTTTAACGAGCGCGGAAGCGCCGCCGCACAATACAGCTTGCTCACCGAACAAGTCAGTTTCTGTTTCTTCTTTGAAAGAAGTTTCGATAACGCCTGCACGCGTACAGCCGATACCTTTTGCATAAGCAAGGCCGATTTCTTTCGCTTTGCCGGAAGCATCTTGGTGGATCGCGATCAAGCCAGGAACGCCAAAGCCTTCTTGGTAAGTACGGCGAACCATGTGACCTGGCGATTTAGGAGCAACCAGGAATACGTCTGTATCTTTGTTAGCTACGATTTGACCGTAGTGAACGTTGAAGCCGTGGGAGAACATGAGCGAAGCGCCTTTTTTCAGGTTTGGCTCGATTTCTTCCGCGTATACTTTTGCTTGAGTTTCGTCTGGCAGCAAGATTTGAACAACGTCAGCAACTTTAGTCGCTTCAGCAACTGTCAGAACCTCGAAGCCGTCTTTTTTAGCAACGTCAGCGGATTTGCCTGGACGAAGGCCGATAACGACTTTCAGGCCGCTGTCGCGAAGGTTTTGCGCTTGCGCGTGGCCTTGACTGCCGTAACCGATTACTGCAATTGTTTTACCTTGGAGAACGCTGATGTCTGAATCTTTTTCATAATACATTGTAACTGCCATGTTAATAATTGCCTCCTTTAATTTAACCCTTTTGAACGGGTGTTTAAGCAGAGAAAATTCGATTCTCCCCTTAAACTCCCGCTCAAAGCGGGATTGGTAATTGGATAAATAATAGACTGAGCTAAATTAGTGACTTCGTTCTTACTTGCTGCCGCGGTTCAGCGCGGTTACGCCGGTGCGGGAAAGCTCGCGAATGCCGTAAGGCTTCAAGAGCTCGACCATCGCATCGATTTTCTCCGTATCGCCGACAACTTGTACAATAAGCGAATGAGTGCCGATATCGACGACAGCCGCACGGAAGGTTTCGACAACGCCGAGAATTTCCGGACGAGCCGCAGGCTCAGCGCTTACTTTAATAAGCGCAAGCTCGCGGGCAACCATCGGGTTGGAGCTGAGATCGATAACTTTGATGACATCAATCAGCTTGTAAAGCTGCTTCGTTACTTGCTCCAGTGTATGGTCATCGCCTGTAGTGACGATAACCATGCGGGAGAGGCCTTGCTCTTCGCTTGTTCCTACTGTAATGCTCTCGATATTGAAGCCGCGGCGTCCGAACAAGCCGGATACGCGTTGCAGAACGCCAGGCTGGTCATTAACAATTACTGCGATCGTATGCTTTTTCATTTACGCATCCCCCATGATCATTTCGTCGATCGTGCTTCCTTGGGCAACCATCGGATACACGTTTTCTTCTTTGTTCACGACGAATTCTACGACCGCTGGGCCCGGATGGCGGAGTGCTTCCTCCCATACCTTGCGAGCGTCTTCCTTGTTCGTTGCGCGGAAGCCGCGAACGCCATAAGCTTCGGCAAGCTTAACGAAATCCGGACTGCCGGCGAGGTCAATATGGCTGTAACGGTTATCATAGATAAGCTCTTGCCATTGACGAACCATGCCGAGCACTTGGTTGTTGATGATCGCGACTTTAACCGGAATGTTGTTGATCGCGCAAATCGCAAGCTCTTGCGCGCACATTTGCATGCCGCCGTCGCCGTTGATCGAAACAACCACCCGATCCGGATTAGCCATTTGAGCGCCAATCGCGGAAGGGAATCCGAAGCCCATCGTGCCAAGGCCGCCTGAGGTTACCCAAGAGCGCGGTTTGTTAAAGTTGTAGTATTGCGCAGCCCACATTTGATGCTGGCCTACGTCCGTCGTTACGATTGCGTCGCCGTTTGTTGTCTCGTGGATCATCTCCACAACCCATTGCGGCTTAAGCACTTCTTCCGAATCCTTGTAGCTGAACGGGAATTCCAGCTTCGATGCTTGCAGCTTCGCACGCCAAGCATCTGCTTTGTCGGCGCGTTTCGCTTGCTGGTTCGCAAGCTGCAGAACTGTTTTTACATCGCCAACGATCGGAATGTCCGTCGGTACGTTTTTGCCGATTTCAGCCGGGTCGATATCGATATGAACGATTTTCGCCAGCGGCGCAAAGCCGGAAAGTTTACCCGTAACGCGGTCATCGAAGCGAGCTCCGATGTTGATCAGCAGATCCGCGCTTTGAATCGATTTGTTAGCCGTGTACGTTCCGTGCATGCCCGGCATACCGAGCCACAGATCGTTGCCGCTTGGGAATCCGCCAAGACCAAGAAGCGTTGTCGTGATCGGAATTTCCGTCTTTGTTACAAACTCGAGCAATTCCTCATGAGCACCGGAGTATACAACGCCGCCGCCTGCAAGAATAAGCGGGCGTTCCGCTTGCTCAATTGCCTGAATCAGTCTGTCGACTTGGAGCTTGTTCGGCGAAACCGTAGGGTTGTAGCCGCGGATGCTAACTTCCGATACCGGCTTGAACAATGCTTTGTTCGACGATACGTCTTTCGGAATGTCGATCAGTACAGGTCCTTTACGTCCAGTATTCGCAATGTGGAAAGCCTCGTGAATAATACGCGGCAAATCCTCAACGTCCCGAACCAGGTAGCTGTGCTTCGTAATCGGCATCGTGATGCCGGTAATATCCGCCTCTTGGAAAGCATCGCTGCCAATCAGGCTGGAGATAACGTTGCCGGTAATGACAACGAGCGGTACAGAATCCATATATGCAGTTGCGATACCCGTTACAAGATTTGTAGCCCCTGGGCCGGATGTTGCGATACATACGCCAACTTTGCCGCTAGCGCGTGCATAGCCGTCTGCCGCATGAATCGCTCCTTGCTCGTGGCGGGTAAGCACATGATTGAAATCGGAGAATCCGTGCATCGCGTCGTAAATGTACAACACTGCGCCGCCCGGATAGCCAAACACGCATTCGACGCCTTCCAGCACCAAACTACGGAGTAACATTTCAGAACCTGTAATTACTTCAGGCTTTTGCAATTTCTCGATTAATTCTTGTTTTGACTTCAGTGTTGCACTTTGCGTGACCATCTGCCATCCTCCTCCTAGCTTACTTCATACCTTCTTCTTAGTTCGGCGAAAACAAAAAAACCTTCCGCCCCTCTCGCTTCGCATAAATCGAAGACTCGAGGGACGAAAGGTTGAACTTCCGTGGTACCACCCAAATTCGTTATACATCTCTCGATGTATAACCTCAATAGGTAAGAACGTGTGCGCACATAACGTCCATACCTGTGGCACAGTAACGCGTGCCTTGCGATTTCCCCTAATACGCAAATTGCTTTTCAGGGAAACAGCTCCGAGGTGAGCTCGCAAAAAGGGATTCTGGCGACGGTTGCAGCAAATCCGTCCACTCTCTGAGCAAAAGAGCCCTTAATACTTCGTCCTCATCATTGCCGATGACATATAAAAAATAAGATTGCTTTCATTATATTCCGTCAATTCTCTTACGTCAAGAACATTCCAGCGCACAATCCCAAAAAATTACGGACACGTTCCGCTCGCGCCTATTTGCACATATGGTAGTATAGCCGTTTTTGGCAATCTCATTCCTCAGCAGGAAGGATTGTTTTGTTGATGCCAACGATTCGAATGCGAAACTCCAGAACTGACGATTCCGTAATTTTCAGCTTGATACGTACGGAATTAATGCCGCTTGCCCATTCCGTTCACCCGCTAGATGCGCATGCCATTCGCGAGCTGCCTGTCCGTTTCCGGACCGGCATAACTTATGTCGCAGCCGCGGGAAAAACCGCAAAGCCTTATGGCTTCATTCATTTTGAAAAGTATGGGCCGCTCCTCTACATCGATATGCTCGTTACCCATCCCCATCACCGAAACCGGGAGTGGGGCAAAAAACTGATGGCCAGCTGCGAAGCATACGGCTCAACCCATCAGTGCACGCATGCAAAGCTTTTTGTAGATGATATCAATGCAAAAGCACAGCGCTTTTACACCCGGCTTGGTTATCAAGCTGTTCGATATGATCCTGAATTGCGCTGCTTCGAAATGGTTAAACCGCTTGCTCCGCCCCAGCCTCAGCCTGGAATCTAGCTCATTAAATTAGTAGCCGTTATAGCCTTGGGGGCCATAACCTTGGCCATAATTACCGCCGTAGCCGCCGCCATAGCCCTGACCGTAGCCTTGACCATAACCGCCGCCGTAGCCTCCGTTGTTGTAACCTTTTATGCCATACCCGCCACCGTAACCGCCTCCGTAGCCTCCGCCGTAACCACCGCCGTAGCCGCCACCGCATTTACCACAGCCTGCTCCGCCGCAGCCACAGCCGCCGCCGCCGAAGAATGAAAGCGTACCGATTGCCAGCAGATCAAACAATACAAGCGGGAGCAAAAACCCCTTTGTATGAACGGTTTTGCCTTTGGTCTTCTTCCTCAGCGGAGCAATGACGAGCTTGTTGTTATGCACCCGAACGAGTTTGCCTTTGACGACAGAACCGTCTTTGCGTATCGCGTAAATCGTTTTGCCGATCAACTGCTTTGCCCGTTCCTTAGTGACATTACCCATGCCAAATCCCTCCTTTCCCCGTTGTTCTATAGTTTATTCATTTCAAATCTACTTGCTTGTTTGTTTGTCCGATAGGGATGGAAATGGATATGGGTAGATGTTGGAGCAGGCGGGGGGGGGGATTAAGTGATTAATTTGTTGTAGAGTCTTACAAATGCAGAGTATGCTTGATTGTGTGAGTAGCCGTTGGAATGACCTTTCTCGGAAATCCTCTTTCTCGCATAATATATAGTGAGAACATATTGTCTTCCTAATGGAAATCACATACAATTATTTCATATTGCAGGGAGTGAAGCACACCCCGGCCTAGGCGTATTTAACGTCTTAGGCCCGGGGTGTTTTTTTATTCCCTTGACTAACATTGAGGAGGCGATGATATGCATTACGTACTATCCCGATTTGTTGAAGCGTTTGAACGCGAGGCTGTTCAGAACGGCAAGCTTCGCAGCAAGCTGGGCCGAATGGAACTGCTGTTTTTGGAGCAGGTGTGGGGCCCAGCCTTTAATTACCGTTATGAAGGATTAACGGCAGAATTCCCTTTTCGCGATTATAAGGGAGGCCAGCGTTTTGCTGATTTTGTGTATACCCGTAACGGCACTCGCTTACTAGTTGAGGTGGACGGCTTTACCACTCATGCGAGAGACATTAACCATGGCGAGTTTAACGATCATCTGTCGCGCCAGAACGACCTGATTCTATCCGGATGGCTGCTGCTTCGCTTTTCCGCTTGGCAAGTGGAGCATCAGCCGGAACGCTGCCGCCAGACGCTTATGCAAGCGATCGGCTACTGGTGGTCGCGGACGTACGGCCCCCAAAGCGGTGATCATCTTCAGCTGTGGGACATCAAAAAGCAGTTAATTACCCAGTTTGCTATTCGCAGAGAGGGTAAAATCCGGCCAGACGATGTCGCCAAGCTTTTTCAAATCTCAAATCGGACGGCTGGCAACTGGCTGCGCAAGCTACTGGACGAGGGATTGCTAACCTGCGCCTCCCCCGATGCGAAACGGATTACCTGCTATCAGCTGAACAACTTTGTTGAGTAAGAGCTGGCGCGCAGCATGATCTTTAATGGATGGAATCTTATTGTGGAGTAGGGTACTAAGTAATCTAATATATTTTGACTTGTATGATGAGGGCATCGCGGGGGCTGCAGTTCAAGCTGCTTAAAGAAATTTGCTTCGCTGTATAATGATGTTTTTTCTTTAATTTATAAGGGGATTGGCTCTTTTCGCTTACTTTCCGGGATATAAGTGAAGTTTTTTCTCTATTGGGAAATCAATTTCCGCTACTGTTTACTTTTATACCTTAATGCTTCATTTCACCGTAAACGGGATCAAATTAGAGAAAACAACGACATAATAAAGTAACTTTTTGCGCTAGTCGAGTTTAGCATGCGGATCTGCCAGCAAGGGAGGGCAGAAGGCAAAAATAGGTTACTTTTAAAAGGCAATAAGCCTACGTTGGCAGAGGCGAGTTCCAGCGACGATACAAACAATTGCATTCAGCAATCAGTTCAGCAAATACCCCCATGCAAAACTTTCACGTTCTTCACTGTTCTGCTCTCCCAAACTGGCATCTGCAAGATGCCAGCGTCTAGCGTACGTAGCAATGCCTATACTGCAGCAAGCACAGCACACAACAAAAGAAGAGGTTGTCCCATTGCGGGACAACCTCTTCGATATCGCTTAGCAGATACTAAGCGTTGATTTTCGCTTTTGCAACGCCTGCAAGGGAGTTGAACGAGTTGATGTCGTTAACAGCCAGGTCAGCAAGCATTTTGCGGTTTACTTCTACGCCAGCCAGTTTCAAGCCGTACATGAATTTGTTGTACGACAGGCCGTTTTGGCGAGCAGCCGCGTTGATACGAACGATCCACAGTCTGCGGAAGTCGCGTTTTTTCGCACGACGGTCACGGTAAGCATACAGCAGGGACTTGCCTACTTGCTCCTTCGCTGTTTTAAACAGACGATGTTTCGAACCGAAATAACCTTTAGCTAGCTTTAGAATTCTTTTCCGACGACGAGTGCGGACAAAACCGCCTTTAACTCTTGCCATGAGTGGAAACCTCCTGTAAGTTGAATTTGCTTTTTATATGGGCCGAACAATACTATTTCAGGTTAGCGAGACCTTGCTGAATGCGGCGAACGTCGCCAGCAGCCATAAGCGGTTGGCCAGCAAGCACACGTTTTTGACGTCCCGATTTGTGGGACAGCAAGTGGTTGCGGTACGCTTTATAGCGTTTTACTTTACCAGTACCGGTAATTTTGAAGCGGTCTTTCAGACTGCTGTGTGTTTTCATCTTAGGCATGTCGTTTATCCTCCCTTAAATTAAGTGTTGCTTTTTGGTGCCAAAATCATAATCATGCTCCGGCCTTCCAGCTTCGGTGCACGCTCAACGCTGCATATTTCGGCAACCTCTTGCGACAGGCGGTCCAGAATCTTCTGGCCGATCGACGCATGGGCGATTTCACGTCCGCGGAAACGGACGGAAGCTTTAACTTTGTCACCCTCATTCAAAAATTTCACGACATTGCGGTATTTCGTCTGATAGTCATGCTCATCAATGTTTGCACGGAACCAAACTTCCTTCAAGTCGACGATTTTTTGATTTTTGCGGGCTTCTTTCTCTTTCTTCTGCTGCTCATAACGGAATTTGCCATAGTCCATAATGCGACATACCGGCGGTTTAGCCGTAGGAGCGACGTTTACCAGATCCAGGTTTAAATCAATTGCCATCTGCATAGCATCACGAATTGATTTAATACCGATTTGCTCACCTTCTGCGCCGACAAGGCGTACTTCTCTAGCCCGGATCTCATCGTTGATTTGATGTTCTCTGCTAATAACGTGCCACCTCCAAAGTGGAATAATCGTGGATAGTTACAAAAAATAAAAAAATGCGGGTTCGCGCGAACCCGCATTCCATAACCGTTCTCAGCATTTCATAACGAAATGTTCGATAACAATCGATTATCGCAAACCAGTCAGCCGTTGCCAAAAGGTGAGAAGCGGGCGCTTCTTCTTGTGCGTACTATTCATCTTTTCAAAACTGCTACCGAGTTAATATATCATAGCCGTCATATGGGTGTCAACCCTTTTACAGCTGCTTGCTTTGCACTTCTTCCAGCCGGATAACGCGCGTATGCTGCGTGTGGCTCCACTTCTTGTTGTTTTGCGTGAAAAAGGCGTGAACCGTAATCGGCCACCACGACAGCGTGAACAACAGGAACGTCGGAATCCGCAGATACAGCTTCCAGTCAACTTTCGCCATGTACATCGAAAGCGGGATTTGAGTGAAGATGTAGAGCATGTACGGAATGCTCAGCCATATCGGCAGCATGTTGTACACCGAAGTCACATTGTCGCCGCCGGACAAGAAGATATCGCCCCAGACGATCGTTGTGATGAAAAAGCCTGCCAGGTAGTTATAAGCATTGAATACGTACAGCGCGGCATCGATCTTCGTCCAGCTGCCCTCTTTAATGCCCTGCCACAACAGCGGCAGCATATATTTGCGGGTGACGTCGAAATGGCCTTGCATCCAGCGCAGCCGCTGACGTGCGGAGGCTTGGAACGTAATCGGCTTTTCGTCAAACACTTTCGCTTCGAAATTGAATTTCGGGTAGATGCCTTTTTTAATACAGCGAACTGTGAACTCCAGATCCTCTACAAGGCTCGTAGCGCCCCAGCCCATTTCCTTCAGCAGCTTTGCTTCAAAGCACATGCCTGTGCCGCCCAAGAAGTTAGCGAGCTTCAAGTTCGTACGCGGCAGCTGCCACAACCGGTTGCAGAACCAGTAGTTGATCGCATTCGCGGAGCTAACCCACGAGTCGTTCGGGTTCTTCGTATCCAGGTAACCTTGGATGACGCGGTTTCCGTTGCAAAGATCATTGTTCATGTACTGCAGGAAGTCTGTTGCCACCAGATTGTCAGCGTCAAAAATACATACGCCATCGTAGTTCTTTGGCATTTTCCACAGCTCTTTGAGCATCCACTCCACAGCATAGCCTTTGCCGCGCTGATTCGTGTTCACTCGCTCGCATGCGTAGACGCCGTCGTAGCTGTTGACGACTTTGACCGTTCCGTCCGTGCAGTTGTCGCAAATGACGAAAATATCGTACAGCTCGCGAGGGTATTTCATTTTCAGCAAATTCTCGATTAATGCGCCAACGACCTGCTCTTCATTATGGGCCGCGATAAGCAGTGCGAATTTCTTTTGCGGCGCATGGGATAAATCCTCTTTCTTCCTGGTCCAGCCGAAAAACGTCAGAAACAGCTGATACAGGCCTAACAATGCAAATCCGATTTGAAACACAAACATTATCGTATTGAACATTCGGTACTGCCCCCTTGAGACCCCTTTTTAATTGCCTGTTCTGATCACCGTCGCACATGCCCGAAAGCAATGCCGGCGGCCCCGACAGACTCTTTATTACTCTCTCTCTTGTCTGTGTCCAGCGCTTTATCTATTTGGAAGCGTTCTGCGACCTATCTGATTTTCCACACAATGACCATCTTTGTCAAAACCTTAATTTGCCGCCAATATGCATTTTCCAACCGGAAAAACGCTTCCATGGCGCATCAATATCACAATTACCTCCTTTTGCGGCGCGTCGCCCTTATTTTCATCCATTTGCTGATTTTTTAGCACTTCCGACCTTACATACGAAAAAAGTTGCGAAAAAGTTTCTAACCCTGCGGACGGCGCATTGTGTCGAAACGGTGAACCGGATGAATCTGAAGGCCTAGTCTTCCATATAAGCTTTACCAATCGGGCCGTTTTGTAATACGTAAAGCCTTCATATAAATTTCAAATCAACAACTTATTATTTTTTGAACATTTTCGTCGTAATATCGGGTATAATGTGTGCGAATCGAGCTTTGCCCTCGATGATTTATTAGGAGGATACGGATGAGACGAATGATAGAATGGCTGAGAACCCGCGAACAGGAGTTCATCGTCTGGGCGAATCAACGGCGGGGACACAGAAGGTTGCATCGATGGCTGGGCAAATGGCTGTCTACGGTAACCCATATGGGCGGTGCTACATTCACCGTTTTGAGCTCGCTGCTCTTCGCGCTCCTCGCTCCGGCTCCTTGGAACATTACGGGCTGGCATTGTTTTACCGCAGTCGTTATCAGTCATTTTCCTGTGTTTATTGTAAAAAGAAAATTCAAGAGGCTGCGCCCGTATCAGGCGCTTGAGGGAATGAATACAGGAAGGAAGCCGCTGGTGGACTCCTCTTTCCCTTCCGGTCATACGACCGCAATTTTTGCTTGGCTCATTCCGCTGGTTGCGGCGAGCGGCCCCTGGTTCGTCATTGCGCTTCCAGTTGCGGTCATTATCGGGGTATCGGTGGGCTGGTCGAGGATGTATCTGGGCCTGCATTATCCTTCCGACGTGGCCGTCGGCGCGCTTATCGGCACGCTAACAGCCATCGCGGTCGAATATAACTGGGTGACTCCGGTCTAGCTTCATGCTGGAGTTCCCGGCTTCATGCAATGTCGCTTAGTATTACTCGGCGTCTTCCTGATCGGCTTGTCCTGCAGCTTCGGCAGCTTCAGCGGCTTCCGCAGCCGCCGCTTCACGGCTCGCTGCCTCACGCTTGCTGGTGCGGTACTGCTCCAGCGCAGTTTCCCCGATCACGGCCTCTAGCCGGTAGATCGGCTGGCCTTTGCCCATGAACTTCATTTCATATTCGGTGAACACGAGATCCTCTCGCGGTCCCTCCTTATGAAGGTGAAGCGAAATGTTGCGGAGCTGCATCTCCACTTCGGCGAAGCTGTTTAGTGAAAACTCGAACAGAGACTGCGAATCCGTCTTAAAATGAATCTCACCGCGCTCGTTCAGCAGCTGCGCATATTTCGCGAGAAAACGCGGATGTGTCAGCCTGCGGCGGGCGTGTTTGCTTTTCGGCCACGGATCGCTGAAGTTCAGATGAATCCGCTCCAGCTCACCCGGATCAAACATATTCTCGATATGCTCGATATTGGCGCGAAGCAGCGCCAGATTGGGCGGGCTTTGCTCCCCTTTCTCCTCCCATACCGCACGAGCCTTCTCGCTGGCACGACGGATCAACTCGTCATACATATCGACGCCGATAAAATTAATTTCCGGGTTGCGGGCGCTCATGTGGCTGATGAATCTGCCTTTGCCCATGCCCAGCTCGATATAGATCGGATTGTCATTGCCGAAAAACTCGTGCCACTTGCCTTTATGAGGAGCGGCGTCGAGTACGACCAACTCCGGCTGCGCTTCTATGCTTTCACGTATTCCTTTTCTTCCTCTTAGACGCATACTGATCTTGTCCTCCTAGACTCCATTAAACTGATTCTTATTTTGCCCCAAGACCGCCTCCCATGTAAAGGGTTCACGGCAAATAGAAAAGCCGCAGGAGTGCCTGCGGCTGATTTGCGGATATGGAATTAGGTAAGCATCTGGTAATTGATCGGGCTGCCGCTCGGCTCGATTTCGAACGTCTCTTCAAGCACCTCGTTCAGTTTTTTGCGTGCCGATACTTCTAGATGATGATTATTAGGGAAGCGGACGCCGCTAAGCACCATCAGCTCTTTCACCGTTAACTCAACCGTAACTTTCTCATCGCCATGCGGAATTTTAGTTGTTTGACTCATTTCATATCACCTCATCGATTTTTTATACAGCATTTCCAGTTAATCGACGTTCTATGACAATCGCTACGATTAAGGCATGTAAGGTTTTTTTATTGTCTTTTCACACTTTTAATATAACAGATGATGTAAGGTTTATCAAGCCTAATTTTCTTGAAAACGTTTTATATTTCCAGCTAATTTTAACCAGCATCAGCCGCAATCCGGCATGGCATTTCAACGCGATATCCGATAAAATAGAGGGGCAGCCTTTGAAGGAAGAAGGAGAATGAATGAACGCATTGCAAATGACGCCTCAGCAGCCGCAGCTGTGGGGCGATAAACGATTTCATACATGGAATTACGAAATGCGCGAACAGTTCGGCGGCAAAATATTTAAAGTGATGCTCGACGCCGGCTTTACTTGCCCGAACCGCGACGGCACGATCGCCAAAGGCGGCTGCACGTTCTGCAGCGCGCGGGGATCAGGCGATTTTGCGGGAAGACGCCGTGACGATCTGGTCACGCAGTTCAATACGATCCGCGACCGCCAGCATTTGAAATGGCCGGACGCCAAGTACATCGGCTACTTTCAGGCTTATACGAATACGTATGCGCCAGTTGAAGAGCTGCGCGAGTATTATGAAGTGATTTTGCAGCAGCCGGGCGTCGTTGGGCTATCCATCGCTACCCGCCCCGACTGCCTGCCGGACGATGTCGTCGACTACCTGGCTGAACTGAATGAGCGAACCTACTTGTGGGTGGAAATGGGTCTACAGACGATTCACGAATCGACCTCGACGCTGATCAACCGGGCGCATGACACCGAATGCTATCTGGATGCGGTACGCCGGCTGCGTGAGCGCGGCATCCGCGTCTGCGCCCACATCATCTACGGCCTGCCGCAGGAAACGCATGAAATGATGCTGGATACCGGCCGTGCCGTCGCGAAGATGGACGTACAGGGGATCAAAATCCACCTGCTACACCTCATGCGCAAAACACCGATGGTTCGCCAGTACGAAGCCGGCTTGCTGCGTTTTCTCGAGCAGGACGAGTATGTGAAGCTCATTGTCGACTCGCTGGAGTTTCTGCCGCCGGAGATGATCGTTCATCGGCTGACGGGCGACGCCCCTCGTGACTTGCTCATCGGTCCAACTTGGAGCTTGAAGAAATGGGAAGTGCTCAATGCGATTGATGACGAGCTGAAACGCCGTAATACTTGGCAGGGCAAGCTTTGGGGGAACAGCTAGCATGGGTTTTCTGTCTGTCCTCAGCATGGCCCATAAATGGATTGCCGAGCGGACAAGCCCTGGCGATATCGTTATTGACGCTACCGCAGGCGGCGGTGTCGATACGCTGACACTGGCTTCGCTCGTTGGTTCGGGAGGCACCGTGTACGCTTTCGATATTCAGCAGGAGGCTTTAGAGCGGACGCAGGAACGGCTTGCCTCTCTTGCGGCGGAAGGCCGGCTGCCCCGGCTTAGGCTGCTGCTTCAAAGCCATGCCGAAATGGCCGCGGCTGTAGATGACGACGCGCACGGGAAAGTGGCAGCCGTCATGTTCAACCTCGGCTATTTGCCGGGCGGCGACGAGTCTGTCATTACGCAGCCGGAGACGACAATTGCGGCTCTGGATGCTGCATTGTCGCTTCTCCGCCCCGGAGGCATCGTTACCTGCGTCCTCTATCCGGGGCATCCCGGCGGAGAATTGGAGGCCGCAGCCGTAGAAGCTTGGGCTTCGCAGTTGCCAGGTACCCTTGCCGCTGCCGTTGTCTACCGGCAGCCGCAGCGTACGACGGCGCCTTATCTGGTAGCCATCGAGAAGAGGCAACGCTAGGCAGCTTATTAACCGCCGCAAATTAACCCGCTACTCGGTACTAAGCAAATTAAACAAACTAACCAAACAGGGAGAGAAATTCATGACTGCAAACGTAAAACCTTACCCGCTTCAATTTCAACCGGAAATGAAAGAACGTATTTGGGGAGGACGCGCGCTGGAGCAATTCGGCCTGACGCTTCCTGAAGGCTCGATCGGCGAAGGCTGGATGATCGGCGATCACCCGAACGGAACAACAAAGGTCGTTAATGGCGAGCTGGCTGGCAAAGGATTGGATGAAATCCGCGAGTCCTACGGTCGCGAGTTTTTCGGAACGAAAGGCTTTTCCGAGAAAAACGGCCGCTTCCCG
This sequence comes from Paenibacillus sp. NPDC058174, assembly GCF_042883865.1. NCBI lineage: Bacteria > Bacillati > Bacillota > Bacilli > Caryophanales > Paenibacillaceae > Paenibacillus > Paenibacillus sp. NPDC058174. Next base: position 2,552,718 of record NZ_JBHVUY010000001.1, read on the forward strand.
CTCTTGATCAAGCTGCTGGACTGCAACGACGACCTGTCGGTTCAAGTTCACCCTACTGATGACTATGCAGGCCTGCCTGCCGGTGAGCTGGGCAAAACCGAAATGTGGTACATTCTCGACGCGAAGCCAGGCGCGAAAATCATCTACGGCTTGAAAGACGGCGTTGACCGCGCAGCAATGGAAGCGGCTATCTCCGAAGGCCGTATTACGGACACTCTGCAAGAGGTTTCCGTTAAAGCGGGCGATGCGTTCTACATCCCAGCCGGTACTGTTCACGCGCTTTGCGCTGGTGTCGTAGTAGCAGAAATCCAGCAAAACTCGGATACGACTTACCGTTTGTATGACTACAATCGTCTCGGCCTCGACGGCGAGCTGCGCGAGCTCCATATCGAGGATTCGCTGAACGTTATCGCTTATGAAGGTTCGGGCGCAAGCCGCATGACGACCGAAGGCATCGCCGATGGCGAATGGCTGACGATCGCATCCTCCCCATACTTCATCGTTGAAAAAGGTATCGTCGCTTCCAAATCTGCTTACTCGACAACAGCTGAAAGCTTCGTTATCGTTGTCGTTGCAGAAGGCAACGGCAAGCTGAACTGGGCAGACGGCAGCCTGGACGTGAAAGCAGGCGAATGCTTCCTGCTGCCTGCGAACCTCGGCGGCTATGAGCTGGACGGATCGATGACGGTGCTTCGCAGCGTCGTTCCTGCTTAATATGGATTAAATGAATGGAGCCCGATGCAGAGCATCTGGCTCTTTTTTTGCCGGAAGCGGCTGACTGGGTCAGTCGTACAAGAAAGACAGCGGTTATTTACCGCTCGCCAGCTTGCAGCGATGCTCAGTTGCTCGACTGCCTGGCCGATATGCTGCTATTTTGCTATGAGGTTCTGCTGTTCTGCTGCTCCACTGTTCTGTTTTTCTATTGCTCTGTTGCTTTTCTGATTCTGTTGCTCTTCTGACTCTGTTGCTCTAGACGTTTTCACGGGTTGTCTACACTTTATTTCGCAAATCAAAATGCAAAAGTACATTTTGTTTGCCGCTTTTTCGCCGATTTATCGCTTCAAAATGCAAAAGTGCAGGTTGATTGGCCCAAAAAGCGCATAAAGGGTGGATTTGACCGTTTTCAAATGTACTTTTGCATTTTGATCACGATTTTGTGCGTTTTGAGGTCCAACAAAATGTATATTTGCATTTTGTTGCCCATTTAGCATATGCGGTTAAGTGTGATCGGAATAGGTGGGGGGCGTTCGAAGTAGAACAGAACAGCAGTCAGCAGAACAGCACATAGTAGCGGAACAACAGAGTCAGACGAGGTTTAGCCGACCAATTTTTCGCTGCCGCGTACTATAACAACGCCAGAGCGAAGCCGGTTCGCTGTTTTGCGAACCTATTTTCGCTGTTGCAGGTCATACCAGCATCAAGCCAATCATTAGCGAAGCAAATTTCGCTGTCCGTGAACATAGGTTCGCGAAAAACGAAATTACATTCGCTATCTGCAAGCAACGCCCACGTTACCCTCTATGCAGCGAACCAGACTTCTTTAAATAGCGAAGCTGGTTCGCTATAAACGGGTAAGAGCTGCTAGACCACTAAGCAGAGTAGCTCTGAGCAATAAAAGAATTAGTTATTTGCTTTTCACTAGTTCTCACTAGTATCAGCAATGTCCCTGCATATGCGCGAGGCCAGGGGAGCGAAGCCGGTTCGCTGTTTTGCGAACCGATTTTCGCTGTTACAGATCATATCAGCATCAAGCCAACCATTAGCGAAGCAAATTTCTCTGTTCGTGAACACAAGTTCGCGAAAAACGAAATTACATTCGCTATCTGCAAGCAACGCCAACGTTACCCTCTATGCAGCGAATCGAGCTTGTTTAAATAGCGAATCTGGTTCGCTACAGCCCGCCCGGACAAGCGGACCCACTCAGCACCCCAGCACTTAGCGAGTAACAAAGCTACTCGTTCCTAATCCTGCCGCCTTAGCCACAGCTAATAAAAAACAGCCTCGCAGGAGCAATCCCTGCGAAGCTGTGAAACCATCCTAATCATGCGCCGGCGATTTGCGCCGCGCCGCTTATTTTCAACATATAAGGCTTCGGAACCGGCTTGCTGCTGCCGCTGCCGTCCAGCGCATACAGCACGGCAAGCAGCGTTGCGCTGTCCTTACGGATCTCTCCAGACTCCAGGTACGCAGCCAGATCGAACGGCAGCGTCTCAATGACCGCATGCTTCTGCAGCTCCCGCTCGGATAGGCGATGCTGCGCAAATTCCGCCGAAACCTCCTCCGGGCGTTCCGCGAGAAGACGCATCCAGCTTCCCCATACTGACTTGTCCATCGTGAACTCCCACCACGTTTTGCGCGGCTTATAGTTATGGTTCAGGAAGAAGTCGTATTTCATCAAGCCCAGCACGACTTCCAGATCCAGCTTGCCTCCGCCGGAAGCAGCGTCATGCTCCTTGTACTCATTAAGAAACGCCCAAAGTCGTGAGAACAAGTCCTCCAGCTGATGGCCGATCTTTTGCCAGCCGCGCGCCTCCCAGTAGTCGCCAAACGTCTGGAAAAAGGCAAACGCCGACGGGAATACATTATCCACCAAATAGAGGAGCGTACGGTCCATCCGATGCGCATTCCAATACTTCTCAAGCACATCCTCCACCCGTTTAATGCGGACGATGTCGCCAAATGGCATCAGATCATTGCCCAGCATTTCGTAAGGGGACTGATCCATGTAGATGTAGCCCCATTTGTCGGCATCGCGGCGAAGGCCTGTACCGCGGAGCATTTTCAGAAAGCCCAGCTGCAGCTCCTCCGGACGCAGAGCAAACACATCGTTGAACGTGCCGCTGAACGTCTCGTAATTTTCCAAAGGCAAGCCGGCGATCAAGTCCAAGTGCTGGTCGATCTTGCCCGACTCCTTCACCTTCGTCACGGTACGCACGAGCTTCGACCAGTTTTGACGCCGCTGTACAGCTAGATTGGTCGGGTCATTCGTCGATTGCACGCCGATCTCGAACCGGAATACGCCTGGTGGCGCATGCTCGGACAAATAATCCAGCACCTCGGGACGCATAATGTCCGCTGTAATCTCAAACTGGAACACGCAGCCGCGATGGTTCTCAATAAGAAACTGGAACATTTCGAGCGCATAATCCCGTTTAATGTTGAACGTACGGTCGACGAATTTAATCAGCTTGGCGCCGGAATCAATCAGATACAAAATATCCGCCTTCGTCCGGTCCATATCGAAATAACGAACGCCAACCTCAATGCTCGACAAACAGAACTGGCAGCTGAACGGACAACCTCTGCTCGTCTCGAAATAGACGATGCGATTCGCCAGCGTCGGAACATCCTCCTTGAACCGGTACGGTGATGGCAGCGTAGCAAGGTCCAGCTTCGGACGGCCCGGATTGACGAGAATCTCGACACGGTCTGCACGCTGCTTCCGATAGGCCAAGCCGAATACCATATGGAATTTGGACGCGCCGCTCAGCTCGGTAAGCAGATGGTGGAACGTCTCCTCCCCTTCACCGACGACAATGAAATCGACCTCCGGAATTCGTTCCATCCAGAACTCCGTATCATAGCTGACCTCCGGTCCGCCAAGCACGATCTTCAGCTTCGGGTTGATTTTACGCAGCATGCCGATTACGGTAATGGTCTCTTCAATATTCCAGATATAGCAGGAGAAGCCTACGACATCAGGATTACGGGAATAGAGATCGGAGACGATGTTCATCGCCGGATCTTTAATCGTATACTCGGCAATATCAATATCAAAATCCTTCTCGCTGTACGCCTTCAGACAACGAAGCGCAAGCGACGTGTGAATATATTTGGCATTTAGGGTGCTCAGAACAACTTTCATAGCATGACCTCTCTAATTTCAATCTAACTAACCATCATCTTTATTATTGTACCGAATAGCCGGGCAAAAAAGAAGAGGCCCTCCTCAGCGCCACTGCTGAAGGGGACCTCATCCACTCAATCTTCTCTAATCCTATAAAATGAATGATAGCATTAATCTCTAACTTTAATGATCAGCGCATTTTTCACTTGCAGATCGACTACCGTAAATGCCAAGCGCCATTTGTCATTGCCCAAGTCCGTCACTTCGTCTGCCGCATAGCCGCGCGGCTTGAAGCCGTAAGTCCGGTCAAACTTGACCAGGAACTGAATCTTCTCGCCTGGAAGCATCCGGTTCAGCTCAGCGCCAATATTAATGGACCAGGAGCGCAGCTCGGCTGCAATCGAGCTTCCATACTGCATGTAGAACGAAGGATCGATATTCGCCGAAATGACAAGCCAGCCCTCGGAATCACGTTTTACCGACCAATCGGTAAATTTTGCTGTACCGTCTTGCATTTGAACCGCGGAGAAATGCTTGTCCATCAATTTCCGGATCGTATCCTCTGATTCACCAACCAGCGTTGCAGGAAGAGTCGGGTCGAGGAACTTCACATTGGCAGCAGGCTTATTGCCCAGACTGCCAAGCATCAGCGTCGCATGACTTACTGCCACTGCAAAGTTCAAATCTGCATTCGACACGATACCAGCAGAAGTAATGCCGATCAGTTCCCCGTATTCATTGAACAGGGCACCGCCGGAGCTGCCGTGATCGATTGGCGCACTCGTCTGAATATAACGGACGCCGTTCTCATATATGAAATTGCTGATCAAGCCGTCGGACACTGTATTTTGCAAGCCCAGCGGACTGCCAATCGCAATGACTTTATCGCCCTTGCGGGAGAACAGGTCGTAGCCCAGGCTTACTGGAGTCGCATCCAGCGGCTCTTTCATCTGAATAATCGCCAAGTCGGCTTTCTCGTTCGCTGCGGCAACGCCAGCCACTTCCAGTTCATCGCCATTTACAGTTACAACAGTTGCAGAGGATGCATCCTCCATCACATGATAATTGGTTAGAATCCAATACTTGCCAACGACGATGCCGCTGCCCAATGCGCGGTTGGTCGTAATCGTGACAATGCTGTCATCATACTTTTCTACCAATTGTGCCGTCGTCAGCTTCACGCGGCTTGCCTCGGCATCCTTCATGATTTGCTGGTACAGCTTCCAGTTCTCATATTCCTTCGTCGTAATGCGGATGGACGATTCCTTGCTGTTCCATTTCACATTCGCATCCAGTGCCTCCGCGATAAAGCGGGCCGGCACGTATGTAACGCCATTCCGTACAACCGGTGCAGCATCAAGCTTAACCGACTTTCCGTTGACGATCGCCGTTTTCTTGCCGACTTTAAGCGAGATGCTTACGCCGAATTTAGATCCGATAATCGTCTCGGTTGTCGCTTCCCAGGATACGTTTGCACCCAGCGCATCGAAGATCGGACGCATAGGCACGAGGGTCACGCCATCCTGCGTAAACGGAGCCGACGAAAGCGCCAGCTTTTTATCATCGACATAGACGGAGATTTGCTTCGCTATCGTTGCTGGAGCAGCAAGCTTGGTTGCGCTTGAGACAGGAGCGACAGCAGCATTGGCAATTCCGCCGGACAGAGGCGCGAGCAGCAGGCTCGCCGTAATACAAGTGCTTAACAGCATTTTGAATCGTAGTGTTCTCACAGCGGTAATCCTCCATTTTTTTACTACATTGCCATAATGGCTTCACAAGTCTTATTATCGTAACACTCCGGCTGGCTGTTTGTCTATGAAAACGGTTTTCATAGATTGGTGCCCTAAATTGGCCGAAACGAAAGGCCGCTTCGGTCATCCCAATAGTATTGATAACCCAATCATGATATAGTGATTGCAGCAAGGAACATGCAGGAGGTTGTCAGCAATGCCCAAGAAACCGTTCAGCTCCGCCAAACCGAAATCCAGCTCGCCAGACCGGAAATACCCGGTCAACGAGGAGGCGGAGCTGCTCTCTTTTCTCATCACCCATCTCAATCAAGGCCGCAATTCGATCAAATCACTGCTCGCACGCGGACAAGTATATGTCGGCGAACGCGCTGAGACGAAATACAATTACATGCTCAAGCCGGGACAGCTCGTCACGATCCGCAAGGAAGGGACTACGGAGACCGTTCCGCTGGCCGGACTTGTTATTTTGCATGAGGATGATGATCTTATCGTCGTGAACAAGGATTCCGGTCTGCTGTCGATTGCTTCGGACAAAGAGGCCGACTTGACCGCCTATCGTCAATTGACCGCCCATGTGCGGGTCACCGATCCTAAGAGCCGGATTTTTATCGTGCACCGGCTTGACCGGGATACATCAGGCGTCATGATGTTTGCCAAAAGCGAAGCCGTGCAGCAGAAGCTTCAAACCAATTGGCAGGAAATCGTCAAGGAGCGCTCCTATGTCGCTCTGGTAGAAGGCACCGTCAAGAAAAACGAGGGAACGATTAAATCCTGGCTGAAGGAAACGAGCACGCTGCGCATGTATTCCAGCGACCGTCCCAATGACGGTCAGCTTGCCGTAACCCACTACAAGCTGCTTCAGGCAGGCCGGCAGTTTTCTCTGCTTGAAGTTCATCTGGAGACCGGACGGAAAAATCAGATCCGGGTGCATATGCAGGATATCGGCCATCCGGTCGTTGGCGACAAGAAATACGGCTCAAGAGCGAAGCCGATTCCGCGCCTCGGGCTGCATGCCCGCGTACTGGCTTTCGAGCATCCGTCATCCGGCAAGCTGATGCGGTTTGACACCGGCATTCCGAAGCTGTTCTATAGCCCTTTTAAGGGCGAGAAATAAACTTACATCAATAATGGAGGACAACGAAAAAATGGAGCTCTTAACAGTTACAAGCTACAGCGTTGAATTTGTAAAAGATCCGTTTGGCATTTTGGCCGGGCGTCGCTATGAATTTCTGATCGATCTCGACTTGGACGAGGAGGACGAGCTCTATTCCGCCAAAGGCATTTATTTGCGGGTCGTCTACGGCGTAGAAGACGGCAACGGCGCTATCGTCAAGCATGATCTGATTGAAAAAGAAACCGAGCGCCATCTCGACTTTGAGCTTGAGGACGATGAGCTGGAAGAACTCGCCGCTTTTTGCGCCGAGCATTACCGGGAAGCAGAGGAATAAACCGCTGCTGAACTCGCCAAAACAAACAAAAACGCCTGCAGCCTCTCCCTTAACGGGATCTGGCTGCAGGCGTTTTTTCTAATCCTATAAATCCTATAAAGGGATGCGGTAAGCAGAATGCTCTTCGATAATATGCTCCCCATTGTTGTAGACCCACTTGAACGAGAAGGACGTACCTGTATAACCCGTGCGGCTCTGAATATCGGGTAAAATAATCGGTTCGAAATTGTTCTGAATCGTCTGCTGCAAGCCGCGGATTCGCTGTTCATTAGCTTCGTGCAGCTTCTCCGCTTCCTCTTCCGTCTGCGCGGTCTGCATGAAATAGGCGATGCCGATTTCCTTGTCGCTCAATCCATCCGGAAGCGGATAGCCTGAGCCGCGAAATATTTCTTTTACCGTGTCATTCCAATCCCGATATAAATCGATAGCCAATTCCAACATATACTTTCTCTCCTTATACTAAAAAGCTACCAGTTAGAGCCTCCAGATGAATTGCCTCCATTATTAGAGCTGCCTCCGCTGGAGCCCGAACCCCATGATCCTCCGCCTGAGGAGTGGTTTGAGGAGGATGAGGAATGATGCTGCTGTTGCTGCTGCCTCATCATCTCTTCTCTGCGCTCCTCTGCTTCCACCGCTTCATAATCGCGGTGCATCTGATCCACGATCCGGGTTAATCCGGCCATTTCACTAATCGCTTGCGCGTACATGCCTGCGGCGATCATTTGCTTCGTCTGCTCGCTCAATGAAGTAAAGTTGCTGCTGTACACATGGCGGTTGATTTTCGAACCAGCTCTGCGATAGACGGTATCGTACATCGCCTGGGCTTCGCGCATCCGGCGCTCCGCCTCCCGCTTCTCCTCCAGCTTCCGGTTTACTTGCCCCTGAAGCGCATGAACATCGTCTTCAAATTGCTGGAGCTCGCTCTCAATCTCATCCATCTGAAGCGGCGGCAGCGACAAGACGCTGCTCAGCTTGCGGTAAGCCCCTTCAATCGCCGTGTAGGATTGCTGCCAGCCCTGATTCATTGGCAATGCTTCCCGCCTAACCAGCGATTGAATGCCATCGAACTGGCTCCACAGGCTGTCGACCGACCGTTTCGCCCGCTGCTGCCGTTCATCCAGCTCACGGAAGCCGCCTCTGCAATCGGCAATCGTATCATCGCATTCATGATAGCGGCCAAGCCAGCCGTCAATCAGCTCGCGCGCACGGTCATAATGCTGTTCACTGTCTCCAGTTAACCGATCTAACTCGGGGAGCTGGCGGGCAGCTTCCTGAACATCTGCCTTCATTTGCTCAAACCGTTCATACAGCTTAAGCCAATGATGCTTGGAATAGGTCGAGCGGATATAGCCAAACTGCTGCTCCAGCTCGGCAATATCTTGCTGGAAGGGCTGCTGCTTCTCCACCAGGTAATCAATATCTTTGCGGTTCAGCTTCTTCAGCTCCGCTTGCCGGTTCGCGATGCCTACAGCCTCGGCCAAGAGCCGGTCCGCTTCGTCGCCAAGCTGAATGACTTCATCCATCGCGCCCTCATGAAGCCTTTCATGCAGCTTCTCCATCACGACGCGGGCTTGATCCAGCAGCGCAAAAGGATTGAGCCGCATAATCGCTTTACGGATTCCGTTCTCATCCGTAATCCGTTCCATTTCAGCTCTTCGCTCAGCCGTTACGGCAGCAAAATCACGGTGCTTGCTCATATACCGCTCGATAGAGCCGATATGCCCAAGCAGCGTCCCGCTGTCCGTCCAGCTCTCGGTGGCAATCCGATCTGCTTCAATGGGATCAAATACCTCGAGGCGGTCCGCCTCCTCCAGCTTGACGGCCAGCCGGTCGAGCTCGGCATAAATGAGCTGGAGCGAGTACGACAGCCGGTTCCGCCATTCATCCGTTTGCTTGCGCAGATCCGGCAGCCGTTCATGCAGGTCATCCGTCGTCTTGCGTACATTCGCATCGGCTTCCACAATTCGGCTGATCTCGCCGCGCAGCTCTGACAGCTTCGATTCCGAGCTGTCTAGCGCTGCTTTGAGCGCGTCGTGCACAGCATTCAGCTTCGGATAGTGAAGCGGGAATATGCGCTCGCTCTCCGCTTTGGTCCGCAGCTGATCCAGACCAACAAGCAATTCCGACAAGCTCTGATCGATCGACGCAACAAGCTGTTCGGTTTTCCCCTGCGTCAGCCCGACAAATGGCTTCAGATCGGCATTCGCATGCTCTACTTCGACCATTAGCCGGCCGGTTCTTTCCTTCTGGCGCGCAAGCTTGCGCAGCTTGAAGAAAGAAACTGCGGCCGCCCACAGCGCGCCAATTAAGACGCAAGCTGCAAGCACCCAAACGAAATCCAATCCTGTCTGCGGCCTCGTATGTTCCACTACTGGCTGTTGATGCACAGATGGGTTCGTTACACTCGGCCGATCCGGGCCTCCGCTGCCGCCATTGCCTTGAGACGCTCCGCTGCCTCCTGATCCGACAGCTCCTGTCTCATTTTCATCAGGCGTTTCCACGATCGGCGGAGCCTCCAGCAAATTGACGGCCTCCATCAGTGAGAGTGAGGCCTGAACGAAATCTCCATTTTTCGCTGAAGGAATAAAGTGCAAATTAACGAGCTCGGTCAGCTTCGACTCCGTGCCGTCGCCATTGCCGTCGTAATCGTCAGGCAATTGATCGATCGCAGCCTGAAGGCCGGGATTATTAAAGTTCATCTCGATCCGTCTTTCCTGCTTCGAAATGACAAGCAGCACATCTCCGGTTTGCAGCTTCCACGCTTTATAAGCCTTGGTGGCAAAGGCAGCCGAATCCTCTCCATCCAAACTATTAATAGTCAGTACATAAAACTGGTATAAACCCGATTGAGCAGCCTGCTCCAGCTCATCCAGCCGGTTGTCGTCAAGCATCGCTGCGGTGTCCTTGATATGGCCTTCTGGCTTATCAGGTACAGCTGCAGCAAACAACGCCCCGGGCAAAGCCACAGCCAGCATAAGAATTAGCGGCAGCAGCAAAATGAATCTTTTCAAAAGCGAACCCTCCTCCACATCCTGCAACGAATGAAACCACTACACCTTTTTACGTTAGTTTACGACACCTCGTTGCGCGGAGCAATGCACAGCAAAAAAACCGGCATACGAGAATGCCGGTTTCTTGTTTATCCAATCGGGTAATGGCAGGCTGCAAAATGATCTTCTCCCACCTCACGCATCGCAGGCTCCTCCTCCCGGCACCGGGCTGTAGCAGCCGGGCACCGCGTATGGAAACGGCAGCCGCCAGGCGGATTAGCCGGCGATGGAATCTCGCCTTGAATAGCGATAAATTCCCGTTTGCGCGCGGGATCCGGCTGGGGGATCGAAGAGATGAGCCCTTTCGTATAATGATGGGCCGGATTCCGGAACAGCTCTTCACTGGGCGCAATTTCGACCAGCTTGCCCAAATACATGACGCCGATCCGATCGGAGATATGTCGAACGATATTGAGGCCGTGCGCGATAAAAAGGTAGGTCAGATTCAGCCGCTGCTGCAAATCCTTCATGAGATTGACAATTTGCGCCTGTACCGACACATCAAGCGCCGACACTGCTTCGTCCGCCAGAATAAACCGGGGCTGAAGCGCAATTGCCCTTGCTATCCCTATGCGCTGGCGCTGACCGCCTGAGAACTCATGAGGATAGCGGTCATACCAGGCTGGATTCAGGCCAACAAGCTCCAGCAGCTCCTCCACTCGTGCTCTGCGTTCTTTGCCGCTCAAGGCCTTCTCATGAACGCGCAGCGGCTCGCCGATAATTTCGCCTACCGACCATCTGGGATTGACGGAGCCTTGCGGGTCCTGGAATACAATCTGCATATCGCGCCTCGCGCGCCGCAGATCAGCTCCAGACAGCTCCGTCAGGCTTTGGCCGCGAAAGCTGACACTGCCCTCCGTAGCTCCTTCAAGCTGAAGCATTACTCTGCCAAGCGTAGATTTGCCGCTGCCGGATTCTCCGACAAGTCCAAATGTCTCTCCTTGGCGAATAGCGAACGATACCTGATCAACTGCCCGGATACGGGAATGAGAACGGTTAAGAAGACCTCCCCGGATCGGGTAGTGCTTGGACAGTCCTTCTACCTTGAACAGCATTTCAGAAGCTGAAGACTCGCTGCTGTCCGAAGTATTCGAATCCGCCTCTAATTGAGGGCCATCCGCAGCAAAGGCAACGGATTCCGCATTCAACGGATGCTTCTTGTCCGGCCCAATCCCCCCTCCCGCATCAGTCAACGCCGGATACCAGGATTCGGATTGAACGAGCCGTTCGGCATGCCAGCATGCGGAAAGACGGCCATTAACCTCTGCGAGCGGAGGCGTTTCATTCAAGCATTGCTCGGTTGCAAATGGACAACGCGGATGAAAGCGGCAGCCGCCTGGCAGCTCAGACAGATTTGGAATCGACCCTTGTATGGCATACAATCTGGCATTCCGGTCGCTGTCCATTGTCGTAATGGATTGAAGCAGTCCCCTCGTGTAGGGATGATGGGGCTGCTCAAAAAGCTGCACCGCCGTCGCCTGCTCAACAACCTGGCCCGCATACATGACGATAACCCGGTCCGCCATCTCGGCAGCTATGCCCATATCATGCGTGACAAGCAATATCGCCATGTTGAATTCTTGCTTCAGCTCCTGCAGCAGATGCAAGATTTGCGCCTGTATCGTCACGTCAAGGGCGGTTGTCGGCTCATCTGCGATGAGCAGCTCCGGGCCGCAAGCAAGCGCCATCGCGATCATCGCCCGTTGGAGCATGCCTCCGGAAAGCTCATTCGGATACTGCTTCATCCGAACCTCCGGCTCAGGAATGCCAACCCTCCGGAGCAAATGAACGGCATGCTCCCATGCCCCCGCCTTATTGCGCTGCTTATGGCGCAGGATGACTTCTATAATTTGGCTGCCTACCGTAAACACAGGATCAAATGCCGCCATCGGCTCCTGAAAGACCATGGCCATTTTTTTGCCGCGCAGTGCACGCAGCTCCGATTGGGGCATCGTCGACAGCTCTTCTCCGTCCAGAACGATTGAACCGCCGGAGATAACGCCGTTCTCATAATCGATTAACCGCATGATGGACTTTGACGTAATCGTTTTGCCGCTGCCCGATTCCCCGACCAGACAGACCGTCTCGCCAGCCTCTAAATGAAGCGACACATCCGATATCGCTCTCAGTCTTCCTTTTGCAGTTGTGAAATCGACCGATAACCGGTCAATAGCCAAAAGCTGGCTCATATCGTTCCTCCTTTCATTGGTTGATGCAGCTCCCGCAGATGCAGAAAGCATGCAGCATGCTCCTTGCCGTATACGGAGTACGACATGCCGTTCACGAATTAGCCCCGGCTGCGCTTCGGATCAAGCCGGTCTCTCACCCGGTCGCCCAAAATATTGACCGACAGGACGAATAGCGTGATCGCCAGTCCTGGAAACGTGCAAATCCACCAGGCAACAGTCAAATACCCTCTGCCTTGAGAGAGAAGCGCGCCCCAGTCCGGAATTTCCTTAATCGTGCCAAGGCCAAGGAAGCTTAACCCCGCTCCAGTCAAAATCGATGAACCGATTCCGATTGCCGCCATCACGAACATAGGCGATAACGAATTCGGCAGTACGTGACGCCAGAAAATAACCGGTCCCGTGGCGCCGATCGAACGCGAAGCCGTAATGAAAGGTCTTGCCTTCATGCTCATAATCTGTCCCCGCATGACTCTGGCGTACCCCGGAACCGTAGCGGCAGCGACTGCGAGCACGACATTCGTCAGGCTTGGCCCCAGCGCCGCCGCAATGGCAAGCGCCAGCAATACGCCGGGGATCGTCATCAGCACATCTACGATGCGCATAAGTATAGTGTCGATGATACCGCCCGCGTAGCCAGCCAGCGCTCCGATTAGTCCGCCCGTTATACTGCCGACCAATACGGAGACAAAACCGATAATGAGTGAATCACGGCTGCCGTATACAACGACACTAAGCACATCCCGGCCAAAATAGTCCGTACCGAGCGGATGCGACCAGCTCGGATGCAGAAGCACCTGGTCTGCCTGCATAGCTGTAGGGGAGTACGGTGCAAGCCATTGCGGCACAAGTGCGCATAAAATGATCAGCGCAACGGCAACGGCTGCGCCGTATACGAATAAATCGGATGCGGACAGCTTGCTTCTATTAATTCGCGGGAGACGGAGCAGCCTTCTTCTTGCAAGCGAGAGGCCGCCGCTTGATACCGCTGCTTCTTTCATGAAATGAAACGCCCCTTTCTAACTCGCCCGCCTTACGCGAGGATCGATGAATGAATAGGACAGATCGACTAGCAGATTGACGATGATATATACAACTGCTGAGAAAAAGACAACGCCCTGTACAACGGGCAAATCCTTCGCCATAATGGCATCCGCAATGATGCGGCCGATTCCCTGCCGCGAGAATACCGTCTCGATTACGACGGTTCCGGCCAGCATCTCGCCGACGATCATGCCAATCATCGTAATCGCCGGTATTAAGGCGTTACGAAGCGCATGCTGATACATAATCGCCCGCTCAGATAAGCCTTTCGAGCGAAGCGTGACGATAAAGGACTCGTTAATGACATCCAGCATGCTCGTTCGTACCATTCGGACGATAAAGCCCGCGCCGACAAGCCCAAGCGTAAGGGACGGCATAATGAGCGATTTGAAGCCGGTTGAACCCATCGCCGGCAGCCATCCCAGCTGGACCGAAAAGATTAGAATGAGCAATATGCCCGACCAGAAGGTCGGCATGGAAATGCCGAACAATCCGATTAATCTGGCCAGCAAATCGATAGGCTTATTGCGGTGAATAGCCGACAGCACGCCAAGCACAATTCCAATAACGACTGCGATCGCCGAGCTCATAGCCGTAAGAGCCAGCGTCGCAGGAAAGTGTTTGATAATTTTCGGCAGCACCGGGTCCGAATTGACCATGGAATTGCCGAAATCACCATGCAGCAGGTTGATGAAATATTCAGCAAAACGAACGTAGAACGGACGATCCAGGCCTAGCTGATGCCGCATAGTGGCAATCATCTCGGGCGTGGACTCGGCGGGATCCAGCATCATGAGAGCTGGGTCGCCGGGCAGCACGTTCATAATGATAAATACGACGATCAACGCTCCAATCAGTACAAGAAGGGAAGTATAGATCCGTACAAAAACGGATTTGCCCATGCTGCAGCAGCCCCCTTATTTCGTCAAATAGGTGTCGTTGAAGCGCGGGTATGCAAGCGCATCAAGCTTGATATCCTGTACGCGGTTAGAAGCAGCTATTGTATATGGAAATACGTAGATCGGGATAATGAGGGCATTATCGATAATGTGATGCTGAACTTGCTTGTAAATTTCAACCCGCTTCGCCTCGTCCTTCTCTACAGCCCCGTCTTCAAGAAGCTTATCGAGCTCCGCATTGGAGTAGCCGTGCAGTGTGGGACGGCCTGTTGGAGCTGCCGTATGGTAGAACGGATAGAGAGAGTTCGGATCGGCATTGACTTGGCTGTTGCCATAAATATCGTAATCATCATTGACGAAAATTTGGTTGACGTAATCTTTCGTAATATCGACCTTAACGTCGACGCCAATTTCCTTCAGCTGCTGCTGGATAATGGCTGCAATGTCATTGCGCTTCTCCCGGTTCGGGGAGGCGTCGACATAATGCAGCGTCAGCTTTTTGCCATCCTTCTCGCGGATGCCGTCGGCGCCCTTCGTCCAGCCAAGCTCATCAAGAAGGCTGTTAGCTTTGTCGAGATCTTTCTTAATTCCATTCTCCAGCGAGGAATCATAGCCAAGTGTGACCGGCGCCAGCGGCGACCATGCCTGCTCATACGTTCCTAGATAGAGCGATTTGACAATGGAGGTAACGTCAATTGCCGATTGCAGCGCTTGTCTCGCTTTGAGCTCGTTCCATGGCTGCTTTCTTTCGTTGATGAACAGCGTATACGGCAAGCCGCCTGTGTTTGTCGACAGAAGCTGGAATTTCGAATCATTTTTAATGGAGACGATGTTTTGCGGCGGAACGGTTTCCGCTGCCAGCACCTGGCCGCTTTGTACACTGCCGATGCGGGTCGCTTCTTCCGGTACGATTTTGAACGTGATTTTATCCAAGTAAGGTGCGCCTTGGTTCACTGCCGTTTCATTCGCCCATTTGTAATCGGGATTCCGCTCAATCACGATCTCCGAGTTCTCATCCCATTTCACAAACTTGAACGGGCCGGAGCCGACCGGATGCGTTGCGAACTGCTCGCCGTACTTTTTGACCGCCGTTGGCGATACGATGCCCAGCGTGCCTTGCGCGATATTGCGCAGAAACGCTTGTGACGGGGAAGCCAGCTTCACTTCAACCGTGTATTCGTCTATCACTTTGGATGATTGATAAGGCTGGATAAGGGCAAACGCATTGGATACTTTGGTAGCCGGATCTATAACACGATCGAAGCTGAATTTGACAGCCTCCGCATTTAACGGTGTGCCGTCGTGGAACTTAACATCGTCGCGCAGCTTGAATGTATATGTCAGGCCATCCTCCGAAATCGTCCATTCCTTCGCCAGCCAAGGCTTCACCGTGCCGTCTGGCAATTGTACAACCAGATTGTCGTACAAGTTGTTAATGATTCGGACACCAACTGCCAGGCCGTTCGTATGCGGATCAAGCGATACCGGCGACGTTGCCAGCGCATAGGTCAACTCGCCTCCTTGAACAGGAGCTTTCGTTTCCGCAGCTTGAGCAGGGCTGCTGCCTTCTTCTTTATTCGATGCGGAGCTGCAGCCCGTCAGCGCAATAATCGCAGCGAGCGTCACGGCTCCGTATTTCCACCAGCTTGCTTTTCTTCCCGTCTTCATTGTCATTTCCCCCTCTTATGCAAGCGATTCGTCTGCAATCTTTTCTTTCGTCTCTCTTTGTTTCGTATAACGGTTAGCAGGCACCGGAACGCCCAGATGGCCGCGAAGCGTGTCATGCTCGTAATCCGTACGGAACAATCCGCGCTCCTGCAGGATCGGCACTACGGATTCGATAAACTCGCTTTGTCCGTTTGGAATCGCTTCGCCGATAATGAAGCCGTCTGCCGCACCTTCCTCGAACCATTGCTGGATGAGATCAGCGACCTTCTCCGGAGTCCCGATAAATGCCGGACGAGGCGTCGCTTCCTGCTGCGCCACTTGGCGAAGCGTAAGCCCCTTCTCGGCAGCGTTGCGCTTAATCCGCTCCGTCGTGCTGCGGAAGCTGTTTTGACCAAGCTCCCCCAAATCCGGAAACGGCTCGTCAAGCGGATATTGCGAGAAGTCATGATGCTCGTAATAACGGCCGAGATAAGCCAGCGCATGCTCAATATCCACCAGCTCAGCCAGTTGAATATATTTGCGCTCCGCTTCTTCTTCGGTTGCACCGACAATCGGCCCAATCCCCGGCAAAATAACAATTTCGTCTCTGGACTTCCCGTATGACGCCGCTCTCGTTTTTACATCCTCATAAAATTGCTTGCCCTGCTCAATCGTCTCGTGATGCGTGAATACAGCATCCGCTTCTTTGGCCGCCAGCGTCTTGCCGTCCTCCGAGGAACCGGCCTGGAATACGACAGGCTGTCCTTGCTTCGATCTAGCAATGTTCAAAGGCCCTTGCACCGAGAAAAACTCGCCTTCATGATTTAAGCGGTGCAGCTTCTCTGGATCAAAGAACACGCCGGATTCCTTATCGCGAGTAAACGCATCGTCCTCCCATGAATCCCACAGCCCTCGGGCCACTTGTAAATACTCCGTTGCGATCCGGTACCGCTTCGGATGATCGGGATGCTCTTTTTTACTGAAGTTGTTGGCCGTTGCGGCCAAAGGCGAAGTCACAACATTCCAGCCTGCTCTTCCTCCGCTAATATGATCCAGCGAGCTGAACTGTCTGGATACCGTGAATGGCTCGCTGTATGAAGTGGACAATGTGCCGACTACGCCAATTTTTGAAGTAACGGCAGCAAGCGCGGACAATACGGTAAGCGGTTCAAACCGATTCAGGAAATGAGGGATCGAGTTCTCGTTGATATGCAAACCGTCAGCGATGAATACAAAATCGAATTTGCCCTCCTCCGCTTTTTGCGCCTGGCGTGTGTAATGCCCGAAATTAACGCTGGCGTCCGTTATCGCATCAGGATGCCTCCAGCCTGAAATATTGCCCCCTACTCCGTGAAGTGCTGCGCCGAGCTTAAGTTGACGTTGCTTAGCCATGATGAATTCCTCCCGCAATATAATTTTTATAATTCCTATTGGTTTTGTCGACTTTAATATTGAAACGAGTTTATCATTGCAGACAGCCATTCGGCTAATAGAGCTTTTCTATTGAAAAATAAATAATATTGATTCGTGCTTGGTTCGTAACCAATGCAGCTTCTAGCAGATGTCCCTTCTGTGGCATAAGAAGAAAAAAGGCTCTCCGCCGAGGAACGTTATAGGTTCCTGACAGAAAGCCTTAATAAATTTATTGAGCTTACGTATCGGCAAACGACACCTGCTCTCCTGTAAGTGGAGGCTGATATGTCGCTTAATTGTTGTCGGGCAAGCCAAAATTCAATTCGTCCTATGAACGGAAAAATTGCGGCAAATAAGCTTTATTCCGCTCCAGCATCTCATCCAGCATACGCTCAGCCGCATTGACCGAATCGATCAGGGGATGATTCGTCAACGCAAGCAGAGCCGTATCCCGGCTGCCCGTGACGGCGGCTTCAATCGCAAGCTGCTCATAGGTTTTCACCGCATGAATGAGCCCCTTCACCGCTAGCGGCACCGTCTCCACCGGCTGCGGGACGGGGCCATCCTTCCTTACAATGCAATTCACTTCGATAACGGCATCCTCGGGCAGGAAGTCGAGAATGTCTCCGTTGCTCACATTTAGCGTCTGAATATCACCCGAATCATTATAAAGGGAATTCATCAGCTTAACCGCCGCCTCGGAGTAGTACGCCCCTCCGCGCTGCTCCAATTGCTTCGGCTTCTCAGCCAGCTCTGGATTTTTATAAATTTCGAACAGCTCATCCTCCAGCCGCTTGACCGTCTCGGCCCGTGATTCGCCTTTAGCTGCGAGCGTTTGCTGTTCCTCCAGCATTTCGCGGTGCAAATAGAAGTATTTCAAATAATAAGAGGGAATCGCGCCAAGCGACTTGATTAAGCTCTCGTTCCACGCGGACTGCGGCACATTGGCGGCCGTATAGCCGCTGCGGCTCCCGAGCAGCTCTTCCAGCTTCGATTGCCCGTCGATCGTAATACTGCTAATCCAATGCAAATGATTAAGTCCCGCAAATTCGCAGGAGATCCGTTCAACGGGCACGTCATATAAACCGGAGAGCCACTTGTACGCCGCAATCGGGGAATTGCACAGGCCGATCGATTTAATTGAAGAATGCTTATGAATGGCCTCCGTGACCATGCCGGCCGGATTAGTGAAGTTAAGCAGCCAAGCGTCAGGGCAAAGCTCCTCCATATCCTTGCAAATATCCAGCAGTACCGGTATCGTACGCAGCGCCTTCATCATCCCGCCCGCACCCGTCGTCTCCTGTCCGATCATCCCGTACTTCAACGGAATCGTCTCATCCCAGCCGCGCGCTTCCAGCAGACCGATCCGCATCTGGGTCGATACGAAGTGAGCACCACTCAGCGCTGCCCGCCGGTCCATCGTCAGCGTGACCCGAATCGGCAGTCCCGATCTCTCCACCATCCGCTGTGCCAGACTCCCCACAATAGATAGCTTATGGCTGCCTGCTTCTATATCGACCAGAGCAATTTCCGTTACCGGAAAGGATTCATAATTCGCTATGAAGCCTTCTATTAACTCCGGTGTATACGACGAGCCGCCTCCGATGACAGCAACCTTTAATTTTGCGCCCATTGTGCCTGTCTCCCCTCAATTGCCAAGTCTGCTTTTAAATTGTCATAGACCACAGCTTCAACCTGCTGCCCGCTTCGTTCCATCGCCAGCAGAATCGCTCCGGCGGCCGGCTCCATCTCCAGTACCTTCAAGCTGCAGCCCGGCGCCGTCTCTTTCACGAGCCGCTCGATAAAAGGTACGATATAGCGGCTGTCGGCACGCGTAAGCAAGCTACCGACCATGACTAGATCAAAGACATCGTGCTCCATGCCTAGCCGGCGAATAACGGTGCTTGCCGTTAGGCCCAATTCAACGCCCTGCCGCTGCAAAATTCGCCGTGCTGCCTCATCGCGGTCCGCCGCATCAAAGAGCAGTTTCGCAAGTGTATTCGGTACGCTTCGTTTTCCTCCGTCCAAATACGCGGAGAACATCGCCTCGACTTCCTCATAACCCAAAGCTTCAAGCGTCAAAGCCGTCAAAGCTGTCGGCTGTTCTCTGCCTTCCCATGCCCGGATAACCGTACGGAACACTTCTACGGCCAATTCGCCGCCACCGCCAAAATCGCCAAACAGATAACCAAAGCCGCCGCATTGCAATTCATCGCCCCGCGCGTTGATACCGTAGCTATTCGTACCGCTTCCGCAAATGACGACAACGCCGCTCGACTGCCTCGTTCCGGCACGCAGGCCAATCACGGTATCGCAGACGACATCGTGGCGGGCAAAACCCATTGCTGCCACCATCGGCCGCAAAATAAGATAGTCCGCCTCCCGATCGGCACCGGCTAATCCAAACAGAGCATATTCGATAGCTTCGGCATTTAGCTTGGCCTGCTCTAGCGCCTCCTGTACCGCTTCCCGAATGCTTCGGTCGGCAAGCTCCACGCCCAGCTGGTGATTGCCGCACCCGCTTTTTCCCATACCGACAATACATCCTGCTTCATCCGTTACGACAGCAATCGTCTTGCTTCCCCCGCCGTCTACACCAAGGTAGTAAGTCAACTATGATCTCTCCCTATCATTACTAGACATAGGGACCGGCCAGCACCCGGCTGCCGCTCTTCCGGCTATTGCAGGTTTACATTTGACCGGTCCCGTTAGACCTATCTATCCGTCTGCCTCATGCTGCACTTTATTTGCTCAGCTTCGCTTTATTCTCTTGCCACTTCTCCGTTTTGTATGCGAGAAGCTTTTCATAACCCGCTTTCTGAGCATCATTCTCAGCTTTATCCAAGATGGACAGAACCTCCGCTTCCGAGCTTGCATTCATGACTGCCTTCGCCCTCGCCTGCTCATAGATGGATAAAATAGTTTGAGCGATAATGCCTTCCTCCGAATCGCCGGCCGGATCAAGATTGACATATTCCGTCGTATTGAATTGGGTTTTCCAAGTAATCGTAGACTGCCAATACGTCTCCCAATTCCGCTTGTCCTCCGGCAGCGTCATTTCGAATTTTGTCTTCGAGTTGTCAACATACACCGTGTTGCCGTTCCATTGGAAGTTAACGGTGGAATTCATCAGCTCATCGCGGCCTTTCGGGTCATTGACGAATTTATCCGTGAAGAGCGGAGCATCCTCTGCATCTACACCATCCCAGTACAAGCCCTCCGGCCCCCACATAATCGTGCGCTGCCCTTCCGGTCCTGTGAACCAGTCCAGGAAAGCAAAGATTGCTTCCGGATTTTTAGCCGACTTCGTAATGACGTTGACGTTCCAGCCCAGCTGCTTATAGTCGCCAGGGAAAATTTTGTTTTTGTCCAAGCCTGCTTTATGCACAGGCCATACCATAATGTAGCCAGCGTTCGGATCTTGTGATTTGAGCTGCGAATTGCCTTTCGAGCCAAATTCCGTCGGACTGGAAGCGGCATAGACCGCGATCTTTCCAGTAACGACCTTTTGCTCTACCTGCTCCAGCTTTTGAGTAAACGTATCCTGCGAGATGAGCTTCTCCCGGTACAGCTTATTCGTAAATTGCAGCAGCTCGCGGTACACCGGATCCGCAAACAGTGAGGTTAGCTTGTCGCCATTTGGCACCGCAATCATCTGATTGAAGGTGTAAGGACGATTCTCGGCGAATGCGGATACCATAACGTCCATGCCGGCAGCCAGCTGGCCCAGTTCAAGCGGAACGACATCCGGATATTTCGCTTTCACTTGATTCAAATAAGCGTACAGATCATCGGTCGTCTCGAGGCTCGGCGATCCCAGCTCCTCATAAATCTTTTTATTCACCAGATAACCTGCGTTGCCGTTAGGCTGCGTTGTATACCAATTCGGGAACTGATACAGCTTGCCGTCCGGCGACCTCAGCATATCGATCGTCGAATCGCCCGCCCATTTTTTCAAATTCGGATATTTATCTAAATAATCGTCAAAGGCAACGAGCATCCCTTCGGAACGAAGCTTCTCGACGTCCGGTCCGCGCTCCATCCAGATGACGTCCGGCAGCTGCTTGGACACGATCATCGTGCTCAGCTTGTTTTTGGCTGCACCGCCCGAGCTGATCGGCATGACGTTGACCTTCTTATTGTCTTGAATCCATTTGGTAGCCAGATCCTCGCCCCAAGCCGGCATGGTGTACCAGTCATAATGGCCATAGAACGAGAACTCAAGCGGCTCCTTGCCCAGCTCATAAGCTCCGCCTGCTTGCTCCGTGCCGGTATTGCCCCCGTTGCTTCCCTTATTTGTTTCTGGCTTACCGTTGTTGTCCGCATTCGAACATCCTGCTAGAACGGCTCCGATGACCAGTGTGACTGACAGTGCTGAAAGAAATGCTTTCCTCATCCTTTTCATGCATTATCCCCCCGTGCTTTTTTATGGTTAAAGGCAATGGCCTTGAACCTGCGGCTATTCTTTAAGCGATCCGATCAATACGCCCTTGACGAAATATTTCTGAACAAACGGATACACAAGCAAGATTGGCACAGTCGCCACCATCATCGTAGCCATCGACAAAGATTTTGTTGTAACCGCTTTCATTTGATTCAACCTGCCTTGAGCAGCCGAGTCCATATTCTGCATTTGCTCCAGCATAATGTTGGAGTTCAGTATCTGCTGAAGCTTCGTCTGAATGGGCAGCAAATCGACATTCGAAATATAAATGCTTGGTGCAAACCAGTCATTCCAATGATAAACCGCGGTGAATAGCGACAGCGTCGCGATAACCGGACCGGACAGCGGCAGGATGATCCGGAAAAAGATGCCCCAATTGGAGGACCCGTCGATCTGTGCCGACTCTTCCAGCCCTTGCGGAATACCGATAAAGAAGGTCCGGAAAATAATCATATTCCACACGCTGATAATGCCGGGAACGATCATCACCCAAAAGGAATTCATCAGCCCAAGCTGCTGAATGAGCAAATAGCTGGGAATTAAGCCGCCGCTAAAATACATCGTAATGATGCAGAGCACCATATAAACTTTTCTGCCAATCAGCTTTCTTTTTGTCATGCCGTAAGCCAAAAGCGCCGTTCCCGCAATAGAGAGAACTGTACCTGAGACTGTACGCAGCACTGATATGATGAAGCCGTCCACCAGCCGCTTGTCCTTGAAGACGACCTCGTAGTTCTCCAGCGTGAATGCCCTAGGCCAGAACGTAATGCCGCCAAGCATCGTGTCGCTGCCGTTGTTGAATGAAATGACCGCTGCGTTCCAAAACGGGTACAGAGCCGCAAAGCCCAATACGAACAGCAGCGTGTAGTTAATCCCGATGAATAACCGGTCTCCGGTCGACAATCTCATCGCCTTGCACGCTCCTTCCCGCTACCATAAGCTGTTGCCCGATTTGCGGGCCGCATAGTTTGCGCCGGCCAGCAATGCAACGCTGATCAACGCTTTGAATAGTCCGGCGGCTGTCGCATACGAGTACCTGGAATTTTGTACCCCTACCCGGTACACGTAAGTATCTAGCACCTCGCTTACTTCCCGCAGGCCGGGATTGCCCGCAAGCAGCAAAATATCGTCGAAGCCGGCGTTCAGCAGATTGCCGATAGCGAGTATCGAGAAGACGACGATAACGGGCATAATCGAAGGCACCGTTATGGAAAAGATTTGCCGGATTCTGCTCGCCCCGTCGATAGAAGCTGCCTCGTACAAATGCGGGTTGATGCCCGCGATAGCTGCCAGATAAACAATCGATGCAAAGCCGATTTCCTTCCATACTCCCGTCGTAACGAGAATCGACCAGAAATATCGGGGCTCGACGAGAAAGTTGATCGGCTCCTTGATCAGATGCAGACTTTGCAGCAGCATGTTCACGCTGCCGTTGTCCGTAGACAGCATGGAGATCACAAAGCCCGATACAATGACCCAAGACAGAAAATGCGGCAAGTAGCTGATCGTTTGCACAAGCCGTTTGAAATACCTGCTGCCCACCTCGTTAAGCATAAGCGCCAGCAGAATAGGTGCCGGAAAACCGACCCCCAGCTTCAGCAGGCTGATGACGAGCGTATTGCGCATGACATTCCAAAACTCCGGTGCATTGAAGAACATTTCGAAATGCTTGAACCCAACCCAAGGACTGTTCATAAACCCTTTGAACAAGCTGTAATCCTGGAAGGACATCAGCACGCCGTACATCGGAACGTAGCTGAACAGCAAGACAAGCAGCAATCCCGGTACGACCATAAGCTGAATATCCCATTGCTTGACAATTCGGATCAGAAGACTTTGCCTTCTATACGTCTGTTTTTCTGCGTGCAATCGAATTTGCGGCATCGCATCCCCCTCTTTTGCGAAAAGTCATCTTTACGTTATCTTTTGTCACATATTGAAGTTACGTCCTGCGCAACTTCTTACTCCCTTATTGTAGCTCCCCGATTCGGGACATTCTTCGCCTAAACCGTTAGAAACTGACACAATCTTACTGGTATTAGCCTTGCAGACGCCGTGACTCCTTCGGAGAAGCGCCGATATGCTTTTTGAACAGACGATTGAAATTAGACAACGTTCTGAAACCGCATTCAAGTGCAACGTCGGTAATCTTCATTTGATTGTTTTCGAGCAGATCAATCGCACGCTCCAGACGGATATGGATGAGGTATAAAAGCGGGGGCATCCCGACAGCGCGTTTGAAAATATCGCTGAACCGGGAAGGGCTGAGGTAGACGAGCGCAGCAAGCTCCGCAAGCGTCCAGTTGTGGGCGAAATTGCGTTCCATTTCGATGATGACATAGCGCATTTTATCCAGCTGGCGCTCGCTGATTTGGCTAGCTGCACCCGCGGCAGCCTCGATGCGGAAATCGCGGTTAATGGTCGCAAGAAACCGGAGCAGCAGCGAATAAACGATCGTCGTATGCGATCGCAGTCCGCTTGTATGCTCCTCCTGCAGCTCTAATAATAGAGAGCGAAGCTTATGAATACGGGGATGGCGGCGGTCCAGCAGATTCGTAAAGTTGACGCCCATTTCCCGGAACGGACTTAAAATTTCGGGATCAAGCCGCAAGCTGCTGATCAGCCAGGAGGGATCGAAGGAAATAACCAGCATGACGAGGTCCTTCGTTTCATAGGCGCAGTGCAAATCATTGGAGTTGATGAGCAAAATATCGCCTTGCTGAAATTCAAATTGCCGGCCGTTAATGATGTAGTAGCCCGTGCCAGTTTTGATCAGGTTAATTTCGAGCACATCATGCCAATGAAGTTTCTGATAGTAGCTTTCGACGCCAATCGTATCCCCAATAAACAAGGGGTAATGCTTTGCCAATCTTACTTTTTCTCTTGGAATGTCTCCGCCTCTGATCGTTGTCATGGTTAGGGAGCTCCTCTCGACGTTTTCTGATAAGTCAGAATAATGGCATGATTATGTTGTCATAAAAACTCTCATCGGACAAGCTGTTTTTTACAAAAAGCTGAGGCGTTGGATGCTGGGATCGCTGCGCGTTTTGGTTCATGCTGCCGTTCTTGATTCCATTATCCTCATCGTTATAACGATGATTAAATGGATAGAATCTGCGAAAAGTCATCCTGAACTCAAAACGCTCCGCTCACCCTATGCGTGCAAGCTGCTTCTTCGCATAAAAAACGGGATCGCTTCGCGCTTTGGTTCGTGCTGCCGTTCTTGGTTCCATCTGTCTATTCGCATTCGCTATAGATTGATGGAGAGAACCTGCGAAAAGTCAGCACGAACTCAAATCGCTACGCTCGCCCTATGTGTGCAAACTGCTTCCTAAAAGAGGATCGCTTCACTCCTCCTTCAAATCAAAATGTAAAAATACAGGTTGTACGGCGCTATTTCGGCGATTTATTGCATCAAAATGTAAAAGTGCAGTTTGATTGGCTGAAAAAGAGCCGATATGGCGAAATGGAGAGGTTTCAAATGTACTTTTGCATTTTGAACGCTATTTTGGGCATTTTGAGACCAATCTACATGCACTTTTACATTTTGATTATCTTGTGGGACGGATGGAGGGTACATTTGAGAGGATTTCACTGTTCGGACGGCAATACGTGCATGTTAGGAGGGTTTCACATATCCGGATTCAAGTTGCTTTTTGTCCTGCAAACTTGCCTCCTGCTCTTTCGCAGGCGGAGCAAATACAGTATTCTAGGGGAGTTAAGGTTGATTATACACACAGGATTGGATAAGGAGGGCATTCAGCATGCCGCAATTGACTTTCAGAGGGGTTCCAGCCGACAAGCTGCTGACCATGAGCGAGGCACTCGCTGTTGATCTCGCTGCTATTTGCGACTGTGGAACCGATAATTTTACGATGGATGTGCTGCAGACTACATCCGTCTATGGCGGAAGCAGCGGCGATACCAGCTATCCGTTTGTAGAAATTGGCTGGTTTGAACGGGGACAAACTGTCAGAGACCAGGTAGCAGCAGCCGTTACGGCCAAGCTGCAGGAAATCGGTATTGCCGATTCCGAAATTGCCTTTCGGGTATACCGGGAGGACAGCTATTACATAAACGGCGTACCCTGCAGCTGACAAAAAAAGCCCGGCTGGACGGAGGATTTCCCATCATCTAGCCGGGCTTTTATATTATTTTTAGACGGCTGGCATTTGCGCCTTCGCGTTGCAGTCCCGGCATATGCCTTGAAAGTCCAGTCGGTGATCGCTAACGGTAAAGCCGAATTCCGCAAGCACCCGATTTTCGAGCGGCAGCAGCCAATCCTCTTTGATTTCCTCTACAGTGCCGCATTTTGTACAAATCAGATGGTGATGAAGATGCGGCTGGTCCTCGCCTCTCAGATCATAACGGGCTACGCCGTCGCCAAAGTTGACCTTCTCCACAATATGAAGCTCGCAGAGCAGCTCCAGCGTACGGTATACCGTCGCCAGTCCGATGTCCGGATAGTTTTGCTTCACCAGCAAATAAACCTCTTCCGCGCTCAAATGATCCTTCTCATACTCCAGAAGTATGTTAACCGTCGCCTCACGCTGCGCAGTAAGCTTAAAGCCCTTCGTCTTCAATTGCCGGTTGATCTGTTCAAGCTCGGGCTTTTGCTCTATGCTTATATTAATTTTTGAGTTTACATTCATGGCAATCACCTGCTTCCTTCTTGATTATAATAATTATAATCTAGTTATCATTATAGACCAAAAAAGATATCAGGTAAACGTTTGTTTTCAATTTTATTTAACAAAAGGAGACCCAACGATGAAATGCCCTCTATGCGAAAAAAATCATAGCTGCGGGATGGAAGCCACTGCTTCATCTGCAGAAACCGGAATCGGAAGCTGTTGGTGCGCTCGCGAAACGTTCCCGAAAGCGCTGCTAGATGCCGTGCCGGATGAATTTAAAAATGCGGCCTGTATTTGCAAAAGCTGCTTAGATGAATTCAAGAAGAAATCGGGAGCAAGCCATTAACCTCCCGCTCTCACAATTTCTCTAATATAAGTTTCTTGAGCTGCTCGTTACGGTGCTCGAGAAAACGTCTCATGTAGCGCTTCAATACAAGCGCCTCCACGATCCGCCCGAGCAAACCAAAAGGCGCTTCGAAATGAAGCGTGTCGCTCATCACCGTGATGTTACCGATCTGTTTAAACTCATGGATATGTCTAAGGCTCTTAAAAGCGCCCTTCAACGTCTCGTCGACAAACATATGGGGCGGTTCAAATTCAGAAATAAGGGAAGTAAGCCGCTGCCTGACGCCGAAATGCGTAGCTTCAAAGGTCACGGTCTCTCCTCCCTTAATCGGCCCGTCGGTAACGCCCGCTACAGCCTTTTCCCTCGTATGTCTCCACACCGTCCTCGTATGAACCCCAATATCGCTTGCCATTGCAAAACATAAAGCAATCGGCGCTTCAATCTCAATTCTTGTCGTTACAGTCGTCGCCATACTTCCTCCACCTGCTCGTCACTGCAATTAAGCCAGCTCGTTGACCAGTTCAACATCTGCAAAATGCTCGTCCGATATTTTTTTATCGCCAAAAATGCCGCTAATATGATTGAAGCCGGAATGTGTCCAGAAGCGGAGCGCCGGCCAGTTTTTCAACGAGACGTTGACTCGAATCTCGGTATACCCCAATCTTCTAGCCTCGATAAGCAACTGCTTAACGACCTGCTTGCCGTAGCCTTGCTTCTGATGATCAGAAGCGATACCCATAAATGCAAGATAAATCGAGCTCTCCCGCGGATACCCGTGGTACAAGCATATAAAGCCGATTATTTCGTCCATCGATTCATTGCGGATCGTCTGGATTCTGAACTGCTCTTTGACGCCGCCCTCCGGCAGAACGCCAACCTCAAACGACTCCTCAGCATAGCGGGGATTATAGGTTCTCCCGTCCCATTCGCTTATCGCGGTGCATGAATTGTAAATTTGCTGCACAGCATCAATTTCTTGCCGCTCCAGGTCCGCCATTTTATAGGCAAATGTTCTCCATACAGAAGGAATCAGATTCATCTTCCACTTCTCCTTGTTGTGCGAATAGTAAATACATCGGCAATATGCAGCTTTTTTTGAAGGAAAAAGCATGGACCACTGCTGCCGCGGGTACGCTACGGACATAAAGGTTATGCGAACAAGGAGTTTTATGCGATGAAGCTCTATATGACAGTTGTCTTCCTCTTGTTTGTCTGGCTGCTTACGCAGCAAACCGCCGCTCCTGCCCATTCGCAGCTCCCGCCTGATGATCATCACGCAGTGCAGCAGTTGCTGGGGCCTTCCATCCGGCAAGCTGTCTCAGCCTATTATGGACAGCAGAAGGGCTACAGCGTTATTGGAGTGAACCGCCCCAGCCCTGCAATCATTGCCGTCGAGCTTTCGACGTTCCAGCATAAGCAAATGCCGCCTTTAGGCCATGACCTTATTACTTTTAAAATCGAACCCGCACCTAGACGCGCAGCCCCAGAGCTAATCCGTTACTTGCACAAAGGAGATGAGTGGGAGCACAAGCTTGAGCAATTTCGTGTCATGTTAACGAATGAGCTTCTCACTGCCTTCAATCTAAATAACGATGACAGTTCCTCACAGCCTTATAAATTGCAAGAGCTTCAATACGCGGCGGAAACCAACCAGCAGCTTCGCCCTCTGCTTGCCTGTAATGAGCTTGCCGCGAGCCAGTACCTGCCTGAATATAATTCCGGTTATAAGAACACGTTGTCTCCCATTACACTGCTTAATGAAACGAAACGTCTCGGCTATTTGTTGCTTAAACAAACGGATGGCACCAACATTGCAATCAGGCTGAGAAAGGACCGGATAAAAGGCTGGCTATGCGGCTCAGCAGAACGAAAAGCCGGACGGCCTATGGCGAAAGAGATTCTCTGGTATATGGAGTAGCTATTTTTTCCGAATCGGATACAGGGTGAAGAACAAGACGGCCAGCAGCAGTGCTGCGATCGGGATCAGGCTTAGCATAGAGCGGAAACCTATAATCGCAGCGTCAGACTGATGGGCCGCATCCTTCACGTAATGCGAAGCTTCGAGTACAACACCAGTCGTAAGCGCTTGCAGAGAAACGCCCCAGCGGACGATGAATCCATTCATCCCGAAATACATCCCTTCCCGCCGTTCACGGGTCCGCTTCTCATCCTCGTCGATTACTTCAGATAGCATAATCTCCAGCAAGACCATCAGTCCTGCAAGCCCGATGCCGACCAGACCCGCCGTTACCGCCGCAGCAGCAAGCGTGGTGACGAAGAGAAAAGGAATAAGGGCAACCATATAACAAATGACAGCGATAATAATGGTCTGGCGAGGCCCCCACCGCTGCACAAGCCGCCCCCAAACATACACGCAAGGAATCGCGACTAGAAAAATAGAGCCGAGCAATATCGTGCTGCCGTTATCCTCTGTTCCAAGGACGTATTTCGCGAAAAACGGTATCGTTGCCGGCAGCAAAGCAAATGTAAATTGCACAAGCAAGCTTCCGGTTACATAATAGACAAATGCTTTATTAGAAAAGGTATAACGAAGCGCGCTCCAGAAACCGATCGTCGCCTCCGGCGCAGTCCCTCGCTCTTTGCTGCCTGCCAGCATCACGATGAAGAACAGCAATGCGATCGCGCCGAAAATGGCGCCCATCACACCCCATCCCAGCTTGCCGTAAATGAGCGGAGGCAGCGCGACGCCAACAATCATGCCGATAATGCCCAGCATTTGACGCCACGAGGATACGGCCGCCCGCTCCTTAATCGTAACGAACAGCTCCGGAAACAAAGCTGAATAATTGAGCACGACCATGACAAACAAAACATCATAAGCCAATATGACGATAAGAAAATACCAGAAAAGAGCTGCCCCCGTTCCAACCGGAAACCACATTGCGGTAAAAAGCGCCGCCAGCGGGACCATCCCGAACAGCATGTACGGCACTCTTCTTCCCCAGCGTGATTGCGTCCGGTCGGACAAATAGCCAAACAGCGGATTAAGCAGCGCATTCACAATACCGTGAATGACCATAGCCGAAGTAATCAGATAAGGTCTAACGCCTAATACGTCTACGTAGTAGAAAACGATGTATGTCGCAAAAGCTTGTGCAATTAAATTGACGGATAAATTACCCGAGCTATACGCGATTTTTCGGCCTAACCCAATCTCTGCCATCGGCTTCACTCTCTTCCCTGTTCTATAGTGAAATTTGCTTAACCATACGCTTATAGAGGTGTCCGCTCACTTCCAGCACACCGTCCTCTAGGTAGCCCATCTTTACATACAATGCATAGGCCCGGTCATTATATTCCTCGACGATCAGCGTAACGCGGTCGTAGCCCTCCTCTGCCGCTTTCACCTCGAAAGCAGCCATCAGCGCTTTGGCAATCCCTTGCCCTTGAAAATCCTCATGCACGGCAACCGAGTCCAGATAATACTCCCCCGGCCGGGTTTCTTGCGTAATTGCATAGCCTGTCCGCCCGCTTTCCCGCTCAATTCTTTCTATGAACGGGCGATCGAGCGCTTCTGCATCATCACCGCCGTAGCTGATAAGAATACCCGCTACTTTGCCTTCGCGCTTATCGACAATAACATTGCGATAGCTGATCCGGTTGCCTTCCTCCTCGTAAAAGGAGGCCAATATGCCCATCGCTTCCTCTTCCCCGTCAACACCCGCAAGCGAGCAGGCAATTGAACCAATCGCCGAGTGCATTAACGGCATAACCTCCGGGCCGTCTTCCTTCCTTGCTGCTTGTATCATTTGCGCACTGCCTCCTTCTTCTGCTAAAGACCAATGATGTTTGTTCTATTTTACCGCGATACACACTTGTCTATCATGCTATAATCAAGCACAGGTGATTAACATTATGACAACGAATCAAAAAGGGACAAACAATTATACTTATTTCAAACGTCCAATAGGCATTGTAAATAAAAACTTCCCCGCCGCCGAACGGGCTTCGGCAGACACCAGCACAGAGCTGGTCGCCGCAACCGAAAGCGATGCCTCCTATTTCCGTTCGCTGGAGGCGCATGGCATTCAGCTTAATGCGCGGCAAATTGCCGCCGTCCGTCATCATGACGGGCCGCTTCTGACGATCGCCGGAGCCGGATCGGGCAAAACCTCGGTGCTTGTCTGCCGCGCTGGCTACTTGCTTTCTGTACGGGGCGTTCAGCCTCATCGGCTGCTAATGATGACCTTCTCTAAGAAAGCCGCGGAAGAAATGCGTGAGCGCATTGCCAAGCTGCCAAATATCGGCGATCACGCAGCATCAGCTATTGAAGCACGGACCTTCCATGCTTTTTGCCTGCTGCTGCTGCGGCGCAGCGGTTATAAACAGGCGATTCTCGGAGAAACCGGCCGCAAACAGCTGTTTTTCAAAAAGCTGCTGCGCGAGCGCAATCTGCATGAGACGTACCAAGCCGAAACATTGATTGCTATGCTATCTGCGTACAAGCTTGAAATGATTGAAGCTCAAGATCTCCCTGAAGGCGATGAGGAAGAGCGGCAGCTCAAGCAGCTGTTTCTCAGCTACGAGGCTTGGAAAAGCGAAGCTCATCTCATCGATTACGACGATATGCTTCTGGAAGCGTACAAGCTGCTGGTGCGTGAGGAACGGCTGCTTCAATCCTTCCAAAACCGCTTCCGCTACATTATGATCGACGAATTCCAAGATACGAATAAAGTGCAGTACGCACTCATTAAACTGCTCGTCGAGCCCAGCCGCAACTTAATGGTTGTCGGAGATGATGATCAGACGATCTATTCATTCAACGGGGCTCGCAACGATTATATATTGAACTTCGAGCAGCAGTTTCCCGGAGCCCGCAGCGTCGTTCTCGACGTCAACTACCGCTCCGGCTCCGGTATCGTTGGCCTTGGCAATGCGATTATCCGCCACAACAAGCAGCGGCGAAGCAAGACGCTGCAGACCGCCAAGCCGCATGGCGCGCCGCCGGTCTTTGCCCGGCCGGGCAACTCCGACGATGAAGCGGAGCTGATTGTGAACACCATTATCGCCAAGCAAGCCAAAGGCAATTGCAGCTATGGCGATATAGCGGTTCTGTTCCGGACAGCGAGCAGCAGCCGCGCTGTATTCGATCAGCTTGTCATCCGTCAGGTGCCGTTTATCGACTATGGCGGCGGAGATTCCTTTTACGAGCAGGGCATCATTCGTCCCGTCATCGCCCATCTGCGCTTGTCTATCGAACGGCGCAATTTCGATGCGATGGAAGCGATGCTGGCGACGATGTATGTGAAGCCCGATCAGGCGATGGCCTTTATCTGGAACGAGGAGAAAAAGCAGGCGAAAAAATGGCCGCTCATTCATTTGACCCGTTTTCCGATGATTAAGGAATTTCATAAAGAGAAAATCAAAGAACGGATTAAGCTGATCCGTTCGCTTGCAACGATGCGTCCTGAAGCCGCTATTAAGCTGTTGCGGACAAACTTCTATGATCAGTATCTGGAAGCGAATAAAGGCCAAGCCGCGCTAACGGAGCACAAGGAGTCGCTAAAGGAAATGCTCGACGAGTTGGAAGCCGCAGCCAAACGATTCCAGCGCATTGAGCCTTTTCTCGCTTTTATCGACGAGATTGCAGCCAAGCATGAGGAAATGAAGCTGCTGAAGCTCGATCCGCGCAACGCCGACGCCGTCAACTTTATGACGATCCATAAGTCGAAGGGACTTGAGTTTCCGGTTGTCTTCGTATGCGGCGTCTCGGAGGGCATTTTGCCCCACAGCTCGGCAATGTCTGCCGATAAGAACAGCGACCGCAGCGTTCTGCAGGCAGGCGACAACAAGGCGGAGGCAGCGCTGGAGGAAGAAAGGCGTCTTGCTTACGTTGCCGTTACACGGGCGCAGGAAGAGCTGTATATCAGCTCCCCCGCCTATTATCGCGGCAAGCCTGCCGCCGTCTCACCGTTCTTATTGTCTGCTTATGATTAGCACACAGCTCATACCAAGACTACTGCTCCACAATGACTAAACTTGGCCGGTTCTCTGGAACTCCGTTCGGATGAACCGGCCAATATTGCCGATCGCTTCTACGGCTACTGCTGCGGAGCGGGTTCCAAAGCTTCCACAATCAGCTTCTCTGCTTCAAAACGATACGCAATCGGAAGAACCGACAGCTTAACAAACACCTGCTCCTCATAACCGAATAACGGAACGCCCTTGCTATAATTCACTGAGCAGCGCAGCTCCAGCTTATCGGTATTAGGAAATTCAAATGAATATCGGTTCCCAAACTGCGACATATACCGCACAAAGGCTCTTCCTCGCGCATATTTCTCCCCATCAAGCTCGATTACGGGATATTCGGAGCCATCGACCGGAGAAATCGTCAGCGATTCAGA
Source organism: Paenibacillus sp. NPDC058174 (assembly GCF_042883865.1). Classification (NCBI taxonomy): domain Bacteria; kingdom Bacillati; phylum Bacillota; class Bacilli; order Caryophanales; family Paenibacillaceae; genus Paenibacillus; species Paenibacillus sp. NPDC058174. The sequence continues at coordinate 2,585,795 of NZ_JBHVUY010000001.1, forward strand.
TGTAAACGCCAGTACAGGAGTAGCTTGAATAATCCGCTGAAGCTGCTCCTTGCTGGGAGGCAAGCCCAGCTGCCGGTCATGCATCGCTTTCAACAATAAAATCAGTTCACCTAATGACACTAGAACAAAACCGCCAAATAGAACAATTCCTCCTATCCATGGACTGGCTGTAAACAAACAGATGACACCGACGGCCAGGAAAGCAAACCCGACCAGCTTTTGAATGCTATAAAACAAAATCAGACACCCCTTTTCCCCATAAAAAAAAGGGACCGGCCCTCTGCAGCCTGTCCCTTTTCTTTGTTGTCGAATTATTCTGCCGGTGCTACGAACGTACGCTGTGCGAACTCTGCATCAAGCATATAGAATGCGTTGCTGTCCTTATCAATCCGCTTCAGCTTCTGAATGATGCTGTCGAACAGGGACTCTTCCTCTACCTGCTCGTCGATGAACCATTTCAGGAAGTACATCGTCGCATGCTCACGATCATTCAGTGCCAGATCGGCAAGATCATAGAACCGTTTCGTGTTCTGCTGTTCATGCGCGTAACCGTGCTCGAATGCGTCAAGCATCGAAGCGTACTCGTTTTTCGGATCGCCCAGACCCGTCAGCGTAGCACGACGATTCCGGTCATTCAGGAACTTATATATTTTCATCGCGTGAAAACGTTCTTCTTCAGCCTGAATAATAAAGAAGTTGGCGAAGCCCTCAAGGCTTTCAGCCGAACAGTAGGCTGCCATTGCAAGATACACATGCGCCGAATAGAATTCGAAATTCATTTGATCGTTTAGAGCTTCCGCTAATTTGTCATTCATCGCTTATGCACCTCATCTTCTCAAGAATTATCTATATTCTACCACAAATAAAAGGGACGGCAAATGCCATCCCTCCTGTAAATTTATCCGATCAGTCTTTTCAGTTGTTTATACAGCTTATCGGCGGAATCGGCTTTTACCGTATCCGATTTAATCATCACGAAACACTCGTGCTTGCATGTCCTGCAGTTGCCAAGGCAATCCTTTTTCTTCATCTTGATCTCGGGATACTTCGACTTCATCGCCTTGTAGACAGGCTTTGTCCCGTTATTCTTCATATTGCGCGAGCAATATTTGATCTTCTTCATTCCAGTCACCCCGCAACCGCCATGCAAACGCACCGGTGTATTACTCAAATGATATTAATTATCATTCCCGTTGTCAATAGCGGGGGACAAATGTGACAGCTTTATTTTTTCAACACATCTAGTCCTTTTTTCAACTGCGTGTCTTCCTGCTCCAGTTTTTTGTTCAGACGATCCAGAATACGGTAAGCCGTTTTGTCATTGAATAAACCGCTAGCTGGCAGCTTCTCGTCTTGCTGGAAGCGGCGCAGCGCCTGCTCTGTCTCCGCATCGAACAGACCCGGCTGGCCGGTATCCGCATAACCCAGCACATTCAGCATCGTCTGAAGCGTCTTCACGTCCTCGCCATAGCTTCCTGTCTTCAGCTCGCTGCCAACCGGAAGCGGACGAAGTGAAGCGTAAGCAGGAAGTTCTACGGTGATATCCGGCGTTACTCCGGCCTTATGAATCCATGTACCGCCAGGCGTTTTCCACTGCGCTTCCGTCAAACTGAGCACTGAGCCGTCTTTAAACTGCTGGAATGCCTGCACGACGCCTTTGCCGTACGTCTTCTCCCCAATTACCGTAGCACCGGCAGACTCCTTCAGAGCGGCCGTCAGTACCTCGCTGGCGCTTGCGGATTGGCCGTTGACGAGAACGGCAATCGGAATGTTCCAAGGCTTCTCCTGCTTGGATTTGTACGTAATAACCCGCTTGTCGTTTTTGTAGACGACCTGCAGCACCGTTTTTCCTTTTGGCACAAGAATATCGGCGATTTGCAGAGTCGACTGCAGCAAGCCGCCTGGGTTGGAGCGCATATCAAGCAGCAGCTTGTTCATGCCCTGCTTTTGCAGCTTGGCAACCTCAGTCTCGAACTCATCGCCCGTCTTCTGAGCGAACCGGCTGATCGTAATATGGCCGATTCCGTCCTCCAGCATTTCCGAAGTGACCGTATGCACCGGAATCGCTTCGCGAATCAGCTTCACTTCAATCGGCTGCATCTGGTTGCCGCGCTGAAGGGTAAGCTTCACCTCCGTGCCCTCCTCGCCTCTCATCAGCCCGATCAGCTGTTCATATTTTTTGCCAGCCGTCTTCTCGTCATTTACTGCAATGATCGCGTCCTGCAGCTTAATACCGCCCCGCTCTGCCGGAGCACCCTTCGTCAGTGCAGCAACAACGAACAAGCCGTCCTCTTCCCGGACTGTAATGCCCACACCGGAAAATTCACCCTCATAACCCTGCGTATAGGCATTGCCTTGCTCTTTAATCAAATATCTGGAGTAAGGGTCCTCCAGCGAGGCGACCATACCTTGGGAAGCTCCGTTAATCAGATCCTCCGGCTTGGCACCGTTCAAATAATCGTCCATGATCGTCTCGTAGGAAACGGCAAAATTGCGGAATGAGGGCTCGCGCAGCATCGGATACTTATAGCCCATCCACAGCCACCCGATACCGAATCCGACCGCCGCAAACACGACCGCGCCCAGCGCTGCAATTGCAAGCGCTCTTTGTTTCATCACTTCATTCGTAAAATATTTCACTTCCGTCACTCCCGGTTCCTGTATGTCCTTCTAAATGTAGCTCATCTGAGGGCGACGGAGCAAACAGCCGCAGCCATCGTCTTATCCGTGCGCTTTGCATTCCACTGCTATCATTATACCCTATAATAGCCAGCGGCTTGTAGACCGTCCTATTTTTCGCTACAATCAGGCTAGTTATAGAGAGAGGAGCTAGACTGCGCTTATGTATAAATTAATTGCTATTGATGTGGATGACACCCTGTTGAATGACGACCTAATCGTGACGGACGGCACTAGAGTCGCACTGGAGCAAGCCATTGCCCAAGGCGTAACCGTTACGCTAGCTACAGGCCGGATGTACGCTTCCGCCCGCAAAATCGCCGACCAAATTCAGCTGAACGTCCCGATTATCACGTATCAGGGATCGCTCGTTAAGACGCTGCTGGACGGGCAGGTGCTGTACGAACGGAGCGTTCCGACGGAAATTACGAAGCTGCTTTATGCTTTTGCCAAGGAAAAAGGATTGCATCTGCAGTTTTATGTTGATGATGTGCTCTATGTTGCTGAAGACAACGACCGCGCCCGCGGTTACTCGGCCTTGTCCAAAATTCCTTATGTCGTTGCCGACGACGTGGAAGCGCTGCTGGACAAGCCGAATACGAAGCTGCTTATGATCGACGAGCCCGCTTATTTGGATCAAATTGCGGAGGAACTAAAGCCTCAGATCACTGATAAAGTGCATATGACCAAATCGAAGGCGCATTACCTGGAGTTTACGCATAAAGAAGGAACGAAGGGACATGCCCTCCGCTTCATGGCTGAGCATTTAGGCTGCTCCATCGAGCAGACGATCGCCATCGGCGATGCGTGGAACGACCGCGAGATGATCGAAGCGGCAGGTCTTGGCGTAGCAATGGGCAACGCCGTTCCTGCGCTTAAAGAACTCGCCAATTACGTGACGCTCAGCAACAATGAAGACGGCGTGAAGCATGTGATCGACAAGTTCGTGCTGCAAGCCGAATAGATTGCTATATACCAAAAGGCAGTCAGAATATCTCGAATTGAGATACCCTGACTGCCTTTTTATTTTCCAGTGACAACTTCTTCTGACGGTTCAAATCGGTATTCAGATTGTTGTTTTTCTGAAAGGAACGTATACCACAAGAAGCTGGCTTGTATTTTTCTAGCTTTGTATACATTGTTATTAGAATCGGTAATGTCAATCGAATTTGTATGAGGATCGATGGACGTGCCTATGACAAGAGTTCGGCCGTTAGCATTCGTTAACGGAACAAAAGCATGGGTTAACGTATCCGTTATTCCTTTCTCTGCGAGCTTGTCATATTGTTCTCTAGAAATGAAAGGTGTCGTGACCTCCCCCTTCTTCAACCATTTCAGACTGCCCTCCTCCTCATGTAGAACCCCGGCTTCCCATACCGTCGTTTTTTCATCTGACTTGATAATCTTAGTGAGCACTAATATCTGCCGTTCATCCAACAACTCTTGATGAATAATGGAGCGAGTTTTATCGGGATCAAATTTATTAATGATTCTTAAAGTTCGCTCTTCTGATGGCATTGTAATCGAAATACTCTCTGCCGCCTTCGGTGATTGAAACGACAACTTGAACCAGGATACCCCGATTAAAACAACTAAACTAAGCAAAACAGGAATCAGCCATTTGAAATGATTCTTTTTTAGGTCACCTTGAGCGACTCTTTCTTTTATCTGCTCAATTTGTTGGGCCGTAACCCTCCGAGGTTCAGTATAAGGCTCCCTCCGCAACGAATCTTCAAAGTTGGTGCCCGGCATCATTCTTCCTCCTTCCACTTCTTCCTCATTTGAGCTTTGGCCCGGTGCAGCCGTGATTTTACAGTGCCTTCTGCAATGCCGAGGAAATCAGCAATGTCTGCAATCGACAACTCGTACTTGATCTCTAGCATAAGAACCTCCCGATGCTTTAACGGTAGGTCAAGCATACTCTCCCAGACTGCATCCAGCTTTGTTTTTGCGAAAAACACACTTTCAGCAGATACCGATTGTCTGGAATGCCTAACAACGGCAACAGGAAGTATTTTTCGAAAAAACGCAGATTTCAACTGGTTCATCGCCACGTTATGGCATATTTTTAACAGCCATGTTTTTACGGAAGCTTGCCCCCGAAACTTGTCCAGCCCAAGAAAGGCTTGAACGAAAGTATCCTGTGTCACATCATCTGCCAAATCATGCTTTTTCGTTAGCACGAAAGCATAATTCCAAATATCGCTCCAATATTTTGCAACAATTGCCTCGATCTCCATCGGCCCGGCACTTGTTAGCGTCGCAAGATAATCTTCCTGAGCGGCCTTGGCTGCCCCTGCTTCTTTCATTCCCTCACCTCCTATTAAACAGACAACTGACACACCTGAAAGTTCCATCCTTCTGAAAATAAAAAAGCTAACAAAGCCGCTTCAATGGCTTTGTTAGCTTTTTAAAATACTGCTTATATCCCTGCCAGCACCTGATACCATACGCCGCGTTTGGAATACAGCGTCTTGCGGACTTCCTTCCATCCGCCAAGATACGTAATATCGAACAACCCTTCAGGCTCGACATAACGCCCTTTCGTATCTGCTGCAACCTTCTCGTCCACGGCACGGAAGCCGTAATCGGCCAGCACACGCTGCGCCTGCTCGCTTTGCAGGAACGCGACGAACGCCTCAGCCGCTTTGCGGGTACCATGCTTGTCGACGTTTTTGTCCACGACTGCAGCAGGATTCTCAATTAATATCGTATCCCGCGGAATGACGATATTGTATTTCACGCCTTGCTTGATACGGGACAGCAGCTCGTTCTCATAAGTCACAATAACGTCGCCGACGCCGTATTCAAACGCCGCCATAGAAGCACGGCCGCTCTTATCGAGCGACTCCACGTTCGCATGAATCGATTTCAGATAGTTTTTCGCATACGCAGGATCTGGCTTCCCTGTCTCTTCCTCCGACTTTTTGAGACCAGCGCCGTACATCGCATTAATGTCCCATTGCGCCCCGCCCGAGGTTTTCGGATTCGGATACAGCACCTTCACGCCATCCTTCATCAGATCATCCCATCCGGTAATGCCAAGCGGATTGCCGGCGCGCGTGCCCAGCACGACAATCGATTTCGTAATCATTCCGGCATGAGGCTGAGCCTTCCAGTCATGCGTTATAAATCCGGCGTCTGCCACCTTGTCGATATCGCCTTCCATCGCAAGCACAGCGACGTCAGCCTCAAAGCCGCCGGCTATTGCCCGGGCTTGTGTGCCGGATGCTTCATACGATTGCTGGAACACGATTTTCTGTCCCGTCTGCTGCAGCCATTGCGCCTGGAATTGCGGCAGAAGCTCTTCGAAAGCATCCTTCACGACTGAATAGGCACCGATTACAAGCGTCAAATCACCGTCTGGAGCGGAAGATGCGGCGTCATTCTGCCCTTTGCTGCTACCGCAGCCAGCCGCTAATGTCAGCAGCAGCGCTCCGGCAAGCAGCAGAGTGAGAATACGCCTGCTTGTTGCTCGATTATTTATCATTGGAGTACCTCTTTAGTTTTCGATTAAATGTGAACTGGCATCGGATCGGTCTTCAGGCTGTTTTCTGCAATCCAGCTTTCATTATCATTGAATAAATAAGCGCGGTGAACGAGTACGTTGACGAAATCGCCAGGACGAAGCACTTCCTTCTCCAGCGAGCGATACGTAATCAGCTTCACATTGCCGACCAGCAGCTCCACTAGCCATTCGCTGCCGCGGAAATGAACATCCTTCACGTTCGCATCCAGCGTAGCCGAAGCGAGCTTGATCTCGCCCGGTCTGCCGATTTCAATATATTCCGGACGAATAAGCGCCTTCGTGCCCGGATGATCCGCAGCTGCCGATTCAAAGCCTTTAAGCACAGACAAGTCTTCCACAACGGTCGACTCGCCGATGAAGCTGGCGACGAATGGTGTCTCCGGGTTTTTGTAAATTTCCCACGGCGTCCCTTTTTGCTCCAGCTTGCCTTTGCCGATGATCATAATCTCATCCGCTACTTCGATTGCCTCATCCTGGTCATGCGTGACGAAGATCGATGTAATGCCGACGCGCTCAATCATCTCTTTGAGCCAGGTGCGCAGCTCGGTGCGGATTTTCGCATCAATCGCGGCAAACGGCTCGTCGAGCAGCAGCAGCTGCGGCTCTGGAGCGAGCGCCCTTGCGAAGGCGACACGCTGACGCTGTCCGCCGGACAGCTGATGCACATAGCGATGCTCGAAGCCCTTCAAGCCTGTTAGCTCGACCAGTTCACTAACCCGCTGACGGATTTGTTCCTTGGACTGCTTCTTAACCTTCAAGCCAAAGGCAATATTGTCGAACACGGTCATATGCTTGAACAGCGCATAGTTCTGAAATACAAACCCGATGCCCCGCTCTTGCGGCGGCAAGTCGTTGACGCGCTTTCCATGGAACAGGATATCGCCGGAGGTCGGCGTTTCCAGGCCCGCCAGCATTCGCAGAATCGACGTTTTGCCGCCGCCGCTTGGGCCGAGCAAGCCGATCAGATGGCCCTTCTCGATTTCAAAGCTGACATTTTGCACCGCGTTGAAATCACCGAAGCTTTTGTTGAGGTTGCGGACTTCGATATGCATGGCTAATGCACTTCCTTTCGTTTTTTGGCCCACTCCATGAGCAGCAGCAAGCCTACCGAGAATACGGCCAGAACAAGCGCTACGCCATTGGCGGCAACCACATTGAAATTTTCCACATCTTGATAGACAAGCGTCGTGGCGGTTTGCGTTTTATTCATAATGTTGCCGGAAACGACCAGTACAGCGCCGAACTCGCCTAGCGAACGGGCAACCGTCAGCACGACGCCATAGATGACGCCCCAGCGGATAGACGGCCATGTCACTTTCCAGAACGTGTACCAGGAATAAGCGCCAAGTGTCGACGCCGCTTCTTCCTGCTGAGCGCCGATTTCCTGCAGCACCGGCAGCACCTCGCGTACCATGATCGGGAAAGTAACGAACAGGGTTGCGAGAATCATGCCGGGCAAGGCGTATACGACCTTGAAGCCCGCATCCTCGAAAAAGGCGCCGATAACGGTGCTTGGACCGAGCAGCAGCACGATCATCAAGCCGCCGATTACAGGAGATACGGCAAACGGGAGATCAACGAGACTGTTCAGCAGCCGCTTGATCCTTGGACCAATCCACTGTGCCCTGACGAGATACAACGCCAGCATAACGCCGAACATCGTATTGATCAGCGTGACCACAATGACGATCATACCTGTCATTCCAAGAGCATGAAGCGATTGGGGGCGCATCAGCGCTTCGGTAAAGCCGCCCCAGCCGTCTGCCCAAGACCCTCTAACGATCTCAATCAACGGAATAATTAAGAGTACGGTAAAAATTAAATAAACGGCGGCAATCCACAATCTGCGTATCGTCATTGTCCCGGCCTCCTTGATTGAATCAAGTTGACCGTCCACAAAATGAGAAACGACAGCGTCAGCAGCAGCACGGATACTGCGGCCGCTCCTTGCGGATTATTGCTTTCAATCTCTCCAAAAATATAAACCGATGCGATGAGCGTCTTGCCCGGAATATTGCCGGCAACGAGAACAACTGCCCCGAATTCCGCCAATCCGCGCGAGAACGCCAGCATTCCCCCGCTCAATATGCCAGGGAGCATCGAAGGGAATATAATGCTGAAAAAAGTGCGGGTGCGAGTCGCCCCCATCGTATAGGCCGCTTCCTCCTCCGACTTGTCAAGCTCCTCCAGCAGCGGCTGTACCGCCCGGATAACGAAGGGAAAGGTGACGAATACCATGGCAATGACGATCGCCGGCTCATGGAATACAATTTCGAAGCCCAGCTTTGCGGCAAAGCCCCCTACAAGGCTGCCTGGACCAAGCAGCAGCAGGATCATTAATCCTGTTACAGCGGTCGGAAGCGCGAAGGGCAAGTCTACCAGACTGTTCAACAAATGCTTGCCGGGAAAACGATAGCGAATGAGGACCCAGCTGATCAGCGTACCAATGACCACATTGATGACGGTTGCAATAACCGCCAGCTTAACGGTCAGAAGCACTGCTTTCCAAGCGAGGGGGTCGGATATACTTTCCCAAAGCGGGTGCCATCCGAGCGATAATGATTGCGAGTAGATTCCTAGAATAGGCAGAACGATAAGGATGACAAAATAGAGCATGACCGTGCTGCGAAACCCGAAGCTCCACAGCTTGCCGCGAAACATGACATTCACTATGCCTTAACCTCCAGACCATCGGCTCGTGCCGTAGGATGATGCCTAAAACCATTCATTATAATTCCTATTAATAAACTTGGTATTCTAAATTTAGCAGACAATAACTGGTCTAGTCAATCCTAAATTAACATTTTTTCTGCCTGGAGGCTGTCGATTGCTGGAAATAGGCTCAACTGCTAGCATTGCAAAAAAACCCCGCAGAGGGTTCGATTGCTCGAACCTCCTGCGGGGCTTCCTTCATTCCTTATTCGCCTTCAATATAATAGACGCTCTCGCCTAGCGTAATTTCCGCCTGACCTTGCGTCAGATCCGTCATCCACGCTATAAACGCCTCCGCTTCCGGCTCCTCGGGCAGGCATTTGACGATGACCCGATCGGTAAACTCCGTTCCGCCAACGCGCGTTCCGCGTCCGTGCAGCTCATTCTCAAGCTTGCCATACCACGTATAATCAACGTCGACGAACACTTCGCGGTGCAGCACTCTGACGATTTCGCCGGCTGCTTCAATTCCGGCGACCGCCCCGTCCGTATAAGCACGGACAAGGCCTCCGGCTCCAAGCATGATACCGCCGAAATAGCGGGTGACGACGACGGCGACATTTTTCAACCCCTTATTCTTAATAACCTCAAGAATGGGCTTGCCGGCCGTGCCGCTTGGCTCTCCGTCGTCAGATGCCTTCTGGTACTGATCGCGCTCGCCAACGAGATAAGCCGAGCAGTTATGCGTCGCCTGCCGGTGAAGACGCTTGATCTCCTCAATGAAGGCGACCGCTTCCTCTTCCGTCTCGACAGGCTTGGCGTGGCCGATAAATCTGGATTTTTTAATGACGACCTCGGCAGTTCCATCTCCCCGAATCGTCGAATAACGCTCCAGCATATTCAGCAGTCCCGCTTGAAACGGCGCCTACAGGCGCGCTTCAAGCTCCGCTTTCTCTTTCTCGTAGCCTGGTTTGCCCAGCAGCGCAAACATGTTGCGTTTGTAAGCTTCTACGCCCGGCTGGTCGAATGGGTTAACGCCAAGCAGGTAGCCGCTGATGCCGCAGGCTTTTTCGAAGAAGTAAACGAGATAGCCGAAAGTGTACGGCGAGAAGTCGGCAATGTTGACGATGAAGTTTGGCACTTGACCGTCTGTATGCGCAAGCAGCGTACCTTCGAATGCTTTTTTGTTAACAAAGTCCATCGTTTTGCCAGTCAGGAAGTTCAATCCGTCCAGATCCGCAGGATCGTGGCCGATCGAAATATGCTCCGCCACTTCATTCACTTGGATAACCGTCTCGAAAATGTTCCGGTTGCCCTCTTGAATAAATTGACCCATGGAGTGCAGATCAGTCGAGAAATCGACGGATGCCGGGTAAATGCCTTTGTAGTCTTTGCCTTCGCTTTCGCCGAACAGCTGCTTCCACCACTCGGATACGAAATGAAGGTTTGGCTCGTAGTTCACGAGAATCTCCGTCGTTTTGCCTTTGCGGTACAGCGCGTTGCGGGCAGCCGCGTATTGGTAAGCCTCGTTTTCTGCGAGGTTCGGATTGCTGTATTCTTTAGCCGCTTCTGCAGCGCCTTGCATCATCGCAGTGATGTCGATGCCGGCTACAGCAATCGGAAGCAAGCCTACAGGCGTCAGTACGGAGTAGCGGCCGCCAACGTCATCCGGAATGATGAAGGACTCGTAGCCTTCTTCTGTAGCGAGCTTTTTGAGCGCGCCTTTGGATTGATCGGTCGTTGCATAGATCCGTTTGCGTGCTTCTTCTTTGCCGTATTGGCGTTCCAGCGCTTCGCGGAAAATGCGGAAAGCGATCGCAGGCTCCGTCGTTGTGCCGGATTTGGAAATCACGTTGATCGACCATTCGCGGCCTTCGATCAGCTGCAGCAAATGCGTCACATAAGTGGAGCTGATGTTGTTGCCGGCAAAAAGCACTTGAGGCGTCTTGCGCTGTTCCTTCGTCTGCAGATTGTAGAACGAATTGGACAGCATTTCGATCGCGGCGCGTGCGCCGAGGTACGAACCGCCGATGCCGATTACGATCAGCACTTCGGAGTCCGATTGGATTTTTGCCGCAGCTTGCTGAATGCGGGCGAATTCTTCTTTATCGTAGTTGCTCGGCAGGTCGATCCAACCGAGGTAGTCGGAGCCGGTGCCCGTTCCATTATGTAATTGATCGTGAGCGAGGCGTACTTGTTCCGTCAGGTTGTCGATTTCGTTTTGCCCAAGGAACGTGAGCGCCTTGCTATAATCGAATTTAACTGTTTTACTCATAAGTAAGGAGGCCTCCCTGATAATGTTTTTCACAAGCATCTTGGCTTAGCATTTAGAATATCGGATTTACCCGTCAAAAACAAGTTTAATGACCATGAAATATGCATGAAGAAATATTATAATGGATATAGAAGATTTGAATGGCTAATTCCGCACCGCGCACAGCTCCTAGCGCGCGCGGTGCGGAAAGCACATTACACATTTGGAGGATGGCAGAGATGAGCAAAAAAATCGGATTTATCGGCCTGGGCGTCATGGGCTATGGAATGGCTGCAAACTTGCTTCGCAAAGGATTCGAGGTCACGGTATACAACCGGACGCCGGGCAAAGCCGGTGAGCTGCTTGCGCTTGGCGCGAAAGAAGCCGCTACTCCTGCAGAAGCGGTAACTGGAAACGATACGGTCATTACGATGATCAGCAACGACGATGCCATTCGTGAAGTTTATTTTGGTGAAAATGGTATTTTCTCCGCTTTGCAGCCGGGCACGACGCTTATTGACAGCAGCACGATCTCCCCTGCGCTGGCGCTTGAGCTGACGGCTTCCGCTGAAGAGCGGCAAGCGAAGTTTCTTGATGCTCCTGTTACGGGCAGCAAGCCGGCTGCAGATGGCGGCACACTGACGTTCATGGTCGGCGGCGATGCGGAGGTACTGGCCTTGGTGGAAGACGCTCTGCTGGCTATGGGGCGTAAAATTATACATATGGGCGGAAACAGCAGCGGCTCCACAGCTAAGCTTGCTCATAACACGATCGTTGGCATCAACATGCTTGGTCTCGTTGAAGGCATGGCAATTGCAGCAAGCGGCGGCATCGACGGCAAAGCTTTCCTCGAGCTCGTTCAATCGGGCGGCGCGGCCAGCAGAACGGCTGAGCTGAAAGGCGAGAAGCTGCTCACCGGCAATTACGACGTTCAGTTCTCGCTCGCGCTTATGCTGAAGGATTTGCGCTTGTCGTCCGTGCTGTCGGATGGCTTGAAAGTGCCAACTCCGATACTGGAAGCGGCGAAAAGCCAGCTCCAAATCGGCGAAGCGATGGGTCTTGGGGAATATGATATGAGCGTTGTGGCCAAAGCTTATGAGCAATGGATCGGCCGCAAGCTGGGCGGCGGCGAGGCTTAAACCCGTAAACCCGACCGTGCTTTACGCGCACAGAAGTCAAATAAAGAGGCTGTCCTGTAGTCACGACTGGTGACTTTTAGGACAGCCTCTTTTTGACGATGGTCAGGGGTGAAACGATATGAGAAACGATCCCGCTCCGTTCACCGCGCTGATTTTTAATAATAAGGGGAAATCATTAAGTAAACGACAACGCCTGTAAAGCTGACGTACAGCCAAATCGGCATCGTCCAGCGCGCAATTTTGCGGTGCTTCTCGATCTGCATGTTCAGGCCACGCGCGACCGACAGAAGGGCAAGCGGCACAATGACGATAGCCAGCAAAATATGTGTGATTAGAACGAAGAAGTATATTCCCTTCAGCACGCCGCTGCCGCCATATTTCGTCGATTCCGTCAAATAGTGATAGGTCACGTACGAAATAAGAAACAGCGTCGTAGACGTAAAAGCTGCCGCAATGAAAAGTTTATGCATTTTGACGTTCTTTTTCAGAATCGCGATCAAAGCGACCAGCAGCGTAATAAAAGTGAAGCTGTTGAACACCGCATTCAGCAGCGGCAGAAGCGTCACATCAAAGTGAATCTCCCCGTCATAAGCCGGCAGAAAAAACAATACAGTAATGACCAGTACAAGAACCACCGACAAAACGGCGATTAACGGCGTATAGTTGCGTTCCTTCATCGAACTCTCCTTCGTAACCAATGTATACCCTTACCTTATCTGATTTGGCGGGGCAAAACAATTCGGTTCCGCCGCTCGATGTCACGAATCTATGACGATTCGTTTGCGGAATTGTGACTTTCGGCACTCCGCTGCGGAATTTGAATCGTAAAGCTGTAAACACCGTCTTCATATTGAAGAAACAGCTTCCCGCCATGCAGCTCTACGATGTTGCGTGCGATTGAAAGCCCAAGGCCTGCGCCGCCAGATTTGCCGTTTGCCCCTTCACCCCGCGAGGAGTCTCCTTTATAAAAACGGTCAAACAACTGCTCTCCATCCTCATGAGGAAGCGGCTTTCCTTCGTTTATGACTTTAATCTCAATCTCTCTATCGCGATTCCAGATCCCTATCTTTATCTCCCCAGGCTTAGAGGCGAATTTAAGTGCATTCATCAGCAAATTATCGATGACCCGTACGAATAGATCCGGATCTATGTCGGCAGGCAAAGCACGATAAGGCTGGAGCCTGCGAATGATCAGCTCTTGCTCCTCAGCAAGCGGCTCGATTTCCGTAATGACCTGCTCAATCAATTTATGCAAATCGATCGTCTCCAAGGAGAGCCGAACGCCCCCACCAGTAAGACGCGTATATTCGAACAATTCTTCAATTAATGTCCGCAATTGCTCGGACTTATAATAAGCGCTGTCTACATACCGCTTTTGCTCACCTGTCAATCCGCCATCCTCTTGCTTTAATAGGTTGAGATAGCCAATCAGGCTGGTCAGCGGAGTCCGCAGGTCGTGGGAGACATTTGTAATAAGCTCCATTTTCGACCGTTCCATCTCCCGTTCCTTCGTCATCGTCAGTTCCAGCTGCTCCGCCATATAGTTAATATTCCGCGATACGTCGCCCAGCTCGTCCCTCCGACCGTCTGGAACACGATGCCCCAGACTGCCTCCCGCGATGGACATCAGCCCGTCAGCTATCCTTCTTAGATACCGTACGAGACCTCGTGTCAGCAAAAAGAAAAACAATAAAAAACAAATAATAAACATCCAAAACGCCAGCACATTCATGAGTGGTGTACCGGTTTTGAAATAGGGGAAATAGAACTCAATGACGCTTGTCAAAAGATTGGCAAAAATGAAGCTGAGCAGAAGCCAGCCGATAATGCGGACCCGAATGCTCCGGCGCCAGGCAAAGAGGGAGTTTTTACTCAATTTTATATCCCACTCCCCATACGGTTTTTATATATTTCGGCTCGCGCGGCCGATCCTCGATTTTGGCACGGATATTGCGGATATGCACCATAATCGTATTGTCGCTAATGTACTTGTCATCGTTCCAAATACTTTGATAAAGCCTTTCGGCATTGAAAACAATACCCGGATGGCTTGCCATCAGCTCAAGTATGGAAAACTCAATAGGCGTAAAAGGGATTTCCCGGCCCCTTAGCCGGACTGTGTGACGCTGCCGGTCAATAACAAGCTCTCCAAGCTCGATAACCTTGTCATTGCTGGCTGCGGCGCGGTTCTGGGAGACATGCCTTCTGAGCCGGGCTTTAACCCTAGCGATCAGCTCCAGCGGATTAAATGGCTTCGACACATAATCGTCTGCTCCCGTCGTCAAGCCGTCAATTTTATCGATTGGCTCGGCTTTTGCTGAGAGCATGATAATCGGCAGGTCTGACGACTCCCTGATGGTCATACAGGCTCTAATCCCGTCCATCCGCGGCATCATGACGTCGAGTATCAGGAGGTCAACCGGCTCCGTCCGGACGATCTCCAGCGCTTGCAGGCCGTCCTCCGCCTCTGTTACGCGGTAGCCTTCGTTCTGCAAATAGATGCGAAGCACATCCCGTATTTCCAAATCGTCGTCGGCAATAACAATATGCTGAGCCATTTGATAATCCCTCCTCCCTCCAAATTACCATAAATCGTGAAATGATGTTAAGCGTCCTTCCTTTTCCTGCAAATATAAATAAAAGCGGGAGGAATGTTGAGCGGCATAAAGCGGATTCGTTCCATTTCGAAATAGCTGCTGAACTGTCTCCGCATTTGCAGCGAATATTGAAAGGCGACGAACATGCCGCCAGGCTTCAGAGAGCTGTGAATCTGTTTCATAAGCTGGTCACGCATTAATTGCGGGAAATTATAAAAGGGCAGGCCGGAAATGATGCAATCCAGCCCGTCAATTCCGGATTTCTGGAGCGTTTGAGTGAGAAAACGTGCGTCCGGGTGAATGTCATATGAGGGGTACTGTATTTTTAGCTTGTGAAAAAGCTCCGGTTCCTGCTCGAACAGCAGCACCTTTGTTGGTTCCTCCGCATATTGGCCCAGCCGTTTTGTTATCGCGCCCGTACCTGCTCCCAGCTCCGCCACCGCATTAACTTGCCCCCAAGGTATAGAGCGTAACATCGCATTCGCCAAAAAGCTGGAACTAGGCGTAATGCTGCCAATCATCCGGGGCTGCCGCGAAAATTTTTGCAGAAACAGAACCTTCTCTTGCATCGTCTTCATCTAGCTTCTCTCCTTCACTCTCATATCGACTGTCCTCATCTTACAGAGAAAAGTTTCAGACAAAGTGCAGAAAAAACTAAAGATTTTCTGAAGACGGCGGAAAACGGCAAACTACTATTAGTGAGCCTTTATTTAACAGCAGCCACTAAATGCTGAACCCCCGGATCTAACTAATCTATCGGCGCCTAACGGGTAGCAAAATGCAAATATACATTTTGATGAGCCCCAAAATGCTTTAAATCGTGATCAAAATGCAAATGTACATTTGAAATCGCTGTAATTCGCTAGAATCGGGCTTTTTACGCCGATCAACCTGCACTTTTGCATTTTGATGCGGTAAATCATCGGAAAAACAGATTTCAGCCTGCACTTTTGCATTTTAATTGTGCCATTGATAGCAATAAGAATGAAAAAAGCTGCTCCGCCAACAGGCGGAGCAGCTTTTTCAGCATTGGATCAATGCTATTCGTAGATGTAGGAGCAGCAGTAGTCAGACACAGCCGCTACTTGCAGCTTGAACTTCGTATTTGCCGGCACGGTAAACTCGCCTTTGCCTTGAATGTGCAGCCACTCGGTTTCGCCTGGGAGCAGCACTTTCAAATCACCTGCAAGAATTTCCATAATTTCAACGCAATCTGTTCCGAACTCATAGTCGCCTGGGAGCATGATACCCAGCGTCTTTTTCGTTCCGTCCGCGAACAGTACAGCGCGGCTTGTTACTTTGCCGTCAAAGTAAACGTTAGCTTCTTTGACGATCGTTACATTTTCAAATTGCGACATGTCGGTTAGCTCCTCTACAGTACAGCTTTTACTTTTGCTACTACGTTTTCAACGGTGAAGCCGTATTCCTTGATGACGCGGTCGCCAGGGGCCGAAGCGCCGAAGGTGTCAATACCGATGATTGTACCTTGGTCGCCTACATAACGCTCCCAGCCAAACGGATGAGCCATCTCAACCGCTACGCGCGCTTTAACTTCCGGCAGCAGAACGGAATCTTTGTACGCTTTGTCCTGCTTGTCGAACAGATCCCAGCTTGGCATGCTGATTACGCGAACTGCGATGCCTTCTTCAGCCAGCGCTTTTTGAGCGGCAACAGCCAGTTGAACTTCGGAACCTGTAGCGATAATTTGCGCTTGCGGCTTGCCGTTCGCTGCATCGGATACAACGTATGCGCCCCGGCGGATGCCTTCGCGGACATTCGATACTGCGCCTTCAAGGATTGGCAGGTTTTGACGCGTCAGAACGAGCGCCACCGGATTTTCCTTGTTCTCAACCGCATAAGCCCATGCAGCCGAAGTTTCATTGCCGTCAGCAGGACGGATTACAGTCAGACCAGGAATAATACGGATCGAAGCCAACTGCTCGATCGGCTCGTGAGTAGGGCCGTCTTCGCCGACTGCAATACTGTCATGCGTCAGTACATACACAACCGGTTGCTTCATAATGGAAGCCAGACGAACGGCTGGACGGAGGTAATCGGTAAATACGAAGAACGTACCGCCGAACACTTTTACGCCGCCATGAAGGCTGATGCCGTTCATTGCTGCCGCCATGCCGAATTCACGAACGCCGAAGTAAATGTTGCGGCCTTCGTAGCTGCCCGGTTTGAATTGCGCAAGGCCCTTCAAGTGGGTCATCGTCGAGCTCTCAAGGTCAGCGGAGCCGCCTGCGAGCTGAGGAACGTTTTTCACAAGTCCGTTCAGTGCATTACCAGAAGCTACGCGAGTCGACAATGGCTTGTCTTCCGTTGTGTAAGCAGGAAGTTCAGCATCCCAGCCTTCTGGCAGCTCGCCGGAGATCGCCAGCTCGAATTGCTTCGCAAGCTCAGGATTTGCTTGTTTGTAAGCTGCAAACAGCTCGTCCCATTGTGCGTTTGCTTTCTCGCCGTTTTGCTTCACTTCAGCAAAGTGGGCGCGAACTTCATCCGGAACAAAGAACGAGTGATCTTCCGACCAGCCGTAGAATTGCTTCGTCAGCTTCGTTTCGTCAGCGCCAAGCGGGGAACCGTGCGTACCGCCATGGCCGCCTTTGCCTTGCTTGTTCGGGCTGCCGTAGCCGATAACTGTTTTTACTTCGATCAGCGTCGGTTTGCCTGTCTCAGCTTGCGCCTCTGCAACTGCCTTGGACAAAGCGCCCAGATCGTTGCCGTCTTGTACGCGAAGCACTTGCCAGCCGTAGCCTTCAAAACGCTTCTGTACTGTCTCGGAGTAGGACAAGCTCAGCTCGCCATCGAGGGAAATATCATTGGAATCATACAGCACAACGAGCTTGCCGAGCTGCAAGTGGCCTGCAAGGGAAGCTGCCTCGTGGGAGATGCCTTCCATTAAGTCGCCGTCGCCGCAGATCGAATACGTATAGTGATCCACTACGTTAAAGTCTTCTTTGTTATAAGTAGCGCCGAGGTGCGCTTCTGCCATAGCCATACCCACTGCCATCGCGATACCTTGTCCAAGCGGACCTGTAGTCGCGTCAACGCCAGCTGTATGTCCAACTTCCGGGTGACCCGGTGTCAGGGAGCCCCATTGGCGGAAATTTTTCAGTTCTTCGATCGGAAGATCGTATCCGGACAGATGCAGCAAGCTGTACAACAGCATCGAGCCGTGACCAGCCGACAAGACGAAACGGTCGCGGTTGATCCAAGTCGGGTTGGACGGATTGTGCACCATGTTTTTAGCAAAAAGCTGATAGCCCATCGGAGCAGCGCCCATAGGCATGCCCGGATGTCCGGAATTCGCTTTGTCGATTGCGTCGATAGCAAGCGTACGGATCGTGTCAATCGAAAGCTGGTCAATCGATTTCTGAGTAACTGTCATTCTTATTTCCTCCTAAAGATCCATTGGTTGAAGCGATGTTGCATTCTCTCTAATTTGTTTATATAGCGCGAGTTGTAGCGCAATGGCTTTGAATATTGTACCATTCCGATCTGGCGTTTGCCATCCCAATTTCAAGAATGAAAGGGCTTAAACCCGAACGATTCTAGTTGAACACCACGGTTTTGTTCTGATGTACGATGATCCGGTCTTCCGTGTGCCACTTCACGGCACGAGCCAGCACAACCCGCTCAATCGTCCGTCCAATGCGCTTCAGCTCCTCTACATCGTCGCGATGGGTAACACGCTGAACGTCCTGCTCAATGATCGGTCCGCCATCAAGCTCCTCCGTCACATAGTGAGCGGTTGCGCCGATGATTTTCACGCCGCGGTTGTAAGCTTGCGCATACGGCTTGCCGCCAACGAAAGCTGGCAAGAACGAATGGTGGATATTGATGATCCGGTTAGGGAATACCTCGATAAATTTCGGTGTAATGATCTGCATATAGCGGGCAAGGACGATAAGATCCGCCTTATCGGACACAAGCTCCATCTGTTTGCGCTCGGCTTCTGCTTTCGTATCAGCCGTTACTGGAACATGATGATAGGGAATGCCGAAGGATTCGACCATTTCCTTCATGTCCAAGTGGTTACTGATAACCATGGAAATGTCGGCATTCAGATCGCCCGCTTTCCACTGCCACAGCAGCTCCATCAGACAGTGATCCTCTTTGGAGACGAAGATCGCAAGACGCTTCTTGCGGCTGGCGCGGAATGTATGCCATTTCATCTCGAAACGGTCAGCTACGCGCGCAAAATCCTCGACAAGCACTGGAAGCTCTTTGTCGAGGTCGTTCAGATCAAATTCAAATCGGATAAAAAACATTCCGCCAACAGGATCCATCGTATACTGATCGGATGAAACGATGTTGGCACCGTGCTCATACAGAAAATGCGAAACGGCTGCTACGATACCCGGCCGGTCCGGACAAGAGATGAGCATACGGGCGCGTCCGCTGTTTGGAGCGGAGGCTTGGGCTTGGCTTGAAGACATGTACAGTAACTTCCTTCCTTGACTTCTAATTTGTTTAGTTTTGATTGAAATAAGTAAATTTATAAGCTTTATCCTAATAAAAGAGCTTTGCTTCGCCTCCATGATGGCTGGGCGAAGCAAAGACGTTCTCTTAAAAATCTATGCGTTGACCAGCAATTGCTTGCCGGCAAACCACGCTGTAATGCGCTGGTTGATTTGCTCCTCGGAGAGATCGCCAGGAAGCGCATCGCTTTCCGCTACAAGATCATACAAACGCTCCATCGGCTCACGCGGATCGGCTTTCTTCGCTTTGGCATCGTTTTTCAGCACATCCCATGTGCCGAGTACGAAATCGCGGTGGTCAACCTCTTGCTTGCCGAAGAAATGATGCAGACGCTCAACATGGTCGAAGAACGAATCGCCGAAGCGTTCTGCAGCATCGCCGCGGAGTAAAGCGATTTCCGCTTCATACATCGGACGCTGCGTTTTATCCGTCTTGCCGATCCATGGCGTTTCCAATATAAATGGACGGCCAGCGAGTGCATCGTGATGAACGATCGAACGAATGGCGTCGTAGCCCAGCCAGCCTGCGCCAACCGGAGCATGACGGTCCTTGCCTGCACCGCGCGGATTTTTGCTGTCATTAACATGCACGATAGCGACGCGATTGAGACCGACAATCTTGTCAAACTGCTCAAGCGTGCCATCCAAGTCGCCAATCAGGTCATAGCCTGCATCGTGCATATGGCAAGTGTCCATGCATACCGTAAGGCGGTCATTCAATCCGACCTTCTCGATAATTTGCGCCAGCTCCTCGAAGCTGCGGCCGATCTCCGTACCTTTGCCGGCCATCGTCTCAAGCGCAATATTGACCTTCGTTTCCTTCGTGCCTTCCAGCACAAGGTTCAAGCCCTCTGCGATCCGGGCAATGCCGTACTCCGCATCCTTGTCCGTATACGCGCCAGGATGAAGCACGATATTGCGGACGCCGATCGCATCGGTACGACGGATTTCCTCTTGCAGAAATTGAACAGCTAGATCAAATGTAGAATCCTTATAGGACCCCAGATTAACAATGTAAGGAGCATGTACGACGATCTCGCCGATGCCGGCCTTGTCCATTGCCGATTTGCCTTCTTCAATATATAGAGATTCGATCGGTTTTCTCCGGGTGTTTTGCGGTGCCCCGGTATAAATCATGAAGGTGCTCGAACCGTATGTTACAGCTTCCTCAGTTGCAGTCAAAAGGCCTTTGTCCGAAAAAGAAACATGGGAACCGATTTTCAACATTAATAAACGCCCCTTTCGGTTGATCAAACCTTATTTTACAAGGAATGTCGAAATAAATCTAGTAAGACCGCCGCAACGCAAACTAAATCTCCAGTCACTCAAAAACCTTGATATATATAGGAAATTAGTTTTCGTGTTTTTCCTGTGACGCACACTAATGTTTTATGTACAAGGAACTGTGGCTGAATATCTATTTAAACCTGCTTTATTTCACTTCTCTATAATCATGCAGGCCATGCTATAATCTCAAAAAAGGGCGGTGATCTCAATGAGTGGTTTCATTATTGTAGTCATTATTTTTGCAGTGTTACTTGGTGTTTTCAAAAAGAAGAAGTGATTTTCTTCAAAACTGAATGCTCCCCATCAACCTGCTCTCTTTGAATTAAGAAAAGTATAGCGAGAGCTGGGAGATAGCAACGAGGAAATTTAGGCACTGATTAAGCCCCTCTCCCTCTGAACCTTTATGTAATAAGGATTTTTTCGATAATGTCGAAATAAATTGTGGAATACGGTATAATTCATGCTGAGGTGAAGGGATAAGATGAAATCAGCTCCAGATTGGTTTATGTTTTTCATCATTTTTTGGGCGGTTGTCATGGTTGGAGCTATGGCTATCGGCGGATTTTTCATGTTCCGTAAATTTCTGAAGGTGCTTCCGCAGCGCGATGGCAAATCCAAGCTCGATTGGCAAAATTATTGGGTGGAACGCAGCCGCAGCATGTGGACGGAGGAGTCGAAGCATTTTCTCGATGAGCTGGTGTCTCCAGTTCCTACCGCCTTTCGCGATATTGCCAAACATTCCATAGCGGCCAAAATCGGCCAAGTCGCCATTGATTACGGCGCCAATGAGGTCACTCGCGACCATTGTATTGAAGGCTACATACGCGCTACGCCAAAACGCGATTACCGCAGCTTGGTTAACTTTCTCGAACGCAAAGGGATCGACTATGCACCCTATAGTCATCTTTTAAATAAATAGGTCTAAGGTCTAGAATTAACGAAAAAATGTAACCAAAAGCATTCCTTTTCGTTAATAAGGGCAGGAGGTGGTTGTTATGAATACAACAAAGAGAAAGAATAAGAAGGGCGTAGTTGCTACAAGCGCCGTTCTGCTGGCTATCATGCTGACAGCCTCAGCTTGCGCATCAGGCAATACGGACAAGCCAAACCAGAACAATCAGAGTAATCAGAATCAAGTGACTGAACAGCCTAGCGATGCTACGCCTACACCGGATTCCGAAAGCAATGAAACTACAGAAAACGGCAGCAGCAATGGAAACAATAATAACGGCGTAAATGAGACTGGAACGGGTTCCCCGGACACTCCAGCAACGGATAAAGGCAGCAATAGCCCTGACAATTCGGCGGCAATTGCCAAAGAAGGCGTATACGGCGGACAGGTCGATACGACCAGCATCGAGGTCACTGTGGACGGAAATCCGCTTGTTCTACAGATTACTGATGCCTTTACTGACACATTGAACAAGCTCAAACCCGATGATAAAATTAAAATCGAATATACCGAAAAAAATATCGATGGCATGACTTTGCTTTACTTAAGCAAGCTGGAGAAACTTTAATCGATAAAGGATGAGTGGCGGATGCGGGTTGCGATTGCAGGAGGAACTGGATTTGTCGGCACAGCGCTTGTAAAAGCGCTGCTTGAACGGCAGGATGAAGTATGGATTATTTCCAGAACCGCGAAATCTCCAGGGGCACAGGCAGCCAAAGGTTTGTATTATATAACCTGGACTGAACTCGCTGAGCAGCCCTCCAAGCTGGAGGGCGTACAGGCCATTATTAATCTGGCGGGAGAATCGATCAATCAGCGGTGGACAGCAGTTGCCAAACAGCGTGTGCTAGAATCCAGGCTCCATGCAACCGCCCGCATCGCACGCATTGTTCAAGAGCTTAGACAAAAGCCGGAGGTCGTCATTAACGCCTCCGGCATTTCTGCATATGGCAGCTCATTAAGCGAAACGTTCGACGAGTCGAGTCCGATGAATACGACCGATTTCTTGTCTGGTGTCGTTAGACAATGGGAAAAAGCAGCTAACGCTATCGAAGTCGAACGGCTGGTCAAGCTCCGCGTTGGCGTTGTCTTGAACAGCAAAGGAGGGGCATTCCCGCTAATGGCGCTGCCCTATAAGCTATATGGCGGCGGACCGATCGGAAGCGGAAAGCAGTGGCTCTCGTGGATTCATCTTGAGGACATGATTCGGCTTATTCTTTTTTGTCTGGACAATCGCGAGGTGCAAGGGCCTGTCAACGGCTCCGCGCCTGCACCGGTAACGAATGAAGATTTCGGGCGGGCACTGGGAAAAGCATTCCACAGGCCGCATTGGTTCCCCATCCCTGCATTCCTCATGAAGACTGTCCTTGGAGAAATGTCCTCTCTGCTGCTAGACGGTCAACGCGCGCTTCCTCGCAAGGCGCTGGAACTGGGCTTTCAGTTCCGTTACCCTGATGTAGACAGCGCGATGAAGGAATTGGCAGGCTCTTAACTGCTAAGGGGCTGTCCCAAAAGTCATAAATGACTTAGGGACGCCCCTTCTTCATATTGTCAAACAAAAAGAAACCGTTTCTTGGTAAAATGGAAGTGCG